>NZ_JBHRSV010000021.1:0-1920 GCF_042643335.1 Hyphobacterium vulgare
CTTCAGTTCGGGGAAGGGATCGCGATGTCTCGTCATGAGTTTGTCTCTTCTGACGAGCGCTCGAAATCACGCCGAAGTCCAGTCCCGGGAGCGGTATTTGCCGATAAAGTTGCGCGGATGAGGCCGACCGCAAGTATCTGGCCGATCTCGGAAATTCGTTCTCGAGGTGAGAGCGCCTCGACCGCCAGAGCGTTGTGTCCGACTGAAGCGCTCGCCTGAAAGTCAACTGTAAACCCGTCACTGTAAACCATCGCCCGATGTTGTGTGTCTGGCGAAATTAAGCGCTCAGCCTCCCCGTATACGGAACCTGGCCCGGTAGGACCCGTGCGTTCGCGTGCTCTGGGTCTAGCCATCACCCGGACAGCGCCTCTTTCAGGGTCGAGACAGGGACGTCAGAAAAGTGCCGATCGGGGTGTTCAGCCTGTAGGCGTTCGAACTTTCGCCAGGAAATGAGCTGGTCGCAGTGCAGGCCGAGCGTAAATATCGCTTTTGGAATGCGTTTGTCCTTGCCGATCGCGGCGGCATACCAGACGAAAAGGAAGCTCGGTCGATTAGAACAATGCGTACTACTCGTGTCCTCGTACAATCTGAAAGCTGGTTCGTTTCCGATCAGCAGGGCGGTTGCGACTGATCCGTAGCCCTTGGCTTCAAGCGCCTCCACGAAGGCGATTTCTGCCTCGATGGAACGCTCGGCGTTGAGTTTGCGAATTCTCTCGAATCCGTCCGTACCGCCATTCTCATTATTGGAAGACTCAATGGAAGAATCGTGGGCCATTACGTCACCGGACCCACGACTGACTGACTGAGGCTCAGGCCAATCTGGCCGTGCGCTGCTACCTTCCTCCTCCGTCGGGTCAGCCTGACCTGAGCTGTTTGAATTGGCAGTTCCCAGTTCGCGGATCCTTTTGTCGTTCACGTGATAGAAGCTGGAGCGTCCCGGCCGGTTGCGGACACGAACGACGTCAAGACGTTGGAGGTTTGAAAGCGCGCGCTTCACGGTGCGCTCCGAAAAACCGGAGTCGCGCGCGATAAGCCTGATTGAAGGCCAAGGCGCGCGTTTGTCTTTTCCGGTGCGAAGCGTCAGTGCGATCAACACCGCTTTCGACGGGCCCTTCACCCATCCGGCCTCGCGTACGACGAAGATGAGCGGGATTTCCTTAAGTCCTGACATGACTACTCCTTTCCGCACGATGGGCGGGCTAAAGGCGCGTCACGCTTGCGTTTCTAAAGAGATCGGGCCGTGCAGGGAGTGACGCAACGGCCTTTTAAGTTTCACACGTCGAATGGATGCGCACTAGTTTTCGAACCCAAAATCGACCGAAATTCCGTGATCGATTTTGTGCGGTTCGGTTGACAATCGCTCAGTCCAAATCACGCATGCGGATGCGCATCGGCCATGTGCGCCGGCCATAGTCGGCGAGCCACTCTTCCGCTGTTCGTTCCTCAGCGGTTGGACGCGGCCATGCCATTACTGCCTTTGGGTGAGTTGCTTCCAACTCAAGCCAGGAATCTCGAAACCGTTGACGAAGGCTGCCGATTTTGGATGACCTTGAGCGAGCTTTGGCGCGGCTTATCCGCATGCGGCTGTATTTTCACCGAAACGCTTTGAACGCCTTTTCGTCCTCATCGATGAGTGATTTGATGGAATTGCGCGCTACTTCGATCATTCGGTTGATTGAACGATCAGAGATGGATTGATCGGCCCATAACGCCTTAAGGCACTCAGCTACAAACGCTTGTCCGAAGTTTGCCTTTATTGGCAAATCCGAACTCAAAGTTTCAGAATTGCCAAAATGTTTGATCCATACCAGCGTCGCGAGTGACCCAGCCCCCTGAATTCCGGCCAATTGAACGTGGTAGAGTCCATCGAGAAGAGGATGGACGATGCGAAAGAGCCGCTATTCGGAGGAGCAGATCATC
>NZ_JBHRSV010000022.1:0-20201 GCF_042643335.1 Hyphobacterium vulgare
ATTCTTCTGGCGCGTCAGGTCGGTGTTCCGGCTCTGGTTGTGTTCCTGAACAAGGTCGACCAGGTGGACGATCCCGAGCTTCTGGAACTGGTTGAGATGGAAGTTCGTGAACTTCTGTCGTCCTACGACTTCCCGGGCGACGACATTCCGATCATCGCGGGTTCGGCCCTGGCGGCTCTGGAAGGCAACAATCCGGAGATCGGCGAAGAGAAGATCAAGGAATTGATGGCGGCGGTTGACGCCTACATTCCGACGCCGGAGCGTCCGGTTGACCTTCCGTTCCTGATGCCGATCGAGGACGTGTTCTCGATCTCGGGCCGGGGCACGGTCGTGACGGGCCGGATCGAGCGCGGCATTGTGAAGGTTGGCGAGGAAATCGAGATCATCGGCATCCGCGACACGGTGAAGACGACGTGCACGGGCGTTGAAATGTTCCGCAAGCTGCTCGACCAGGGCCAGGCGGGGGACAATGTCGGCGTTCTTCTGCGCGGCATCGACCGTGCGGGCGTTGAGCGCGGCCAGGTTCTGGCCAAGCCGGGCTCGATCAAGCCGCACGCGAAGTTCGAGGCGGAAGCCTACATCCTGACGAAGGAAGAGGGTGGCCGTCACACGCCGTTCTTCACCAACTACCGCCCGCAATTCTACTTCCGCACGACGGACGTGACGGGTGTGGTGTCGCTGAAAGAGGGCACCGAGATGGTGATGCCGGGCGACAATGTCGAAATCCATGTCGAGCTGATCACTCCGATCGCCATGGACCAGGGCCTGCGCTTCGCCATCCGTGAGGGCGGCCGTACCGTCGGCGCCGGCGTCGTCGCGAAAATCATCGACTAGGTCTGGATATCCAGACGGTTTGAAAGGCCGCCGGCACGCGCCGGCGGCCTTTTTCTTTGTGCTGTCAGGCCGGCCTCGCGGGGGAGGAGAGGGCGGGCTTTCGGGACATGCCCGCCCAACGGGAATCGCCCGGCGAAGCGTCGCTCCGTTCGCGTTTCAGGCGCATGGTCGCGGCGCAATCATCCCGCAAGGGGGATTGGTGCGTCATTCGCGCAACACCGCCATGCCAAATCACGTGAAGCGGGGCTGTTACAGGACTGTCGCATTGACCCGCCGGGGGCCGAGTCACTAGCCTCCGCCGCGCATGGTGTGATGCCCGTGGAACCCTATTGTCTGAAACCGGGCGTCACAAAGCCAATCACAGTATGGTGAGGTCCACCTCGCCATCGACCTACTCGGAGGGAATACAGAGTGAGACGCAACACCTTCAAGGCTTGCCTGATGGCGAGCACGCTCATCGGCGGTATCGGTCTTTCGACCGCGTCCGCGATGGCACAAGAGGAGGAAGGCGCCCAGCCGGAAGATCGGGTTGTCGTTACCGGCACCCGCATTCCGTCGGCCAACCTCGTTTCGACCAGCCCGGTGACGCAGATCGACGCCGAAGAGTTCCAGGACCGCGGTGTCATCCGCGTTGAGGACATGGTCAACACCCTGCCGCAAGCGTTCGCGGGTCAGGGCTCGAACATCTCCAACGGCGCGACCGGTACCGCCACCGTCAACCTTCGTGGTATCGGTGCGGCCCGTACGCTGGTTCTCGTCAATGGCCGCCGCCTGCCGTACGGCTCGCCGCGCTCCGTTGCCGCCGACCTCAACCAGATCCCGGGCGCGCTGATCGAGCGCGTGGAAGTTCTGACCGGTGGTGCTTCGGCCGTTTACGGTTCGGACGCCGTTGCCGGCGTCGTCAACTTCTACCTCGACGACAATTTCGAAGGCGTGCGGTTCGACGCTCAGTACAGCTTCTACCAGCACACCAACGACAACTCGACGATGGCAACGCTGATCGCCAACAATGCGGCGAACAACCCGTCGCAGTTCCGTCAGCCCGACGACCGGGTTATCGACGGCGCGGCGACCGAGCTGTCGGGCGTGATGGGTGTGAACACGCCGGACGGCCGCGGCAACGCGACCCTCTACGTGACCTATCGCAACGTCGCCCCGGTCTACCAGGCCAACCGCGACTATTCCGCTTGCGCCTTCGGTACGACCAATGGCGGTACCGAGTTCTCGTGCTCGGGTTCGTCGACCAATGCGGTTGCCAACTTCCTGAACGTCGGCCCGAACGCCTATCCGCACGGTGCCTGGTTCCGGACCAACGGTTCCGAGTTCATCGCTCGTGACTTCACGTCGGACACGTTCAACTTCAACCCGTACAACTTCTACCAGCGTCCGGACACCCGCTACGTGCTGGGTGCCAATGCGCACTACGAAGTGAACCGTCACTTCGACGTCTACTCCGAACTGACGGCGATGGACACGCGCTCGCTGGCGCAGATCGCTCCGTCGGGCGTGTTCGGCGGCGGCGTCGCCGGTTCCTCGGGCGGCATCAACTGTAACAACCCGTTCCTGACGGCGCAGCAGGTCAACTTCCTCTGCACCAGCCAGGGCCTGGGTCCGAACGACATCGCGGAAGGCGTGCTCATCCTGCGCCGTAACGTGGAAGGCGGCCCGCGTCAGTCCGACGTCCGTCACACCATGTATCGCGGCGTGTTCGGCACGCGCGGTGACTTCTTCAACACCGGCCTGTCCTACGACATGTACGGTTCGTTCGCGAACGTGCACATGGCGGAAAACTACCGGAACGAAATCTCGGTCCGGAAGTCGTCGCTGGCACTGAACGCCGTGCTCGACGGCGGTGGCAACATCGTCTGCGCCGTGAATGCCGACGCCGATCCGTCGAACGACGATCCGGCTTGCGTGCCCTACAACATCTTCTCGGGTACGCCGTCTCAAGCGTCGATCAACTACATCACCAACCCGCTGCTGCAGGATGGTCAGACCACCCAGCAGATCCTGTCGGGCTCGGTCTTTGGTGACCTGTTCGGCCTCCAGTCGCCGGCCGCCGACACGCCGGTGGCGTTCGCGGTGGGTGCGGAATATCGCCGTGACTCCCTGGAACTGCTGCCGGACGCCAACTACCAGGCTGGTGACGGCTTCGGTCAGGGCGGCCCGACGACCCCGGTCTCCGGTTCGCAGGACGTGTACGAACTCTTCACCGAGCTTCGTGTGCCGATCATCGAAGGCCGTCCGGGCTTCGAGTTCCTGAACGCGGAATTCGCTTACCGCTTCTCGAGCTACTCCTCGGGCGTGGAAACCGACACCTACAAGGCGGCTCTCGAGTGGAGCCCGGTTCCGGACCTGCGTGCCCGGGCCAGCCTGCAGCGTGCCGTTCGTGCCGCGAACGTCATCGAGCTGTTCTCGACCCAGTCGATCGGTCTGTTCGACCTCTCCTCTGGTGCGAACGGCAACTACGATCCGTGCTCGGGTCCGGTCCCCACGGCGACCCTCGCCCAGTGTGCGAACACCGGCGTGACGGCTGCCCAGTACGGCAATATCGCCGACAACCCGGCCGGTCAGTTCAACCAGCTGACGGGTGGTAACCCGAACCTGGCCCCGGAAACCGCCGATACGATCACGCTTGGCCTGATCTTCTCGCCGGAATTCATCCCGGGTCTGACGGTGTCGGTCGACTACTTCGACATCCAGGTGGACGATCTGGTCGGCACGATCCCGCCGTCCCAGGCGCTCGCCGAGTGTCTGGCCACGGGCGATGCGGCGTTCTGCTCGCTGATCAACCGCGGCAATGGCGGCACGCTCTGGGCCAACCAGACGGGCTACATCATCGCCACGAACATCAACACCGGTTCGCTCTCGACCGATGGTTTCGACATCAATGCCGTCTACGGCATGGATCTCGACTTCATCGGCCCGAATGCCGGCTCGCTGGCGTTCGACCTGGTCGGTACCTATCTCAACTCGCTTGAGACGGTCTCCTTCCCGGGTGCGGCTCCGTTCGATTGCGTTGGCACCTATGGTGGCCAGTGCGGTACGCCGAATCCGGAATGGCGCCACAAGTTCCGCGCCACCTGGACGTCGGCCTACGACTTCGACGCGGCTCTGACGTGGCGTCACTTCGCCTCGGTCAACCAGTTCGGCGGCGGTGCGGCGATCAACGCCACGCTCGATGCCCAGAACTACTTCGACCTCTCGGGCAACTGGTACGCCAGCGAGGACATGCGTTTGCGCTTCGGTGTGAACAACATCCTCGACTCCGAACCGCCGCTTTCGTCGGCAGTCGGTGCGGGCTTCGGTAACGGTAACACGTTCCCGCAGGTCTATGACGCGGTTGGCCGCTACATCTTCGCGGGTATCACGGTCGACTTCTAAGTCGTTCGTCCCAAGACGATAAACGCCAAAGGCGGCGGGCCCTCCGGGGCCCGCCGCTACTTTTTTCGACAGGACGGTTTTCAAGCGCGAAAGACCCGTGTAGAAGCCTGCGCTCCGATGTGGCGGATACGGGATCGGCGTGCTAGGAGGCGCGTCCTTCTAGGGGTGTAGCTCAGCTGGTAGAGCAGCGGTCTCCAAAACCGCAGGTCGTGGGTTCGAGTCCCTCCGCCCCTGCCATTGCGTTTTTGGTAAAGGCGGCCTATCTGCACGGCCCGATGTGATTTGAACGATGACGCGTAGCGACAAGACAAAACCGGCTGCGAAGGGCGTTTCCGCCCCGGCGCCGAAGAAGAAACGGGCGAACCCGTTCCAGTTCCTGGCGCAAGTCCGCCAGGAAGCGCGCAAGGTTACCTGGACCACGTGGAAAGAAACGTGGGTGTCGACCATCATGGTTCTGATCATGGTCGCCTTCGCCACGCTCTTTTTCTTCCTTGTCGATCTCGCGATCTCGTTCGGGATCGAGGGCATTTTCAGCCTCGGCGCGTGACGGAGACATTGATGTCGGCTAAGTGGTATATCGTCCACGCCTATTCGAATTTCGAAAAGAAGGTCGCCGAGGCGATCCGCGTCGAGGCGCGGGCCCAGGGCCTTGAAGAGAAGTTCGAGGAAATTCTCGTTCCGACCGAGGACGTGGTCGAAGTCCGCAAGGGCCGCAAGGTCAACGCGGAACGCAAATACTTCCCTGGCTACGTGCTGGTGAAGATGGACATGACCGACGCGGCCTACCACCTCGTGAAGAATACGCCGAAAGTCACCGGCTTCCTGGGGTCGGCGAGCAAGCCGATCCCGGTCTCGGAAAACGAGGTCAAGCGGATCCTGGGTCAGATGGAAGAGGATGCGGAACGTCCGCGTCCCACCGTCTCCTACGAGATCGGCGAAACGGTCCGCGTGATCGACGGCCACTTCCAGAGCTTCAACGGCGTTGTGGAAGAGGTCGACGACGAGAAGGGCCGCCTGAAGGTGGCGATCAACATTTTCGGCCGGGCGACCCCGGTCGAGCTGGAATACGCGCAGGTCGAGAAAAACGCCTGAGCGTGAAACGGGCGCGGGAGAGGCCGGGAAAGTCCATTCCGGCTTCGCACCGCGCCACCCTTTGAAACGGAGTAAGGGAAATGGCGAAGAAGATTACCGGCTATATCAAGCTGCAAGTTCCGGCCGGGGCGGCCAATCCGTCCCCGCCGATCGGCCCGGCGCTGGGTCAGCGCGGCGTCAACATCATGGAGTTCTGCAAGGCGTTCAACGCCAAGACGCAAGAGATGGAAAAGGGAATGCCGATTCCCACCGTCATCACCGTCTACCAGGACAAGTCCTTCACCTTCCAGACGAAGACGCCGCCGGCGAGCTTCTTCCTGAAGAAGGCCGCGAAAGTCCAGAAGGGCTCCGGCACGACGGGCAAGACCGGCCCGGTCGGCAAGGTGACCATGGCGCAGTGCCGCGAGATTGCCGAGGCCAAGATGGCCGATCTCAACGCGAACGATCTTGATCAGGCGACGAAGATCATCGCCGGCTCGGCCCGCTCGATGGGCCTGGAAGTGGTGGAGTAGGTCCGATGGCGAAGAACAAGCGACTGTCGACTGCCTATTCCGCGATCGATCGCGACAAGCTGCACGGCCTGACCGAGGCGGTCTCGCTCGTGAAGGCGAATGCGAAGGCGAAGTTCGACGAAACGATCGAAGTGGCGATCAATCTCAATGTCGACCCGCGCCATGCCGACCAGATGGTCCGCGGCGTGTGCAACCTGCCGAACGGCACCGGCCGCTCGGTGCGGGTGGCGGTGTTCGCCAAGGGCGCAAAGGCCGAGGAAGCCAAGAAGGCGGGGGCTGACGTGGTCGGCGCCGACGAGCTGGCCGAAGAAATCCAGAATGGCCGCATGGACTTCGACAAGGTGATCGCGACGCCGGACATGATGCCGGTGGTCGGACGTCTGGGCAAAGTGCTCGGCCCGCGCGGCATGATGCCGAATCCGAAGGTCGGTACGGTCACGATGGACGTCACCAAGGCGGTGGCCGATTCCAAGGGCGGTGCCGTGGAATTCCGGGTCGAGAAGGCCGGTATCATCCACGCCGGCGTCGGCAAGGCGAGCTTCTCCGAGAAGGCGCTGGAAGAGAATCTGCGCGCTTTCCTCGACGCGATCGTCAAGGCCAAGCCGTCGGGTGCCAAGGGCACCTATCTGAAGAAGATCGCGCTCAGCTCGACCATGGGTCCGGGCGTGAAGATCGATACGGCCGAGGCGAGCGCGCAGTCCAGCGCGGCCGCGTAAGGCCAGACCAAGGGTTTCCGGGGCTTTCGGGCCCCGGATCAGGCCGGCGACGAGGCACATGCCAGACGCGCCGGCCAGCCTGTCCGAGACCGCAGGGGCGGGAAGGGGAGACCCGGACCGCTTAATCGTCTGAAGCCCTGCGCAGACGGGAGTGAGAATTCGAAGGCGTGTCCTTGTGCAGGTCTCCTGTGCGGCGCGGCGACGGTTCAAACCCCGGGACAGGAAAGTTCCCGATCCGGCATGCCGGAGCGGGAGCTTTTTGTAGAGCGACCGGATGGGCCGGCCGCTTAAAACGGGAGACCGCAATGGAGCGAGCTCAAAAAGCCGAGGCGGTGGAGGTCCTGAAAGGGATTTTCGCTGAATCCGGTGCAGTGGTCGTCGGCCACTATACCGGCCTCACCGTTGCGGAAATGACGTCGCTGCGTGTCAAGCTTCGTGAAGCTGGCGGGCAGTTGAAGGTGGTGAAGAACCGTCTCGCCAAGATCGCCCTGCAGGGCAATGCGGCGGAAAGCGTCGGGGACCTGTTCACGGGTCCGGTTGCGATCGCTTTTTCCGTGGACCCTGTCGCGGCGCCCAAGGCGGCCGTCAATTTCGCCAAGGAAAACGACAAGTTCGTGATCCTCGGCGGCATGATGGGAGAAACGGTTCTCAATGAAGGCGGGGTGAAGTCCCTCGCGAGCCTGCCGTCGCTCGACGAGCTGCGCGGCAAGCTGGTGGGTCTCATCCAGGCTCCGGCGACCAAGGTTGCCGGTGTGGTCCAGGCTCCGGCTGCCCAGCTGGCGCGCGTGATCAACGCCTACGCCCAGAAAGCCGCCTGACGTCGTCTCTGCAACGACCAACGCATCAAATCTGTTCAAGGACTGAAACACATGTCGAAGATCGAACAACTGGCCGAAGACCTTTCCGGTCTGACCGTCATGGAAGCCGCCGAACTGGCCAAGCTTCTGGAAGAAAAGTGGGGCGTTTCCGCCGCGGCTCCGGTCGCGATGGCGGCGATGCCGGGCGGTGGCGGCGGCGAAGCTGCTGCGGCCGAAGAGAAGACCGAGTTTGACGTCGTTCTGACCGCCGCTGGCGACAAGAAGATCAACGTCATCAAGGAAGTCCGTGCCATCACCGGCCTCGGACTGAAGGAAGCCAAGGACCTCGTCGAGGGTGCGCCGAAGACCGTCAAGGAAGGCGCTTCCAAGGCCGATGCCGAGGCGATGAAGAAGCAGCTGGAAGAGGCTGGCGCCTCTGTCGAGCTGAAGTAAGCGTCCCTTTTGGGACGTATCGGGACGTCGACGGGCGTGCGGAGCGATTCCGCGCGCCCGTCGAGCCGTCCCTGAAAACAAGCCGGATCGCGCCCGTCTCCTGCTGGGGCCGATCCGGACATCGCGGCCGGACCTGTCCGGCCATTCGCAGGGAAGGACCGGGTTTCCGGTTCGCCACGGAATGAAACCGGCGCCTTTCAGGGCGCTGTGAAGGGAGCGGACATGGGTCTGTCGTTCACCGGTAAGAAGCGCATTCGCAAGTCTTTCGGCCGTATTCCTGAAACGGTCGCGATGCCGAACCTGATCGAGGTTCAAAAGAGCTCCTATGACCAGTTTCTCCTGAAGGACATGTCGGCGGGCGAGCGCCCGGATGACGGTCTTCAGGCTGTTTTCAAGTCGGTCTTCCCGATCAAGGACTTCTCCGAGCGCGCGGTTCTGGACTTCGTGTCCTACGAATTCGAAGCGCCGAAGTACGACACGGAAGAGTGCCAGCAGCGCGACATGACCTATGCGGCGCCGCTGAAGGTGAAGATGCGTCTCGTCGTGTTCGACGTGGACGAGGAAACCGGTGCCCGCTCCGTGAAGGACATCAAGGAGCAGGACGTCTACATGGGCGACATCCCGCTCATGACCGACAAGGGCACGTTCATCGTCAACGGCACCGAGCGCGTCATCGTTTCGCAGATGCACCGCTCCCCGGGCGTGTTCTTCGACCATGACAAGGGCAAGACCCACGCGTCGGGCAAATACCTTTTCGCGGCCCGCATCATTCCCTATCGCGGTTCCTGGCTCGACTTCGAATTCGACGCCAAGGACGTGCTGCACATGCGCCTCGACCGGCGCCGGAAGCTGCCGGCGACGACGCTGCTCTATGCCCTGGGCATGGACAAGGAAGAGATCCTGGCCACCTTTTATGACCGCGTGTCCTACACGCGCGGCAAGAAGGGCTGGACGATCCCCTATGTGAAGGAACGCTGGCGCGGTGTGAAGCCGTCGACGGACCTGATCGACGCCAAGTCGGGCGAAATGATTGCCCCGGCCGGCAAGAAGATCGCTGCCCGTACGGCGAACAAGCTGGCCGAAGACGGCGTGACGGAACTGCTGGTCGGTGACGAGGCGCTGTATGGCCGCTTCGTCGCGGAAGACATCGTCAATGTGCAGACCGGTGAAATTTTCGCCGAGGCCGGTGACGAGATCACCGAGGAAAACCTCGCCGAAATGACCGAGGCCGGCATCGGCGACATCGACGTGCTGGACATCGACGCCTATGGCAAGGGTCCGTACATGCGGACCACGCTGGCGGTGGACAAGAACGAGAACCGCGAGAACGCGCTCGTCGACATCTACCGTGTCATGCGTCCGGGCGAGCCGCCCACCGCTGACACCGCCGAGGCCCTGTTCAACGGCCTGTTCTTCGACTCCGAACGCTACGACCTCTCCGCGGTCGGCCGCGTGAAGATGAACATGCGCCTCGACCTCGACTGCCCGGACGATGTCCGCGTGCTGCGCAAGGAAGACATCATCGCCGTTCTCCGGACGCTGGTGGACCTGCGTGACGGCAAGGGCGAGATCGACGACATCGACAACCTCGGCAACCGCCGCCTGCGTTCGGTCGGCGAGTTGATGGAAAACCAGTACCGCATCGGCCTGCTGCGCATGGAGCGCGCGATCAAGGAGCGGATGAGCTCGGTCGATATCGAGACCGTCATGCCGCACGACCTGGTCAACGCCAAGCCGGCGGCGGCCGCGGTGCGCGAATTCTTCGGCTCCTCGCAGCTGTCGCAGTTCATGGACCAGACCAATCCGCTCTCGGAAGTGACCCACAAGCGCCGCCTGTCGGCGCTTGGACCGGGGGGGTTGACGCGCGAGCGCGCCGGTTTCGAAGTGCGCGACGTGCACCCGACCCACTATGGCCGGATCTGCCCGATCGAAACGCCGGAAGGGCCGAATATCGGCCTGATCAACTCGCTTTCGACCTATGCCCGGGTGAACAAGTACGGCTTCATCGAGAGCCCGTACCGCAAGGTCGAGAACGGCAAGCTGACTGACAAGGTCGAGTATCTCTCGGCGATGCAGGAAGCCAAGTTCGCGATCGCGCAGGCGAATGCGTCGGTTTCCGACAAGGGCGAGCTGGCGAACGAGTTCGTCAACTGCCGTGTCGGCGGCGATGTCACGCTCGTGCCGCGGGAAGACGTGGATTATATCGACGTGTCGCCGAAGCAGGTGGTTTCGGTTGCCGCGGCGCTGATCCCCTTCCTGGAAAACGATGACGCCAACCGCGCCCTCATGGGTTCGAACATGCAGCGTCAGGCCGTGCCGCTTCTGCAGGCGGAAGCTCCGCTGGTCGGAACCGGCATGGAATCGGTCGTGGCCCGGGATTCCGGTGCGACGATCGTGGCGCGCCGCGACGGCGTGGTGGAGCAGGTGGATGCGACGCGTATCGTCATCCGCGCCACCAAGGATCTCGACCCGACCAAGTCGGGTGTCGACATCTACCGCCTGGCGAAGTTCCAGCGTTCCAATCAGTCGACCTGCATCAACCAGCGTCCGATCGTGAAGGTCGGCGACGAGGTCGTGACCGGCGACATCATCGCGGACGGTCCGTCGACCGATCTGGGCGAACTGGCGCTTGGCCGGAACCCGCTCGTCGCGTTCATGCCGTGGAACGGGTACAATTTCGAGGACTCGATCCTGATCTCCGAGCGCATCGTCCGCGATGACGTGTTTACCTCGATCCACATCGAGGAATTCGAGGTCATGGCCCGCGACACCAAGCTGGGCCCGGAGGAAATCACCCGCGACATCCCGAATGTCGGCGAGGAAGCCCTGCGCAATCTCGACGAGGCCGGCATCGTGTCGATCGGTGCCGAAGTCGAAGCGGGCGACATCCTGGTCGGCAAGGTCACGCCGAAGGGCGAAAGCCCGATGACGCCGGAAGAAAAGCTTCTGCGCGCCATCTTCGGCGAAAAGGCGTCCGACGTGCGCGACACGTCGCTGCGTCTGCCGCCGGGCACGACCGGCACGATCGTGGAAGTCCGCGTCTTCAACCGTCACGGTGTCGACAAGGACGAGCGCGCGATCACGATCGAGCGTGAAGAGATCGAACGTCTCGGCAAGGACCGCGACGACGAGCTCACCATCCTCGAGCGCAATATCTTTGGCCGCCTGAAGGACCTGATGATCGGCAAGGACGCCACGTCCGGCCCGCGCGGGTTCAAGAAGGGCAAGGTTACCGAGGAAAGCCTTTCCGACGTGCCGGCCAGCCAGTGGTGGAAGATCAGCCTCGATGACGAAAAGGTCATGGCCGAGGTCGAAGCGCTGAAGAAGCAGTACGACGACTCCAAGGCGCGCCTCGATCGACGCTTCGAGGACAAGGTCGACAAGCTGCAGCGCGGCGACGAGCTGCCGCCGGGCGTGATGAAGATGGTCAAGGTGTTCGTCGCGGTGAAGCGCAAGCTCCAGCCGGGCGACAAGATGGCCGGCCGTCACGGCAACAAGGGCGTGATCTCGAAGATCGCGCCGGTCGAAGACATGCCTTACCTGGAAGACGGCACCCCGGTCGACGTGGTGCTCAATCCGCTCGGCGTGCCCTCACGGATGAATGTCGGACAGATCCTCGAAACCCACCTTGGCTGGGCCTGCGTGGGCCTCGGCAAGCAGATCGGCCAAGCCTACGAGGCCTATCTGCGCGACGGCAAGATCGACCCGCTGAAGGCTGTTCTCAAACACGCCTATGGCGAGAACGAGGAGATGCCGGACACCGACGATGAAATCGCCGAGCTCAGCCGGAACCTGATGCCGGGTGTGCCGATCGCGACACCGGTCTTCGATGGTGCCCGCGAGCCGGACATCGTCGAGCACCTGCAGATGGCCGGTCTTGAAAGCTCGGGCCAGGTAACGCTGCACGATGGCCAGACGGGCGAGCAATTCCGCCGCAAGGTCACGGTCGGCATCATGCATATCCTGAAGCTGCACCACCTGGTGGATGACAAGATCCACGCCCGCTCGATCGGCCCGTACAGCCTCGTGACCCAGCAGCCGCTGGGCGGCAAGGCGCAGTTCGGCGGCCAGCGTTTCGGCGAGATGGAAGTGTGGGCACTCGAAGCCTATGGCGCCGCCTACACGCTGCAGGAAATGCTGACGGTGAAGTCGGACGACGTGGCCGGCCGGACGAAGGTCTACGAGGCCATCGTGCGCGGCGACGACACGTTCGAGGCGGGTGTTCCGGAGAGCTTCAACGTGCTCGTCAAGGAAATGCGCTCGCTCGGCCTCAACGTCGAACTGAAGAACAGCTAAGCCCGATCGGATTTTCGCGGAGCGGCCCTCGAGCCGCTCCGCTTACTCCTTCAAGGAGACGGTAATGAACCAAGAGGTCATGAACATCTTCAATCCGGCGGCCGAAGGCCCGACCTTCGACCGGATCCGGATCTCGCTGGCCAGCCCGGAGAAAATTCTCTCCTGGTCGTTCGGCGAAGTGAAGAAGCCCGAGACCATCAACTACCGCACGTTCAAGCCGGAACGTGACGGCCTGTTCTGCGCGCGGATCTTCGGTCCGGTTAAGGACTATGAGTGCCTGTGCGGCAAGTACAAGCGCATCAAGTACAAGGGCATCGTTTGCGAGAAGTGCGGCGTGGAAGTGACGCTGGCACGGGTTCGGCGCGAACGCATGGGCCATATCGAACTGGCCGCCCCGGTCGCGCATATCTGGTTTCTGAAGTCGCTGCCGAGCCGCATCGCGATGGTGCTCGACATGGCGCTGAAGGATGTCGAGCGCGTGCTCTATTTCGAGATGTATCTCGTCACTGAGCCGGGCCTGACGCCGCTGCAGCCCTACCAGTTGCTGACCGAGGAAGAATATCTCGAAGCCCAGGACGAATACGGCGAGGACGCCTTCACGGCCGGTATCGGCGCGGAATGCATCCGTGACGTCCTGATGGCGATGGATGTCCAGGCCGAGATCGAGAAGATCCGGACCGACATCACCGAGACTGCGTCGGAACTGAAGCTGAAGAAGTACGCCAAGCGCCTGAAGACGCTGGAATCGCTGCTCTCGTCGGGCAACCGTCCGGAGTGGATGATCCTGACCGTCGTTCCGGTCATCCCGCCGGAACTGCGCCCGCTGGTGCCACTCGATGGCGGCCGCTTCGCGACGTCGGACCTGAACGATCTCTATCGCCGCGTGATCAACCGGAACAACCGCCTGAAGCGCCTGATCGAGCTTCGCGCGCCGGACATCATCATCCGCAACGAAAAGCGGATGCTGCAGGAGGCCGTCGACGCCCTGTTCGACAATGGCCGCCGCGGCCGCGTCATCACGGGCGCCAACAAGCGCCCGCTGAAGTCGCTCGCCGACATGCTCAAGGGCAAGCAGGGCCGTTTCCGCCAGAACCTGCTCGGCAAGCGCGTCGACTATTCCGGCCGTTCGGTCATCGTCGTCGGCCCGGAACTGAAGCTGCACGAGTGCGGCCTGCCGAAGAAGATGGCGCTCGAACTGTTCAAGCCCTTCATCTACGCGCGTCTCGACGCGAAGGGCCTGTCGGGTACGGTCAAGCAGTCCAAGAAAATGGTCGAGAAAGAGCGTCCGGAAGTCTGGGACATTCTTGACGAGGTGATCCGCGAGCATCCGGTTCTCCTGAACCGGGCGCCGACGCTGCACCGTCTCGGCATCCAGGCCTTCGAACCGAAGCTGATCGAGGGCAAGGCCATCCAGCTGCACCCGCTGGTCTGCGCCGCGTTCAACGCCGACTTCGACGGCGACCAGATGGCCGTGCACGTTCCGTTGTCGCTTGAAGCGCAGCTGGAAGCGCGCGTGCTGATGATGTCGACGAACAACATCCTGTCGCCGGCCAACGGCAAGCCGATCATCGTCCCCTCGCAGGACATCGTCCTGGGGCTCTACTACCTGTCGGTCGACAAGGAGAACGAGCCGGGCGAGGGCAGTGCCTTTGCGACGCTCGGCGAACTCGAGGCCGCGCTCGATGCGGGCGTGATCTCGCTGCACACGAAAATCCGGATGCGCTACGAGACCGTCGACGAGGACGGCAATCCCGTGCGCACGCGGATCGACACGACGCCGGGCCGGGCCAAGATCGTCAGCCTGCTGCCGAAGCACCCGAAACTGCCGTGGCAGATCGCCAATGAGCTGATGACCAAGAAGCAGATCGGCTTCCTGATCGACGAGGTCTACCGGCACTGCGGTCAGAAGGCGACGGTCATCTTCGCCGACCGGATGATGGCGCTCGGCTTCAAGGAAGCCGCCAAGGCGGGCATCTCCTTCGGCAAGGACGACATGGTCATCCCGGAAGCCAAGGCGGACCTGGTCAACGACACCCGCAAGCTGGTTGCCGAATACGAGCAGCAATATGTCGACGGCCTGATCACCAAGGGTGAGAAGTACAACAAGGTGGTCGACGCCTGGGCGAAGTGCACCGACCGCGTCGCCGACGCCATGATGGAAGAGGTTTCCAAGCCCTATTCCCTCGGCGAAGGCCGTACCGAAGTGAACTCCATCTACATGATGGCCCACTCCGGTGCCCGGGGTTCGAAGAACCAGATGAAGCAGCTCGCCGGCATGCGCGGCCTGATGGCCAAGCCTTCGGGCGAGATCATCGAGACGCCGATCATCTCGAACTTCAAGGAAGGTCTGACCGTTCTTGAATACTTCAACTCGACGCACGGCGCCCGCAAGGGTCTGGCCGATACCGCGCTGAAGACCGCGAACTCGGGCTATCTGACCCGCCGCCTCGTGGACGTGGCGCAGGACTGCATCGTCTCCGAGCCCGATTGCGGCACGTCGGACGGCATCAATCTCACCGCCGTGGTCGATGGCGGCGAGGTTGTGGTGTCGCTCGGCCAGCGCATTCTCGGCCGTTCGGCGGCGGAACAGGTCAAGTCGCCCGAGGGCGAGGTGGTCTGCGAAGCCGGCACCTATCTCGACGAGGACATGATCGCCGCGATCGAAGCGGCCGGGGTCCGGTCGGTGAAAGTGCGTTCGCCGCTGACCTGCGAAACCCGCGTCGGCGTTTGCGCCACCTGCTACGGCCGCGATCTGGCTCGCGGCACGAAGGTGAACAACGGCGAAGCCGTCGGTGTCATCGCGGCCCAGTCGATCGGCGAACCCGGCACGCAGCTGACGATGCGGACCTTCCACATCGGCGGTACCGCGCAGGTGTCCGAGCAATCCTTCGTGGAAGCGACGCATGAGGGCAAGATCGCCCTGGTGAACCGCTCGACGGTGAAGAATGCCGATGGTGTCTTCATCGTCATGGCGCGCAACATGCAGGTCCAGGTGGTCGACAAGGACGAGCGTTCGCTCGAATCCTACAAGCTGCCCTATGGTGCCCGCCTGCTGCTCGACGAGGGCACCAAGACCAAGCGCGGCATGCGTATGGCCGAATGGGACCCCTACACCACGCCGATCGTGACCGAGGCGGGCGGCAAGGCGCGTTTCGTCGACGTGATCGACGGCCTGTCGGTGAAGGAAGAGACTGACGAAGCCACGGGTATCGCATCGAAGGTGATCGTCGACTGGCGCAGCGCTCCCAAGGGCGCCAGCCTGCAGCCGATGGTCGTCGTCGAGGACGAGAAGGGCGAGCCGGTCAAGTTCCAGAACGGATCGACGGCCAGCTACATGCTGGCGGTGGGTGCCATTCTTTCGGTCCAGGACGGTGATGTGGTCCGCCCGGGCGACATCATCTCGCGAATCCCGACCGAAGGGGCCAAGACGCGCGACATCACCGGCGGTCTGCCGCGGGTGGCGGAATTGTTCGAAGCCCGCCGTCCGAAGGATCACGCGGTGATCGCCGAGATCACCGGCCGCGTGGAATTCGGCCGCGACTACAAGAACAAGCGCCGTATTGCCATCGTGTCGGAAGAGGATGCGGAGGTCCGCGCCGACTACCTGGTGCCGAAGGGCAAACACCTGACGGTCCAGGAAGGCGACATCATCCAGAAGGGCGAATACCTGCTGGACGGTCACCCCGCGCCGCACGACATCCTGTCGATCCTGGGTGTCGAGGCGCTGGCCGACTACCTCGTGAACGAGATCCAGGAGGTCTACCGGCTGCAGGGCGTGCCGATCAACGACAAGCATATCGAAGTGATCGTGCGCCAGATGCTGCAGAAGATGGAAGTCATCGATCCGGGCGAGTCGGGTTGGCTGGCCGGCGAGCAGGTCGAAAAGCTCGACTTCCTCGAAATGAACGAGAAGCTGGAAGCGGAGAAGAAGAAGCCCGCGACCGGAAAACCCGTTCTGCTCGGCATCACCAAGGCGTCGCTGCAGACGCGTTCCTTCATCTCGGCAGCCTCCTTCCAGGAAACGACCCGCGTCCTCACCGAGGCGGCCGTCCAGGGCAAGGTGGACATGCTCGAGGGCCTGAAGGAGAACGTCATCGTCGGCCGTCTCATTCCGGCGGGAACGGGCGGTCAGATGCGCTCCTACCAGTCGGTCGCGGCCGAGCGCGACAATGTGATGCTCGCCGAACGCAAGACCGAAGTCGAAACCGGCGAGGAAGCACTCCCGGCCGAGATCGCCGAAGCGGCCGAAGCCGAGGCTGCGGAATCGGAATCGGGGGGCGGCGAGAGCTGATCCCCGCATACCGGGTCTGAATACAGCACGGGGCCGCCGGTTCGCCGGCGGCCCCTTGCACTTCCTTGCGGACGCAGATCGCCTTGCGCGACGGGCTTCCACGATGTGCGGCGAGGGGGTTTTGCCCGACCGCAGTAGGCGCATGAAAAAACTATTACAGGCGCTTGACTGGTCCGGGGTCCGCGACTAGGTTCCGCGCCTGTTTTTCGGGGATGAGCCGTAACCACACGTGGTTATACGTCGTCCGGAAACACTGAACATCGATGGTGTATTGGCGGGCGGGGAAGCGATCTTCTCGCGCGCCGGTCATTTCGTGTCTTGCGAACCTTTTTGGTGCGTGAGGCACCACAAACAACGAACGGGTTAGGGCGGTAATGCCGACAATCAACCAGCTCATCCGCAAGCCGCGGAAAGACAAGCCGAAGCGCAACAAGGTGCCGGCCCTGCAGGCCTGTCCGCAGCGCCGCGGCGTTTGCACGCGCGTTTACACCACCACGCCGAAGAAGCCGAACTCGGCGCTTCGTAAAGTCGCGAAGGTTCGTCTGACGAACCAGTACGAAGTGGTGAGCTACATCCCCGGTGAGGGTCACAACCTTCAGGAACACTCTGTCGTGCTTATCCGCGGCGGCCGTGTGAAGGACCTTCCCGGCGTTCGTTATCACATCCTGCGCGGCGTTCTGGATACCCAGGGCGTCAAGGACCGCCGTCAGCGCCGTTCGAAATACGGCGCGAAGCGTCCGAAGTAAGGAGAGGATCTTATGTCCCGTCGCCACCGCGCCGAAAAACGCGAGATCCTTCCGGACGCCAAGTATGGTGATCTCGATCTCACGAAATTCATGAACTACCTGATGTATGACGGCAAGAAATCCGCCGCCGAATCCATCGTTTACGGGGCGCTTGACCTCGTCGAGGAAAAGGCCAAGCGCGAGCCGGTCCGCATCTTCCACGACGCGCTCGACAATGTCGCGCCGGAAGTCGAGGTCCGCTCCCGCCGGGTTGGCGGCGCGACCTATCAGGTCCCCGTCGAAGTGCGGACCGAGCGCAAGAAGGCCCTGGCCATCCGCTGGCTGGTTGCCGCTGCGCGCGCCCGCAACGAAAACACAATGCGCGAACGTCTCGCCGCGGAACTTCTGGACGCCTCGTCCAACCGCGGAACGGCTGTGAAGAAGCGTGAAGACACGCACCGCATGGCCGAAGCCAACCGCGCCTTCTCGCACTACCGCTGGTAACCCGAAGCATCCTCCCCAAGGACTGACTGTCATGGCCCGCACGCACAAAATCGAGGACTACCGGAATTTCGGCATCATGGCCCACATTGATGCCGGCAAGACGACGACGACCGAGCGCGTCCTGTTCTACACCGGTAAGAGCCACAAGATCGGCGAAGTCCATGACGGCGCCGCCACCATGGACTGGATGGAACAGGAGCAGGAGCGCGGCATCACGATCACGTCCGCCGCGACGACCGCTTTCTGGAAAGAAAAGCGCCTGAACATCATCGACACGCCGGGACACGTCGACTTCACCATCGAAGTCGAGCGGTCGCTGCGCGTGCTTGACGGTGCGGTTGCGCTGCTGGACGCCAATGCCGGCGTCGAGCCGCAGACCGAGACCGTCTGGCGCCAGGCCGAGAAGTACAAGGTCCCGCGGATGTTCTTCGTCAACAAGATGGACAAGATCGGCGCCGATTTCGGCCGTTGCGTCCAGATGATGAAAGACCGCCTTGGCTGCGTGCCGCTGGTCGTCCAGCTGCCGATCGGTTCGGAAAACGAACTGCGCGGCGTGATCGACCTGCTGCGCATGCGCGCCATCGTGTGGGACGACGAATCGCTCGGTGCGAAATTCTCGGTCGAGGACATTCCGGCTGAATTGCTGGACGATGCCCAGATCGCGCGCGAGCAGATGATCGAGACCATCGTCGAGCAGGACGATGACGTCATGGAGGCCTTCCTCGAAGGCAATGAGCCCGACGAGGCCACCATGATCCGCCTGATCCGCAAGGGCACGATCAACCTGTCCTTCCATCCGGTGCTCTGCGGTTCGGCGTTCAAGAACAAGGGTGTCCAGCCGCTGCTCGACGCCGTCGTCGACTACCTGCCGAGCCCGGTGGAAGTGCCGCCGATCAAGGGGATCGACCCGAAGACCGACGAGCCCGTCACCCGCAAGTCGAGCGATGACGAGTCGCTGTCGATGCTGGCGTTCAAGATCATGAACGACCCGTTCGTCGGCACGCTGACCTTCTGCCGCATCTATTCGGGCAAGCTCGAAACCGGGATCTCGCTCCTGAACACCGTGAAGGAAAAGAAGGAGCGCATCGGCCGCATGCTGCAGATGCACTCGAACTCGCGTGAGGACATCAAGGAAGCGTTCGCCGGCGACATCGTCGCGATCGCGGGCCTGAAGGACACCACGACGGGCGACACGCTCTGCGACCCGATGAAGCCGGTGATCCTGGAGCGCATGGAATTCCCGGAGCCGGTGATCGAGATCGCCGTCGAGCCGAAGTCGAAGGCCGACCAGGAAAAGCTCGGCATCGGCCTCAACAAGCTGGCGGCCGAGGATCCGTCCTTCCGCGTGAAGACCGACGAAGAATCCGGTCAGACGATCATGGCGGGCATGGGCGAGTTGCACCTCGACATCCTGGTCGATCGCCTTCGCCGCGAATTCAAGGTCGAGGCCAATATCGGCCAGCCGCAAGTGGCCTACCGTGAAACGCTCGGCCGCACCGCGGAGATCACCTACACGCACAAGAAGCAGTCGGGTGGTTCGGGCCAGTTCGCCGAAGTGAAGATGATCTTCGAACCGCTGGAGCCGGGTTCGGGCTTCCAGTTCGAGTCCAAGATCGTCGGCGGCAACGTGCCCCGGGAGTATATTCCGGGCGTTGAAAAGGGCATCCGGTCCGTCATGGACAACGGCCTGATCGCCGGCTTCCCGGTGATCGACTTCAAGGCAACGCTGATCGACGGCAAGTATCACGACGTCGACTCCAGCGTTCTGGCGTTTGAAATCGCAGCCCGCGCCGCCTTCCGCGAAGTGAAGGGCAAGGCGGACGTGAAGCTGCTCGAGCCGATCATGAAGGTCGAGGTCGTGACCCCGGACGATTACACCGGTTCGGTGATCGGCGACCTGAACTCGCGCCGTGGCCAGATCCAGGGCCAGGAGATGCGGGGCGTCGCCACTGTCGTGAACGCGATGGTGCCGCTGGCCAACATGTTCGGCTACGTGAACGCGCTGCGCTCCTCCACCCAGGGCCGCGCCCAGTTCACGATGCAGTTCGACCACTACGAGCCGGTGCCGAGCGCCGTGGCTCAGGAAGTTATCGCGAAGATCGCGTAAGCGGTCATCGCCCCTAGGACAAACACAGGCCTGGAGATCGAAAGATGGGCAAGGAGAAGTTTCAGCGGACGAAGCCGCACGCGAATATCGGCACGATTGGTCACGTTGACCATGGCAAGACGACGCTGACGGCTGCGATCACGAAGTATTTCGGCGATTTCCGCGCGTACGACCAGATTGACGCGGCGCCGGAAGAGAAGGCGCGCGGGATCACGATCTCGACGGCTCACGTGGAGTATGAGACGGACGGTCGTCACTACGCGCACGTCGATTGCCCGGGGCACGCGGACTATGTGAAGAACATGATCACGGGCGCGGCGCAGATGGACGGCGGGATCCTTGTGGTTTCGGCGGCTGACGGCCCGATGCCGCAGACGCGCGAGCACATTCTTCTGGCGCGTCAGGTCGGTGTTCCGGCTCTGGTTGTGTTCCTGAACAAGGTCGACCAGGTGGACGATCCCGAGCTTCTGGAACTGGTTGAGATGGAAGT
>NZ_JBHRSV010000023.1:0-12068 GCF_042643335.1 Hyphobacterium vulgare
CCCCGCGCAAATGCCTTGACTACAGAACCCCCGCAGAGGCCTTCTCAGACCACCTGTTGCACTTCAAACGAGAATCCACCTTCCCGCCTTCGCGGGAATGACGGGAATTAAACTCCCACCGTCTTCTGAACCTCGCCCGTCCATCCGACGAACACATCGCCGCCCGTCTCGATCACCGGTCGTTTGACGAGGGTCGGGTGGGCAGCGAGCAGGTCCGCCGCGCCGGCATCGCTGTTCGCCTTCGCCTTCTCGGCGTCGGACAGGGAGCGCCAGGTGGTCGATTTGCGGTTCACGAGCGTGTCCGTCCCGACCGCCGCGAGCCATTTCGGCGCGAGCGCGGTCACGTCAGCGTCGGCGCGCAGATCCACGAAGTCATAAGCCCGCCCCGCCGCATCGAGCGCCTTCATCGCCTTGCGGCAGGTGTCGCAGGTCTTGATGCCATAGAGCGTGATCATGGGCGGGCCTCCTTCAGTCCGGTGGTCCCGGACTAGTCGAGGGAAGCGCAGGGCTCAAGGCTGGCGAGTCATCGGGTCTTTCGAGGCCGCCCAGTTCGCCCGGCTGGACACAAAGCCAAGATAGGAAACAAGCAGGCTGCCTCCCAGCACGCTCCAGCCGACGCCCGGTGACAGTCCAAGCGGCTCGAGGCCGTGGATGGCAATCCAGATCGCAGCGCCGATGACCGGTATACCCGCCGCAATGATCGCGAACGCGATGGCACGCAGGCGCGTGCCGAAATAAGCATCCTGAACCTGCGCCCATTCCGGCCGCCTGCGGAGCCAACGCCCCGGGAGCCAGAGCGTCAGCTGGCAAAGAAGGGTCGACGCGACAAGAACGGCGACAAGATGCTCCTGCCAGGCGTCGAGCAGCAAAGGCAGGACAAAGGCCGCCGCCAGCGGGATGAGCAGGTAGAGTTCAGCGAACAGCAGATTGATGGCCGCAAACACCTTCACGCTCGCCGGGATCGCCGAAAGCGGGATGTCCGCCGGGGGTTCAATCTGCCTTCGCTCGGTCTTGGGTTGGCCGTCAGGGAAGGTCTTCCGCAGATCCCGTCCAAGATAGGCACCGCCTGCTCCGAAGATCAAGGCAAAGGCCGTATTCGGCAGAATGAAGATGGCGTCGTTCGCGGGCATCTCGGACAGGCCGAGGAAAATGACATTCACGGCCACCGCCATCGGAACGCCATAGAGGAACGCGCCGTTTAGAAGCGTGGCTTCCGCGGTGCGCCACAGGCGGGCTTCGTCGTCGGAATGGCGTGCAAGAAAAGGCGTCAGCAGGAATCGGCTCAACGCCCACCAGACGCCCGCCGCAGCGAACCAGGCTGCGCGGTTGATGAAGGCACCGGTCGTGGAGTCAGGCTGCCAGAGGAAAAGAATGGCCGCAGCAGAGCACGGCCAGAGCGTGATCGCGAACCGCGCCAGCGCTGCCTTGTTCCTGAACATGCGTCGCCCCACGGAATCCGAAATCGACGCCCGGAGGTTGCACGGTTTCGTAATCCAACTCCAGAAATTTCAGGCTTGATGCCTACTCCGCCGCTTCCTTGGCGGCGCGCATCTGTTCGGCGCGGCGTTCGACCAGTTCGACGATGTGGTCGACCATCTCCTCGTTGGTGACGTTGTGGTCGGGCTTGCCCGAGACATACATCTTGCCCGAGCCCTTGCCGCCGCCGGTGAAACCGAGATCGGTGAACATCGCCTCACCCGGCCCGTTCACGACGCAGCCGATGATCGAGAGCGAGATCGGCTCGGAAATGTGCGCGAGGCGTTCTTCCAGCGTCTCGACCGTCTTGATCACGTCGAAGCCCTGACGCGCGCAGGACGGGCAGGCGATGATGTTCACGCCGCGCGTGCGAAGACCCAGCGACTTCAGGATGTCGAAGCCGACCTTGATCTCCTCCACCGGGTCGGCGGAGAGCGAGACGCGGATCGTGTCGCCGATCCCGGCCCAGAGGAGATTGCCCATGCCGATGGCGGACTTCACCGAGCCGATGCGCAGGCCACCGGCCTCGGTGACGCCGAGATGCAGCGGCGCGTCCGTGGCTTCGGCGAGCGCGGCATAGGCCGCGACGGTGAGGAAGACGTCCGACGCCTTCACCGAGATCTTGTATTCGCGGAAATCGAGGTCATCGAGGATGCGGGCGTGGTCGAGCGCGCTTTCCACCATCGCCTCGGGACAGGGCTCGCCGTATTTTTCCAGCAGGTGACGTTCCAGCGACCCGCCATTGACGCCGATGCGGATCGAGCAGCCATGGTCGCGGGCGGCGGACACCACGTCCTTCACCCGGTCCATCGAACCGATATTGCCTGGATTGATCCGCAGGCAGGCCGCGCCGGCCTTGGCCGCCTCGATACCGCGCTTGTAGTGAAAGTGGATGTCCGCGACGAGCGGGACGGAGACCGACTTCACGATCTGCGACAGGGCGGCGGTGGAGTCCTCGTCAGGGCAGGACACGCGCACGATATCGGCGCCGGCCTCTTCAAGCTGCCGGATCTGGGCGATTGTCGCCTGCGCGTCCGATGTCGGCGTGTTGGTCATGGACTGGACGGCGATGGGCGCGCCGCCCCCCACGGGTACCGAGCCGACATGGATACGCCGGCTTTCGCGCCGCTCGATCATGCGCCAAGGCCGGACTTCGCGATGGGCTTCATGCATGGCGATCTTCCTTCGCGGACGCGAACGGGTCCGCTGCCGGTGTCATGCGCAGGATATAGCGTCAAATGTGTCCGGATTCGACCGGCAAGCACGCGGCAATTCAGCCGGCGATCTCGATTTCCGCTTCCGCGACGAGGAAGGCGCCGGCATGCACCGGACGTTCGTCGACCGGTGTGCCGGGTTCACCCAGCAGGCCGAAAGATTGACCGTCGACGAAGACCTCGATCAGGCCGGCATCGGCGGAGGTGACGGTCAGACCGTCTTCCGACAGGGCGCGATAACGCTCGCCCGCAGCCAGTTCGCGGGAGAAGAGCAGGCGGCCGGAGCCATCGCGCACCTCGAGCCAGGTCGGAGCGCTGGCCTGAAGCACGACTTCCTCGGTCGCCGTGCCCGGCGCCGGCAGGTCGCGCCAGACATCGCCGACCGACCAGCTGCGCGCGCCATTGGCGAGGCTTTCGTCTTCCAGCAGGGAAAGATCGGCGTCGGGCGGCGGCGGCACGTCGGCGAACGCGCCTTCACCGGATGCCGTGTTGGCATACCACCAGGCGATGCCGGCAACGCCGGCGAGAATGAGGACAGCCCCGAATGCACCGCGCGGCAGTTTGATCTCGCGCTTTTCCTTGGGAGCGGTGGGCGTGGCGCGGCCGGTCTGGGTGTCGACCTCGCGCTTGAACTGGTCGACGATCGCGGCCTCGTCGAGGGACAGGAATTGGGCGTACGTGCGCAGATAGCCGACGCAATAGGCGCGCGACGGCAGGCCGCGCGGATCCATGGTTTCAAGCGCTTCGAGATAGTCGCGGCGGATACGGGTCCGGGCGGCGGCAGAGTCGAGCGTCAGCCCGAGACGCGCCCGCGCGTCACGCAGTTTCTCACCCGCAGACAATTGCACACAAGATGTTCCCGAGCCGGCGAAAATCGCATCGACCGGCACAAACCCACCCGGATTGCGCCCCTCAGTCATGTTCACTCCTGCGTCCTCAAACACGGACGCCCTGACACCCCACCCGCGCCTGTGACCTATTTGTCACATGACAACGGATTAATCATACTCTCAAAGCACCCGGGTTATCAACAGCCTCCACGGCAAGTCCTGCAGCGGACCCGGCCTTCAGGAGACCGCCCCGGAGTGAGGGCAGGTCGTCGGTCATGTGGCTTGCAAGCCACGTGCCGAGCCGGCCGGCATCGAGCGCCGTCAGCGCCCGCTTCACCGGGCCGATGCTGCCCGCCGCCATCGACATGCGGTCATAGCCCAAAGCCATGAGCACGCAGGCCTCCAGCGGACGGCCCGCCAGCTCGCCGCAGATCGATACCGGCACATTGTGACGGACGCATGCATCCCGGATCGATTTCAGGAGCTGCAGCGCCGCCGGCGCCAGCACGTCATAGCGGTCCGAGACGCGGGCATTCTGCCGGTCGGCGGCATAGAAATACTGCATCAGGTCGTTCGCTCCGACGGAGACGAAATCCACTTCCGGCAGGATCTGCTCGATCGCCCAGGCCATGCCGGGGGTTTCCAGCATCAGCCCGGCCTCTACCGTCTCGGGGACGGTACGGCCGCGGCGGCGGAAATATTCCACCTCCTTGACCAGCATGGCCTTCGCGGCGCGGAACTCCCACGGCGCTGCAATCATCGGGAACAGGACTTTCAGCGGCTTTTCGCCGGCGGCGTGGATCAACGAGCGCAGCTGGTAGCGCAGCAGGCCCGGCCGATCGAGACCCATGCGGATGGCGCGCCAGCCCAGCGCCGGGTTCGGTTCGCGGGTCGACGGGGCGTAGGACGTCACCTTGTCGCCGCCGAGATCAAGCGTGCGAAAAACGACCGGATGCCCGTTGGAGGCGTTGACCACCGCCCGGTAGAGCTCGGCCTGTTCGTCGAGGCGCGGCAGGGTGTCGGAGACCATGAACTGGAATTCGGTGCGGAACAGGCCGATCCCCTTGGCGCCGGTCTCGGCAAGCCGCGTCAGCTCGATGAGCAGGCCGATATTGAGATGCAGCTCGAACGCCTGGCCGTCGGCGGTGACCGAGGGCGCCTGGCGCAATTGCTCGAAGATGGCGCGGCGTTTGGACAGGGCTTCAGTGCGCTCGCGGTAGGTCTCGGTGACGTCTTCCGCCGGGCGGATGTGCAAGAGGCCGAATTCGCCGTCGAGAATGACCGGATCGCCCTCCTCGACGCGGTCAAGCGCGCCTTCGACCCGGCCGACGAGCGGTATGCCGAGCGCCTTGGCGACGATCACGGCATGGCTGGACGCCGAGCCCTCCTCCAGCGCCACGCCCTTGAGGCGGGCGCGGTCGTAGTCGAGCAATTCGGCCGGACCGATCGAACGCGCGATCAGGATGGCGTTTTCCGGCAAGGGCCTTGCCGTCGACGACTCCCCGTCGAGATGGCGCAGGAGGCGGTTGGCGAGGTCTTCGAGGTCGTGCATCCGTTCGCGGAAATTGGCGTCGCGTGCCTGCATCAGGCGGGCGCGGTGCTCGTTGCGGACGCGTTCGACGGCGGCTTCCGCGGTCAGGCCCTGGCGCACCGCATCGCGCAACTGGTTCAGCCAGCCGCGGTCATGCGCGAACATGCGGTAGGCCTCGATCACGTCGCGGGTCGGCCCGCCGAAGGGCACACGGCCGCTGTCGAGCATCTGGTCGACCGAGCGGCGCAGGTTTTCGAGCGCGGTTTCGAGCCGGGCCTCTTCGCTGTCGGGATCGTCGGCGATCAGGCGCAGCGATGTGACGTGCGGCTCGTGGACGACGGCCACGCCCATGGCGAGGCCGGGCGAGAAGGCACCGCCCTGAAAGCGTTCCGCCTTGGTCGGGCGAACGTCGAGCCCGGCCAGTTCCTCGGCCGAGATGATGTCGCCGGAGGCGACGATCTCGGCCAGGATCATGGCGACGGTCTGCAGCGTCTCGATCTCGTCGTCACCGACATCGCGGCTGGTCAGGGTCTGGCTGGTCAGCACGCCGACGAGGCGTCCGCCGCGCAGGATCGGCACGCCGATGAAGGATTTGAACGGCTCCTCTCCCGTTTCGGGACGATAGGAGAAGGCGGGATGGGTCGGGGCGTCCGCCACGGCCAGCGGCCGGGCCTGGCGCGCGACGAGGCCGACCAGGCCTTCGCCGGGCTGCAGGCGGGTATTGTGCACCGCTTCCTGCTTCAGGCCGTGGGTGGCGCGCAGCTCCAGCGAGCCGCCGCGGCGGGCGAGATAGATCGAGCACACGTCGGCGCCGGTTTCCTGCGCGATCAGGCGGACGAGATGGTCGAGCCTTTCCTGGGCGTCCTCGCGCGCCGCCATCAGCGCGCGCAAACGCGTCAGAAGCCGCCGGGGTCCCGGCGCAAAGGCTTCGATCGCTGTCATCCCTCGCAAAAGTCCTTTCGCTAGCCCGCGGCGTCGAGGCCATAAGCGGAATGGAGCGCACGCACCGCAAGTTCCACGGATTCGTTCGCGATCAGCACGCTGATCTTGATTTCGGACGTCGCGATGACCTTCACCGCGATATTCTTCTCACCCAGCGCCCGGAACAGGATGCGGGCAACATCCGCACGCCGGTTGAGGCCGATTCCCACGATCGACACCTTCGCCAGACCGGTTTCATGCACGATGTCGCGCGCACCGGAACCGGATGCAGCGGAGTCTATCACATCGAGCGCGGCATGCAGGTCGCGGCGGTCGACGGTGAATTCGATATTCACCGTGCCGGCATCGCGCGAGCGGCCCTGCACGATCATGTCGATGCCGATTTCCGCGTCGGCCAGCGCGCCGAAAACCTCGGCAGCGGCCTGCGGCTGGTCCGACACGCCCAAGAGGCCGATGCGTGCCTGGTCGCGGGCATACGCCACGCCTGAAACAATCCGGCGTTCGGAAATCAGATCGGCATCGACCACTTCGGTACCCTCCGCATCGGGATCGTTCGAAAAGCTCGACAATACGCGCAGCCGCACCCCTCTCGCCTTGGCCATCTCCGCCGAGCGCGTCTGGAGCACCTTGGCCCCCTGCGCCGCGAGTTCGAGCATCTCGTCATAGCTTATCGCAGGAATTCGCCGGGCGCGCGGTTCGATTCTGGGATCCGTGGTGTAGACACCGTCAACATCGGTGTAGATGTCGCAGCGTGCGCCGAGCGCCGCGGCCAGCGCCACCGCCGACAGGTCGGATCCGCCCCGGCCCAGCGTGCGCAGGCGGTTGTCCGGCCCGATCCCCTGATAACCGGCCATGACCGGAATGATGCCCTGCTCCAGTGCGGCAAGGACGGGCGCGGCATCGAGTGCGGAAATCCGCGACGATCCCGGCGGGCCCTGGGTCTCGATCCGCGCCTGCCAGCCGAGGAAGGACTGCGCCTTGAGGCCCCGGGCGCCGAGTTCAAGCGCCATCAGCGCGGCGGAAACCTGTTCGCCGGCGGTCAGGACGACATCGGTCTCGACCTGGCCCAGCGCCCCGCCATGCGCGCCGGCGAGTTCGAGGAGGCGGTCGGTCTCACCGGCCATGGCGGACACGACGACGGCGACGGCATGGCCCTTCGCGGCTTCATCGGCGACGCGCGCGGCGGAGGCGCGAATCCGGTCGGAGGTGCCGACCGACGTGCCGCCGAATTTCATCACCACGCGTTCCAATCCGGCGTCCCTCGCCTATCTTCCCGGCCATCAGCCCGGTGTGCGCCAATCGACGCATCCCGCTGTCCGCTCTCGATCATCGCGGCCAGCGGGGCCATATTACGGCAGCGCACCACACGCAATGCGAGAACGGACAAAGATCATGGCCCAGGCCGCCGCCCCCGAGACGATCTCCCGCCCCTCCGTCGACCCGCAGGAGGTCGAGAAATTCTCGCGCATGGCCGCGGAATGGTGGGATCCGGATTCCAAGTTCAAGCCGCTGCACAAGTTCAACCCGGCGCGCCTTTCCTGGCTGCGCAGCGCGATCACCGCGCATTTCGGTTTCGACGACAGCGCGGCCGAGCCGTTCAAGGGTCTGCGCATCCTCGATATCGGCTGCGGCGGCGGTCTGATCTCCGAGCCGATGGCGCGGCTGGGGGCCTCGGTCACGGCAGTCGATGCGGCGGAAGCCAATATCAAGACTGCGATGGTGCATGCGCAGGAGATGGGCCTGGCCATCGACTACCGCCACGGCACCGCGGAACAACTGATCGAGGCGGGCGAGCAGCCCTTCGATGTCGTCCTCAACCTCGAAGTGGTCGAGCATGTTGCCGACCCGGACGCCTTCCTGAAGGACTGCGCTGCGCTGGTGAAGCCGGGCGGGATGATGGTGGTCGGCACGATCAACCGCACGCCGCGCGCCTTCGTCACCGCGATCTTCGGCGCGGAATGGGTGATGGGCTGGCTGCCCAAGGGTACGCACCGCTTCCGCAAGCTGGTGAAGCCGGAGGAGATCCGCGCCGCGCTGTCGGGCACGGGCCTCACGCCAGAAGAGCCGGTCGGGGTCAGCTACAACCCGCTGAACGACCAGTTCTCGATCACCGGCGATGCGGGCGTGAACTACATGCTGGCGGCGAAGAAGGCGGGTTGAATTTGTTGTCTGCTCCGCAACCAGCGGTTATATTCAGCGCATGAACCAGTCGGTGAGCACACCTCAACCGCTTCTGATCTGGTCGCGCGCCATCGCGGCCGCCCTGGGGTCTGCGCTCGCAGCGGGGGCAGCTTCGAGCGCGCTTCCGGTGATCCTGATTGCGGCAGTGATTGGCGGGGCGGCCATGTTCCTGCTCGAGACCCAGCCAGACTGAGGTGTCCGAGAGGCCGTCTCTAGAGGTCGTCGGGCCTTACATCCCCCTTCTGGCAGCAGGTGCCGGCCTTGGCGTCTATTCGCTGCTCGTCGCTGTGCGCGGTTTGGACTTCGACGGAAGCGAAGCCCTCAGCCTCGCCCTGGCGGCCTACACCATCTATTCAGGAATTGTTGCCCTCCGCGCGGTTTCAGAGCTTCGCGACGAAAAGAACCCGGCCCGGCGAGGCGTACTCGTGCTGCACCATCTCTCCGACTTCCGGCTGTTTGCCATCATCGTCGTGATCTACTTCATCGTGACGACAGCCGGCGCTCTCTATCGGCTCGCCGCCTAGTTCACCCGCTTCGGCGGGACCGGGGCGAAGGGCGCGGGCAGAGGCGCGCAGGGCACGCCGTCCTCGGCGAGGGCTTTCGCTTCCTCCGGCGTGGTCTCGCCATAAATGTCGCGGTGCGGGATGTCGCCCTCGTGCATGGCGCGCGCCTCGTCGGCGAACTTGTCGCCGACATAATCGAAATTGTCGCGGATATGGGCGCGGACCTTGCCGGCCATCTCCATCATCATCTTTTGCGGCGTTTCCTTGCGCCGCTTCGGCGAGGCGACATTCGGCGCCATGACCGCCTTCCTCACCGAGGTCGAGGCGCAGAGCGGACATTCGACCAGGCCGGACGCCGCCTGCTCGTCATAGTCCGACGAATTGCGGAACCAGGCCTCGAATTCGTGTTCGTGATCACACACGAGGGCGTAGCGGATCATGGGCCGGTGACCTCGCGGTCATGCTTCAGCGCCGGGATGCGGGTGCGTGCATCGGTGACGGCGTCGAGGTCGAGTTCGGCGTTCAGAACGCCCGGCTCGTCATGGTCCAGTTCCGCGACGATCTTGCCCCACGGGTCGACGATCATCGAATGCCCCCAGGTGTTACGCCCGTCCTCGTGATGGCCGCCCTGCGCGGCGGCGAGGATATAGCTGCCGGTCTCGATCGCGCGGGCACGCAGCAGGATTTCCCAGTGCGCTCGGCCGGTGGGCCGGGTGAAGGCGGAGGGCACGGCGATCAGCTGCGCCCCGGCTTGCGCCAGCTTGCGGTAGAGATAGGCGAAGCGCACGTCGTAGCAGATGGTCAGGCCGAGCTTCGTGCCCGCCGCCTCGGTCAGCACGGCCTTCTCGCCCGGCTTGTAATTGGTCGATTCCGAATAGGTCTCGCCGCCGCCAAGGCCGACATCGAACATGTGGATCTTGTCATAGGTCGCGGCCAGCTTCCCGTCCGGCGCGAAGAGATGGCTGCGGTTCACCGCGCGGTCCTCGGCGATCTTCTGCGCGAAGGAGCCAGCGAGCAGCCAGATGCCGTGCGTGCGGGCAATGTCGGCGAAGCCCATCACCGCCGGGTCCTCGTCCGGGGCGTAGAGCCTGGCGAACAGCTTGGCCGGATCGCGCTCGACCAGATTGGTGCATTCGGGCGTCACGACCAGTTTCGCGCCGCCGCGCACCGCCTGTTCGATCAGGCGGGCCGCGTCGTCGATATTGGTCAGCGGGTCGGTGCCCGACCGCATCTGGACGAGGGCGACGGGGAGTGTGGTCACCCCGAAATCCCCAGCATCACGTCGAGCGCGCCCTTGCGGTCGAGCGCGAACATGTCGTCGCAGCCGCCGATATGCTCGTTGCCGATGAAGATCTGCGGATAGGTCGAGGCCCCGTTGGCGCGCTGGATCATTTCCTTGCGCCTGGCCGCGTCCATACCGGCGTCGATCTGTTCGAAATCGACGCCCTTGTCCTTCAGAAGGCGCACCGCGCGGGCGCAGTAACCACAGAATTCGCGCGTGTAGATCGTCACCCTGGCCATCGACTCATTTCCCGTGCCGCGTGTTGAAGCCGCCTTTATGTAAGCGGGTTTACCGGTCTGACAACGCGGGCCAGCGTCAGAACATTCACCCGGGCCGCTCCGGCGCGCTGCAGCGTGCGCGCTGCAGCCTCGGCCGTCGCCCCGGTGGTGAAGACATCGTCCACCAGCACCAGCACCTTTCCGGCGATGCGCGGCCTGGCCCGTTCGGGCACGCGAAACACGCCGGCGACATTGCGCCGCCGACCGCTGGCGGACTTGCCGGCCTGGCTCGGCGTGGCCTTCACCCGGTGCAAAGCGTGCGGCTCAAAGCGCAGGCCGGTTCGTCTGGCGATGGCCATGGACAACAGAGCAGACTGGTTGAACCGCCGCTGGGCCAGACGGCGGCGGTGCAGCGGAACGGGAATGATCGCGTCCGCGCCTTGCAAAAGTTCACGGCCGGAAACCGCCATCCAGGCGGCGAATTGCGCCACGCTTTCCACCCGGCCGCCGTGCTTGAACTCCAGCACGAGCTGGCGGCTGGCATCGTCATAGACGAAGGCGGCGCGGGCCCTGGCATATTTCGGCGGACGGGCGATGCAGGCCGGGCACTGCGCGCCCGCGCCGATCGCATAGGGGAAGGGCAGTCCGCAGGTGTCGCACCAGGGCGCGTCGAGAAAGTGGATCGCGGACCAGTCGTCCGCGTCGAGCCGGCCGGGCGCATCGACCCGCATCCCGCTGGCGGCGGAATGGGGCGGCCAGACGAGGTCGGCCGCGGCGCGCACGGCTTCCCTTCCCCACCGGAGCGGGCCATATCGGGCCCATGAGTTCAAACGCCCCTCCCCGCCTGTTCGACCGGGCACTGGTCCGCCAGCATCGCTCGCGGTCCGCTCGCAGTGTGGCAGAGCACGACTTCCTGTTAAAGCGCGCGATCGAGGATATCGGCGACCGGCTGGTCACGATCACCCGCGATTTCGGCCGCGCACTGATGCTGGGCGGGGGCGGGCGCGGCGTAGCGCTGCTGATGGAACTGGCCCCGGAGGCCCACGCCAAGGCGGCGATGTGGGTGGAGAGTGATCTGTCGCCGCAACGCGCAGCGCTGGCCGGCGGGACGGCGCTGGCACTCGACGAGGAGGCGCTGCCCTTCGCCGACGAGAGCTTCGACCTGATCGTCTCGCCGCTGGCGCTGCACTGGACGAATGACCTGCCGGGCGCGCTCATCCAGATCAACCGGGCGCTGACGCCCGACGGCTTTTTCACCGCCGCGATGATCGGCGGGGCGAGCCTCAATGAATTGCGCCAATCGCTGATGGCGGCGGAAAGCGAACTGACCGGCGGCGTGTCGGCGCGGGTCTCGCCCTTCGCCGATGGGCAGGATTTATCAGGCCTCCTGCAACGCGCCGGCTTTGCCCTGCCGGTCAGCGATGTCGACCGCGTCACGGTCCGTTACGGCAATGCCTTCGTGCTGATGAAGGATTTGCGCGGCATGGGCGAAACCAGCGCGCTGGCATCGCGGCCGCGCAAGCCGGCGACGCGCGGCCTGTTCGAGAGGGCGGCACAGATCTATGCCGAGCGTTTCGCCGATCCGGACGGCCGGATCCGCGCGAGTTTCGAGATCATCCATGCCGGAGGCTGGGCCCCGCATCCCGGACAGCCGCGCCCGAAGCGCCCCGGTTCAGCCACGGTGCGCCTCGCCGATGCGCTCGGGGTCAAGGAGCAGTCTGCGGGGGAGAAGGCGGGGCGGTAGACTCCCGTCACGCTCGCGAAGGCGGGGGTTCAGAATTCAAGGCTTTTCTGGATTCCCTGAGTTCTCAAACGAAGTGCAACACCTTCCTAGGGTGTTGCGATGGGACAGCGATATCGACATTTCAGCGTTGAGGAACGGGTTGAGATT
>NZ_JBHRSV010000024.1:0-11967 GCF_042643335.1 Hyphobacterium vulgare
TCGCCGCAACCCGGAAACTCACCATTCTCCTCAACACCCTCGTCGCCAGAAACCAGACCTGGAACAACCCGCAACAACACGGTTGCTGAGGTGCCGCCGAAGGCAGCCTCGCCTGTCCTCGCGAAGGCGGGGAAAGGGCGAGGAAAACCTAGTCCGGACTCCGCGCGATCCGCATGCGGGTGATCTGGTTGCGGCGGCGTTCGAGGATTTCGAACCGCACGCCGTGGAAGCTGAACACCTGCCCGGTTTCCGGGATGGTCTGCGCCTCATGGATCACCAGGCCCGCCACGGTGACCGCTTCCTCGTCGGGCAGCGACCAGTCGAGCGCGCGGTTGAGGTCGCGGATCGGCAGCGAGCCGTCGACCTGCCAGATGCCGTCGCCCTCGGGTTTCAGGCCTTCGACCGTGATGTCGTGCTCGTCCTCGATCTCGCCGACGATCTCTTCGAGGATGTCTTCCAGCGTGATGAGGCCCATCAGCGCGCCATACTCGTCGACCACGAGGGCGAAGTGCTCGCGCTTCTCCTTGAAGATGTTCAACTGTTCGAGGAGTTCGGTGGTCTCCGGCACGAACCACGGGTCGCGCGCAATGCCGCGCACGTCGATCTTGCCCGGATCGCCGCCGGCTTCCAGCAGAGCGCGGGCGAGATCGCGGGCGTGCAGCACGCCGATGATGTTCTCCGCATCGCCTTCATAGAGCGGCAGGCGGGTGTGCGGGCTGACCAGCGCCTGGGTCACCAGTTCGGCCGCCGGCGTGGAGATGTCCAGCATGGTGATGTTCTTGCGGTGGACCATGATGTCGTCGACCGTCAGTTCGCGCAGGTCGAGCACGCCGCCCAGCATGTCGCGGTCATCCTTCACCACCCCGCCTTCCTGGTGGTGCAGGTCGATATGGCCGCGGATTTCATCGTGCGGCGAGAACAGCGGGCCGCTGACCCGGGCGCCGAGCGCCTGCAGGATCACCCGCACGATCGCTTGCAGCCCGGCGACGATCGGCCAGAACACGCGCACCACCTGCCGGATCGGCCAGGACACGGTCAGCGCCACCCGGTCGGGATTGGACAGGGCATAGGTCTTGGGCAGCACTTCGGAGAAGATCACGACCAGCACGGTCATGACGGCGGTGGCATAGGCCACGCCCAGCTCCCCGAACAGGTGCAGGAAGACGGTCGCCGCCAGCGTCGAGGCGAGGATATTGACGAGGTTGTTGCCGAGCAGGATCGCGCCGATCAGCTTTTCGCCGTTGGCGGTCAGGGCATTGACCCGTGCCGCGGCCAGGTTGCCGTCCTTCTCCAGCGCCAGCATCCGCGCCCGCGACACGGCGGTCAGCGCGGTTTCCGACCCGGAAAAGAAGCCCGACAGGATGAGCAGGACGAAGATGATGGCGATGGGCGCAACAAGGCCCCAGGATTCGATCATGCGATTTGGTCTTCCAGAAACTCTGCGAGGCGGTCTGCCTCAACTCCGCGCCGGATATACGCGTTTCCGATCCCTTTCGCGAGGATCAGCGTGATCGAGCCGTCGGCATTCTTCTTGTCGTGCCGCATCCGGTCGGCCAGCCGCCGCGCGTCATAGGGTCCGCCGGGCAGGTCGGCGATCCGTCCCGCCAGCCCCATTGCGGTCAGGTGCGCGCGGACCCGTTCGGCGTCCTCGCGGGGACATTCACCGGCCTGCGCCGACCAGGTGAAGGCGAGCGCCAGGCCGCAGCCGACCGCCTCGCCATGACGCACCCCGCCCTTGGCTTCGGCCTCGAAGGCGTGCGCGAATGTATGTCCGAGATTGAGCAGCGCCCGGCGCCCCGCCTCGCGCTCGTCCTCGGCCACGATGGCGGCCTTGAACCGCACCGCGTCGGCGACCGCCGCCCCGATCCGCGCCGGATCGAGCAGGGCCGGTCCGGCGGCTTCCAGACGGCCGAACATCGCTTCATCGCCGATCAGCGCGGCCTTCACGATTTCCGCATAGCCGGCGCGGATTTCGCCCTCGGGCAGGGTGGTCAGGAAGTCCGTATCGGCAATGACCAGGCGCGGCTGATGAAAGCTGCCGGCGAGATTCTTGCCCGCCCGCGTATTGATCGCCGTCTTGCCGCCGACCGAGGAATCCACCTGCGCCAAGAGCGTCGTCGGGATCTGGATGAAATCGATGCCGCGCATGTAGATCGAGGCTGCGAACCCGGTCAGGTCGCCGATCACGCCGCCGCCGAAGGCGAGGATCGTGTCGCCGCGCTCAACCCCCGCATGGGTCAGCGCATCGACCAGCGCCTCGAGGCCCGTGAAACTCTTCTGCGCCTCGCCCGGCGGCGCGATGACGGGGTCGACGGCAACGCCTTCGGCCTCGAACACCTTGGTCAACGTGTCGAGATGCAGGCCCGCCACCGTCGAATCGGTGACCACCACGGCCCGTCGGCCGCAAATCTCGCGGACGCGCGGCGCGGCGCTCTTGAGTGCACCGGCGCCGATCACGACGTCATAGCTGCGATCGCCGAGCGCAACGGGGACGGTCTCGATCCCGCTCATGACAGCACGCCCGCATCTTCGAGTGCCGCGACGATCGCCTTCATCGTCGCCTGGTGGCTGGCGCTGGTGGCGTCGACGGTGAGGTCGGCCTGGCGGTAAGCCGCTTCGCGCTTCGCCATCAGATCGGCCATCACCTGGCGCGGATCGCCGGTCAGCAGAAGCGGGCGCGTTTCGCGGCGCGAAACGCGCTCCATCAGCGTGTCGAGATCGGCTTTCAGCCACACCGTGACGGCCTTTTCGCGTATCAGGGCGCGGGTCGCGTCATTGGCGAACGCCCCGCCGCCGAGCGCGATGACGCAGGGGCCTTCGTCCAGCAGGCGGGCGATGACCTTGCGTTCGCCGTCGCGGAAGGCTTCCTCGCCGAAGTCGGAGAATATCTCGACCACGCTGCGATCCGCGGCGCGTTCGATTTCCCGGTCGGCGTCGAAGAATCTCAGACCCAGCGCCCGGGCCAGCCGCCGGCCGACCGTCGTCTTTCCCGCGCCCATCAGCCCGACAAGGGCGATGGGACGGTCGATCCGGGCATCGGGCTGGGCGGCGATCTGTGACATGGGCGTGAGTGTAGTGTGCGCCGCAGCACGCCGGAAGACCGCTATCATGCCGCGCTGTCTGGAATTTGCCGCAATCGGCCTTACCCTGTCGCCCCAATGTCGATGCGCGGCCAGGATGGGAAGCAAGCATGCGCGGAATGCTGATCGGATTTCTGGTCCTGCTGGTCCTTGTGGCCGCGGGATTCGGAACACTCGTTTTGCTCGCCGAGGGCATCGACCCCGGCCGTGAGGAGGTTCGCGTTGATCTCGAAGATGATTTCCCGCGCTAGCCTGCTGGCGCTGGTCCTCGCCGCCCCCGCCGCGGCACAGGACATCCAGGTTCAGGAACTCGGCAGTCTTGACCCGCTCGAGGTCAATGTCGCCGAGCGCCCGCTTGCCAACGACATGTGGCGCAATTCCAACGCCGCGACGGCGCGCGCGGCGCTTCTGGCGCTGCCCGGCCCGGATGACGACGCCTATGGCTCGATGGCAGTGGCCGACTTCGCCGGACGCGTCCTGCTTTCCGGCGGAACCCCGCCCGACGGCGGACGCGGCGACGAGGCGCTGGCGGTGCTGCGTGCCGAACGCGTTCTCGCGGCGACCGGCCCGATCGCGGCCTATGCCCTGCTGGAACGCACGCCCGGCCTCGAACGCCTGCCGGCGCTGGCCCGCTGGCATGCCGAGCTGGGCTTCGCGCTGGGCGAAACGGCCGCCGCCTGCCGCACCACCAACGGCCTGATCGACGGCCGCAACCAGCCTTACTGGCTGCGCGCCCGCGCGGCCTGCCATGCCATCAATGGCGAAGCCGCCGCCGCTGAACTGTCAGCGGACCTGGCCAGCGCGGCCGAGCCGGACCGCGATTTCGACACGCTGCTCTATGCCGTCACGATCGGCCAGTGGAACGACCCGGACGTGTCGATCGATACCGGTCTGGAACTGGCCCTCGCGCGCGTGGCATCGGGCGAGGACCAGCCTGTGCTTGACCTGTCGGATGCCCCCGGCTGGCTGACCGAAGTCGCCGAATCCACGTCCGAGCCGGTCGAGCTGCCCGACGAGATCGGCGCGGCGATGACCTATGCCGAGACGCTGCAGGGTGCCGAGCGCCGCTCCGCCTGGGACCAGCTGATCCGCCAGGACTATGACCGCCTCACCGCCGGCCTGGCGCTGGGGCAGGCCCTGGCCGATGCCGCGTCCGAGAACCGCTTCATCCCCGTCGCCCGCCGCTATGGCGGGCAGATCGACACCATTCCGGTGACCGCCGCGACGCTGGACCACGGCCATCGTTTCGTGCTCGCGGCCCTGGCCGCTGGCGACCGCGAGACGGCGATCCGCTGGCGCCGCGCGCTCGATGACGGTCCGCCGCGCCGCAGCTATCCCGCCCCGGCCACGATCGACGACCTGATCGGCAAGGGCCCTGATGAGGGCCCCGCGATGGAACCGGTCATGTCCGACGCCGACGAGCCGGAATGGGCACCGCCCGCGCCGCGTCTCCTCGTCGCGCTCGACCTCGCCATCGCCGTGGCGCAGAACCAGATCGGCCGCGAATCCATGGTCGCCCTGACCGGCGCCCGGCTCGAAGCCGGCACGGAAGGCATCGGCGATGTCGCCATGCTGGCGCTGATGGGTGCCCCGGTGTCGCCGGACTGGCGTGTCGCCCTTTTGGAAACCGAACCGCAGGCCTCGCCGGCGCTGCTCGGCATGGCGGCGGCCTCGGCCTCCGGCGCGCATGCCGAAACGGCGCTGTTCGCGGCGGCGGCGCTGCAGGACGGCCTCGAAGGCGCTGCTCCCGGTACGCTGATGCAGGTCGTTTCCGCGCTCGACCGGGCCGGGCTTTCGGACGCCGCGCGCGACCTGCTGCTCGCCCGCATCATCGAGGAGACCGCGTGACGCCCGCCCGGGCCATTGCGCTTTTCCTCGACATGATGGCGGCCGAACGCGGGGCTGCAGCCAACACGCTCGACGCCTACCGCCGCGATCTCGACGACGTGTCCGCACGTCTGTCCGGGACCGGGGCGGATTTGATCACGGCTCAGACCGGCGATCTCGAAGCGGTGCTGACCAGCATGCGCCGCGACGGTCTGTCGCCCGCGACCGCGGCCCGCCGCCTGTCCGCGGCGCGGCGCTTCTACCGATTCCTGCTGTCCGAGGGCCTGCGCGGCGACGATCCGGCCGCGCCGCTGAAAGGTCCGGCACGCGGACGGCCCCTGCCGAAAATCATGTCGGAGGACGATGTCGACGCCCTGTTCCGCGCCGCCGATGACCTCGACGGACCGGCGGGCATACGTACACGGGCTCTGCTCGAAATCCTCTATGCCGGCGGCTTGCGGGTCTCCGAACTGGTCGGACTGCCGCTCAACGCCTTTTCCCGCGCCGAGGCCTGCATCCATGTCACCGGTAAGGGCGGGCGCGAACGCCTTGTCCCGCTGACCGATTCGGCGCTCGACGCCGTCGCCGCCTATCGCGAGGTGCGCGACGCGCACCTGCCGAAACCCGGGCCGAAACGGGCCAGGGCGGAACGCTTCCTCTTCCCCTCAGCCACGGCAACCGCCGGGCATCTGACGCGCGAGCAGTTTGCCCGCATCCTCGCCGCGCTCGCCGGGGCAGCTGGTCTCGACGCGTCCAAGATTTCACCCCACGTCCTGCGGCACGCCTTTGCCACGCACCTTCTGGCCAATGGCGCGGACCTGCGCGCTGTTCAGCTCCTCCTCGGTCATGCCGATGTCTCGACGACCCAGATCTATACCCATGTGCTGGAGGAGCGCTTGCGCAGCCTCGTCGAATCCGCCCACCCGCTGGCGCGGCGCTGAAACCGGTGGTTTCCGCGGCTTGTTCCTTGCGTAAGGGGTGATAGGTTGCCCGGCGCTTTCGCGCCCCAAGCTTTGTACTGCGGCGTCACAACAGAGAGCTCATGTCCGATCCGACCCGTACCTATCTCGATTTCGAACGTCCGATTGCGGAACTCGATGCGAAGATCGAGGAGCTGGAAAAGCTCGCACGCTCCAACTCAGCCGAAGGCCCGGACGTGGCCGAGGAGATCGGCAAGCTGCGCCAGAAATCGGCGGATCAGCTGGCCAATCTCTATTCCAAGCTCGATCCGTGGCGGAAGACCCAGGTCGCCCGCCACCCCGACCGGCCGCATTTCCGCGATTACCGCAAGGCGCTGATCGAGGATTTCGAGGAGCTGTGCGGCGATCGCCGCTATGGCGAGGACCACGCCATCGTCGGCGGCATCGGCCGCTTCCGCGGCCGTCCGGTCGTTGTGCTCGGCCATGAGAAGGGCCACGACACCCAGACCAGGCTGAAGCACAATTTCGGCATGGCGCGCCCGGAAGGCTATCGCAAGGCGATCCGCCTGATGGATCTCGCCGAGAAATTCAAACTGCCCGTCCTGACCTTCGTCGACACGGCGGGTGCCTATCCCGGCGTCGGCGCGGAAGAACGCGGCCAGTCCGAAGCGATCGCGCGCTGCACCGAGCGCTGCCTGACGCTGGGCATGCCGCTCGTGTCCGTGATCACGGGCGAGGGCGGCTCGGGCGGCGCGGTCGCGCTGGCCAGCGCCAACACCGTCATCATGCTCGAACACTCGATCTATTCGGTGATCTCGCCGGAGGGCTGCGCCTCCATCCTGTGGCGCGACTCGGCCCGGGCCAAGGACGCGGCGGCGGCGATGAAGATCACCGCGCAGGACCTGATCGGGCTGAAGATCATCGACCGTATCGTCACCGAACCGGTCGGCGGCGCGCACCGCGACGCGCAAACCACGATCCGCCATGTCGGCGATGCACTGGACGCGGCGGTCGGCGCGCTCGACGGCCTTCCGGCCGACAAGCTGAAGAAGAAGCGCCGCGACCGCTTCTACGCCATCGGCCGCATGCAGGCCGGCGAGGGTTAAACCTCCGCCTCCAGCCAGGGCAAAACCCGTCCCTTGAACACGTCGGAGGGGCGGTCGGTGATGAACACCGCGCCCATGCGCTCGTAGAAGCCGCGGGCATCCGGGTCCGACAGGATCGTCATCCGGGTCTCGCCGGCCGCCCTGAGCCGTGCCTTCGCCCAGTCATAGAGCGCGCGGCCCGCGCCGGTGCCGATGGCGAAGGGTTCGATGAACAGAAGGTCGAGCGTGCCGGCCTTGCCCTTCGGGTCGACCTGAACGACGCCGAGCGCCCGGCCCGCCGCGTCTTCCGCCACGCGCACGAAATCGCCCGCGATCAGCTCCGGATCGACCTGCAGATAGGGCGCGACGGTGTCGAGGAAGACCGCGTCATAGCCCCAATGGGCTTTCGAACGCAGGCAGAGCGCGGACAGCGCCGCGGCCTCACTAGGCCGCGGGCTGCGCAGCGTGATGTCAGGCGACGAGCGCACCGTGGCAGTGCTTGTATTTCTTGCCCGAGCCGCACGGGCAGGGCGAGTTGCGCGGCACCTTGCCCCAGGTCGCCGGATTGTCCGGATCGATCTCGCTGTGATCGCCGAGCGCGTCGCCGGCTGCGGCCATCTCGTTCTGACCTGTCCGCGGATCGGCATGGATCGCCTGCATCTGGCGCGGCGGCTGCGGTGCCTGCGGGCGCTGCTGCATCTGGATGCGGATGCCCATGATGCGGCGGGTAAACTCCTCGCGCAGGCTCTCCAGCAGGTGTTCGAACAGGTTGAACGCCTCGGTCTTGTACTCGTTCAGCGGATCGCGCTGGGCATAGCCTCTGAGGCCGATCACCGAGCGCAGCGCGTCGAGCTGCTGCAAATGCTCGCGCCAGTTGTCGTCGATCGTGCGCAGAAGCTCGTACTTCTCGACCCGGCGCATCAGTTCGGGACCGACTTCGGCGACCTTTTCGGCATAGGACTTGTCGGCGGCGTCGGTGATCCGGTCGCGGATTTCCTCGTCGGCGATGCCTTCCTCGGCTGCCCACTCGGCGATCGGCAGGTCGAGACCGAACGTGTTCAGCACCTTTTCGTGCAGGCCTTCGATATCCCACTGGTCGGCAAAGGCCTTCGGCGGGATATGGGTCTCGACGAGGTCCTCGGCGGCCTGGTGGCGCATGTCCTTCACGACGTCGGAGAGGTCGGTGTCGGACATGAATTCGATGCGCTGTTCGAAGATCGCCTTGCGCTGGTCATTCATCACGTCGTCGTATTTGAGGACGTTCTTGCGCATGTCGAAATTGCGCTGCTCGACCTTCTTCTGGCTGGTCTCCAGCGCCTTCGACATCCACGGATGCTCGATCGCCTCGCCTTCCTTCAGGCCCAGCGTGCGCATGATCGTGTCGAGCCGTTCTGGCGCGAAGATGCGCAGCAGGTCGTCTTCCACGGAGATGAAGAAGCGCGACTTGCCCGGGTCGCCCTGACGGCCCGTCCGGCCGCGCAACTGGTTGTCGATCCGGCGGCTTTCATGGCGCTCCGACCCCATGACGTAGAGACCGCCGGCGTCGAGCGCCTGCTTCTTCTTCGTCGCGACATCGGCGGCGATTTCCGACCGCTTCGCCTTGATCTGGTCCTCGGTCGGTTCGCGACCGGCCTGCTTCTCTTCGGAGACCCAGTCGGCGAGGCGGAAATCGACATTGCCGCCAAGCTGGATGTCGGTGCCGCGGCCGGCCATGTTGGTGGCGATCGTCACCGAGCCCGGCACGCCGGCCTGGGCGATGATGCTGGCTTCCTGCTCGTGATAGCGGGCGTTCAGCACCTGGTGCGTGATCTTCTTCTTTTTCAGGATTTCCGAGAGGACCTCGGATTTCTCGATCGACACCGTGCCGACCAGAACCGGCTGGCCGCGCTGCTGGCAGTCGAGGATTTCCTCGGTGATCGCCGCGAACTTCTCGTTCGCGGTGCGATAGACCTGGTCCTCGTTGTCGATCCGCGCGACCGGCTTGTTGGTCGGGATTTCGACGACTTCCAGCTTGTAGATCGAGAAGAATTCGTCGGCCTCGGTGGCCGCCGTGCCGGTCATGCCGGCCAGCTTCTTGTAGAGGCGGAAGTAATTCTGGAAGGTGATCGAGGCCAGCGTCTGGTTTTCCGGCTGGATGTCGACCCCTTCCTTGGCCTCGATCGCCTGGTGCAGGCCGTCCGACAGGCGGCGCCCCGGCATCATGCGGCCGGTGAATTCGTCGATCAGCACCACATCGCTGCCCTTCACGATGTAGTCCTTGTCGCGCTTGAACATCTTGTGGGCCTTCAGGGCCTGGTTGATGTGGTGCACGACCGAGACATTCTCGACATCGTAGAGATCGCCGTCCTCGATCAGGCCGCGTTCCTTCAGCAATTGTTCGATATGCTCGTTGCCGTCCTCGGTGAAGACCACCGAGCGCGCCTTCTCGTCGATCTGGTAATCCTCCTCGCCGAGCAGCGGGATGATGGTGTCGATCGTCCGGTAGAATTCGGTGCGGTCTTCGGTCCGCCCGGAGATGATCAGCGGCGTGCGCGCCTCGTCGATCAGGATCGAGTCGACCTCGTCGACGATCGCGTAGTGGTGGCCGCGCTGGACCATGTCATCCAGCGAGTATTTCATGTTGTCGCGCAGATAGTCGAAGCCGAGCTCGTTGTTCGTGCCATAGGTGATGTCGCAGCCATAAGCGCGGCGGCGCTCGTCATCATTGAGGCCGTGCAGGATCACGCCGGTCGTCATGCCCAGCTTGGAATAGACCTGCGCCATCCATTCGGCGTCGCGCTTGGCGAGATAGTCGTTCACCGTGACGACATGCACGCCCTTCTGGGTCAGCGCGTTGAGATAGACCGGCAGGGTGGCGACCAGCGTCTTGCCTTCACCGGTCTTCATCTCGGCGATGCCGCCATTGTTGAGCACGATGCCGCCGACCAGCTGGACGTCGAAATGGCGCATGCCGAGCGCGCGCTTTGCACCCTCGCGGACATTGGCGAAGGCTTCCGGAAGCAGCGCGGTGAGGCTCTCGCCGTCGGCCACGCGCTGGCGGAATTCCTCGGTCTTCCCGATCAGCTGGGCGTCGGTGAGTTTTTCGAACTCGGGCTCCAGCGCGTTGATCTTCGCAACGATGGGCTGGAACTTGCGGACCTTGCGGTCGTTCGACGAGCCGAGCAGCCTGCGGGCGATAGAAAGCATGGAAGACCCTGAAACCAACTGATAGAACCGCGCCACATGGCGGCGGCCCGGATACGGCGGACGCCGCATCGCCACGGAATAATGCCCGGCTGACTTAAGATTGGCGGGTTAGGGTGTCAATGAACGGGGGCTGCGGCCTGTTGGCCGGCCGGTCCCGGGAAGTCTTTCATGATCAGATATTTGTCCCTCATACCGGCTTTCGCAGTTTTGCTGCTGGTTTCGTGCGGCCCCGACGTGCCGGACTCCGATGACGGCATTTCGCTGCCCGGTGACGCGGTGCTCGCCGAGGGCGAGGAGGTGATCGCCGCCGAGGTCAACGGCACGGTGATCCGCCATTCCGATGTGTTGCGCGAGGCCGCCGCCCAGGGCGTGATCGCGCAGGGCGGCACGCTGGCGACCGGCGACCCGTCCTATCAGCGGGTGCTTGACGAACTGATCGACCAGCGACTGCTGGCGCTGGAGGCGCGACGCCTCGGTCTGCGCGACACACCGCAGGCGCGCCGCCGCATCGCGATGGCCGAGGAACGCATCCTCGGCAATGTCCTCCTGGAAAGCACGATCGCCGAGGCGGTGACCGACGAGCGCGTGCAGCGCGTCTTCGAGGAGCAGAGCGAACTGTCCCGCCCGGCAACCGAGGTGCGCGCCCGGCATATCCTCGTCTCGTCTCGCGAGGAGGCCGACGAGATCCGCCGCCTGATCGAGGCCGGCGCCGACTTCGCCGAACTGGCGGTGCGCTACAGCCTCGATACGGCGACGCGCCTCGAAGGCGGGGATCTGGGCTATTTCACCCGCCAGGGCGTCCTGCCGGCCTTCGCCGAAGTGGCGTTCGACACACCCGCTGGCCAGGTCTCCGAACCGTTCGAAACGGCATCGGGCTGGCACCTCCTCAAGGTGGAGAACCTGCGCACCGCCGAGGGGCGCACGCTTGACCAGATGCGCCCGGGCATCGTCCGCTTTCTGACCTTCCAGGAGATCGAGACCCTGATCACCCGCCTTGAGGAAGAGGCCGACATTCGCCGCCGCGAGCCGGTCGAGCCCGGTGTGCTGCGCGCCGACGGCGATCCGGTCCCGCCCGCCGACGCGCCCGAAGAGACCGGCGATGACGCGCCGGAAGACGGCGAATAAGACCCGCTTAACCATCCTCGCGAACCCGGAATTAAGGGAGATCGGTCAATATGCCTGATCAGCGCCCGGTGCTTTACGTGGCCGCCTGCGCCTTGCTGGACGCCGATGGACGCGTGCTCATCGCCCGCCGGCCCGAAGGCAAGCCGATGGCGGGCTATTGGGAATTTCCGGGCGGAAAGATCGAGCCCGGCGAAACGCCGGAACAAGCCGTGACGCGCGAACTGCGCGAGGAATTGGGGGTAGAACCATGCGAGCGATGCCTGCATCCCTTCGCCTTCGTGTCGCACCCCTACGAGGCGTTCCACATCGTCATGCCGCTTTTCCTGTGCCGGCAATGGGACGGCTTTCCTCAACCGACCGAGGGGCAGGAGATTGCCTGGGTACGGCCCGCGAAGCTGATGGATTTCGACCTGGCCCCGGCCGACTGGCCGCTGGCGGCGGAAATCCGAGATCGGCTCTAGCCCGGTTTTTCACGCGCTTTGCCGCCGAGACCTGGGGCGGCACCAGTATCGAATACTCGATCATTGCGGTTCTGGTCGCCATCGCCGGCGTTGCCGCGCTGATGACGATCGGCCCCTTCGTGATGCAGGCTTTCACGGATGCGGCCGTGCCGCTTTAGGCGGCGACGTCATTCCCGCGTAGGCGGGAAGGTGGATTCTCGTTTGAAGTGCAACAGGTGGTCTGAGAAGGCCTCTGCGGGGGTTCTGTAGTCAAGGCATTTGCGCGGGGTGTTGTTGTAGGCGG
>NZ_JBHRSV010000025.1:0-8629 GCF_042643335.1 Hyphobacterium vulgare
CACCCCGCGCAAATGCCTTGACTACAGAACCCCCGCAGAGGCCTTCTCAGACCACCTGTTGCACTTCAAACGAGAATCCACCTTCCCGCCTGCGCGGGAATGACGAAGAGGGATACGGGACGCCCGCGCGGACTGTCCCCCTTTCGGCTTTCCTGTCCTTAGCTTCATTTGTGACCGAGGATCGCGAGGCGTAGGCTTCGCGGCGGACGGAACACAACAAGGGGCGCGGGCCGGAACGGAACCGCGGCGAGGGATCATGCTGGAAATCCGGAACCTGTCGAAAACCTATGGCAATGGCGTGCGTGCGCTGGACGATGTCAGTTTGAGCATTCCCAAGGGGATGTTCGGCCTGCTCGGGCCGAATGGCGCAGGCAAGTCGACGCTGATGCGGACGATCGCGACGCTGCAGTCGGCGGACAAGGGTTCGATCGACTTCGACGGCATCGACGTGCTCAAGAATCCGCGCGCCCTGCGCCGCCAGCTGGGCTATCTGCCGCAGGATTTCGGCGTCTATCCGCGCATGTCGGCGCGGGCCATGCTGAACCATCTCGCCGTTCTGAAGGGCATCAGCAATGCCAGGGACCGCAAGCGCGTGGTCGAAGGCCTGTTGGAGCAGACCAATCTCGCCAAGGTCGCCGGCAAGTCGGTGGCCAGCTATTCCGGTGGCATGCGCCAGCGTTTCGGCATTGCCCAGGCGCTGATCGGCGATCCGAAACTGATCATCGTGGATGAACCGACGGCCGGTCTCGACCCGGAAGAGCGCAACCGCTTCCACAATCTGCTGTCGGAAATCGGCGAGAATGTCGTCGTCATCCTGTCGACCCATATCGTCGAAGACGTGTCCGATCTCTGCCCGCAGATGGCGATCATGAACCAGGGTCAGATCAAGGCGCTGGGCGCGCCGGCGGAGCTGGTCTCGGCGCTGGGCGGCAAGATCTGGCGCAAGCGCGTGTCGAAGGCGGATTTGCCGGCGCACCGCGCGCAATACCATGTCATCTCGACCCGCCTGACGACCGGTCAGGTGGTGATCCATGTCCAGCATGACGGCGATCCGGGCAATGGATTCGAGGCGGTCAATCCGACCCTCGAGGATGTCTATTTCGCGACGATCTCGGTCGGCCAGCGACAGGCGGAAGCGGCGTAGGCCGCGGTCCGACAGGGAGATTCCGCCATGCTTTTCAAGATCGCCGGATTCGAAATCCGCTATCAGATCACCTCGCCAGCCTTCATCGCGATCTTCGCGATCTTCTTCCTCCTGGCCTTCGGCAACTCGGCGTCCGATTTCGTGCAGATCGGCTCGTCGGCAACGGTGAATGTCAATTCGCCCAGTGCGATCACGCTGATCATCCTGATCATGACCGTGTTCGGGATGATCATCCCGACCGTCTTCCTGGTCAGCGGCGTGATCCGCGATTTCGGTCTCAACACGGCCGGGATGTTCTTCACCACGCAGGTGAAGGAGCACGACTATCTGATCGGCCGCTTCATTGGCGGGCTGATCATCACACTGCTGGCCTTTGCCAGCATTCCTCTCGGAACGGCGGTCGGCGCCGCGATGCCCTGGGTCGACCAGGAAAATCTCGGGCCCTTCGTGTTCAGCTACTACGCCTATCCCTTCTTCGTCTTCGGCGCGCTGAACATGCTGGTCATCGGCCTGATCATGTTCACGGTCGGCAATCTGACCCGCAGCAATATCGCGACCTATGTGACCTTCGCCGGCCTGTTCGTGCTCTATCTTGTCGGCAACACGCTGCTGAACCAGCCGGAATGGCGCGAGATCGTGGCGATCGCCGATCCGTTCGGCATCAGCGCCTATGGCGACATCACCCGCTACTGGACGCCGGCGGAACAGAATAGCCGCGTTGTGCCGCTCGAAGGCACGCTGCTGATCAATCGCCTTCTTTGGCTGGGGATCGCGGCGGGCCTGTTCCTGGTCAATCTGTTTGCCTTCTCCTTCCGGGCCCGTGGCCGGATCATGGGCGGACGGCGCAAGAGCCAGGCGAACGAAGCGCCCTTCGTGCCGCAGGAAATCACCCTGCCGCGCGCCGAACCCGGTGTCGGCGGAGGGGTTTCCTTCGCGCAATTCATGGCGCGGATCGGCTTCGAGGTGAAAGGCGTCGTGTTCAATGTCGCCTTCTGGATCCTGCTCGGGATCGGCATCTTCCTGGCGGCGATGGGCCTGTTGTTCGCCCAGACCGTCTACGGCACGCCGAATTATCCGGTGACGCGCACCACGATCGACGTGATCGTCGGCGGCTTCGCCTGGGTGCCACTGGTCGTGACCGTCTATTACGCGTCCGAAGTCATCTGGCGGGAGCGGCATCACCGCTTCTCCGACATTGTCGATGCCACGCCGACGCCGAGCTGGGTCTTCGTCTCGACCAAGCTGATCGCGTTGATCTCGGTCATCTTCGCCCTGCTGGTCACCGCGATGGCCACCGGCATGGTGATCCAGCTGGCCAAGGGCTACACGAATCTGGAACTCGGCCAGTATCTCGAACGGCTCGTCTTCGGCTTCGGCATTCCGTTCGCGATGACGGCGGTGCTGGCGGTCTTCTTCCAGATCGTCTTCAACAATCGCTGGATCGGCATGCTGGCGCTGATCGTGTTCTCGATCGCGCAGGCGGTGGCGGCCAATTTCGGCTTCAACCACAATCTCTACCTGTTCGGCGGCGCGCCGGCCGCGCCCTATTCCGACATGAATGGCTATGGCCATTTCCTCGGAATTCTCGGCTGGTTCTATCTCTATTGGGGCGCGATCAGCGTGCTGCTGATCGTGCTGTCCTACCTGCTCTGGAACCGGGGGGCGCTGACGCCGATCTGGCGGCGGCTGCGCCTGTTGCCGTCGGGCTTCTCCGGCGGAACCGCGGCGCTGGCCGGGATCGCGCTTCTCGTTGCCATCGGGTCGGGCAGCTGGATCTTCTACAACACCAACATCCTCAACGAATACACCAACAGCCGGATCGCCGAGCGCCGCGCCGCGGAGTTCGAGCGCACCTACCGAGCCGATCTGGAAAACTTGCCGCAGCCGAAGATCACCGAGGTGTCGATCGACGTCGACATCTATCCCGATGACCGGCGCTACGAGGCGCGTGGCCGCTACACGATCGAGAACCGGACCGACGGGGCCATCGACACGGTGTGGCTGACCTATGGAGCGGGTGCGGACATCGTCTCGCAGCAGGTCGAAGGCGCGACGCTGACGACCGATGACGAAGACTTCCGCATGTATGCGTGGACGTTCGACACCCCGCTTCAACCCGGCGAGACCGCGGAGCTGACCTTCGAGGTGGCGGTGAACAATCGCGGCTTCCGCAATGGCAGCAACATCTCGACGGTCAACTACAACGGCAGCTTCTTCAACAATGGCGAGGCGATGCCGTCGATCGGCTTCCAGCGGGGCCGGCTGTTGCAGGACCCGCAAGCGCGCCGGCGTCAGGACTTGCCGGAGATCGAACGGGCCTTCGACCTGGAGGACGAGGATCACTGGTACACGAATTATATCAGCTCGGATTCCGACTTCGTGACCTTCCGCACGACGGTGTCGACCAGTGCCGACCAGATCGCTGTGGCGCCGGGCTATCTCGAACGCGAATGGACGGAAGGCGACCGGCGCTATTTCGAATACGTGATGGATGCGCCGATCCTGAACTTCTATTCGTGGCTTTCAGCCGAATACGCGGTGTTCGAGGAAGAACACAACGGGATCGATTTCCAGATCTTCTATCACCCGCCGCATGACTGGAATCTGGAGCGGATGATGGAGGCGGCGCAGGAGTCGATCGCCTACTTCTCCGAGGCGTTCAGCCCGTATCAGTACCGCCAGTTCCGGATCATGGAATTCCCGGCCTATGCGAGTTTCGCGCAGGCCTTCCCGAACACGATTCCCTATTCGGAGGGTATCGGCTTCATCGCCGACCTGCGCGGCGACGAGGAGATCGACTATGTCTACTACGTCACCGCGCACGAGGCGGCGCACCAGTGGTGGGCCCACCAGGTGATGAGCGCCAACGTCCAGGGCGGCACCATGCTGGTGGAAACCTTCGCCCAGTATTCGGCGATGATGGTGATGGAACGGGAATACGGCCCCGACCACATGCGCCGCTTCCTCAAGTTCGAGCTCGACAACTACCTCAACGCCCGGTCGAACGAGACGCGCGAGGAGTTGCCGCTCTACCGGGTCGAGAACCAGCAGCACATCCATTACCGCAAAGGCGCGGTGATCATGTATGCGCTGCAGGATTATGTCGGCGAGGATGTGGTGAACCGGGCGATGCAGCGCCTGATCGATCGCTACGGCTTCCAGGGTGAGCCCTATGCCCGTTCGGTCGACTTCATCCGCCTGCTTCGTGAGGAAGCCGGACCGGAATGGGACGGGTTGATCACCGACTTCTTCGAGCGGATCACGATTTTCGACCTGCAGGTCGAAAGCGCCGAAACACGTGAGGTCGCCGAGGGCGAGTGGGAGACCACGATCCGGGTCTCGGCCCACAAATACTATGCCGACGGGCAGGGCGAGGAGACCGAGGCGGAGATCGATTACGGCATCGATATCGGCCTGTTCCGCCGCAATCTCGACGGTGCGTTCGAAGGCACGGACCACATCCTCTATTTCGAGCGCCGCCAGGTGAACGAAACCGGGATGGAGTTCGTGATCCGGACCAGCGGCGAACGCCCGCTCTATGCCGGCATCGACCCGTACAACAAGCTGATCGACCGCAATTCGGATGACAATCTGGCGCGTGTCGACTGGATACGGGACGAGGCCGGGGACGGCCAGGACGCCACCGACGAAGGCGGCGGCGGCGAGGAGACTGCGTCGGAATAAGGTAGCGGACGGTCCCGGCGGTCAGTCGGACGCCGGGACCGGACAGGCCGGAGTGCGTTTCACGGTCGAGACCGAGAAGCTGGTTTCGATCGCCGCGACATTCGGCAGCGCATGCAGCCGATGGCGCAGGAAATCCTCATAGCCTTCGAGGTCTTCCGCCACGACTTCCAGAAGGTAGTCGTGCACCCCGGAAACGAGGTGGCATTGCAGCACCTCTTCCATGGCAGCAACCCGGCGTTCGAACTCCGCCGACGCCGTCCCGGCGTGACTCTGCAGGCGGATCATGACGAAGGCGGTGACGGCGAGGCCGCAAGCCTTGCGGTCGATCAGGGCGGCGTAGCCGGCGATCCGTCCGTCAGCTTCAAGCTGGCGCAGGCGTCGCAGGCAGGGCGAGGGCGAGAGGCCGACCGCGTCAGCCAGGTCCTGATTACTGATCCGACCGTTTCGCTGAAGCGTGCGCAGGATGCGGCGATCCGTGTTATCCATCTAATTCCCGAAATCTTGGCATAATCTGCCATTATCATATCCCAAAGTAGTCAAAAAGGGCGAGAAATTCCGCCGAATGACCGTCAGGTTGCGTGCAAACTCATGCGGGAGTCCGGCAATGGACGGTTCGAATTTGAAACTGCAGCACGGCCGCGCAACGCGCGCCATTCACGCGGGCTATGAACCGGCGGATGCGGATGGAGCGATCAGCCCGCCCGTGCATTTTTCGTCCAGCTTTTCCTTCGCATCCGCCGCCGATGCGCGCGACGCCTTCACCGGCGATCGCCCGGCGCATATCTACACGCGGATATCAAACCCGACGCTCGACCTTCTGGAACGGCGCATGGCATCGCTGGAGGATGCAGAGGCGGCGCTGGCCTTCGCTTCCGGCATGGGCGCTATCACCTCGACCTTGTGGAGCCTGGTTCAACCCGGCGACGAGATCGTGACCGATCTCACGCTCTACGGCTCGACCTTCGCCTTCCTGCATCACGGTCTGGCCCGGTTCGGTGTGACGATCTCCCCAACCGACCTTTCCGTACAGAAGGGGCTCGACGTGATCGCGGCACGGCGGCCGCGGCTGGTGTATTTCGAGAGCCCGGCCAATCCCAATATGCGCCTTGTCGACATCACCGCGGTCAGCGCCGCTGCACGCGAAGCGGGAGCGCTCAGTGTGGTCGACAGCACTTATGCGACGCCCTGTCTGACCCGGCCGATCACCTTGGGGGCGGATGTCGTTCTTCATTCGGCGACGAAGTATCTGTGCGGCCATGGAGACGCACTCGGCGGCATTGCGGCGGGACGCCGCGAACTGATCGACACGATCCGCATGACCGGACTGAAGGACATGACCGGCGCGGCGATGGCGCCGTTCAACGCGATGATGATCCTGCGCGGGCTGAAGACGCTTGATCTGCGTATGGAGCGGCACAGCGCCAATGCCGAAATCGTCGCGCGTTGGCTGTCACACCATCCTGTCGTTGCCGCGGTCGCCTTTCCGGGTCTCGGCGACTTTCCGCAGCGCGCGTTGGCCGAACGGCAGATGGACCGGCCGGGCGGTATGATCGCGTTTGAACTGACCGGCGGACTGGATGCCGGCTCGGCTCTTATGGACCGGCTGATGCTGATTCGCCGCGCGGTCAGCCTCGGCGACACCGACAGCCTGATCCAGCATCCCGCCAGCATGACGCACTCCACTTACACGCCGGAGGAACGCGCCCGGTTCGGGATCGGCGAAGGGCTGATCCGGCTGTCGGTCGGACTTGAAGATCCGGCCGACATTATCGCTGATCTGGAACAGGCCATGCCTGCAATCTGACCGCAATTGTCCATACCCTCCATTCGAGGGAGTGGCGGACCGGCCGTGACGCGCTATCTTCGCGGCCGGGTCCGCGACTCTTTGGGGGAGTTCATGCGCCGTTTTCTGGCTTCGGTTGTCTGTCTTCTGGTTGCTGCGTGCGGTGAGCGGGATGACGCGTCCACCGAACCCGTGGCCGACCCGGCCACGACCACCGCCACAGCGCAGGGCCAACTCACGGGCTATGTGTCGCCGGAGGGCGCGCATGTCTGGCATGCCATCCCCTATGCCGCGCCGCCGGTCGGGGATCTGCGCTGGCGTGCGCCGCGGCCGGCCGGGAGCTGGACCGGCAACCGGGACGCGCTGACGCGTGCCGAGCGCTGTTCGCAGATCACCAATTCGCTCGACCAGGGGCGGGGCGTCGAGGCCGGGCTGCGTGTCGGGTCGGAAGACTGCCTCTATCTCGACGTCTTTGCGCCGCCGGGCGCGGTCGATCTGCCGGTCATGGTGTGGATCCATGGCGGGTCGAATGTCTGGGGCAGTATCGAGGCTTATGACGGTTCGCAACTGGCGATCGACCAGAATGTCATCATCATCATGGTGCAGTACCGCCTGGGGCCGCTCGGGTGGTTTGCCCACCCGGCCTTGCGCGAAGACGCCGAGACGGCGGAAGACGGGGCGGCCGATTTCGCGATTCTCGACCTGATCGCCGCGCTGCGCTGGACCCGCGAGAACGCCCATGCCTTTGGCGGCAATCCGGGCCGCGTGACGATTTTCGGTGAGAGCGCCGGCGGCCATAACGTGGCCGCGCTGCTCGCCTCGCCGCTGGCGGCCGGGCTGTTCGACCGGGCGATCATCCAGTCGGGATCGATCGCTTCCGTCCCGCTGGCCGAAGCCGAAGGGCGGATCGGCGAGGCCGCCAACCCCTCACTGACGATTGCGGAGCGGCTCGTCGGGGCCGACGCGAGCGCTGATGATCTGCGCGCTGTCGATCTCGACGACTTGTTCGCCGCCTACGAGACCGGGGGCGGGTTCCGCCTGACCATGCCGACGATGATTGCCGACGGCGTCGTGCTGCCGCTCGACGGGCTGCGTTCGGCCTTCGCCTCGGAGGAGACGTTCAACGCCGTGCCGGTAATCACCGGCACCAACCGGGACGAGATGAAACTGTTCAATGCGCTCGACCCGCGCCTGGCGAGCCGCCATCTCGGGGTTTTCTACCGCCCGCGCGACCGCGGCTTCTACGACGCGCTGTCGGACTACCAGTCGCGGGTCTGGGCGATCGGAGCGGTGGACGATCTCGCCACGATCATGCGCGAAGGCGGGCATGAGGATGTCTGGGCCTACCGTTTCGACTGGGACGAGGGCGGCAGCAATGTCTTCATCGATACCGGATTCATGCTCGGTGCGGCCCACGCAATGGAAATTCCCTTTGTGTTCAACCGGTTCGAACTGTTCGGCCAACTCGACCGCTTCCTGTTCAACGACCGTAATGCCGAAAGCCGCGAGGCATTGGCCCGCACGATGGGCCAGCACTGGGGCAATTTCGCCCGCACCGGCCACCCCGGGGCGGACTGGCCGCGCTGGGGCGAACGCGGCCAACGCATGCGGTTCGACACGGAAGAGGATGGCGGGCCGGAAGTGGTGCGCGGAGCGGAGACCATGGAATCGATCGCCGAACGGCTGTCGGGCGACCAGCGCCTGACGCCCGAGGAACGCTGCCAGGTCGCCGCCACGCTCGGCGACCGCTTTTTCGGCGAGGGTGGCGGCATCGCCGAGATGATCGGCTGCGGGTAGGGGTTTCCTGCAACACAAGCCCCTCATCCTGAGGTGCCGCCGTCAGGCGGCCTCGAAGGGCGAGGGGCGACGAAAATGTCCCTCGCCCTTCGAGGCTCGCCCGGAATGCATCCGGGCTCGCACCTCAGCAACCGTGTTGTTGCGGGTTGTTCCAGGTCTGGTTTCTGGCGACGAGGGTGTTGAGGAGAATGGTGAGTTTCCGGGTTGCGGCGATGAGGGCG
>NZ_JBHRSV010000026.1:0-73349 GCF_042643335.1 Hyphobacterium vulgare
TCCTCAACGCCATCGTCAGGGATCAAACACCATGGCAGCCTCAAAACGCTTGACCGCCAAGACAGTCGCTCTCCCCTCGGGGGAGAGGGCCGGGGTGAGGGGTGACTTTAAGAAAACCCCTCATCCGCCCTTCGGGCACCTTCTCCCCCGGGGGGAGAAGGAAAAACTGCATCCCCGCCTGCGCGCACAAACAAAAGGGGCGGCCCGTTGTCCCGTGAAGGAGTAGGGGCCGCCCCGAGATGGAGGGGTAGTTACGCGAGTCTGTCTATTCCGTTCCCGGTACGGGCGGCGTCGGCGCGGTGTGGCCGCGGCCCTCGAGAATGGAAATGGTGATCATGCCGTCGCCCCAGCCGTCGGTCTGCCAGCTGTCCCCGACTGCGAGATCGGGGTTCCACGGACCGCAGGAGGCCGTGGCCGGCGTGCCGTCTTCATTCATCGCGCCTTCGGGCGGATTGAGGCAAAGCTCGCTGCCCGACACGGTCCAGGACGCGCCAGAGCGCCCGAGGCTGTCGGAATAGGCGCCGTCGGCGTCGAAATAGGCGTCGAAGCCGTTGCCGGCGTCGTCGATGATCACGCGAACCGTATTGCCCACGGCATTGTCCATGCCGTCGGCGAGCGCCGGTCCGGCCATCAGGCCGGCCAGTGCGGTGGCAATGAGAAGTCGTTTCATGAGGATCAGAAACTCCGGTCCTGTTGCACCGCCCCCCGGCGCATGTGTCAAAGTTAACCACAGCTTAAGGGTTTCGGCAAACCGGAAACACGAATTCGCCCGGCGGCCCTCCCCTGACAGGAGAATGGCCATCCCGCCGCAAGCGTGGCGAAACAAAGTCCGCGTCCGTCAGGCGGCGTTCAGCGGCCGGCCCCTAGTTTCGCAAGTGTGCGCTCCTTGAGACGGCGGGCCGGGTCCCACTCATCCCTCGCAGGGATCCGGTCCGTCACTCTCCTCAAGCGGAAGAATCCTCGAGGGCGCACACTTATCCCTTCGAGTGACGACCCAACTCGCCCCGGCCCTTCGGCCGGGGCGTTTGTCGTTCAGCCGCCCGGAATCGACAGGCTGGCGCGAAGCCCGCCCATCGGGCTCTGCGACAGGGTGACGTCGCCGCCATGGCTGCGCGCGACGTCGCGGGCGATGGCGAGGCCGAGGCCGACGCCGGAGCGGTTCTGGTTGCGGGAGTCATCAAGGCGCGAAAACGGCTTGAACGCCTCCTCATAGCGCTCCGGCGGGATGCCGGGGCCGTCATCATCGACGAGGATCTCGATCCGGCTGCCGGCACGGCGCAGGCTGACCGCCACCCGGTCGCCGTGCGCGGCGGCATTGGCGACGAGGTTGGCGACCGCGCGCTTGACCATGCCGGGGCGTACCGCGGCCTCGACCGCGCCGGCGGCCTTCAGGTCGATCCGCGCGCCGGTGCGCCCGGCATCCGCCACCGCCTCGGCAACGAGGGCGGACAGGTCCGTCACCTGCGTCTCCTCGCCCGCCTCGCCGCGCGCGAAGGTCAGGTATTCCTCCAGCATCTGCTCCATCTCACTGACGTCGCGCCGGGCCTCTTCCCGATCCGGTCCTTCCGGCATCAGGGCGAGGTGGAGTTTCAGCCGGGTCAGCGGGGTGCGCAGGTCGTGGCTGACCCCGGCGAGCAGGCCGGTGCGCTGGTCGATATGGCGCTGGATGCGGCGGCGCATCTCGAGGAAGGCATGGGCCGCCTGACGCACTTCGCGCGCGCCGGCCGGCTTGAACCAGTCGGCGTCCTGGCCGCGGCCGAACTGCTCCGCCGCGTCGGCGAGCCGGCGGATCGGCTTGACCTGGTTGCGGATGAAGATGACGGAGATGAGGGTGAGTATCGCCGTGGCACCCAATAGCCACAGGATGAAGATGTGGCCGGTCGTGGCGAAAACGCGCTCGCGGTAGGCGATGTAGCGCAGCACGCCGGTCTCGGTCTGGACGCGGATGTCGACATAGTTGGGATAGCGGGTGGTATCGAACCAGACGGGCTTGTCGATCTGCGCCGTCAGCGCGCGGCGCAGCGTGCGGTCGAGGGTGCGGAAGAAGGAGGTCCGGCGGCTGGTCGGCAGCGTGTCGCCGGGCCGGAAATCGACGTCGAGCCGCATCGTCTCGCGCGCATTGCGGGCATAGGGCGCGAAGGCGGTCTCGTCCTCGCCGACCTGTTCGAACAGCAGCGTCATCATGGCGACATCACCGGCCACGCCTTCCGACAGACGGCTGGTGACGGTCTCCCAATGCTCCTCGAAGAAGGCCCAGGCGATCAGCGCCTGCATCATCATGACCGGCAGCACGAAGATCAGCATCGACCGGGCGAACAGGCCTTTCGGCAGGAATCGCTTGAGCGGTCCCACGCTCAGCCCCGGTCCTCGAAGACGGCGTCGGCGATCAGCTTGTAGCCCTCGCCGCGCACGGTCTGGATATGGAGGGGCTGGCGCGGGTCGCGCTCGATCTTGCGCCTCAGCCGGGTGACCTGAACATCGACGGCGCGTTCGCCGCCGCCGGTCTTGTCGGACAGGGCGATGCGGCTGACGGCCCTCGACGGCGTCGCGGCCAGCGCCGAGAGCAGCGCGGATTCGCCGCCGGTCAGGCGGGTCCGCGCACCGGCGCGCGACAGGGTTTCCTGCTGCAGGTCGTATTCCCAGGACCCGAAGCGGACCTTGACATGCGCCGGTCCGGCCGGCCGGGCACGCTTCAGGATCGACCGTATGCGCAGCACCAACTCCTCGGGTTCGAACGGCTTGGGCAGATAGTCGTCCGCACCCAGCGTCAGCCCCCGGATGCGGTCGTCGGCCTCGCCGCGCGCGGTCAGAAGGATGATCGGCACATCGCCCTTCTCGCGCACCGCGCCGGTCAGTTCGAACCCGTCCATGCCCGGCATCATGACATCGAGAATGAGAAGGTCGAATGCCATCCCCTTCATCAAGGACATCGCCCTGGCCCCATCCGGCGCTGTGGTGACGCGGAAGCCGCGCTCGGCGAGGAAACGCTTCAGCAGCGAGCGGATGCGGTCGTCATCATCGACGATGAGGAGGTGCGGCTCGGTATCCGCGGGGGCGTTCATGCGCGTTTCCGGGGCAGGAGGTAGCGGATCGCCGTGTAAAGGCTGAGCGCCGCGGAGAACCACAGGAAGGACATCCAGATCTCGATGAAGAACCAGTCGGTCAGGCCGACGCCGTTGACGGCCAGCACGCCGGCCAGGAAGGGCAGGGCCAAGGTGATGAATTCCGCCGTGGTCTTCATCTTGGCGTCGAAGCTGACGGGAATGGGGACCGATTCTTGCCCCAGGCGCTGAAGCCGGATCACGGTCAGCATGATGTCCCGCGCGATGATGGCGGCGGCGGGCACGACGAACATCAGATTGAAGGGCAGGATCCAGACCCAGACGAACAGCCAGAAGGCCACGAAGACCTTGTCGGCGATCGGGTCGAGCAAGGCCCCGGCCCGCGTTACGGCGTTCAGTGCGCGCGCCAGCCATCCGTCGAACATGTCGGTCAGGGCGCCAAGAACGAACAGGATCATCGCCGCCAGTGCCAGCGCGTCCGCCTCTTCCTGGAAGGCCGACAGGTCGATCCCCGCGAAGGGCCGGCCTTCGCTGCTGCCATAGCTGAGGATCATCAGCACGGCCCCGGCCGGTGCCGACGCCATGCGCAGGACGGTCAGGGCATTGGGCAGGGATCTAAGCATCGCGGAACCAGTCATAGATGCGTTTTGCCATGGCTTTGGAGACCCCTTCCACCCCTTCGAGGTCGGAAAGCGCCGCGCCGCGTACGGCCTTGGCCGATCCGAAATGCGCCAGCAAGGCCTTTTTGCGCGACGGGCCAACGCCGGGGATGCCGTCGAGCGGGTTGTCGCGGATGGCGCGTTCGCGCTTGGCGCGGTGCCCACCGATCGCGAAACGGTGCGCCTCGTCGCGCAGGCGCTGGAGATAGTAAAGCACCGGATCATTCATCGGCAGTTTGAACGGCGCCCGGCCATCCATGTAGAAGGCTTCGCGTCCGGCGTCGCGTTCCGGACCCTTGGCGATGGCGGCGAGCGGAATGTCCGACAGGCCCAGCTCCTCCAACACCGCGCGCGATGCCGAGAGCTGGCCCTTGCCGCCGTCGATCAGGACCAGATCGGGCACCGGCGCGCCCTGGTCCTGTTCCTTCAGCATGCGCGAGAATCGGCGCTTCAACATCGCATCCATCATCGCGAAGTCGTCATTGGTGCCGACATCCTCGGGCTTCATGTTGAAGCGGCGATACTGGTTGGTCATGAAACCCTCGGGACCCGCAACGATCATGGCCCCCAGCGCATTCGTGCCCTGGATGTGGGAGTTGTCATAGACCTCGATGCGCTGCGGCGGATCGGCAAGCCCGAAGACTTTCGCCACGCCTTTCAGAAGCTGGGTCTGGGTCGCGGTTTCCGACAGGCGGCGCGACAACGCCTCCTCGGCATTGCGCCGCGTCTGCTCGACCAGTTTCCGCTTCTCGCCGCGTGACGGCGCATGGAGTGTGACTTTCCTGCCGGTCTTCAGCGTCAGCGCCTCGGCGATCAGTTCGCCTTCCGGCAGGGCGTGCGAGGTCAGGATCAGACCCGGTGCGGGGCGGTCGTCGTAGAATTGTGCGATGAAGGCGGACAGCACGTCTTCCGGCGACGAATCCTGTTCGTGGCGCGGGAAGAAGGACTGGTTCCCCCAGTTCTGGCCGGCGCGGTAGAAGAAGACCTGGACGCAGCTCTTCCCGCCTTCCTGGGCCAGCGCGACGATGTCCGCCTCCTCCACGCCCTCGGCATTGATGCCCTGATCGGTGGTTACCGCGGCGATGGCGCGGATCCGGTCGCGCAGGCGGGCGGCGGTCTCGAAGTCGAGTTGCTCGGACGCGGCCTGCATCCTTGCGCTCAACTCCTCGCGCAACGTGTTGGACTTGCCGCGCAGGAAGGCCTCGGCCTCGCCGACGAGTTCGCGGTAGTCGTCGAGCGAGACGAGATCGACGCACGGACCGGAACAGCGCTTGATCTGGTAGAGCATGCAGGGCCGGGTCCGGCCCTCATAGACGCTGTCGGAACAGGTGCGCAGCAGGAAGGCCTTCTGCAGCGTGTTCAGCGTGCGGTTCACCGCACCGGCACTGGCGAAGGGGCCGAAATATTCGCCCTTGGCCTTGCGTGCGCCGCGATGCTTCAGGATTTGCGGCGCGCCGTGATCCTTCCTCACGAGAATGTAGGGGAAGGACTTGTCGTCGCGCAGGATGATGTTGAAGCGCGGCTTGAGGCGCTTGATCAGGTTGGCTTCCAGCAGCAACGCCTCGGTTTCCGTCGCGGTCACGACGAATTCCATCGACCTTGTCAGCGCGATCATCAGGGCGATGCGGTTGGTGTGCCCGCCGGACTTGGCGTAGTTCGACACCCGGTTCTTCAGATTCCGGGCCTTGCCGACATAGAGAACCTCGCCATCCGCCCCGTACATGCGGTACACCCCCGGCTTTCCGGGCAGGTTCTTCACATAGCCCGCAATGATGTCCGGGCCGGACAGCTTCGCCGCGCCCTCGGGCATTGGGGCGGGTCTGTCGGCCGCTTCGATCGGCGGGCGTTCGGGACGGGAGGCTTTCATGGCGGACAAAATCGCCCTCGTGACGGGTGCAGGCAAGCGCCTCGGTGCAGAGCGCGCCGGACCCATGCCCGGTTTTGCCGCGACCGTGCAACGCGCTAGACAGACTCTGCAACCCAGCGAGGCGTCGTAGCACAATGGAACTCTTCCAGAATCTGGCGAACGTCTTCGTTCCGCCCTGGGTGCGGACGCTGATCGTCCTCGCCCTGACAGCCTTGCTTGGCTTTTGCCTGTTTCTCACCGTCGGGGCCTTGCTGGACAGTGCCGAAAGACCTGACTGGATCGAGGCTTCATTCTACCTGATCGGCGTGCTTCTGCCGCTGTTGCTGATCGTGTTCGTCGTGTCATTCGCGCAGGGAGACGCGGCCCATCTCAGGCACCGGACCGATGCCTTTCTGACCCGGCTCTTGCCGCAGACACTCGCCTTTTTCGACAATCCTCAGCCCGACTTTTCCGATCCGGGCACGTCCCGCCGCAGCCGGCGCATCGCACCGAAGACGAAGGTCAGGGTGCGCAAGAACGCCGACAGCTGCATCGCGCTCTATGACATCGAGTTGCCGGGCGAGCGCGGGTTCCGCGTCTGGATGAAGGCGGAACTCAATGTGCGGAAGATCAATATCGTGCTCTACGTCTCGAAGGATCGCGGGGAGCGCGAGGCGATACTCGATGCGCTCCGGCACTCGATCGAAGGCGCTTCGGCGGAAGGCTACAAGGTCAATCCCGCCATCGGCGAGTCCGATGCACCCGGCTTTCCGTGCTGGTCCTTGGTGCTGATCCGGCAACTCGACGACGCCTTTCTGATTTCATCGCGCCAGCAGCTTTATTACGCTCAGGATCTGCTCTTCTTCCTGCGCGCGGTGGTGGGTGACGCGCCACAGCTGTTCGTGCCGCGGAAGGAGACAGCATGAAACCCGTTGCCCTGGTGACCGGAGGTGCCCGCCGTCTTGGGGAGGTGTTCGTGCGGGCGCTGGCCGAGCAAGGGTTTCACGTCGTCATCCATGCGAACGCGTCGGTCGATCGCGGCGAAGCGCTTGCCAATGCGCTCGCCGCGCAGGGGATGTCGGCAGAGTGCGCCGGCTTCGACCTGACGGACTGGCGCGGCGTACCGGATTTCATGAACGGGCTCGTATCGCGGCTGGGGCCCATGAGGCTCATGGTCAATTCCGCGTCGATTTTCGAATACGACCAGCCCGGCGAGATCGATCCGGATCAGTTCAGCCGAACGATCGACCTCAATCTGAAAGCGCCGGTCCTGCTGGCTCAGGCCTTTGCCCGGCCGCATCGCGGCAAGGGAAGGGACAGCGGCGTGATCGTCAACATGCTGGACCAGAAGCTGTGGAATCTGAACCCGGACTTTTTCTCCTACACCGTCGCGAAACAGGCCCTGCACGGTGCGACGCAATTGCTGGCGCGCAGCTTCGCGCCTGACGTCAGGGTGTGCGGACTGGCACCGGGCATCACCCTGCCTTCGGGGGATCAGACCGAAGAAGAGTTCGAGCGGGCGCATACACACAATCCGATGCAGGGCGGTTCCACACCGGAAGACCTGGTGCGCGCGCTGCAATTCATCCTCGACACGCCGTCCTTTACCGGGTCGACCCTGCTGGTCGACGGAGGGCAGCATTTCGACTCCCGCAATCGCGACGTGATGTTCGACCCCGCCGTGCGGAAGGATGCCAAACTGTGAATCTCGCCCAGATCATTGAAGACGCCCTGACCCAGTCCGGCGGCAATGACGTCTTCGTCTACCGGCTCGACGGCGTCGTCGTAGATGTCGAGATCGGCATTCATGACCATGAACGCGGCCGCCGTCAGCGCGTGCGGATCGATGTGGTGACGGTGGTGTCGGCGAAGGGCTGGGACGGGACCGACCGGATCCAGACCGTGGTCGATTACGACTATCTGTTCAATGCGATCCGCGCGTTGAACGACCGGAAATTCGATCTTCAGGAAACCCTGTGCGGGGCGATTCTGGATGCCGCGCTGACGCCCGACGACGTGCTGGCCGCCGCGGTCACGACGCGCAAGATGGATGTCTACAAGGAGGCCGAATCGGTCGGCCTGACGCGCTTCCGCAAGAAGTAGCGCCCTGTCAGAACGGGTTCAGCGTGTAGCCGTCCTGCTGCAGCAGGGCGTGCGCCGTCATCGCCGAGAGTGACATCCGGACACCCGGGAGCAAATCCTCGCCGGTGATGTCGTAATAGGCCGCGGTCTGGCCGCAGACGAAGAATTGCACGCCGCCAAGATCGATCAGCTGCGCGACGAGTTCGGCATTGGCGTTCTGCGCACCGTCCTGATGCGCGGCATACCAGTCCGTAGTCGTCACATCCCAGGCCGCGCGGCCGTGCAGCACGATGGCGACCTCAACATTCATCGGTTCGAGACCGGCGCGGGCGTGCATGTTGATGAAGCGCGCCGCGCTGTCGATCCGGCGGCTGACCTCGCCCGGCTCGGCGCCCTCGGCGATGTCGAAGGCGACCCGCAGCACCGTATCGGCCGGCAGGGCCTCGGCATCGGGAACTTCGGCGACGCGGCCGTAAGTCTCGAATACCGGGCCGTAGCTGAAATCGTCGGGACCGGCATGGGCGGCACCCGTCAATCCCAGAGCGGCGAGGACGGCGAACATGCGGATCATTCCGCGGCCTCTTCGAGTTCGATTTCGATCTGGCTGCCGACGGCGCCGAGGTCGACCGGATTCATCCAGGCCAGCGCGGCGACATAGGTGCAATAACCCGCGAAGAAGACGAGACCCGTCAGGCGGCCGACGGCGCGGCCGGCGAAGACCCAGAGCGCCAGCACCACGGCGGCGGCGAGCATGACCCAGACGTCGAACGCCATGATCTGTTCGGGCACGGCGAGCGTGCCGCCGGTCAGGCCGACCGCGAGCGACGCACCGCCGCCGACGGCGAAGATGTTGAAGATGTTCGAACCGAGCACATTGCCGATCGCCAGCTCCGCATTGCGGCGCATCACCGCGACCATCACGGCGGCGAGTTCCGGCAGCGAGGTGCCGATCGCCACGGCGGTCAGGCCAATCACCGCGTCGGGCACGCCGAGCAGTTCGGCCGCGCGCGTGCCGCCCGACACGATCATGTGGGCTCCGAGCGGCAGCGCCACGAGGCCGATGATGAGGAAAAGCGCGATCGAAGCGCCGGACTTTGGCAGGCCGGGGCCGTCATCGGCCTCGATCAGTTCGGCGATCAGGGGATCGTCCGGCTTCCTGCGCGCGAGAACGCCCATATAGCCGACAAAGAGAATGATGAGCGCGACGAGAACGCCGCCCTCCCAGAGCTGGATGCCGCCATCCCAGCCAACCCAGATCATCGCCGCCGTGGCGACGAGGGCGAAGACCGCGTTCCGCTTGACCCCGGGCGCCTGCGTGGCGATGGCGCCGAAGATCGCCGGCAGGCCGAGCACGAAGAGCACGTTGGCGATGTTCGAGCCGACGATATTGCCGATGGCGAGGCCGGGATAGCCCGACAGGGAGGCGTCGATCGAGACGACGAGTTCCGGCGCGGATGTGCCGAAAGCCACAATGGTCAGGCCGATCAGCAGCGACGGCACATTCCACTTCTTCGCGAGCGAGGTCGCCCCGCGAATCAGGAAGTCCCCGCCGAACAGCAAGGCGATGATGCCGGCGAGGATGAGCGCGAAAGCTGCGAGCAGCGTCATGACGGAAAGCCGGGCCGGGCTCTAGTCGAGACGCTTGTATTCGATCAGGTTGAGCAGCGCGAAAACGCCGAAGCAGACACCAAAGACAACAAGGGCGGCCATGCGGTTTTCCTCACACAGAACAGACAGACGTGGCAGGGTTCATAACCCGGACAGAGCGCCCGGGCTAGCAGTCCGCAGCAGGCATGTGAAGGAAAACCGGTGAATTTCAGGATAGGCGCCGAACCGGTCATCCGTCCCTTCATCCAGCGCTGGTGGCGGATGCGCCGCGGCATGACGCTCGGTGTGCGCGGGATTGTCGAAAATCCCGACGGCAACATCCTGCTGGTGCGGCACACCTATGTCGCCGGCTGGCATTTCCCGGGCGGCGGCGTGGAGCGCGGCGAGACGATCTATGACGCGCTGCGCAAGGAGTTGCGCGAGGAAGCCGGGATCGATCCGGCGGGCCATCCCGAACTGGTCGGGGTCTATTCCAATGAAGCGAAGTTCCGCGGCGACCACGTCGCCGTCTTCCGGGTGCGCGACTGGTCACACTGCGAAATGACCGCGCATCATGAGATCGCCGAGACCGGCTGGTTCCACCCCGGCGCCCTGCCCGACGGGATTGTCGGCGGCGCCAGGCGGCGGATCGCCGAGCTCTATGAGGGCGAAACGATCACCGGCGTGTGGTGAGGTCTACCGCCCGTTGTCGCCGCCGAGGCGGCGGGACTGGCGTTCGGCGGCGGCGACGGCATTGCGCATCAGGTCCGGCAGGCCGGTCATCAGCACGTCGAGCGCGGCCTGGGTCGTGCCGCCGGGCGAGGTCACGGCGCGGCGCAGCTCTGCCGGGCTTTGGGAGCTCTCGGCGAGCAGGGCCGCCGCGCCGATCACGGTTTCACGGGCCAGCCGTTCCGCCAGTTCGCGCGGCAGGCCTTCGGCGAAGCCGGCCCCGGCCATCGCCTCGACCATGAAGAAGACATAGGCGGGACCCGAGCCGGACAGGGCAGTGACCGCGCCCATATGGCGCTCATCGCTGATCCATTCGACCGGGCCGCCGACCTTGAGCAGTTTTTCCGCATGGCGCTTCACCGCGGCGGGCGCATCACTGGCGACAGCGACGGTAATGCCCTTGCCGATCGCGGCCGGGGTGTTGGGCATGGCGCGCACGATCGGGCGATCGCCCAGCGCGCTCTTCAGCCGGCGGATCGAGATGCCGGCAATGACCGAGATCACGGCGGCGTCTTGCGGAAGGATTTCACCCAGATGCGGACCGAGCTCGTCGAATTGCTGCGGCTTCACGGCGAGCACGACGGTCGAGACGTCCTTCGCCATGCGCGGGCCGAGTTCCGGCACGCGCTTCAGCCCGAATTTCGCGACGAGTTCCTTGCAGTGCTCGTTGCGGCCGGGATCGACGATCAGAAGGTTTTCCGGGTCGACCGCGCCGCGCTTCCTGAGCCAGCCGGAGGCGAGCGCCGCGCCCATGCGCCCTGCCCCGATGAGAACCGTCCGTCCGGGCTTTGCAGGATCGCTCATGCTTCTCCGGCGGTTTCGAACATCGCCGCCTGTGCCGCTTCCTCGACCGACTTGCCGCCCCAGACGAGGTATTGGAAGGCCGGGTAGAAGCGGTCACCGGCTTCGCGCGCGGCCTGGATCAGGGCTGCGGCCTGGCCCGGAGACAGGGATTCGCCGTGCGGCAGGGGAATGGCGTGGCGATACAGGATGCCGCCATCCTCGGCCCAGACATCGAAATGCCCGAACCACAGTTTCTCGTTCAGGCGCGACACCAGTTCGCACACTTCGCGGAAGCGGTTGGGCGGCGTCTTGAGGTCGAGGCTCGAGCAGATATGGATCGCCTCCAGCTCCGGCCGCCAGGCGAACCAGATCTGGTGGTCGCGCCACGCGCCGGGTGCGCTCATGTGGAGTTCGCCGGCGTCATCACGTTCATAGGGTAGCTGTTCGCCAATCACCGCCTGCTCGACGGAATCGAGCGGATCGATGATCGTGGTGGCGTATTCGGGAGCCAGTTCCATATCGGGTTCCCCTTCCTAGGCGCGCGCGGTCGAATCGCGCGCTACAGCAAGACGGTAGGGCCGTAACCGGCGTGCACGCAACTGCGCTGCCGGACGGGCCTGTGGATGAGTGCGGGATCAGTCTTTCTTCGGCTTCGCAGCCTTGCGCGCCGGCGGGTTGCGCGTCGCCGCGCGTGGACGTGTCCGAGCCGCCGGCTTTGCGGTCTTCGCAGCGGCTTTCGCGCCCGGCTTCCCCGCCGGCTTCTGGCCGCCTTCGAGCGCCTCGACGCGCCTGGCGAGCGCCTCGGCTTCGGCGCGGGCGCGGGCCGCCATTTCCTTGACGGCCTCGAACTCCTCGCGCTCGACGAGGTCCATCTCGGCCAGAGCACGGCGCATCTGCGCCTTGAATGCTGTCTTCGCTTCGTCGCCGGCGGCCTGCGCCGCCGCGAAGGCATCGCTCATCAGCTCGGCGAAATCGTTGAGAAGCGGATTACGGGTCTGCATACCGGTGCCATTGGCTAAGTGTTCCGCCTCCTATATGCGTTGCCTGACCCGCCGACGCAATGCGGCGAACCGCACACAGCTCCGGACGCGCCATGAACGAATGCCTGCCGCCCTTCACGCTGATCGATCCGGTGATTTTCCAGATCGGGCCGTTCGCGCTGCGCTGGTATGCCGTGGCCTACATCGCCGGCCTGCTGCTGGGCTGGCGCTACATGGTGGCTCTGTCGCGGCGGCCGAAACTCTATGTGCCGCAAGGCGTGCCCCCGCGCGGCACACCGTTCAATGTCGAGGATATCGACGACCTTCTCCTGTGGGTCACGATCGGTGTCGTGGGCGGCGGACGGCTGGGCTATGTCCTGTTCTACCAGTTCGACGCGATCTGGGAGCGGCCCCTGTGGATCGTCACCGGCATCGTCGAAGGCGGGATGTCCTTCCACGGCGGACTGATCGGTGTGGCGCTGGCGCTGTTCTTCACCTGCCGCAACCGCAAGCTGGATCTGTTCCGGGTGGGTGATGCCGCCGCCGTGGTGACGCCGATCGGCCTGTTCTTCGGCCGCCTTGCGAACTTCATCAATGGCGAGCTCTGGGGCCGGCCGACGGACGTGCCCTGGGCGATGCAGTTTGCCAACGATCCGCTGGGCGCCTGTCGGCATCCGAGCCAGCTTTATGAAGCGGCGCTGGAAGGCGTTCTGATCTTCGCGGTGATCAATATCGCGACGTGGAAATTCCGCTCGCTGGCACGGCCGGGCATGAATGCCGGCCTGTTCCTGCTGATCTACGGCCTGTCGCGGGCACTGCTCGAAACCGTGCGCGAGCCGGACCGGCACATGCCCGAAGCGCTGCAAGGCTATGTCACGATGGGCATGCTGCTTTCCATCCCGATGATCTTCATCGGCGCCTGGCTGATCTGGCGGGCCTGGAAGAAAGGCCCAGTCCCGGCCCCGGCGGTACGCGAAACCGGGAAAACCGAAAAAGCGTGAGTCCGGTCGGCCAGCGCATACGCGATCGGATCGCGAGCGACGGGCCGGTTTCCGTCGCGTCCTTCATGACCGAAGCGCTGTTCGATCCGCGCGACGGATTCTACGCGACCAAGAACCCGATCGGCGCGGGCGAGGACTTCATCACCGCGCCGGTGATCAGCCAGATGTTCGGCGAGCTGATCGGGCTGTGGTGCGTGCAGGCCTGGATGGATCTGGGGCAGCCGAAGCCCGTCCGCCTTGCCGAGCTGGGACCGGGGACGGGCGCGATGATGGCCGATGCGCTGCGCGCCGGACGGGCCGCACCGGGCTTCGGTGATGCGGTCGAGGTGACGCTGGTCGAGGCCAGCGCGGCACTGAAGATGGTGCAGGGCCGCACGCTGACCCCGTCCGGTGTTATGACCGGCTGGGCTGACCGGCTGGAGCAGATTCCCGGCGGTCCCGCCGTGATCCTCGGCAATGAATTCCTCGACTGCCTGCCCGTGCGTCAGGCGGTGAAGCAGGACGGCGTCTGGCGTGAACGCATGGTCGGCCTCGATCCGGACGACGAAGCGAAGCTGGCTTTCGCCACCGGGCCGCAGCTGACCCCGGCCGACATCGACCTGATCGCGCCGGAATTGCGCGAGTCGCCCGAGGACAGTCTGGTGGAGTTGCGCCCCGGCGATCGGCAAGTGGTCGACGCGCTGGCGGCACGTTTCGCGCGGCATCCCGGACGCGCGCTATTCGTCGACTACGGCCCGGCCGATCCGGAAGCAGGCGACACGCTGCAGGCGATCAAGGCGCACGAGAAGGTCGACCCGCTGGCCGATCCCGGCACGGCCGACCTGACCGCGCGGGTGGATTTCGTCAGCCTCGCCCGCGCCGCGCAGGACGCCGGTCTCGACGTGCACGGGCCGGTGACGCAGGCCGATTTCCTGATCCGGATGGGAATCGAGGTGCGGGCCACGGCCCTGCTGCGCGCCAATCCGGACCGGAAAGCCGAAATCGCCCGCCAGCTCTGGCGGCTGACGGACGCAGAGCAGATGGGCCATCTGTTCAAGGTGATCGCGATTTCGTCGCCCGGATTGCCACAGCCGCCGGGATTCGACGCGCACGGATGAATTGGCGGTTCAAATACGCGCCCGCCTCTGATACGTGACCGGCGGACCAAACGAAGCGAGGTTGCCATGGCGGGGCGCACTCCGATGAAGCTGATGTCCGGAACCTCGAATCCGGAACTGGCCCGGCAAATCGCCGACTATCTCGACTCCCCGCTGACCACGACCGAGATCCAGCGCTTTTCCGACGGCGAGATCTTCGTGCGCATCGACGAGAATGTGCGCGGCGAGGACATCTTCATCATCCAGTCGACCTCGCATCCGGCGAACGACCATCTGATGGAATTGCTGATCTGCATCGACGCGCTGAAACGCGCGAGCGCGAAGCGGATCACCGCGGTCATTCCCTATTTCGGATATGCGAGGCAGGACCGGAAGACGGGCGGGCGCACGCCGATCACCGCAAAGCTGGTCGCGAACCTGATCGCGGAAGCCGGGGCGGACCGCGTGCTGACGCTCGACCTGCATGCCGGCCAGATCCAGGGCTTCTTCGACATCCCGACCGACAATCTGTTCGTGACGCCGGTGTTCGAGGACGACATCAACCGGACCTACAAGTCGCAGGACCTGATGGTGGTGTCGCCGGACGTCGGCGGCGTGGTTCGGGCCCGCGCCCTGGCCACGCGCCTTGGTGCCGACATCGCCATCGTCGACAAGCGCCGCCCGAAGGCCGGGCAATCGGAAGTGATGAACATCATCGGCGACGTGTCCGGCCGACGCTGCATCATCTTCGACGATATCGTCGATAGCGGCGGCACGCTGTGCAATGCGGCCACCGAGCTGAAGGCGCGCGGCGCGACCGAGGTGGCCGCCTATGTCACGCACGGCGTGCTGTCCGGCAAGGCGCATGAGCGGATCCGGAATTCGGAACTGACCGAGCTGGTCTGCACCAACTCGATCGCTGCGGCGTCTGCCGGATCGGAAAGCGGCAAGGTCCGCGCGATCTCGATCGCGCCGCTGCTGGGCGAAGCGATCCGCCGGATCGCCAACGACGAATCGGTGTCGAAACTGTTCGACTGAGAAAATCCCCTCCGTCGCGGAACATCACCCCCCGGGGGTCCCGTTGCCTTGGCATACGGCACCGATACTGGTGCGCATACCAAGGAGCGAATTCCATGACCCGCATGACTCTGATGAGTGCAGTGGCGGCGCTGTCATTCACCCCGGCAGCGATCGCGCAGTACGAAGACCCCGACAATGCCTACATGAATGAAAGCCCGACGCGTCAGGACCGGGTCCAGCGCAGCGAGGACTTCTACGACGATGACGGCGTGGACACGTCCGGCACGATGGGCCCGCGCCTGACCAATGACGACTGGGTCGAGGAGGACTTCTCCGACGACCCGGAACCGCAGGGCGACTGGCAGCGCGATACGCGCACGACCGGTACCGAAGGCATCCGTGCCGATGTTCGCGTCGACAATGATCCGATGGTTCGGACCGCGTCAATGAGGATGGACCGCACGTCTCGGCTGGAACAGTTGTTCCACGCGATCGACATGGACGGAAACGGCATGGTCTCTCGCGAGGAGTGGGGCCATTGGCAGTCCGACAGCGGTCGCGCCTATCGTTTCGACGCGTTCAACTCGGACAATGATTCCGCGCTGAGCTGGAACGAATACATGGCGGCCGCCGACGAGATGTATGCCTCCATCGGATAGGCCTGACATCGACGGCGGGCCGCAGGTCCGCCACATACGGGAAAGCCGGTGCTGCGACGCACCGGCTTTTCGCGTATCGGGACGGTTGCACGCCCTGCCGGGATCGGCTATTAGCCGCCGCTCAAACGCGCCGGGGCAACCCGGTGCGTCCTCGGATGCTGCGGTTCCGGGCGATCGGAGACTGCGGCGTTCGCGTTTGATACGAAATTTTTCGAAGGACCGGATTGATGAGCGACATCGTTCTCCCCGTCGAGGTGCGTGAAGGCACCGGCAAAGGCGCCGCCCGCGCGGCTCGCCGTGCAGGCATGGTGCCTGGCGTTCTTTATGGTGGCGAGCGCGGTGCGGTCTCCATCGCGGTGAAGGCCAATGTCCTGCGCAAGGCGATCCATACGGGCAAATTCCTGTCCCACATGGTCACGCTGCAGCACGGCAAGGAAACCCAGCCGGTCATCCCGCGGGACGTCCAGTTCCATCCGGTGACCGACGAGCCGCTGCATATCGACCTGTTCCGCGTCGAGGAAGACACCGTCATCGACGTCGAAGTGACGGTTCACTTCATCAATGAAGAGAAGTCGCCCGGCCTGAAGCGCGGCGGCGTGCTGAACATCGTGCGCCACGCGGTGGAACTGTCCTGCCCGGCCGGCTCGATCCCGGAAGAGATCGTGGTCGACATGACCGGCAAGGAAATCGGCGACTCGATCCACATTTCGGACGTCACCCTGCCGGAAGGCGTGAAGCCGACCATTTCCGACCGTGACTTCACGATCGCGACGCTGCAAGGCGCCCGCGTGATGGTGGAATCGGAAGAGGGCGAAGGCGAAGTGTCCGCGGATGCGGATGAAGCCGACGTCGAAGCGGCCGAAGGCGACGAGGGCGAGTCGGAAGACTGATCCCGGCTTCCGCGACGCCGCGCCGGATCACACCGGACCTAGCGGAGCGGTTCCATGCTGCTGATTACCGGTCTCGGGAATCCCGGCGCGAAATACACGCGCAACCGGCACAATATCGGGTTCATGACCCTTGATGCGATCGCCGCGGACTGGAAATTCGGTCCGTGGCGTTCGCGTTTTCAGGGCCTGACCGCGGAAGGCAGTGTGGCGACGACCAACGGCCCGGTGAAGGTGCTGCTGCTGAAACCCCAGACCTATTACAACGAGGCCGGGCGGTCGGTGCTGGACGCCGCGCATTTCTACAAGATCCCACCCGAAGACATTGTCGTCTTCCATGACGAGCTGGATCTGGCGCCCGGCAAGTTCCGCCTGAAGACCGGCGGCGGCCATGCCGGAAACAACGGGCTACGCTCCATCGCCGCCCATGTCGGGCCGGATGTGCGCCGCGGACGGATCGGCATCGGCCATCCCGGCGACAAGGCGCAGGTCACGAACTGGGTTCTGTCCGACATCCCGAAGGCCGACGAGGCCTGGGCGGGCGATCTGCTCGACGCGATCTCGCGGTCCCTGCCCCTGCTCGCGGCGGGCGATTTCGACGCCTTCCAGACGAAGGTGACGCACCTTGCCCCCGCGCCGGGCGGCAATAGCGACGCTGACACCTGAATTGACCCCCGGGTGAGGCCGGTCTAACCCCTCGCCCGCTTCCAGATTGCCAGAAGGGTATTTCCATGGGTTTCAAATGCGGCATTGTCGGCCTGCCGAATGTGGGCAAGTCGACGCTTTTCAACGCCCTCACCCAGACCGCCGCGGCGCAGGCAGCGAATTACCCCTTCTGCACGATCGAGCCGAATGTCGGCGACGTGGCGATGCCGGAACCGCGCCTCGACGTGCTGGCGAAGATCGCCGGGTCGAAGGAGATCATTCCGACGCGGATGAATTTCGTCGACATCGCGGGTCTGGTGCGCGGCGCGTCGAAGGGCGAAGGCCTCGGCAACCAGTTCCTAGCGAACATCCGCGAGGTCGATGCGGTGGCCTATGTGCTGCGCTGTTTCGAGGACGGCGACGTGACCCATGTCGAGGGCCGGGTCGATCCGATCGCGGACCTCGAAACGGTCGAGACCGAGCTGATGCTGGCCGACATGGAAAGCCTCGAGAAGCGCACGCCCAATCTGGAAAAGAAGGCCAGGACCGGCGACAAGGACGCCAAGGAAGCGATCATCCTGATCGAGCTGGCGCTGGCGGAACTGCGCGAAGGCCGCCCGGCCCGCCGCGCCGATGTGCCCGCCGACAAGCGCCGCGAATGGCGCATGCTGCAGCTCTTGACCGCCAAGCCCGTGCTCTACATCGCCAATGTCGACGAGGAGAGCGCGGCGACGGGCAATGCCCACTCCGCCCGCGTCGAGGAATATGCCAAGGGCGAAGGCGCGCCCTGCGTCGTGATCTCGGCCAAGATCGAATCCGAAATCGCGGTGCTCGCCCCCGAAGAGCGCAAGGACTATCTCGATGCGCTGGGGCTCGAGGAAACCGGCCTGACCCGCATGATCCATGCCGGCTACACGCTGCTCGACCTGATCACCTATTTCACGGTCGGCCCGAAGGAGGCGCGCGCCTGGACGATCCGCAAGGGCTGGACCGCGCCGCGTGCCGCGGGCGTGATCCACGGCGATTTCGAGAAGGGCTTCATCCGCGCCGAAACCATCGCCTATGACGACTTCGTCGCGGCGAATGGCGAGGCCGGCGCCCGCGAGGCCGGCAAGCTGCGCCAGGAAGGCAAGGAATACGTGGTGCAGGACGGCGACGTCATGCACTTCCGGTTCAATGTGTAGGCGGCGTGACTGTGAATTCGATTACGTTGGATCTCGATCCAGGGAAGACCGATCGATTGGTTTGTAGACAAACATTTGTCTGTCCACTTTCCCAACTTTCATATTCGTCTTCGAATAAAAATGCTGAGTATATTCGGCCATTTGTCAACGAGCGATATTCAATACCGCTCACGGTCTCAGCTTGTCTGTAATCGCATGGAAATATCAACGCAAAAATATATCCATCATTTATAATATTACTATTCGAGGTCGAAGTGAATTCCAATATAAACATTCGACGCTCGGCATTAATAGAATCTCCTAAATATCTAGGATGCTCTGAATACGTTGATAAATAGGCGTTCTCTGCAATTAATCGCGGTCCGGAACAACTACTCACAATAATCGCCGCGCAGGCAATGATGAAATATCTAATGATATTAAAATTAGTTTCGAAAGCTCTCATAAATTGACCTGTGCGTTTCATCAGAGTTTCGATATCAGCGGAGCCCTCGTAACCCCGCCATTCATCACCGAACTGCGCGCGCTTCATCCCTGAATCCTAGATAAATCCGGGCCTGAATCAATCTGCCCACAGTACACTGATCGGAACGGCTGACATCCCGTCACCGAATGAGAGGACCTCCTTCCCAGCGTAGAGCACGATGCCGGTAAAGGGCCGCCCGTCCATCATGGCCTCTGCGAACCAGCGGAGGTGCCTGAAGTCCTCGCCCTTGACCGACAGCGCAGCCTTGACCTCCACCGCCAGGATAGCCCCGTCGCTCTCGCGCTCGACCAGAAAGTCGATCTCTCGTTTCAGCCGGTCGCGGTAATGGTAGAGGCGATACTCGTCCGACAACTCCGTCAGCGGCGCGATCTGATTGTAGACGAAGGTCTCGATCAGCTTGCCGATCCTGTCGGCATTCAATGCGGATTCCTCGGATCTCCAATTCAGGATGGACGCCATCAGGCCGCTGTCGGCCATGAAAAGCTTGTCCTTCCGTCCGACGCGTTCGTAGTCGCCTCTTGTCCATGCCGGCACCCGATCGACCAGGAACAGGGCCTCCAGCGCCCCGAGATAGGCTTCCACGGTCGGGCGCCTGATCGAGAGGCCGGCACCGATATCGGCAATATTCATCAATTTGGACGACCAGGCCGCAGTGATCTCGACGAGTTTTCGCATGGCGTCGAGGCGGTGGACGCGTGTGATGTCCTTCAGATCGCGCTCAAGCAGCGCCCCGATATAATCCTGGTGCCAGCGGCGCCGGGCGCTGGCATTCAATCCGATCGCCTCGGGGTAGCCGCCAGCAAGCGCGCGGCGCACAATTTCGTCGCGCGTGACGGCAATCGGGGTTCGAGCGAAATCTCCCTCAAAGGCGCGCTCCAGAAACCGGCGCCCGGCCTGTGCCTGCTCACCGGCGGACAAAGGGCGCAGACGGATCTTCGCAATCCGTCCGGCGAGGGATTCATTGGCCTGGGGGATCGTCGCGAGATTGGCCGATCCGGTCAGCAGGAATTGTCCCGGCCTCATGTCTTCGTCAACGGTCAGCTTGATCGCCGGCAAAAGATCGGGAACGCGCTGGATTTCATCAATGATCAGCGTACGCGCCCGCCTGCGCACGAAACCGAGCGGATCGGCCCGCGCGGACTCCCGTGCACCGGGATCGTCGAGCGTGATATATTCAGCTGCGTCGCTGCGCATCTGTCTGGCGAGCGTCGTCTTTCCACACTGACGCGCACCGGCAAGCAGCAGGACGCGGCGGTCGCGCAGGCGTTCTGAAATCTGGTCTGCTTGCCAACGCGGCAGAATGGTTTGCCCGGCTCCCATTGCATCTCCCATGCTCGATGATGCGGAATTATATATTTGTAATGTGCGAAATTACAAGTTTGCATGGTGCGAAATTATAGATTTCGGACCTGCGAAACTCCAGATTCTCCGAAACACACCGCTACCCATCCCGCCATTCACCGCTGAACCGCGCCGCCTTCACCCCTGAAGCCTTGATCGATCCGGGCAAGAGGCGCATCTAGCCGGTCCGGGCGCATCGCGTCGTCCGACTGTTTCGCCGGAGACGCGCCGATGTCCCCTTCCCCCGCCAACCAGCGGCCCATGCCGGTTTCCCTCTGGGAGCTGATCGGCCTGATCGTGTCGATGATGGCGCTGGTGGCGCTGACCATCGACATGATGCTGCCGGCGCTGGGGCTGATCGCGAGCGATCTGGGCGTGGAAAACGCCAATGACCGGCAATATGTGATCTCGTCCTTCCTGCTCGGCTTCGGCGTGGCGCAGCTGGTCTATGGTCCGCTCGCCGACGCCTTCGGGCGCAAGCCGGTCTTCCTGGCCGCGCTCGGCCTCTATGCCATCGCCACGCTGATCTGCATCGCCGCGCCGAGTTTCGAGACGCTTCTGGCGGCCCGCTTCGCGCAGGGCTGCGCGGCGGCGGCGGCGCGCGTGATCGCGGTCGCGATTGCCCGCGACCTGACCAGCGGCCGGCGCATGGCCGAAGTGATGAGCATGGTGATGACCGTCTTCATGGTCGTTCCCGTGATCGCGCCGGGCCTGGGGCAGCTGATCCTGTTCGTTGCGCCGTGGCGGTGGATTTTCGTCTTCCTCTTCATCTTCTCTCTGGCGCTCGGCGCGTGGCTGACCTTCCGCCTGCCGGAAACGCTGCACCCGGAATATCGGCTGCCGCTGCGCCTGAAGCCGACGCTGCGCGCCTTCCGGGAGACGACGCAGCACCGGCTGATGCTGGGCTATACGCTGGCCGGGGGCATGTTCTTCGGCGGGCTCTACGCCTTCCTGAATTCCGCCGAGCAGATCTTCGCGGTGCATTTCGCGCTGGGCGAGGCGTTCCCGCTCGCCTTCTCGGCCATCGCCGGAGCGATGGCGGTGACCAGCTTTCTCAATTCCCGCCTCGTCGGGCGGATGGGCCAGCGGCGGCTGTCGCACGGGGCGCTGATTGCCTTCACCGCGATCAGCGGCCTGCATGCGCTGATCCTCATGGCCGGATTCGAGGCATTCTATCTCTACACGGCGCTGCTGGCCGCGGCGATGATGCTGCTGGGGCTGATCGCAGCGAATTTCTCGGCGCTGGCGATGGAGCCGGTCGGGCATATCGCCGGCACGGCGAGCGCGGCCTATGGCTTCGTCACCGGCGTTGTGGGCGGGATCATCGGCGCGGTGATCGGCCAGTTCTACAATGGCACCGGCCTGCCGCTGATCGCCGGGCAGGCGGTGATGGGTGCGATCGCGCTCGCCATCGTGTTCTGGACCGAGCGCGGCCAGCTGTTCGGATCCGGCGAGGAGGACGAGGCGGCGGCCTAGAGTTCGGCGCCGTCTTCCTCGAAATCCTCCTCCGCCAGTGCGCCATCGACGCGCCAGCCGGCCCCGGCCTCCTGCTTCAGCAGGTCGCATAGCCAGGGCAGGACGGTGACGAGGTCCGCTTCCAGGGTGAAGGGCGGGTTGACCACGACGACGCCGGCCCCGGCGAGCTTGCCCTCGGCCTCGAGGTCGCGGACCCAGAGATCGACACGGAGGACGTTCTCCGGCGTAGCGTATTCCTCGTCGAACAGCCATTCGGCCAGCCCGGTGTCGAACCGCTCCGCCGCCCACAAATCCTTCAGCGGCCGCCAGAAGATGTAGGTGCCGGTCGGCCATTTCGGCAGCGCGTCCTTGATGGCTTCGGCCATGTGGGCCATCTCGTCGCGATGCTCGAAGGGCGGGTCGACGATGACCAGACCGCGCTTTTCCTTCGGCGGCACGAGGCCTTCCATCGCGGCATAGCCGTCGCGGCGCTCCACCCGGATGCGGCTGTCGAGCGCGTAGCGCTTGTCGAGCGTCTTGGCGTCCGCCTCATGCAGTTCGCACAGATGGATGCGGTCATCCTTGCGGGTCAGGCGGCGGGCAATCTCCGGCGAGCCGGGATAGGCGGTCAGCGCCTTGCCGTCATTCATCGCACGGACGATGTCGAGATACGGTTTCAGCACAAGATCGACCTCGGCCGGGCGGTCGGCCTCGAGGATGCGGGCGATCCCGTCCTTCCATTCCGGGCTGCGCGTCGCCTCGTTGCCGGCGAGGTCGTAGACGCCGATCCCGGCATGGGTGTCGATCACCCGGTAGGGTTTCGGCTTCTTGTTCAGATGCGCGAGGCAGAGCGACAGGACGACGTGCTTGAGCACGTCGGCGAAGTTTCCGGCATGGAAGGCGTGGCGGTAATTCATGGCCCCCCTCTAGCGCCAAATCGCGGTGTCTGACCAGAGGCCGCGCAGCCCACCCGTTCAGGGGATCGACGGCGGCGCGGTTGCAGGGCAGATTTCGACCCGGACAGGGAGGATTGCATGATCGTGATTGCGATGGCCGCCGCGCTTCTGGCGCAGGAACAGACTCCGGACCCTGCTGCCGCCGAACAGGTGATGCGCAGCATGGAGGGCCTGCTGGACGAGGTGGACGAGGTTTCCGAAGAGCTGGAGGCCGATTCCGGGGCGGAGGGCACGGCGCGCGCCATCGTCCGGATGACCGAGGCGGTCTTCGCCAACTCGCCCTACCCGATCTTCTCCCTCGTCGATCGCGAGACCGTCATCGAACAGGCGACGCCCGCGATGGATACGCTGATGAATTATTCCGGGGGCACGCCGTCGGACTATTCGCTCGACTACGCCGCCAACGCCTTCCGCCTCAGCGAGGACGGGAGCTCTGAATACGCCTTCTGCGAGCGGGGCGCGGAGACCACCATCGTCGACGAGATGCTGACCGACCCGGCGGGGCACGAACTGAACTTCCGCATCTGCTGGTATGGCCGTATGGGCGAGGCGGAAGGCGAGCTGATCGGCAGCTATATCTATCAGCTCAGCAACGGGATCTATCATGTGCAATATCGCGGCGGCATCGCCGGGCCCGACGAGGCCGGGATCGATGAGCGCCTGCCGATGATCGAGGCGCTGATCGAACCGCTTGTGCTCCATACGGTGATCGCGCCGGGTGAAAATCAACCGCAGGCCGATCTCGACGCCGACTGACGATCCGCTAGGCTGCAGCCGAATTCAGGAGGTTTCCCATGCTCGCATCCCTCGCCCTTCTCGCCCTCGCGCTTGACACCCAGGACGCGCAGGACGCGCAGGCACCGATCACTCCGCCCGCCCAGGAAGAGATCAGCGCCGAAGCCCGTGCCGCGGCCTATGCCTATGCCGAACAGATCGCCGACTTCATGCAGTCCGTGATCGCGCAAGAGGCCGGCGGCCGCTACGTGCTGACCGGGACGGACACGCTTGCCACCGAACTCGCCGAGCAATTCGCCGTGGTGATGACCTATGGCGACGCCCCCGCCGGGGAATACAACATGGAAATGCGCGCAACCTTCTTTTCGGTGCCCGACGGGGCGACGCCGGAAGGCATGTATTGCGCCGAAGGCGTGCCCTCGACCATGGTCGACCAGCCGGTAGAGGACAGCGCCGGCAACACGCTGCGCTTCCGCGGCTGCTGGGGCGGCGAACAGGATGCCGAGACGGGCCGGCTCACCGGCGGCGTGATCTATCAACTCGACAGCGGCGGACATTACGCCCTCTACCAGGGCCTGATCGACGGGCCGGAGGAAGAGGGGCTGCGCGAGCGGCTGTCACTGCTGGAGCCGGCGATCGGCGTCATGGTCGCGCACACGGTTTTCGTGCCGGGCAGCGAATAGCCTCACCCCCGTTCACGCATTTGTGCGGTCACGTAGGCGCCAGTCCGGCTTAACCTGACCGCATGACCGCGACACGCGCCAGCCTTTCCGACGATATCGCCCGGCTCTCGCTGAAGCCGGGAGACCTCGTCATGGTCCATGCCTCGCTGCGCGCCATCGGCCCGGTCGAGGGCGGAGCGGAGAGCGTGATCGGCGCCATCCTCGACACGATCGGCCCCGAAGGCACGATGGTGATGGTGGTGGGGGTCGATCATTCCGCACGGGACGCCGTGAAGCACCTGCCCGAAGCCGAACAGGTCGAGGCGCTCAAGGCGCAGGCACCGGTCGACATCCGCACCGCGCCCGCCGATCCGGAAATCGGAGCGCTGGCCGAGGCGTTCCGAACCACGCCGGGCGTGATCGTCGGGCTGCACCCGGACTCGCGTTTCGCGGCGATCGGACCGGCCGCGGAGCGCATCGTCAGAGACATTCCCCTGCACGACTATCTCGGCCCGGACTCGCCGCTCGACCGGCTGTGCGACAAGCAGGGCAAGATCCTGCGCCTTGGCGCGGACGAGAACACGGTCACGGCGCTTCATCTGGCGGAATACTATGCCGGCGTTGCAGACAAGCGCCGCGTCCGGCGCTGGTACCACATCACGGATGACGCGGGATCGCGCGTCGTCCCTATCGACAGTCTCGACGATTCAGAGGGTATCGCGGCGTGGGACGGTGATTATTTCGGGGAAATTCTCAACGAGTTCCTGGCCAGCGGAAAGGCGCATTTCGGACGGGTCGGCCGGGCGCGCGCCGAGCTGTTCTCGGCCAATGACATCGTCTGTTTCGGGTCGAAATGGATGACCGCGCACCTGAATCCCAAGAAGCGGGCCAGCTAGCCCTGCGGCGGCATCCCCGATAGGTTTCCAACCGACAGACTTGGGGAGGATTGCCATGAAATTCTGGATCGCCGCGGCCATGGGTGCCGCACTCGCCGCCTGTTCGGCCGGTGCGCAGGAAGAGACGGAGACCGCCAACACCGGCGGCGCGCGCGTCTTCACCAGCGACGGCCAGGTGACAGCCAATGGCGAACGCATCCGCTACCGCGTCGTGGCCGGGGAGATGATCCTCAATGGCGAGGACGGCGAACCGAACGCGGCGATCTTCTCCACCGCCTATATCCGCGAGGGCGTCGGCGATCCGACGCAGCGGCCGGTCGCCTTCATCTTCAATGGCGGGCCGGGATCGGCTAGCCTGTGGCTGCACATGGGCGTTTTCGGGCCGCGCCGGGTCGTGCTGCCGTCCGACGCCACCGATGACGGCGCCCCGCCCTACCCGATCGTGGCCAACGAACATTCCATTCTCGACGTCGCCGATCTCGTCTTCGTCGATCCGGTCGGCACCGGCTGGAGCCATCCGGTCGGCGACACGGACACGGGCGAATTCTGGGGCGTGCGTGAGGACGCTGCCTCTCTGGGTGCCTTCATCCGCCGCTGGCTGACCGAGAACCGGCGCTGGAACAGCCCGAAATACCTGCTCGGCGAGAGCTATGGCACGACGCGGATCGCGGCGCTGATGAACGAACTTCAAGGCGGCTGGACGGATGTGTCGATCAATGGCGTGGCGCTTATTTCCACCGTGCTCGACTTCCGCTTCGACGACACGTCTGAGGGCAATGACATCGGTTATACCGGCCTCGTCCCCGGCTTCGCGGCGACGGCCTGGTATCATGGCAAGGTCGATCGCGGCGCGTGGAACAACGACCTCGAAGCCTTCATCCAGGATGCGCGAGACTTCACCTACGATACCTACATGCCGGCGCTGATGCGCGGCGTGTCGCTGCCCGAAGACCAGCGCCGGGCGGTGGCCGAGGAATTGTCGCGCTTCATCGGACTCGACGCCGACTATCTGGTCCGCGCCAATCTGCGGGTCTCGCTGTCGCGCTTCATGCGCGAGCTGCGGCGCGATGAAGGCCTTTCGGTCGGCCGGCTCGACAGCCGCTATACCGGCATGGAGCCGGACGGCGTCGGCGAGGACCCGGACTATGACCCGTCTGCCTATGGCATCGACGGGGCCTATACCGCCGCCATGCTCGACTATTTCACGCGCGAGCTGGGCGTCGACATCACCGACGAATATTCGGTGATCGACATTCCGACCGCGGTCGGCTGGGACCGCTCCACCGGACAGGGCCCGGCCTATACCAATGTCGGCCCGTGGCTAGCCCGTGCGATGCGGCAGAATTCCGATCTCGATGTGCTGGTGGCGCAGGGCTATTACGACCTCGCCACGCCTTTCTTCGGGGCGGAGCTGATGTTCAATCAGCCGGGCTTCGACCCGGAGCGCGTCCACTTCCGCTACTACGAGTCCGGGCACATGATGTATATCCACGAACCCTCGCTGGAGGCGGTGGCAGAAGATGTACGCGAACTGATCCGCGGCGAACTGGAGGGGTAGGATCCGGTTTTCCCTTCTCCCCTTTCGAAGGGGGAAGGTGCCCGCTTGGCCCCGCGAAAGCGGGGCAAGGGCGGATGAGGGGTTCTGCTCCGAAAACCAATCCTAATCCGGGGTCCCCATGAAAATGCGGACCCGAAGTTGGCACCCGGTTTCGGATTCCCGCTTTCGCGGGAACCCCGGAGAAAGACAGATGTTTCACCCCACCCCAGCCCTCCCCTGAAAGGGGAGGGAGTCACGCTGAGCCATTCCCCCTCCCCTTGGGGGAGGGTTGGGGTGGGGGTGTTCACGGGGTCCCCATGACAATGGGGACCTGAAGTTTTCACCAAGCTTCGGGTTCCCGCGTTCGCGGAAAACCCATGTCCGAGATACGGGAAGACTCTACCGGGCCTCCCTGACCCGATCGCAGAGCAGCCAGGCGAGGAAGGCGAGCAGGGTGTAGACGCCTATCACATAGGGTCCGGCGACGGCCGGATTGGTGGGCGGCGTCGAGGCGTGGCTGATCCAGTAAGTGACCACCAGCAGCGCGAACAGGATGACCGGGCCGATCCGCCCGAACGTCCCCCTGGCACGCGTGGCGGACATGTAGACGAGCCAGCCGGCGGCCAGCACACCGAATTCGAGGATCAGTGTGACCGGCACCGAATTCCACAGGCCGAAACCGACCGAGGGACCGCCCGGCCAGAGTGGCAGGTCGGGCACGTGGACAAGGAGGTCGGCGAGCCAGTGCGAGAACACCGCCGCGGCGATCACCAGTCCGCCGGCCAGCTTCGACCGCTTCGCGATACCCGCCCAGACAAGGCCCAGAACTGCCGACCAGACCAGCGCCATGACGAGGCTGTGCGACCATGGCATGTGGTAGAGGTCGAACGGGCTCATCGCGGTGAAGCCGGGCTCGACGCGGACATGCTCGATGCCGAGCGCGATGAAGGCCCCCCAGAGATAGTCGAGGAATTGCACCGCGACGAAGAGCGCCCAGAGCGGCACCGGCGCGAAACGCGGTCCGGCGAGCGCGGGTCCGTAATGTCCGACGAACATGGGCAAGTCTCCCGGTTGGTTGGGTGGGAGCGTACGCCTGTTCGTCACCCTCGCGAAGACCGCGCTCAATGACCGCCCTTTCGACGCTCCCCGGTTTCGCGAAGCGAAGACCGGGGTCCAATCTGGATCCCGGACCGGCTTCGCCGTCCGGGAAACGTCAATCAAGATGGTGATGGGGTCCCCATGTAAATGGGGACCTGAAGCAGGCACCTAGCTTCGGATTCCCGCGTTCGCGGGAACCCCGGAGAGAGTGAAGGAACGCTCACCCCACCCCGCTCCCGTCTTGCTTACGCAAGCCGCTCGCGTCCCTCCCCTTCAAGGGGAGGGATGAGGTTATTCCCCCTCGAAGGCCACGAGGCTGGCGACGGGGACGCCCATTTCCTCGATGCGTTTCGCGCCGCCAAGGTCCGGCAGATCGATGACAAACGTGGCGCCGACCACGTCCGCGCCGGCCCGGCGCAGGAGGTTGATTGCAGCCTCGGCGGTACCGCCGGTGGCGATCAGATCGTCAACGATCAGCACGCGGTCGGTCTCGTCCACGCCGTCGACATGGATCTCGATCGCGTCGGAGCCGTATTCCAGTTCGTATTCCTCGATCAGCGTGCGGTGGGGCAGCTTACCCTTCTTGCGGATCGGCGTGAAGCCGACCGAGAGCTGGTGCGCGACCGCGCCGCCGAGGATGAAGCCGCGCGCCTCGATCCCCGCCACCTTGTCGATCTTGGCCCCGGCCCACGGCATGACCATCTGGTCGACGGCCGCGCGGAAGGCGCGCGCGTCCTTCAGCAGCGTCGTCACGTCGCGGAACTGGATGCCCTTTTTCGGGTAGTCCGGAATCGTGCGGATGGCGTCGCGGATGAAATCCATGTCTCGGGTTCCGTCAGTGGAAGGGCGCGTCGAAGGTCTCGGCCAGACCGGCCGTTTCCCAGGCGCGATAATCGGTGTCCGACAGGAGCAAGTCCACATAGGCCTGCGCCGCGTCCGGCAGATCGATCGCATAGGTTCGGAAGCGGGTGGCGACCGGGGTGTAGAAGGCGTCGGCGATCGACCACTGACCGAACAGGAAACCGTCCCCACCCCTCGGGCAGGCCGCCCACATCGCCAGAATGGTCTCGATGTCCTGCCAGGCCTGAACTGATACGTCCGTGCCGCCCACCGAGCGCTGCAGGTCCATCGACAGGTCGCGGCGCAGTCCGCCGAAGCCTGAGTGCATGCTGGCGGTCACGGCGCGGGCATGGGCGCGCAAGGACGGATCGGACGGCCAAAGCGACGGGGCCTGTTCGGCGGCCCATTCGCAGATGGCGAGGCTGTCCCAGAGGGTCAGCGCACCGGCCTGCAACACCGGCACGGTGCCGGCGGGCGACAACGCCTTCAGCGTTTCACGCGTGTCGGGCTGGTCGAGCGGAATGAGGTTCTCGGTGAACTCGATCCCGGCCTTCCTCAGCGCCAGCCAGGGGCGCAGCGACCAGGAGGAGAGCCGCTTGTTGCCGATATGGAGGACGGGTTTCGTCACGGGATCAGTAATCCGTCAACTCGGCCGCGCGGGCGCGGGTCAGCGTCACCAGGCAATCGAGCCGTTCGTCATCGCCGTGGTCGCCGAGCAGGAGCAGCGAGGCGCGGCGGGTGCATTCGGCATCGCGATAGGCGATCCACGCCGAATGGGCGGCTTCCAGGCTGGTCACGGCATCGGCCGCCCCGGGCATGTCGAGATCGATCTCGCGGGCTTCCTCGCGGGCGGCCGCGAGCGCCGCGTCGAGCCCGGCTTCGGCCGCATCCAGCAAACCGTCGAGGCAGCGGTTGCGGGCACCGGAATCGGTCAGGTGTTCGGCGCACTGGACGGAGGGGCGGTTGTCACGCTCCAGCGGCGGCGGCAGGTCGGCCTCCTGAACGGAGACGAGCGCGAGCATGAGTGTCAGCATCAGGGCGTCCTCGGAAGGTGCGTCGGGAAGCGTTTGGTAGACCGGGGCGGCGGCAGCGTCCACCCGGCGGCGCGGCGATCAGCGCAGCGGCTGGCTGGCCTCGATACCGCGCCGGATCATGGCGTCGAAACCGTCGCCGACCCCGCGGGCAATGGCCCGCTGTCCCGGACCGGCTCCGCCGGTCAGGCGGCCGACATTGATCGCGATCACTGCGATCTCGCCGTCGACACGGGCGATGATCGGCGCGCCGGACAGGCCGCGCCGCGAACCGCAGGTATGGGTGTAGATCAGCCGCCCGCCGTCATTGACCCGGTCGGAGCGCTCGAGATGGCAATCTGGATTGGCGAAGTCGCGCCCGACCATGGCGACCGGCACTTCGCCCCGGACGGTGTGGATCTCGCGGACCGGCAGACGCACGGCAGGTCCGTTGAAGGGTTGCGACGTGACAACGACCGCCCAATCCTCCCACGAAGAGGCCAGGGTCGGCGGGTTGAATGTGCGGATCACCCGGTAATGCGCTCCGTCCGGCCCGACCACAAAGCAGTTGTCGTGCGAGGCATCGCCATACTGGCCGACACCGTGTGCTGTGGTGATGACGACCTCGCCGCGGCGCTCGTCGGCCGGGTTGTCCGACCGGATCACCACACCGCTCGACACCCAGGCGCGATCGGTGTTCGGAATGCGGCAATACACCGAGACCATGGCGGCCGCGGCCTGGTTCACCTCGGGCGCGGCAAGCGGCGTCCAGGACTCGGCGCGCGCCGGCGCGGCGGTGAAACACAGGGCGAGAAACACGAACAGACGAACCAGCATGGAGGTCAGCGCGCCAGCGCCCTCCCCGCCACGGCGGCGAGCCGGGCCATGAGTTCCGCGTCGCGCGCATCGGGCGCGGTCAGGATCGCGCCGTCGAGCGCCGTTTCGGCACCGGACGGCGACGGCGTGCGCGGCAGCGCCGCCAGCGTTTTCGCCAATGCCACGACGAGGCGCCGGGCCTTGCCGGTATTGGCGTGCATCACTTTCAGGATGGATTGAACGTCCACCGCCGCCTCCCCCCGTCGCCAGCAGTCATAGTCGGTGACCATGCAGACCGAAGCGTAGGGCAGCTCCGCTTCGCGCGCCAGCCTCGCCTCGGGCATATTCGTCATGCCGATCACGTCGCAGCCCCACTGCCGGTAGAGATAGCTTTCGGCGCGGGTGGAGAATTGCGGCCCCTGCATCGCCAGATAGGTCCCCGTGCGATGGGTGCGGGCGCCGGCGGCATCGGCCGCGTCGGCGGCGAGGCCGGCGAGGCGCGGGCAGACCGGATCGGCGAGACCGACATGGGCGACGCAGCCGGGGCCGAAAAAGCTGCGCTCGCGCCCCGACGTGCGATCGACATACTGGTCGACGAGGACGAAATCGCCGGGCGCATAATCCTCGCGCAGCGAGCCGCAGGCCGACAGCGAGAGAAGGTCGGTGCAGCCGAGGCGTTTGAAGGCGTCGATATTGGCGCGGAAATTGATCGCGTCCGGCGGGATGCGGTGGCCCTTGCCATGACGGGGCAGGAAGCAGAGCGTCACCCCGGCGATCTCGCCAATGGTGAAGGTGCCTGAGGGTTCGCCCCACGGGGTCTCGACCCGCTCGGAGCGGACGTTCTCCAGCCCCTCGATCTCGTAGAGACCCGATCCGCCGATGATGCCGAGCGTCCAGCCGGTCATGCGCGTCCTCCCCCTCCTGTTCAGTCTAACGCCCTCTCGCCGAAGCGAAAATGAAAAGGGCCGCGGTGGATGCCACCGCGGCCCGGTTTCGTTGCTTGGGACAGAGCCTAGTGCTCGACCCGGCTCCAGACCTGCTTGTAGGCGAACCACAAGAGGACGGCGAAAACGAAGAGGTAGATGAGCACCATCAGACCCGTGCGGTTCCGGTCCACGCGGTGGGGATCGGACGCCCAGGCCAGGAAGGTCACGACATCCTCGGCCATCTGTTCGGTCGTCGCCTCGGTGCCGTCGGCATAGGTCACGATGCCTTCCAACAGCGGCGGCGCCATGGCGATCTGACCGCCCGGGAAATACTCGTTGTAGTAAAGACCGGGGCGCACATCGAGGCCTTCCGGTGCCTCGTGATAGCCGAGCAGGAGCGAGCGCACATAGTCCGCGCCGCCCGAACGCGCCTTGACGATCAGCGACAGGTCCGGCGGATAGGCACCGCCATTGGAGGCACGCGCCTGCTGCTCGTTGGCGAAGGGCGAGGGCCAGCGGTCGGCCGGCACGCCCGGACGCTCGAACATGTCACCGGCGTCGTCGGGACCGTCCGTGATCATGTAGGCCGAGGCGATCTGGCGGACGACCGGGTTGTCGTTGGGATTCTCGTAGCAGAGCGGTTCGGCGTGGTGGCCGTCTTCGGCGTGCGCGTCCGGATCCGGGAAGCAGGTAAACGGACCGGAACCTTCGCCCAGATTGCGGAAGCTGATGTGCTCCAGCGCGTGACAGGAGGCACAGACTTCCTGGTAGACCTGGAAGCCACGCTGCAGTTGGGTGCGCTCGAACGTGCCGAACGGCCCCTCGAACGTCCAGGCGTGATCCTCGGGCGCATGCTCCCCGCCAGGGGCTGCCGCTGCCGGAGCCGCGGTCAGGAATGCCGCACCGATCAGGGCACCGGCGAGGACGGCAAGATTACGGAAAAGCGTGTTCATCTTGCCCTCTCCTATTCCGCAGGCTGCGCGGTGGCAGACTTGTTGCCGAGAACCGCGGCCTCGATGCTCGCCGGACGCTCCTTCGGCCGTTCCGTGAAGCCGAGAACCGGCAGGATCACGAGGAAGTAGGCGAAGTAGTAGAGCGTCAGGATCTGCGCGAAGGTCACGAATTTCAGCGGCGTGCCGAGAACCGGATCGTCCGGATTGTTCGCACCGCACCAGCCCAGGCACAGGCAGACGACCATGAAGATCAGGAAGAACCAGCGGGCCACCGGACGGTAGCGCATCGAGCGCACCGGCGAGGTGTCGAGCCAGGGCAGGACGAACAGGATGGCGATCGCGCCGAACATGGCCAGAACTCCGCCCAGCTGGGCCGAGATCGGGCCGATGTCGAAGGTGATGGCGCGCAGGATCGCGTAGAAGGGCAGGTAATACCATTCCGGCACGATGTGCGACGGCGTCACCAGCGGGTTCGCCTCGATATAGTTGTCGGCGTGACCGAGCGCGTCGGGCATGTAGAAGACGAAGGCCGCGAAGATCATCAGGAAGACGACGATCGCGAAACCGTCCTTCACCGTGTAGTACGGATGGAAGGGCAGCGTGTCCTTCTTGGTTTTCACCGACACGCCGGTCGGATTGCCATTGCCCGGAACGTGCAGCGCCCAGATGTGCAGGATCACGACGCCGGCGATCACGAAGGGCAGCAGGAAGTGCAGCGCGTAGAAGCGCGTCAGCGTCGCATTGCCGACCGAGAAGCCGCCCCACAGCCATTCGCGGATTCCTTCACCGACCACCGGCAGCGCGCCGAACAGGTTGGTGATGACCATCGCGCCCCAGTAGGACATCTGGCCCCAGGGAAGCACGTAGCCGAGGAAGCCGGTCGCCATCATCAACAGGTAGATGACCACGCCGAGGATCCAGAGCACTTCGCGCGGCGCCTTGTACGACCCGTAATACAGGCCGCGGAACATGTGGATGTAGACGGCGAGGAAGAAGAAGGAGGCGCCATTGGCGTGCATCGACTGGATCAGCCAGCCGAAGGGCACGTCGCGGCGGATGCGCTGGACACTGTCGAACGCCATGGAGACGTCGGCCGTGTAGTGCATCGCGAGCACGACGCCGGTGATGATCTGGATCATCAGGAAGATCGCGAGAATGCCGCCGAACGTCCACCAGTAGTTCAGATTGCGCGGCGTGGGGAAGTCCACGAAGGAATCCCACATCAGGCGCGCGATGGGCAGACGGGAGTCGAGCCAGCGCTCGATACCGGTCTGCGGTTCGTAAGTCGAAGGTCCGCTCATAATCCCCTCGCGCTCCCCTTAGCCGATCACGACGATGGCCGGATTGGCCTCGTCGGCGCGCAGTGGCGGCACCGGAAGGTTTTCAGGTGCCGGGCCGCGGCGAATGCGGCCCGCCGTGTCGTAGTGCGATCCGTGGCAGGGACAATACCAGCCGTCATAGTCACCGGCCTCACCCAGCGGCACGCAGCCGAGGTGGGTGCAATTGCCCTTCATGATCAGAAGGTCTTCGGTGTAGCGGCGGTTCTCGTCCGTCGCCGGCGCATCGTCGGCGAGGTTCTCGTTGCGCGCCAGGCTATCCGGCAGCGCGCTGATGTCGACGGTCAGGGATTCCTGGATTTCCGCCTCGGTCCGGCGCCGGATGAAGACCGGTCCCCCGCGCCACATCACGGTGATCTGCTGGCCGGTTTCCACCGGCGAGGTATCGATCCGGATGGAGGCCAGGGCGAGCGTATCCGCCGCCGGGTTCATCTGGTCGATGAATGGCCAAAGGGTGAGCGCACCGCCCACCGCTGCCGCGCCGCCTGCGGCGATATAGATAAAGTCGCGGCGGGTGGGTTCCTGCCCGTGCTGGTCCGTCACTGCCGACCTCTTTTCCTTGTCACTAGCTCCGGAAACGGCCGCTTCCGGATGCCCCCGCTTGACGCGCTGTCGAAGCGCGGGGCTTGTTCAGCGCAGAAAATAAACCCGGTCAAAGGGAAGGCACAGCGGCACACCGCCGCAGGCGCAGCCCCGACCCCAGCGCGGCTTAAAATGCGGATCGCTTTTTTTCAACCGGATATTCCGCAGAATGTCGGCGCGGCGATACGCCTTGCGGCCTGTTTCGGCACCCCGCTGGACCTGATCGAACCCTGCGGATTCCCCCTGACGGCAAGGGAAATCCGCCGTGTGTCGATGGATTATGGCGGTCTCGCGGACGTGACGCGGCACGGCGGATTTGCCGCATGGCAGGCCGCTGCAGGCGGCGCACGCACCGTGCTGATGACGACACGGGGGGCGACTTCACTGTGGGATTTTTCCTTCCGGCCGGACGACCGGATCCTGCTCGGGCGGGAGAGCGCCGGCGTGCCGGAGGAGGTGCATGACAGCGCCGATGCGCGGATCGTGATTCCCTTGGCCGAAGGGGCCCGTTCGCTGAATGTGGTGATGAGCGCTGGGATCGCGCTGGCGGAAGCGATTCGCCAGACGCGCCGCTGACGCCCTATTCCGCGAAGTCGATGCCCTCGGCATGCAGGGCGTCACCCAGCCCCTTCGTCACCGGCAGATAACGCTTCCACGCCCCGACCGACTTCGCCGAGATCGGCTGACGCACCTGTGCGAAACTGGCCGTGGCCACGGTGCGGTCGTGTTCGTGGAAACGCCGTGTCGCGGGATCGTCGTCGAGGCCGCAGAAGGCCAGGATGCGCGCGATCTCGGCGTCGGGATCGGCGACGAGGTCTTCGTAGATCACTTCGAGGATCCGCCCCGGGAAGAGCGCGGCCCAGTGCTGCATCAGCATGTCGTAATCGGCGAGGAAGGCGGCGATCGCGACCGGATCGTAGCTCCAGCGATTGCCTTCCGCGAACAGCGTCCGGTAGGCCGACCAGGCGACGTCCATCGGATCGCGGCGGCACCAGATGAAGCGCGCGCCCGGCAGCGCCAGAGCGGCGAGGCCGAGCCGGTTCACGTTGTAGAGATTCTTGTCGACCCAGCGCTGCGCCGGTCCAAGCCGCGTCTCGACATCGGCGAGATAGCGCTGGCCGAGCCCCGCCCAAGCCCCCTCGCCCTTCGTCTCGAGCCACCGGCTCAGGGCACCGTCGGCCTGAACGCCGAGTTCCAGCGAGGCGAGCCAGAACAGCTTGTGTTCTCCGCCCGCGGTCACGTCGGGGTGGGCGTCGAGGATGGACTCGACCAGCGTGGTGCCCGAACGCGGCGGGCCGAGCACGAAGACCGGGCGGTCGTCTGCCGCCCCCTTGCCCGATTGCGCCTTGACGAAGTCGGGGGTGAACAGGCCCATCAACGCCCGCGTAAAGCGGTGATTGGCGGCCGGATCATAGGGCTCGATCGCCTTCATGAAGCCGGCGCCTTCGGCGGCGCGGCTAGCGCTCAGCGCGTATTCGCCGAGATCGTCATAGGCCTTGGCCAGGGCATAGGAGACCGCGGCGGCATGGCGGTCGACGCGGCCGCCCTCGAGGATGCGGACGCGCTCGGTTTCGAGCTCGATCAGGTTGTTGTCACCGCGCACGACCGGGCCGATCCCGGCCAGTTCGGTGCGGGCGAGCCAGTGCTTCGGCTGGGTTGCGATGACGCCCTGAAACCGCGCGCGGGCCTTGTCGAAATCACCGGCCAGCTTGGCGGCAAATCCGGCCTCGTAGGCGAGTTCGTCATCATCCGGCGCGGCGCGGCGGATCGATTCGAGGATGTCGCTGGCTTCGGCGGCACGGCCGACATTCTGCAACAGACCGGCATAGAGCCGCCATTGGCGCGGATCCTTGCCGTCCTCGTTGCACAGGCGTTTGGCCGCCTTCGCCGCGGTGTCGAAATCGAGCAGTTCGGCGGCCATCATCGCCGGGATCACCCAGTCGGTCCCGAGTCTCTCGTCCGCCGCAACGATCCGGCGAACCAGATCGATGCCCGCGATGCGGTCGCCGCGGGCGCAGGCGGCCTCGGCTTCGGCGAGCAGGGTGCGGGCGTCGGTCTGTGCGTGCGTCATGGCGGCGGACACTAGCCAGAGCCGATGCGGCGGGCCAGACGGGCTGTCAGTTCTGCGTCATGCCGATCCGGATGATCAGCGCCGCGTCCTCGTGGTCGAGCGTGGCCTCCATCAGGCGCAGCATCACGGCGCAGGCGGTCGCATAGTCCTCGTCAGCTTCAGGTGACGTACCGAAGAAGAAGCGGAAATCCGTGCTGTCGAACTCCGAGCCGACCGTCATTCCCACTTGTGCCTGAGCCGCTTCCGCCCGCGCGCGATCGAATTCGACGATCTCGTCCCCGGCATGGCGCACCAGAACGGTCATGACGTTTTCGAGCGCCGACATGTCGGCATACTGATCGATCCGGGCCATGTCCTCGATCGACACCGCCGACGGATTGATCTGGCCGAAGAACATCGAATAGCAGATCCGGGGCTGACCCTGAAGTTGACGGCCAACCCGGTAGGTCTCGCGGTAGAAGCCGATCAGTTCGGCGTCGCCGGCATAGGGCGCGAATTCCGCAACGGCCCGGGCGCCGAGTTCTCGTCCCGCCTCAGCCGCCTCCAGGGTCGCCGCATCGCGGCCTCCGCGCTGCCAGGCCGCCTCGATCCGGCTGCGCAATTCCGGCACGACTTCGGGCCGGGCCTCGGCATAGGCCGCGAGGACGGGCTGGGCGAGCAGCGCCGCCTCGATCTCCTCTCCGGCACCGGGACTGGTCTGCTGCCGGATGGCCGGACCGATCACCGGTTCGATGTAGGGCGGCAGGACATAGATCGCGGCCATCACGCACACCACGGTGACGATGGTCCGCACGACGCCGGCGGCCCGGCCCGCCATCATGCCCAGTATCCAGCCCAGCAATCCTCCCGCGGCCCCGCCTAAAGCGCCCGCGATCCCCGCGACAATTACCCCGCCCCAATCCATCTCATCCCCTCCGAACCCAGCCTGGCGGCATCAGGGCCCAATAGGGCGTCCTGCACAAGTTTCGATTTTGCGTCTGGACAGGCGCGGCGCGGCCTAGCAAGGGAAGGCCATGAACGGACACGATATCGACACCCGAAAGCAGACCGCGCGCGCCTGGTTCGAGGATTTGCGCGATTCCATCTGTGCCGCGTTCGAGCGGCTGGAGGACGAGGCGCCGGCCACGCTCTACCCCGGCACGGCCGGACGCTTCGAGCGCGAGACCTGGACGCGCGGCGACGGGTCGAGCGATCAGGGCGGCGGCGTCGCCTCGATGATGCGCGGGCGCTTCTTCGAGAAGGTCGGCGTGCATTGCTCCACGGTCCACGGCGAGTTCTCCGAGGCCTTCCGGGCGCAGATCCCGGGCGCGAGCGAGGATCCGCGCTTCTGGGCGTCGGGCATTTCGCTGATCGCGCACATGCGCAATCCGCATGTGCCTGCCGTGCACATGAATACCCGCTTCATCGTGACGACCCAGGGGTGGTTCGGCGGCGGCATGGACCTCAACCCGACGCAGGACGCGCAGCGCCGCGCCGACCACCCCGACACCGTGGCCTTTCACGCCGCCGCGAAGTCGGCCTGCGACGCGCACGGCGCGGATTACTGGCCACGCTTCTCGAAATGGTGCGACGAGTATTTCTGGCTGAAACACCGGAACGAACCGCGCGGTACGGGCGGCATCTTCTATGACCGGCTCAATACCGGCGACTGGGCGGCGGATTTCGCCTTCACCCAGGATGTCGGCCGCGCCTTCCTCGATGTCTGGCCGCGCATTGCCCGGTCGCACATGGGCGAGGCGTGGACGCCGGCCGACCGCGAGGAACAGCTGATCCGCCGCGGGCGCTATGCGGAGTTCAACCTCTTGTACGACCGGGGCACGAAATTCGGACTGGAGACGGGCGGCAACGTCAATTCCATCCTCTCCTCCATGCCGCCGGAAGCGAAGTGGCCTTGATAATTTGACCGTCACCCCCGCGCAGGCGGGGGTCCAGATTGTCTGTTCCTCTGGATTCCCGCCTTCGCGGGAATGACCCCTAGAGGGAAGCCAGCAATTCATTCCGCGTCAGCGTAAACCGCGACTCGACCCAGCGGTCTTCGAGGCCGCGGAGCGTATCTCCGAATTCCGGGCCCTTCTCCACGCCGGCGGCGAGCAGGTCGGCGCCGGTGACCGGGAAGACCGGCGGGGTGAAGCTGCGGGCATGCGCGAGTGCGCCGCCCCAGCCTTCGGGCGGAGTGTCCATCGCCGCGAAATTGAGTGAGAGGCGGTCGGCAACGGCCTCGTTTCCCTTGCGGTAGACCTGTTTCTCGATCCCGGCGCGGGTCTGCCAGCCGGCCGACATGTCAGCGGCGAAGTCCGGATCGAGCGCGGTGCGCAGCCGGTCCTTCTCGGCATTGGACATCTTCATGCCCTGCGCCAACGTCTCGCCGGCCGCGTCGTCCGGGCAGAGGGCAAGGAAGCGCAGGAAGGCGTCCGCCTCACCCATCTCCACCAACCGGTCCAGCCGTGTGCGATCAAGCGGACCGTAGAGCGCCGTCATCACGTCCGCCTCATCCATCGCGGCGAGCGAGGCGCACGGGTCTTCGGCGGCGAGAAGCTTTTTCGTTTCCTTCCACACCCGTTCGGCGGAGAGGTGGGCGAGGCCGTCCTTCATCGCGGCGCACGCCGCGAGCGCATCCGGGTCCGGCTCGCCATGGCCATACCAGGCGAAGAAACGGAAGAAGCGCAGGATACGCAGATAGTCTTCGGCGATGCGGTCCTCGGGCCGTCCTATGAACAGGATGCGGCGATGCAGCGCGTCTTCGACACCGGTCTGGTAGTCGATCAGCGTGCCGTCCGGCTCGGCATAGATGGCGTTCAGCGTGAAGTCGCGGCGCCGCGCGTCCTCGGCCCAGTCGGTGGTGAAGGCGACGGTGGCGCGGCGGCCATCGGTCGAGACGTCGCGGCGGAGCGTGGTGATCTCGAAAGGCTGGTGATCGGCGACCGCGGTCAGCGTGCCGTGCGCGATCCCGGTCTCGTGTACGGCGATTCCGGCGGCCTTCAGGGCCTCGGCTGCCCGTTCGGGGACCAGCGTCGTGGCAATGTCGATATCGTCGACCGGCTGGCGCAAGAGCGCATTGCGCACGCAGCCGCCGACGAAACGGGCAGAGCGCGGCTCGGCGGCTTCCAGCGCAGCGATCACAAGGCGGGTGGCCGGGGCCATCAGCCAGTCATGCTCGTCGGGTTCCAGCCGGTCGGGTGAAATCATTGCGGATCGTCAGTGGGGGTCCCGGCCGGATTCTCAGCCGGATTCTCTGGAGGGGCGCCGATCTCGGCGTCGTCCGGCAGATCGGGCTCGGGTTGCGGGTCGGCGTCCGGGGAATCGAAGGCGCCGGGATCTTCATCGGTTCGGGTCGCCGCTGCGCCAAACGGACGGTCCGGGAGGGACTGGCGTTCCTGTATCTCGTCGGTAAACCCGGAATGCTGGACGCGGCCGTTTTCGAAGCGGGCCGGAACATAGCGGCCATCCTGCGGGCCCCCGCGCTCGCCGACCAGGACCAGCGCGACGAGGCCGATCGCGGCGAGCAGGCCGCCGACCACGCCGAGCAGCACGCTGGGCATGGGCCGGGGATTGTCCGGCACGGTCCGCTGCAACAGTCGCCACGCCCCGTAAAGGGCGAAGGGCGTCAGGAAAAGAATGATCTCGATCAGGGTCAGTCGAAGCATGGCTAGTCATACAGCCTTTCATGCAGGGCCCGCAGCATGCCCGCTGTTGCGCCCCAGATATACCGTCCTTCCCATGGCATGGCGTAATAGCGGCGCATCCGGCCCTGGAATTCCCGTTCATGGGTCTGGTGATTGGCGGCGTCCATCAGCCAGTCGAAGGGGGTTTCGAACACGTCAGCGACCTCGCCGGGATCGGGCCGCACGACGAAGCCCGGCTTCACGATGCCGACAAACGGGGTGACGTGAAACCCGGTCACCGTCTCGTAGCTGTCGAACCGGCCGACCAGATCGATAAGGTCGGCCGTGATGCCGATTTCCTCGCGGGTTTCGCGCAGCGCCGCCTGGGGCAGGGTCTCGCCCGGCATGGCCCGGCCGCCCGGAAAGGCGACCTGGCCGGCATGTGCGGCCAGGTGATCGGCGCGCAGCGTCAGGATGAAGCGCGGCGGCCCGTCATGCAGGACGATCGGGGCAAGCACGGCGGCGGGGCGCAACGTGCGTTCCGGGAAGACGACATCATTGAGGTCGTTGTCGCCGCGCCGCGGTCGCGCATCCTCGCCCTCGACCGGATCGAGCTTCGATTGCAGCAGGTCGAGCAGGCTGCGTGTGCTCACGCGACCCACCCCAGTTCGAACGTTTCTCCGCTCGATTCGATGGTCAGCCGGTTGCCGTCCTGCTGCGCCATGTCGACCAGTTCATAGAAGACCGGCCGTGTGATCAGCGCTTCCAGCCGGCCGCGAATGATCACGAAGGGCGTCGGTTCGCCGGTGTCCTTGTCGATCTCGACGCGAATCGGGTGATCCGGACCGGCCTCAGCGAGGTCGCCGAGATTGGTGGTGAAGATCAGGACTGGCCGCCCATCGCGCTCGGCCCGGTCGACCCGCACCGCCAGGAAGGGGGCGATTTCGACCCGGACGGCCTGCTTTTCCACCGGCGTCACGAGATAATGAACGCCATCGTCATCTTTTCGCAGGATTGTCGAAAACAGCCTTACCAGACGGTCGCGGGTGATGCGCCGTCCGTCATGCCACCACGACCCGTCCCGCCGGATTTCCATGTCCATGGTGCCGCAGTGTGCGGGATTCCATTTCTCGACCGGGGGCAGGCCCTCGCCCGCCGCCGCGGCGGCGTCGAGAAGCGACTGCATTGCTTTTCCGTCATCCGGCCTTACGGACATGGACACTCCGCACGCCCGCGTCCATTCTCCGGCGCGAACGGGGCGTGCGCCTCTGTTACCAATCTCACCACCTGAGTCAGGGAGCCCAGTGTGCCGAGAAAAGCTGTGAATTCAAATGGCGCCGATGTGGTGAAAGCCGCCGACAAGGCAACCGAACGTCTGGCCGAGGTGAAAGCCTCGATCGGGCAGGTGATCTACGGGCTCGACGAGGTGGTCGAATTGTCGCTGGCCGCGATCCTGTCGGGCGGTCACGCCCTGCTGGTCGGCGCGCCGGGTCTGGCCAAGACGCGGCTGGTGGAAACCATCGCGATCGCCACCGGGCTCGACACCAAGCGGATCCAGTTCACGCCGGACCTGATGCCGGCGGACATCCTGGGTTCGGAAGTGCTCGAGGAAAGCGAGGGTGGCAAGCGCTCCTTCCGCTTCATCCCCGGCCCGGTGTTCTGCCGGCTGCTGATGGCGGACGAGATCAACCGCGCCAGCCCGCGTACCCAGGCCGCCCTGTTGCAGGCGATGCAGGAACACCACGTCACCGTGGCGGGCGAACGCCACGACCTGCCCCAGCCCTTCCACGTGCTGGCCACCCAGAACCCGATCGAGCAGGAGGGCACCTACCCGCTGCCCGAAGCCCAGCTCGACCGCTTCCTGTTGCGCGTCGACGTGCCCTATCCGAGCCGCGAGGCCGAGCGCGACATCCTGATGGCCACAACCGGCCCGAACGATGCCAAGGCCACCAAGGTGCTGAGCGCCAAGGAAATCCTTGAAATGCAGGCCCTCGTCCGCCGTCTGCCGGTCGGCGAGAAGGTCGTCGAAGCGATCCTCGACCTGCTGCGCCTCGCACGGCCCGACGTGTCGGAGGAGAAAGATGTGCAGATGGGCGTCAGCTGGGGTCCGGGGCCGCGCGCCGGCCAGGCCCTGATGCTGGCCTGCCGCGCCCGCGCGCTTCTGCAGGGCCGCCTGGCCCCGTCGACCGAAGATGTCGCGGCGCTGGCCGAGCCGGTGCTGAAACACCGCATGGCGCTGAGCTTCGCGGCCCGGGCCGAGGGCATGACGCTGGAAAGCCTGATCGGACGGCTGGCGGCGAAGGCGGCGTAACGCAGCCACATGGCCTCTCCCTTCACCCGGCATGACGACTCGGAAAAGCTGACCCGGCTGAGACAGGCCGGAGAAGAGGCCGCGCGCCCCTTCCCCGAATTGCTGGCCGATGCCGAGCGGATTGCCGCATCGGTGGCGCAGGGCGTCCACGGACGCCGCCAGCGCGGCACCGGGGAGAATTTCTGGGAGTACCGCCATCACCGGCCCGAAGATGGCGCGGCGGCCGTCGACTGGCGAATGTCGGCGCGGGCGCAGCGCCTGTTCGTGCGCGAGAATGAGCGCGAGGCGGCGAGCACGGTGTGGCTGTGGCGCGAGGCCTCGCCCTCGATGATGTTTGCCTCGTCGAATGTCCTGCCGCTGAAGGCCGATCGCGCGGCGGTCTGCCTGATCGCGCTGGCGGCGCTTCTGACGCGCGGCGGAGAGCGCGTCGCGGTGCTGGGAGAGTCGGAGCGGGCGCGCACCCGCGCCCTAGGCCTGGAACGTGTCGCCGTCCGGCTGGCGACCGGACCGGGGAGTACGCAATCGGTCGAGGCGCCGAGCCTGGCGCGCCACGGCACGGCCGTTCTGGCGAGCGATTTCCTCGACCCGATCGAGACCTGGTCGGCACGCCTGTCACGGTTTGCCGCCTTGCAGGCGCACGGCGTCCTGTTGCGTATCGTCGATCCGATGGAAGAGGAATTCCCGTTCAAGGGCCGTACGCGTTTCGAGGCCCCTGCGGGCCAGGACAGCCTGTTGTTCGGACGCGCCGAAGAGGCGGGCAAGACCTATCGCAAGCGCTGGGCGGAGCATGGCGAGGCGCTGACCGCGCTGGCCCGCCGCACCGGCTGGACGCTCGTCACCCACCGCACCGACCGGCCCGCGACGCAGGCCGTGCTCGCCCTCTATCGCGCGCTGGCGCGGGAGGCGTGACGCGATGCTGATGCTCGGTCCGCTCGGATTCGCGGCGCCGCTGGCGTTGCTCGGCCTCCTCACCCTCCCGATATTGTGGCGGCTGCTGCGCGCCACACCGCCGCCACCGAAGCGGGCGATCTTTCCGCCACTGCGCCTGCTGCGCGACGCGCCCGACGACACCGAGACGCCGCACCACGCGCCGTGGTGGCTGATCGTGTTCCGCCTGTTGCTGGCGGCATTGATCATCATCGCGCTGGCGCGACCGGTCTGGCAGCCCGAACCGGACAATCTCGCGCCGCGCCCGCTGCTGCTCGTCGTCGACAATGGCTGGGCCTCGGCCCCGTCCTGGGACGCCGTGCGCCGGGAGGCCGAACGCCACATCAATCGCGCCGACAGTGCCGGCCAGCCTGCCGTACTCCTGCTCACGGCCGATCTCGGTTCCGACGAGATCCGCCTCGACGATCCCGACCTCGCCCGCCGCCGGCTGGAGGCAGCTGTGGTGCGGGCCTGGGCACCCGACCGTGCCAATGCCGCCAGCCGTCTCGAAGCCGCCGATTTCGGACGCGCGCTGGACGTGGTGTGGATTTCCGACGGCGTGCGCACGGACGGGGTGACCGAATTGGCGACGACGCTGTCCGATCTCGGCCGGGTCACCGCGATCCGGCCCGATGCCGGAGGCGCGGCGATCGCGCTGACCCCGCCGGAAGTCACGCCGGAAGGCTTCGCCATCAATGTGCTGCGCAGCGAGGACAGCCTGCCGCGCACCGTCACCATTCAGGCCACGGGCGAGGACGGACGGGCCGTGGCCCGCGCCGACGCCGTGTTCGAGGCCGGTCAGCGCGATGTGCGCACGACGATCGAACTGCCGCTGGAACTACGCAACCGGGTCAGCGCGATCCGGATTCTGGAACAGACCTCGGCCGGCGCGGTGCAGCTCACCGATGACGCCTGGCGTCGCCCCACCGTCGGCATTCTCGATGCCGCCAGCGAGGACGGCCAGCCGCTGCTGTCGGAGCTTCATTATGTGACGCGCGCCCTCGAACCCTTCGCCGAGCTGCAGCGCGCCAATCTCGACACGCTGATGGAGAATCCGCCGGCAATCATCGTGATGGTCGATGCCGCGCGCAGCGACGATCCGCGCCTGGCCGACTTCGTCGATCAGGGCGGGGTGCTGATCCGCTTTGCCGGTCCGCGCCTGGCCGCGCGCGGCGACGATCTGCTGCCGATTCCGCTGCGCGAAGGCGGGCGGATGTTCGGCGGCGCGCTGGCCTGGGACGAACCGCAGCGCCTGGCGCCCTTCGCGCCGACCTCGCCCTTCGCCGGACTCGACGCGGACCCGGCGGCCGTGGTCCGCAGCCAAGTGCTGGCCGAGCCGGGCACCGCGACCGACGACCGGGTCTGGGCGCGCCTTGAAGACGGCACGCCGCTGGTCACGTCCGCGCGCCGGGGGCGCGGCTGGGTGGTGCTGTTCCACGTTACCGCCGGGCCGGAATGGTCGGACCTGCCGCTGACTGGCCTGTTCCCGCGCATGCTGCGCCGGACGCTGTCGCTGTCCTCGGGCGGTGCGCCGTCCGCTGCACAGGGCGGCAGCTATGCCATCGACCGCGCGCTCGACGGCCGCGGCCGCCTGTCCGACCCGCCGGCCTCAGCGCGGCCGATCCCGGCGCAATTGTTCGAGCAGGCGCGGGCCAGCGCCGAAACCCCGCCGGGCCTGTACCGCACCGGAACCGTCTCGGCCGCGCTCAACGTGCTTCGCACCGGTGCCGCGCTGCGGGCCCTGCCGGCGGAAATTGGCGGGGTGCGTTTCGCCAGCCTCGACGCGCCGCGCCAGACGCCTCTGGCCGGGCTGCTGCTCGCAGCGGCGCTGATCCTTCTGGCGCTCGATGCCTTCATCGCGCTGGCGCTGGCGGGACGGCTGGCGATGCCGCGTTTCGCGCGCGGCGGCACGGTGACGGCGCTGGCCATCCTCGCCCTGTTACCGGCGCTGACGGCGCGCGCCGAGGCGCAGGACACCGACATCCAGTTCGCGATGGAAGCGTCGCTCGATCTGCGTTTCGCCTATGTCCGCACCGGCAATGCCGAGATCGACAATCGCAGCCGCGCCGGCCTGTCCGGGTTGAGCCAGCAGCTGATGCGGCGCAGCGCGATCGAACCGGTCGAGCCGATGGCGGTCGATATCGAGCGCGACGCGCTGGTCTTCTTCCCGATGATCTACTGGCCGGTCCAGGAAGGCGCCCCCGCCCTGTCGCCGGAGGCTGCCGCGCGCGTGACGGCCTACATGCAGTCGGGCGGGCTGATCGTGTTCGACACCCAGGACGCCGATACCGCGGCGCTGCGCGCCGGACGGCCGCATCCGGGACTGGTCCGGGTGCTGGAGTCGGTCGATGTGCCGTCGCTGGCGCAGATGCCGGCCGACCATGTCCTGACCCGCAGCTTCTATCTACTGGACACCTATCCGGGCCGCTATTCGGGCGGGCCGGTCTGGGTCGAGGCCGATCCCGACGGAGCCGCCCGCGACGGCACGTCCGGCGTGGTGATCGGATCCAATGACTGGGCCTCGGCCTGGGCGGTCGGGCCGAATGGCGCGGCGCTCTATCCGGTCGATGGCGGTGACCGCCAGCGCGAACTGGCGCAGCGTTTCGGCGTCAACCTCGCCATGTACGCCCTGACCGGGAACTACAAGGCTGACCAGGTCCATGTTCCGGCGCTGCTCGAAAGGCTGGGGCAGTGATGTTCGAAGCCACGACAATCGACTTCGCGCCGATCCTGCCGGTCGGGGTCATCGCGCTTATGAGCGGCGCCGCCCTTGCTGCGGCGCTGGCCGGTGCGCTGATGCGCCTGAATGGCTGGCTGTGGCGCTCGCTGACAGCGCTGCTGATCGCGCTGGTCCTGCTCAATCCGTCGCTGGTCGACGAACAGCGCGACCCGCTGCCCGACATCGCGGTCGTGCTGACCGACCGCACGGAGTCGATGGCGATCGGCGGGCGCAGCGAAGCCGCCGACGCGGCGCTGGCCGAGCTGCGGTCGCTGGCGGAGCGCGACGACACGCTGGAACTGGTCGAAGCCGAGATGACGCGATCGCCCGACGGCAGCCTGATGATGGATGCCTTCAATTCGGCGCTGGCGGGCGTCCCGCGCGACCGGCTGGCCGGCGTCGTCGCGATCACGGACGGGCAGATCCACGATGCGCCGGGCGACGCCAACGCCGTCGATCTGGGAGCGCCCTTCCATCACCTGATGGCCGGCGACCCCGACGCCGGCGACCGCCGTCTGATCGTTGTGGAGTCGCCGCGCTACGGCCTTGTCGGCGATCCCGCGGTCTTCACCGTGCGCGTCGAGGATGACGCCATGAGCGGGACCGCGACGGTGACCTTCCGCATCGATGGCGGCGACCCGGTAACGGCGCGCGTCGCGATCGGCGAGGACACGCGGGTCGAGGCGCCGATCGACCACCGCGGCGCCAATGTCGTCGAGATCGAGGTCGAGCCCGGGCCGGAAGAACTGTCGCTGGTCAACAACCGGGCCGCGGTTTCGGTGACCGGCGTACGCGACCGGCTGCGCGTGCTTCTGGTCACCGGCGAGCCGCATAATGGCGCCCGCGCGTGGCGCGACCTGCTGAAATCCGACCCTTCAGTCGATCTCGTCCACTTCACCATTCTGCGCCCGCCCGACCGGCAGGATGCGACGCCGATCGACGAGCTGGCGCTGATCGCCTTCCCGACGCGTGAGTTGTTCGCCGAGAGCCTCGACGAATTCGATCTGGTCATCTTCGACCGGTATCGCCGCCGGGGCATCATGCCGCCGCTCTATTTCGACTATATCGCGCGCTATGTCGAAAACGGCGGCGCCCTGCTGGTCACGGCCGGGCCGCCCTTCGCCGCGCCGGTGAGCATCTACCGCACGCCTCTGGCCGCCGTGATCCCGGCGCGCCCGACCGGCTATGTCGCCACCGGACCCTTCCGACCGGAGCTGACCGATACCGGCGCGCGTCATCCCGTGACCGCCGGGCTCGCTCCGCCCGAGGGCGAAGCGCCCTGGGGCCGCTGGTTCCGACGCATCGACGCCACGCCGCTTGGCGGAGAAACCCTGCTCCAGGCACCGGATGGCGGACCACTGCTGGTGCTGTCGCATGCCGGCGACGGCCGCGCCGCCATCCTTTTGTCCGACCAGTCCTGGCTGTGGGGCCGGGGCTTCGAGGGCGGCGGTCCCGACGCGGAAATGTTCCGCCGGGTCGCGCACTGGCTGATGCAGGAACCCGAACTCGACGAGGAGCATCTGTCCGCGGTCGTCCGGGACGGTCAGCTGGAGGTGCAGCGCCGCACGCTTGCGCAAACCGCGCCGCCGCTGGACATCGCCTGGCCGGATGGTTCGGGCGAAACGGTGGACATGCAGGCCGGGGACACGCCGGGCCTGTTCACCGCCGAGCGCGAAGGCCGGTCAACGGGACTGGTCCGCCTGCGGTCCGGAGATCTGACCACCGTGGCTGCCCTGGGACCGCTCAATCCGCGCGAATATTCCAACCTCGTTCCGACGCGGGAGCTTCTGACGGGTCTGGTGGACACCAGCGATGGAGGGTTCGCAGCGATCGGCGAAGCCGGAGACACGGTCCTGCCGCAATGGCGCCGGACCCGCGCCGACGCCGTTCACGCGGGCCGGAGCTGGCTCGGTCTGAAGCGCAATGAGCGCTTCATCGTCCGCGCCGCGGAGCGGACACCGCTCGCGCCTGCCCTGATCGTTCTGCTGATCATCCTGACCACGCTCGGGCTTGCCTGGCGGCGCGAGGGCCGGTAGCGCAGCGCCCGGCGCCCTGCCTGTTTACCTGCCGGGTCAACGATGCGGGGGAATCACGCCTGACGCCCAATCGACCGTCGCAAATCCGCCGCCGTTGGCGTATAGGGACACCCTCTACGTTAGACAACGAGACACGAATTTGGGCTGGCCACGGTCATGGCGACCGTGCGGCCATGGGGCAATACATGCAGGCTTGGATATTCTACATATGGACGCTGGCCCATGTGATCATCGCGATCGCCGTCGCGATCACGTCCCCGCTCTGGACCACGCTGGCGGTTCTGACCCTGATCGCCTGCTCCCAGATTGGCGTCTATTTCAACGCCAAGCTGGATGAAGGCGTGTTCGAGGAATCCTCGAGCGACGGCGCCGCCACCCTGCTGCGATCCCTCTACATGCTGGGACCACTGGCGATCCTCGGTCTGACGGGCGTCGTGCTGTTCATTTTCGTGCGGACGCACTGAACCCGGCTTCGATACTCGACGGCGGACGGAAAAGAACCGTAGTCTGATGGCCTTGCAGCAGGCCGAACCATGACACCCACTCCCGCTCCGCCTGAATTCGAGGCCCCCGACCTGGAAACCCTGAGCGATCCTCAGGCCTGGCGCGAGCGTATCGACTCCGTCTGGAGCTGGCTGCAGAGCGAAGCCTTCAGTATCGAATTCGGCATCCAGGCAGCAGCGGTCGTGATCGCCGTCGCGATCGGCTTCGCGCTTCGCCGGCCCGCCAGTGCCTTCATCGCCCGCGTGTTCAGCCTGGCGGCGATCGAGAAATTCAAGGCGCGGGCGATCCGTTTCGTCGCGCCGGTGATCGGCCCGGCATTGGCCTGGGCGCTGCTGTCGGGCGTGTTGTTCACGCTGCAACAGCTGGAGATGGACTATTTCTGGGTTCGGCTGGGCGCGAACCTGCTGGGCGCCTGGGCGATCATCCGCCTGCTCACCTCCTTCATCGGCGAACCCTTCTGGCAAAAGACGGCCGCGGCGATCGGCTGGACGCTCGCGGCGCTCAACATCATCGGCTGGCTCGGTCCGATTGCGGTATTCCTCGATTCGATGGCGATCGGGTTCGGCGGGGGGCGGGTCTCCATCCTCACCGGCATTCGCGCCGCCATCCTGCTTGTCCTGCTCTACTGGGTGGCGTCGCGGCTGGCGAAGCTGCTCGGTTCGCGGATCGATACGCTGCCGAGCCTGACGCCGTCAGCGCGGCTGCTGATCGGCAAGACGGTTCAATTCATCCTGCTGGCAACCGCGGTGACGCTGGCGATCTCCAGCCTCGGCATTCCGCTCGGTGCGCTGGCGATCTTTTCCGGCGCGGTCGGCCTCGGCATCGGCTTCGGTCTGCAGAAGATCTTCTCCAATCTCGTTTCGGGCGTGATCCTTCTGCTCGATCAGTCGATCAAGCCCGGCGACGTGATCACGGTGGACGACACCTATGGCCGCGTCGCCTCGCTCGGCATGCGTTTCGCCTCGGTGATCACCCGGGACGGGATGGAACATCTGATCCCGAACGAGGAATTCATCACCTCGAAAGTGATCAACTGGTCGTTCTCCGATCACGCCGTGCGGATCAAGAAGTCGATCGGGGTCGATTATTCGACCGATGTGCCCAAGGCGATGGATCTGGTGGTCGAGGCCGCGAACACGGTGCCCCGCGTCCTGCCCTCGCCCGCGACGAAATGCCTGCTCCGGGGCTTCGGCGACAATTCGATCGATCTCGAAGTCCGTTTCTGGATCGCCGACCCGGGCAATGGCGTGAACAATGTCGCGAGCGAAGTGCTGGTCGCAATCTGGCAGGCCTTCAAGGACAATGGCGTGGAATTCCCCTTCCCGCAGCGGGACATCCACTTCAAGGGCGGCTCGCCGGTGGAGGTCCGCCTGGTCACGGACTCCACAGATTAATTCCGAACCGGCACAAAAAAGCCTCCGCAAGTCGCATTTTTCCCGAGACTTCGCGGCACCATCTGTCACGGCAACACTCCAACAGGGAGATCGCCATGATGGACCACAGACAATTCGACAGCCTCGGCCGGTTCGAGACCGACTGGCTGAAGGCGCGCCACCATTTCAGCTTCGGCGGCTATCACGACCCGTCCCGGATGGGCTGGGGAAGCCTGCGCGTCTGGAATGACGACACGATCCGCGCCGGCACCGGCTTTCCGCCGCACCCCCATGCCGACATGGAAATCATCACCTTTGTCCGCGACGGCGCGATCAGCCATCGCGACAGCCTGGGTCATGCTGGCCGAACAATCGCCGGCGACGTCCAGGTGATGAGCGCGGGCAGCGGCATCCGGCACAGCGAATACAATATGGAAGGGGACACCACGCGAATCTTCCAGATATGGATCCTTCCCGACCGTCCGGGCGGCGAGCCGCGCTGGGACACGATGGCGTTTCCCAGGGGCCAGGATTCGGGGCGGTTCGTGACTCTCGCCTCCGGCCACCCCGAGCGTGACGGCGGGCTGTTGATCCGGGCCGACGCCAGGGTGCTGGGCGCGACACTGAAGGCCGGCGAGGCAGTGACCTACCCGACGACGCCCGACCGTCATCTCTATCTCGTACCCTCGACCGGGCGGGTCACGATTGACGGCCGGACAGTCGAGGCCCGTGACGGCCTCGCCCTGAAGGGCGTCGAGTCGGTGACGATCACGGCAAGCGCCGACGCGGAGATCGTGATGACGGATACGCGATAGCCGTCTTCATCGCTTGGCAATCACAACCGGACAGAGTGCGGAGGAATTCTCGAAAAGGACCTCCCGCATGACTGTCCGGCGCCTCGCCCTCATTGCCCTGCTTGCCGCATCGGCTCCGGCCCTCTCGGGTTGTCTGATCATCGGCGGAACCGCCCTGGTGGCGGGCACCGCGGTCGGTGTTGCCGGCGACACGCTTCAGTTCGCCGGCAATGTCGGGGAAGGCGTTGTACGAGCCGCCATTCCCGGTGACGGGGAGGATGACGAGGACGAGGATCGCGACGGCCGTCAGCGTGACTAGGGGTCTCGCAGACCCCTTCGTTTTCAGCTGCCATGACAAATCGACCGGGTTCTGCTAAACTTCAGGTTAGCGGGGACGATTCAACTTTCCTCTGAGGAGTCACATCATGACGCGCTGGTTGATTGCTGCACTTGCCACGACCGCCTTGTCCGCCCCGGCCCTGGCCGACGGATTCCGCGATGATTATGCCGCGGCTCCAACGGGTCCGGTTTCGATCGCCGACATCGCGATAGGCGAAGAACTTGCCGGCGAGGTCGACGAGCTGGGCGACCGCGAAATCGATCGCCTGACCGGCATGCTGCACGACGATATCGCACGCGAGCTTGCCAGCATGAGCTGGCTGGCCGGTGACGGGGCGATGGGCGGCACCACGCTTTTCGTGACGCTGGAAGACGCTGATCCGAACCGCCCGACCTTCCGCCAGATGTCGAACAATCCGTCGCTCGACTATCGCAGCCACAGTGTCGGCGGGGCGGAAATCTCCGCCGAGCTTCGCGATGCGGCGGGCAATGTGCTGGCGACCTACCACTATGAGTGGACCAGCAACGACATCCGGTTCGCCGCCCATGCCGGCACCTGGACCGATGCGACGCGGGTATTCGACCGCTTCGCGCGTCAACTGGGTGACAGCCTCGCCGAACACGCCGAAACGGGCATGTAACGCAAGACCGCTTGAAGCGGGGGATTCGTCGGGGCCTTCTGATTGCTCAGGGGGCCCCGATCCATTTGTGGGTCTGCAGGCTGAGCCGCCATTGCGGGTTTTTCAGGCAGTACTCGTAAGCCGCCCAGGCATTCTTCTGCTGGTCCGGACCGTCCATCGGCTGCAGCGAGAAGCGCGCGAAGTCGAGCCCGGCAAACTGTTCCGGCAGGCAGTCGGCCTGCGGATAGACCAGTTTCAGCTCATGGCCGCTGGTCTGGACCAGCGGAGCGGTGGATTTCGGACTGACCGTGATCCAGTCGATCCCGTCGGGCGCGGGCAGCGTGCCATTGGTCTCGATCGCGATCTCGAAGCCTTCGGCCTTGAAAGCGGCGATCAGAGGCGTATCAAGCTGCAGCAGCGGTTCGCCGCCGGTGCAGACGACAAGCGGCGTTCCGCCTCCGGGCCAGCGACCCGCAACCGCCCGCGCCAGTGCTTCCGCTGTCTGGAACTTGCCGCCGCCCGGCCCGTCGGTGCCAACGAAATCGGTATCGCAGAAGCGGCAGACGGCCGATGCCCGGTCCCGCTCGAGCCCGTTCCACAGATTGCAGCCGGCAAAGCGCAGGAAAACAGCCGTGCGTCCAGCCTGCGCGCCCTCGCCCTGTACCGTCAGGAAGCTTTCCTTGACCGAATAGGTCATCCCGTTGCCGCCTCCCACTCGCGCCAGCCCCGCGCGCGCAGATCGCACGCCGGGCAGGCGCCGCAGCCATAGCCCCAGTCGTGGCGTAGCGACCGGTCGCCGCGATAGCAGGTATGGGTTTCCTCAAGGATCAGACCGACTAGTGCAGCGCCGCCCAGCTCGCTGGCCAGGGACCAGGTCTGCGCCTTGGACAGGTGCATCAGGGGCGTCTCGATCCGGACCGGCATGTCGAGTCCGAGCGTGATGGCGCGCTGCTGCGCGTCGATGGTTTCGCGGCGGCAATCTGGATAGCCGGAATAGTCGGTCTCGCACATGCCGCCGACCAGAATGTTCATGCCCCGGCGCCAGGCCAATGCGGCGGCGACCGTGAGGAAGACCAGATTGCGGCCCGGCACGAAGGTCGTCGGCAGGCCGCTTTCCCCGATCTCGATGGCACGGTCCGCGGTCAGCGCGCTTTCCGCAACCGCGCCATAGCCCGACAGGTCGACGACATGGTCCTCGCCGAGGCGGTCCTTCCAGCCCGGCCGGATCGCCCGCATCGTGTCACGCACGCGCATGCGCGCATCCATCTCGACGGCGTGGGTCTGGCCGTAGCCGAAGCCGACGGTCTCGACCCGGTCGAACCGGTCCAGCGCCCAGGCGAGACAGGTCGCGGAATCCTGCCCGCCCGAGAACAGGACCAGCGCTGCGGAAGGGGATGAAACGGGGTTCTTCATTCTGCGGCTATATAGCGGTAGATTGCGCGCCATGTCAGAGGCCGCGCTCATCTACTCGACCTGGCCTGACGGTGACACCGCCGCCAAGGCTGCCTCAGCACTTCTCGATGAGAAGCTGATCGCCTGCGCGAACATCTTTCCGGCCGGACGGTCGATCTATGTCTGGGACGGCGCGGTGAAGGACGAGGCCGAAACCGTGATGATGGTGAAGACCACGGCCGGTTGCGCCGCGCGGGTCCGCGACCGCTTGCTGACCCTGCACCCCTATGACACGCCCTGTGTCCTCGGGATCGACCTGAAGCGGACCCAGTCCTCTTCCGCCTTCACGCACTGGATCCGCGAGACGATCGCCCGGTGAGAATCGTGACGGTCGCGTGAATTTTCCATGAAGTCCGCTCGCCGTTAACCGGCTGAAATCCCCTGCTGATGCATGGAGTTCGCGCACAACACAGCGAGCCCTTCGATGACACGCATCGTCCGCGATCTTGCCCGTTCTGCACCGGTGATCCGTCCGGAAACACGCGGTGAAGTCGTCTATGACATGTTCGTCGAGGACAAGGATCTTCCCGCCTGCGCCGTCGTGGAAGGCGCAACCCCGATCGGGCTGATCTCGCGCGAGCAATTCTTCCTGAAGATGGCGGATCGACACGGCCGCGCCCTGTTTGCGCGCCGGCCGATCACATCGGTCATGGAACAACAGCCGCTGATCGTCGAGGAGCGGACACCGGTCGCCGATCTCAACCGGACGATTCTGAACAATCGCCGCTCCGCCCTGCTGCAGGGCTTCATCGTCGTCCATGACGGCGAATACCGCGGGATCGGCATCGCGCTTGACCTGTTCCAGGCCATGATGGCCGAAAGCGAGGAACGCAGCCGCCGGATGACGGCACTGGCCGAACAGCTCGGCCGCGCACGGATCGAGGCGCTGTCGAATGCCAAGCAGACATCCGATTTCCTGGCCACGATGAGCCATGAAATCCGCACGCCCCTCAACGGCATTCTCGGCATCGCCCAGATCATGATGGACTTCGACCTGCCTGAACGCGAGGCGAAGATGGTCCGGACCATCAAGGATTCCGGCGACATTCTGCTGCGCCTGCTCAACGACGTGCTCGACATCTCGAAAATGGATGCCGGCAAGATGTCGCTCGAGCCCGAAGCCTTCCATCCGAGGCGACTTGCCGACGAGGCCGAGGCGCTGTGGCGTCCGCGTGCCGACGCGAAGCAGCTCACACTGGCCATTCAATGCCGGCAGGAGGACGATCGCGAATTGTATGGCGACCGGATCCGGATCGAACAGGTGCTGTTCAACCTGATCGGCAATGCCATCAAGTTCACGGACGCCGGTTCGGTGACGGTCGATCTGCACACGATGGATCTGGGTGGCGGCAAGCGCGTGCTGCGTGCCGATGTCAGCGACACCGGCTGCGGTGTGCCCGAGCATGCGCGCGGGAAGCTGTTCGAGACTTACAGCCAGGCCGATGCAAGCGTGACCCGCAAGCATGGTGGTACCGGGCTGGGCCTCGCCATCTCGAAGCGCATTCTCGACATGATGGGCGGCATGATCAGCTACCGGCCAAATGCCGAAGGAGGATCCCGCTTCTCGTTCGAACTCACGCTGCCGCTCGTCGTCCAGTCGCGTCCGGAGGCGCTTTCTGCCGTGTCAGGGAGCAAGGTGCCAAGTCGCGAGATCCGCGTGCTGGTGGCCGAAGACAACGACATCAACCAACAGGTGATTTCGGGATTGCTCGACCGCCGCGGCTACCGCGTCGACCTCGTCGCCAATGGCGAGGAAGCGGTCGAGGCGGCGCAGGCTGCGGCCTATGACGTCATTCTGATGGATGTCCGCATGCCGGTGATGGACGGCCTGGCCGCTACCCGGGCCATCCGGGATCTGCCTTCCACGGCGGCCATGACGCCGATCATCGCCTTGACCGCGAATGCCACCCGGGAAGACCAGGCCGCTTGCCTCGCGGCGGGAATGGACGACTTCGTATCGAAGCCGATTTCCAGGGATCTTCTGTGTGCTGCGATCGGCCGTGTTACCGGTCAGGACGGGTGCAGCGCGAAACCCGCGGCGTCCGCCGCGGCCTGAGCGGTCAGGCCGAACGCCGCACCGCCGGGTCCGACTGCCCGCCCGCCAACACCTCGTCGATCGTCGTGAACAGGCGCCGGGCGTCGATCGGCTTGGACACATAACCATCCATGCCCGCGGCCAGGCAGGCCGCCTCGTCCTCGCGCCGGGCATTGGCCGTGAGCGCCACGATCGGCGTCATGGCCGCCGTGGAAGGCAGATCCCGGATGGCCCGGGTAGCGGCCAGACCGTCCATGACCGGCATGCGCATGTCCATGAGGATGAGATCATAGGCGCGGTTGTTGGCCGCCTCGACGGCTTCCTGGCCATTGTGCGCGAAGTCCACGGCCCAGCCCTTGGCGGCGAGGAAGCCTTCCAGCACCGAACGGTTCACCGCATTGTCCTCGGCGGCGAGAATGCGCAGCGGACGTTCGCCCTGCGACGGGGCGAAGTGTGCCGGTGCCGGTGCCGGTACCGGTGCGCTCGACGTCCTGGTCGAATCCGGAGCGCTGCGGCGGATGACCGGATCGGCGGCCTTGGCCACGGCCCAGCAAAGCGAGGCCTCGAACCAGAAGACCGACCCGCCTTCCTCGCGCGGGGAATGGCCGATCGTGCCCTCCATCATGTCGACCAGACGCTTGCAGATGGCCAGGCCGAGTCCGGCACCCTCCAGGCGGCGGTCCTCGCTGAGATTGATCTGGGAGTAGTCGCGGAACAGGCGGGCCTCGGCGTCGCGCGGCACGCCGCGGCCGGTATCGCGGACCTCGACGCGCAGCCGCGGCCGGCCGCCTTCCTCGCGGACGGCGAAGGCGACTTCGACTGTGCCCTCGCGGGTGAATTTCAGCGCGTTGGACACGAAGTTGAAGATGATCTGCTTGAGACGCACCGGGTCGCCGAGGATGCGGCGCTGCCCGTCCCCGGCCACCGAAATGCGGAAGTCGAGCTTGTTCGAACTGGCGCGCGGCGACCACAGCGTGTCGATCTCGGACGCAAAATCGTCGATCGCGAATTCGCTCTGCAGCAGCGTCATCCGCCCTGCCTCGATCTTCGAGAGGTCGAGCAGGTCACCAACCAGCCGGTTCAGGATGCGGCCGGAATCCTCAACCGCGTCCAGCTTGCGCCGGTGGTCATCGCCGAGCGAGAGGTCGTCCTTGAGGCTGCTGGTCACGCCCATCATGCCGTTCAGGGGCGTGCGGATTTCGTGCGCGATATTGCCGATGAAGGCGGACTTGGCGCGCACCGCTTCCTCGGCCTTTCGGGCGGCCAGTTCGTGACGCCGCGCCAGTTCCTTCAGCGCGCGCGCCTGGCTCTCGACACGTGTCCGGGCCGCCTTGAGGGCATGCGAGGTGGACAGCGCTTCCGATACCGCATTGCCGAACTGGTTCGCGAGCCGGGCGATGAAGAAATAGTAGATGACGAAGAAGCCGGCGAGCGTGAAGCCGCGCACGCCGCCCTGTGAGACATAGGTCGCGCCGAGCACGATCAGGGTCGGCAGGAGGAAGGCGTTGACGCCGCGCGGATAGGCGGCCGCGGACAGCGCCGCGCCGGCGGTCATGCCGGCCACGAGGATGCCGGCCATCTGCGAGACGATGATCGGCGCGCCTTCCGGCACCAGCATCATCGACGCGCCCCAGGCCGCACCGAGGAAGCCGGTGAGCACGAGATAGACGTAGCGGATCGCCCGGGCCGGCGGCTTGTCGGACTGCAGCGCGGAGCGCGCAATCATGAAGCGGACCAGCGCGAGGGCGATGACCACGGCATACCAGACCGAGGTGTAAAGCAGGTTCGAGACGTTGAAGGTGAAGGCGAAGAACATGCCGCCGGTGATGAGATTCATCGGCACGGCCAGCAGCGCGCCCTTGAAATACAGGCGGATCTTTTCGTTGCGGATCGCTTCTTCCGCGCCTTCGGCGAATTCCAGCGCGACGGCTTCCTGCTCGTTGGCGGGTTCGGCCGGAGCGGGCTTCACCGGACGCTCGCGGCGCGGCGGGCGGGCTTTGGCGCGATGCTGAAACAAGCGGAATCCCCCGAAGGCATCCGTGCGAATCGCACGATTTCACCGGTCAGAGAGGCATGGCGAGAGTGGAAACAGGGTTAACGCGGCTGTTCGGTGCGCATCAGCCTGGCCCGCCCGTATCGACCTGGATCGGATGAAAGACGAATCCGGCCGCGCGGCTGCATCCCGGCGCGCCTGCATCCCGGGGCCCGCAGAAGCCGATCTCGCCGGTTTCCCTTGTCCGGTCGTGGTGCGTGAAGCGCATGTCCTGACGGATCGTCAGGCCGGCAATCTCGAATTCGTGGCTGACCCGCCAGCGCGCGAAGGCAAGATCGAGTTCGGCGAAAAGTTCGAGCACCGGAACGAATTCCATCGTGAAGCTGTATTCCGGATCCGACAGCGTCACGCCCGGCAGGCGGCTGGTGCCCGGCTCGCCAAGGTCGAGCTGGAACATCATCGGGCGGCTGGCGTCATAGCGCGAGGCAAACACCAGCCGGCAATCGCCGGAGGGCAGCCGGATATTCGACCGGCGGGGATCGCCGCGGATCTGCGGCGCACACTCGGCGGCCGTCGATGCGGAGCCCGGTGCGGCGAAGCGGCCATCTTCCGCATTGGCCCGCAGCGAGAATTCGGCGTTCGCGGCGTAGACGTTCACGCCGGGTTCGATCCCGGCCCGGACAACCCACGCATCGATCTGCAGGCGGGTGACGTCCGCGGGCAGGCGCGGCTGGGCGATCAGGGTGCGGCGGCCGATCGGCGGCGTGAAATCCGCGCACGCCCAGTTCGGGCACGTACCCGCGCGCGGTACCTCTACGGAGGGACAGTTGATCCGGATCGTCTTGATCACCGGAACGCGCGCCTGGAACTGGCAGCGCGCCCAAAGACCGAAGGTGAACTCGCGGTCGCCGAGGATCAGGTCCTGCGGCATGCCGGCCGCGCGGTAGATCGAACCGCCTTCGAGCGTGTCCTGGCGTGCTTCAGCATTGACCCGGAACTGGAAGTTCTCCGCATTCCAGAGCCGTGTCTGCGGGTCCTGGCTGAAGAAGGTTTCGTTTTCGACTTCGACACGGAATGGGAAACGCAGCCCGGCGGCGTAGCCGATGCTGTATTCGAACCCGACATAGTAGTTCTTGCGCCGGTTGAAGGTGTGGCGGAACCGCTCCTCGATCCGGTCCGACAGCGTGAAGCCGGTGATGAAATAGTAGTTCGCCGAGTGGCTGATGCGTTGACGGTTGATCGGTTCGCGTTCGCGCGGCTCGGTCCCCGGCAGGCGTTGAATCGTCAGCGTACGCGGATTGACCGGGCCGATGGTCCGCAGGGTTCCGCCCGGTGCCGCGCGTTCGACCTCTTCGATTTCAGGCAGGAGCTGCAACTGTCCGGGCGGCACGGTGCGGATCTGCCGATCGGGGCGAAGCGAACGCTGCGTCAGGGAATAGGGTGCGAGCGCCGGCGGCAATACCTGAAGGCGCGGTCCGATCGGCCGGTCAAGGCCGAAACCGCGTCCAAGCGCCGCGTCATCGAGGCGGCGGTCGAACGGCTGAAGCTCAGACGTGCGCGGCGCGAGCGGGATGATGCTGACATGGGTGATGACGCGTTCGTCACCATTGGCATCAAGGCGGATCAGCTGGCCGTCGCCCAGCGCCTGGGCTTCGCGCACCGTGATCCCGCGCCTGAACTCGGCATCCGGGTTCATGCGGGCCAGTTCGGCGCGGATTTCGGCCGCTTCGGCCGAGACGTCGTCGCGGGTGGGCGGCAGAAGCAGGCGCGTCCCGCCCTGGATCTCCCGCGATTGCCGCTGCAGGCGGGGCGTCAGGATTTCGGACGGGTCGACGATCACCGGGCGGCCGCCTTCATTGGCCGCGTCGGCCAGTTCCTCGAGCGAACGCTCGCCGGGCAGGAAGCACAGCTCTTCGCGGGCGGTGGTCACGATGCCCAACTCTTCGCGAATCGCGCCTGCCATGCCGGAGCGGCCGCCGGGGCGCTGGCGCTCGCGTCGCGCCGAAAGACCGCAGGTTTCCGGCGTGACCTGAAGCACCGCCTCTCGCGAGACAATGATCCGGTCTTCCATGACGAACATCTGCTCGGTGAACCGGGCCGGACCGGCCAGGTTCAGGCGCGCCGGCTCGGCCGTTGCAATCGCGAGAAGCGGCTGGTTCGTCAGGCGCGTGCCGGCGAGGTATTGCTGGAGGTCGAGTTCGACCCCGGCCTCCAGCTCGATCGCCACCGGACCGCCCTGCATCAGCGCCTCGGTATCGATTTCGGCGATGAAGAGCGGCGAGCGCAGGATGTCGGCCCGCAATTGCGGTGCAGTGAGGTCCGCCATCGAGGCACCAACGCGCAGCGCGTCGGTGTCGAGTTGCGCGGACAATTGCGCACTGACCTGCGCAGCGGCCGGCGTCGCCGCGGCCATTGTGGCGGCGGCAATCGCGAATGCGGCGGGCCGAAGCCCGTTAAACCAACGGTCGAGACGCATCTTCCCCCCTGCGTTTCCGTTTCACGGACGGATCCTGCTGCGGTCGATCTGACGGCACAATGAACGGGTTATGCAAGAATTTTCGGGGCGGATCAGCGGGTCCGGGTCGGACGGTTCGCGATTTCGATAATCTGCACCTCTCCGTCGCGACGTTCGACTTCCAGCGTCCTGACTGCGGCGGGATCGAAGCTATCCGCGAGCCACAGCGCGGCGGAACACAGCGGATTGTCTTCGCCGATGCGCGTCGAGCGGCCATCGATCGCGGTCACATGGTCGCCGAGTTCGAGACCAGCCTCGGCCGCCGGCGAGCCCTCGAACAATTGCGCCACGCGCGCCTCGCCATTCTCGTAACTGATCGAAAACCCGGCATGAGGGGCACGCGGTTCCGGCGTGCCGCGTTCGGTCAGCAGGAATTCACCGTTTACATAGTCGAGCGTCACGACAAAGCGGGAGAGGAGTCCGGCACCGACGAGTGTCGGCGGCATCTGCCGGACCGTCCCGTCCAGCGGACCGATATTCACCCCGCCGAGTTCGAGTTCCTCAAGCGTGAAGCGAAGGAGGTCACCGACCTCGCTCGCCCCGCCCGCCGATACGCCCTCGATGCCCCGCCCCTCACGGATCGCGGCCAGATGCGGGCGCACCGGGAGCGCGTCCGCGACCTGGGTGAACAGCGTGACGGCCTCCGCGCTGCCGGTATCGAAAAGAGCGCGGTCGGCAAGATCGCCGATCCGGTAGTCAATGATGGGCGCGTGGGGATAGCCGAAGTCGGACAGGGGCGCGGTCACGGCAGGGGTCTCGGGCGGCGCCCCGCTGGCGATAGTGAGCGAAAGGTTTGCCGTATCGATCCGCCAGACGCTGCCGGGAAAGATTTCCGAACCGATCACGCCGCCATCAAAGACGCAGGGGCCAAGCTCCAGCGTCGAGGGATCGAAGATCAGGACCGGGACATTGGAAAAGGTCAACCCGCCCAGCGTCAGGGTCTCGGCGACGGCGACGTCCATCGTGACCCGCGCACCGTGGGCATCGGTACCGGTGTTCTGCGCCAGCGTCACCAGACCCAGTTGGTCCGCGAAGTCCCGGGTGATCAGGGTCGGCGAGCCGGTATCGAAGATGAATTCGCGGGTCTCGCCGTTGATCGCCGCGTCGATGAAGAGCTTGTCCATCCGGATCCCGATCGGGATCGACGTCGCCTCTTCGGACCGTTCGATCCAGATCGGTGCGGTAAAGATCGCGCGCAGGTCGGCGTCCTGGGCGTTTGCACCGGCTGAAAGAACGGCACCGGCGAGACTGACCGCAACGATGATCCAAGACTTCATGGTCGACTTCCCGCTTGGCCCGCCCAGACCGGGACAGAGCCTAGCAGGCCGCACGCCAGGGTCGAGCGGGGAACCAGGGGCACAAATACGGTTCAAAAAATTGCTGCTTTTCAGTCGCAGAGCAACTCTCGCTCGTGTTCAGTCATCGGTTCGGGCTCTAATTGTTGAGCGATCGCAATCGCTCCCAATGGTCCGATCTCACTGAAACTTTCTGGAGTTGGGCGACCCCAAACATCGAACTGGTGATCAACACGAAGATCAACCCATTGGTCAGATGTAAACGTTTGCCATCGCCCCTCGGAGCAATTGACCAGTGAGTACGCGTGGGAGATGCGGCGTCCCCTATCCCGCCATCGAACGTATCCGAAAAAGGTACTTTGCAATTCAATTGCGCCGTCAGCGGCACATGGCACGCCGCCCCACGTAAACGGATCAAACCAATTCACACAACGCGAAACCAGAACAATCTGCCCGCCACCCTCTTCAACCTCGATGCGAAAGCGATCGAACGCTGCAGCCGCTTGATTATTTTCCTGAACAGGCCTGACCCAGTTCCACCAGATCGCAACCCCAAAAAACACCACAAGCACTGCCAATCCGGTGATAGCTGCCAAGTTCATTGCGAGGTTCTTCAAAGGATTCTCCCGGGGTCTATCGACAAACTTGCGGATTTGACCGGCCATCCCAATCGGTATGGCAGCCCCCAAAATCCCGCGCTGGACCATACGCCGAGAACAAGACCGACGCGACAAAAGCCAAGACCGATAGAATCCGAACCCAAATCCGGACAAGCCCATGTTCCGAGCTGCCGAAGCCGGAGAGCCACCAGAGAAGAGCACCAATTAAGAATGCAAGCAGGCTAAGCATGATCGACTTCGGTTGAGATACCCGAGCACAATCTACCATATTTTGAAACGGGATGTGGTAGCGGGAGAGGGACTTGAACCCCCGACACGCGGATTATGATTCCGCTGCTCTAACCAGCTGAGCTACCCCGCCACACCGGCCCCGCCCGGAGGCGAGAAGGGGCGATATACGCCGCACGTCCCGGTCATGCAAGATGGTCATTCCACCCCGAGACAGGACGCCACCACGTCTGCCAGGGCGAGGGATGCCGTGAGACCCGGCGACTCGATCCCGTGCAGGCAGACGAGGCCTGCAATGCCGTGAGAGTCCGGTCCGTCGATACGGAAATCGGCGGCTGGCTCGCCCGGACCGGAGAGTTTCGGGCGGATGCCGGCATAGCCGGGCTGGAAGCTGCCGGGCCGGGCGCCGGGCCAGAAGCGGCGGGCGGCGGCCTCGAAATCGGGTGCCAGGGCGGGATCGACCGCGTAGCCGTCCGGCGCATCGATCCACTCCACGTCCGGGCCGAAGCGCATCGCCCCGCCGAGATCGAAGGTGAGGTGCGTGCCGAGCCCGCCCTCGACCGGGGCGGGATAGATCAGGCGCTGGAAGGGGCAGCGCCCCGGCGCGGTGAAATAGCGGCCGCGAGCGTAGCGCAGAACCGGAATGTGCGCGGGATCGAGGCCTTCGATGGAGCGGGCGATCGCCTCCGATCCCAGCCCCGCCGCATTGACCAAAGTGCGGCATCGCAGACGGACAGCAGACAAGCCGCCGGTGAACACGTCGAAACCGTCCGGTGTTTTCTCCGCGCGCTCGAACGGCGTGGAGAGCGCCACACGGCCGCCGGCATCCTCCAGCTCTCCCTGCAGCGCGGCCATGAAGGCATGGCTGTCGAGTATGCCGGTCTCCGGCGAGACCAGCGCAGCGCGCACGCCCGGCGACAAGGCAGGCTCCAAGGTGCGGGCCGAGGCCGCCGAGACCCGTTCCAGCCCTTCGACGCCATTCGCGGTTCCGCGCGCGTGCAGCGCCTCGATGGCCGGGACTTCGCCGTCCGACAGCGCGACGATCAGCTTGCCGCACTTGCGATGCGGGATGCCGCGGGTTTCGAGGAAGGCGTAGAGCGCTCGCCGGCCGGCGACGCAGGTCCGGACCTTCAGCGAGGTTTCCGGGTAATAGATGCCGGCATGGATGACTTCGGAATTGCGCGCCGAGGTGACCGAACCGATGCGCGGCTGGGCTTCCAGCACAACGACGTCGCGGCCGCGCCGGGCCAGCGCCCGGGCGATGGCGAGCCCGATCACGCCCGCCCCGACGACCACCGCATCTGCCCCGTAGGTTTCCATCGCCCTTCCCGGTAATCTTCGTGACACAATGGATTCGACCGACACGCGAATACAAGCCGAAGCGCTGACCGCCTTCACCTGCGACGTGCTCGCCCGGGCCGGCGCGTGTGAAGGCGATGCCCGAGCCGTGGCGGCCCATCTCGTCGATGCCAATCTCGGCGGGCATGACAGCCACGGGGTCGGCCTGCTCCCGGCCTATGTGAAGCACGCGCAATCGGGCCTCGTCAGCCTCGACACAAACGCGGAGGTCGTCCACCGGCACGGCGCGGTGGTGAAGCTCGACGCGCAGCGCGGCTGGGGCCGCCCGGCCGGCGAGATCGCCATGACCGAAGGCGCGGCGCTGGCGCGGACGATGGGGGTTGCGGCGGTCACGCTGTCGAACGCGCACCATCTCGGTCGGATCGGCGCGTATGGCGAGATGGCCGCGCAGGCTGGGCTGATCTCGATCCATTTCGTCAATGTCACCGACCATGACCCGATGGTCGCGCCGTATCGCGGATCGGATGCGCGCTTCGGGACCAATCCGGTGTGCATTGCCCTGCCCGCGACGCCGGGCCGGGCGATGTTCCTGCTCGACATGGCGACCAGCCGGATCGCGCTCGGCAAGGCGCGCGTCGCGGCGAACCAGGGCAAGCGCGTCCCGTTCGGCTCGATCCTCGACGAAAACGGCCAGCCGACCGACGATCCCTCGGGCTTTGCCGGCTTCGAGATGCGCGGCGCGCTGGCCCCGTTCGGCGACCACAAGGGATATGGCCTGGCCTTCGCTGCGGAATTGCTGGCCGGGGCGCTGTCGGGCGGCGGCACGATCCAGCCGGGTAATCCCCGGCGCGGCGGGATCCAGAACCAGCTTCTCTCCATCCTGATCGACCCGGCGAGCTTCGGCGACGAGGACGCGATGGAGGCGGAAATGGACGCGATGATGACCTACGCCCTCGCCTCGCTGCCCGCCGACTGGGACGCGCCGGTGCTGATGCCCGGCGACCCGGAGCGGGCACGGCGCGCCAAGCGCTCGGTTCAGGGCATTCCGCTCGATCCCCGGACGCTGGAACAGCTCAATGCCGCCGCGAAACAGGCCGGCTCCGCGCTGCACCTGACAGACTGACGGGTGGCGGGCATTTCTGCTGTCACATGGACGTGCCAGACTGTGCCGGTCTGAATGCGCCACTCTGGGGAATATCCATGAAACGGCTTGTCCTGGCGGCCCTGATCGCCGCTCCGCTCGTTCTGTCGTCCGCCCGGGCGCAGGACGCTCCCCCGCAGATGACGCCGGACCAGTCCAATATCGTCTACGGCATGGTGTCGGGAACGGCGCTGCTGATGGATGTCTACCACCCGGAACTGGCGCGCGGCGTCGGCATCGTGGTCATCCCCGGGTCGGGCTGGTACGGCCCGCCGATCCATTCCGCGCCGCCGCTGAAGGATCTCGCGCCGCGCGACTATATCCGCGGTGCCGTGCATGACCTGACCGAGGCGGGCTTTACCGTCTTCGTGATCAATCACCGCTCGCATCCCGGCTTCCGTTTCCCCGACCCGGTGCATGACGCCCGGCGGTCGGTACGCTTCGTGCGCGCCAATGCCGACGCCTTCGGGATCGATCCCGACCGGATCGGGATTCTCGGCCATTCCTCGGGCGCGAACCTCGCCGCCATGGTCGGCGTGATGGACGACGCCCCGGGCAACGGGCTCGACCCGATCGACCAGACCAGCGCCGCGGTGCAGGCGGTCGTCACGCTGGCAGCACCGTTCGACCTGACGCTCGATCCTGAAAACGTTTCGGCTTATGGCGCGCAGACCATCACCAGCTATGTCGGCGAGGTCTGGTACGGGCCCGACAACTGGTATGAACAGCGCATGCCGCCACATGTCGCGGCCTCTCCCGTCACCCATGTCGATGCGGAGGACCCGCCCTTCCTGATCGTGTTCTCGCCGGACGATCCGATCGTGCCGCCGAACCAGGCCGCGCGCATGGCCGAGGTGATGGGCGAGGCCGGCGCGCCGTACGAGGTGATCGAAACCGCGCCGAGCGGGCACGACCCGGTGTTTCCGACCGACGCGGCGATCGCCTTCTTCGCAGAGGCGCTGGACGGGTAGCTATTCCCGCTCGACCTCGATCGTGATGTGGGCGATGCCGTGATGCTCCGTCAGGCGGCGGCGCAGCGCGGAAACCGTCTTGATCTCGCAAGCCTCCGCCGTCAGCACGGCGTGCATCGTCGCCATCGGCCGGCCCGGCGTGATGCACCAGAGATGCATGTGATGGATTTTGACGACCCCGTCGGTGTTGTTGGTCAGGTCCGCGCCGAGAATGGCGGGGTCAATGCCATCGGGCACCGATTCGAGCAGGATCCGGCCCGAGCGGATGGCAAGGTCGAGCGCAGCGCGGCCGATCAGCAGGGCGATCAGGACCGACAGGATCGGGTCGATCGGCATCCAGCCGGTGAACAGGATCACGGCCGCGGCCGTGAGCGCGGCCACCGATCCCAGGATGTCGCCGGCCACGTGGGCGAGCGCGCCGCGCATGTTCAGATTCTCGCGGTCGCCGCCATGCAGCACGGCGAAGGCGGCGATGTTCACCAGCAGGCCCAGCCCGGCAATCACCGCCATCGGACCGCCGGCAATGTCGCGCTGCGACCCGGCACGCTCGATCGCCTCGACGACGATCCACAGTGCGAGCATGAACAGCATCACGCCATTGGCGAAGGCCGCGACGATCTGGAAGCGGTCATAGCCGAAGGTGCGCTTGTCATCGGCCGGCCGCCGCGACAGGCGGAAGGCGAAGAAGGCGAGCGCCAGCGCGCCGGTATCGGCCAGCATGTGCGCCGCGTCGGCGAGCAGGGCGAGCGACCCCGTCCACAGCCCGCCGATCACTTCCGCGATCATGAAGGCACCGGTCAGGCAGGCCGCGATCAGCGTGCGGCGTTCGCCATCCCCGTGATGGGGATGGCCGTGCCCGTGCCCGTGATGATGATCATGCCCGTGTCCCATGGTGTGCATCAGGCCAGAATTCGCCGCAGGATCAAGAGACCGGATTACGTAACCCGCTGACATTGTGCAGCGGTGCCCGACTTGCCCTTCGCATCGCCGCAATTGAATGCCAGAAGAGTCGCAGGAAGCCCGATCACCGGTCGCGAGGGGATAGGTCCGACCGGGTTGCCCGTGTTCCCTTTGCCCTGAAAGGCTCCACTGATGAGACTTGCCTTCGCGATTGCCGTGTCCGCTGCCGCCCTGTTCGGCGCGAACGCCTCCGCCCAGAATGTGTCACTCGACCCGAATTTCGGGACTGTCGGTCTGGTCGCCGGCTTCACGCCCGATCCCTACACCGTCCAGATCGTGTCCGGCGGCAATATCGATGCCGGTGCACAGATCGGCGGCGGCTGCCGCGGCATGATCACCGACGCGCCGGACTTCCGGCTGGAATACCAGCCCGGCGGATTCGAACTCTTCCTGTCGGCGGTCTCGAGCGGCGACACGACTCTGGTCGTGAACGCTCCCGACGGCAGCTGGCATTGCGACGATGACAGCGGCGGCGATCTGAACCCGGCGATCATCTTCGCCGAGCCGATGGCCGGCCAGTACGATATCTGGATCGGGTCGTTTGGCGGCGGCAACCACAACGCAACGCTGCGGATTTCCGAACTCGGCTTCTGATCCGGTCTACCGGCCGATTGCGTGAATGCCCCGCCTCAAAGACGGGGCATTCACCAAAGAAAATCTCTCTATCTTTCTCAAATCGCTTCGCTAAATATCGTCAATGGAAACCCGTTCACCGGTTGCGAGGGGACTGTCCGACCGGGGCTCCGTGTGTTCCAACCCATGTCTTGAAAGGCATTCTCGATGAAAATCGTCATTGCGCTGGCCGCGGCTTCCGCCGCGTTCTGCGCTGCGGATGCGTCCGCTCAAAATTTCTCGCTCAACCCGAATTTCGGTTCGGTGAGCCTGACGGCCGGTTTCACGCCGGACCCCTACACCGTCCAGATCCTCTCTGGCGGCAATATCGATTCCAGCATGTCGATCGGCGGCAATTGCCGCGGCACGATCACCGACGCGCCTGATTTCCGTCTGAACTACCAGGCCGGCAGCTTCGACCTGTTCTTCTCGGCGATCTCCGGCGGCGACACCACGCTGATCATCAACGCGCCGGATGGCAGCTGGCACTGCGACGATGACTCGGGCGGCAGTCTGAATCCGGCGATCCAGTTCTACGGTCCGATGTCGGGCCAGTATGACATCTGGGTCGGCTCCTATAACGGCGGCAACCACTCCGCCACGCTGCGGATTTCCGAACTCGGCTTCTAGACCCGTCGACTTCCGGCATGAGAACGGCCCTGCCCTTTGGCGGGGCCGTTTTCGTTGGCGCACCCCATTTTGGCCGCAATGTTATAAGTTAACTTCTTGTCATCTGCAGAGGAGGATGCCGATGATCAGGCTGATCGTTTTGCTGACCGGAGTTGCCGCGATGATGTCGGCGTACGCCGATGCCCAGCCGCCCCGTTATGGTGCGACCTATGGCCAGACCACGCTGGAGGCCGGGTTCGAACCCAATCCGTTCACCGTCAGCCTGACGGCGGGCGGCACGCTGGACGCGAGCGAACTCGGCGACGGGTGTACCGGCCTGATCGCCATCGCCCCCGATTTCCGGGTGGACTACCGATCCGACGGCTCGGCCCTGACGGTCGCGGCGGATTCGGTGTTCGACACGGTTCTCGTCGTGCACGGACCCGACGGCAACTGGCATTGCGACGACGACAGCGCAGGCGGGAATGACCCGCGGATCGTGTTCGATGACCCGGCCGAGGGCGAATACGCGATCTGGGTCGGCGCGAAGGATGGCGACGCCCGGGCGGTGCTGCAGGTCAGCGAGACGCGCTAGCCTTCCGGAGAAAGCCCAAACGTTTCGAAGACTTCCGGCGGGACGCGTTTGGGGCGGCGCGTCGCGGTATCGATATAACCCCAGACGGTGTGGACCGAGGCCGACGGTTTCGCCGCACCGGGCTTGCGGATGTCGATATGGCGGCCATAGCGCGCGCCCTTGGCCTCGCCCAGCCAGGTCGAGATCTCGACCTCGTCGCCCTCAACCAGTTCTCCGCGATAATCGATCTCGTGGCGCAGCACGACCCACAGCCCCATCGCCTGCATCTCCGGAGACGCGACTGTCATCCAGTGCTGGCCCGCCACTTCGGCCGCCCAGCGCAGATAGACGAGGTTGTTGACGTGGCCCATGAAATCGATGTCCTCCGGCTGCGCGATGCGGCGCGTCCGGAAGGCGGTTTCGTAGGATTTCGCCCCCAACCCGGTCGTCATCGGATCAGGCCGAGATGTGGATCGGGTGGCCGAGCGCGGCGAGGCAGGCCTCGGCGAAGCCCTCGGTCAGCGTCGGGTGGACGTGGACCGTGCCGGCGACGTCTTCCAGGCGCGCGCCCATCTCGATCGCCAGCGCGAATTCGCCCGACAATTCCGAGACATGCTTGCCGACGGCGTGAATGCCGAGGATGACATGGTCGCTTTCGCGCGCCGTGACGCGGATGAAGCCGCCATCACTGCCGCCTTCCATGGAGAGGTAGCGGCCATTCGCGGCGAGCGGGAATTTGCCGGTGATGACGGTCTCGCCCTTCTCCTTCGCCTCGTCCGGCGACAGGCCGACCCCGACCAGTTCCGGCTCTGTGAAGCAGACCGCGGCGATAGAGACGGGATCGAACGCCGTCTTGTGACCGGCGATGATTTCCGCGACGCGCTCGCCCTGCGCCGTGGCGCGGTGGGCCAGCAGCGGCTCGCCGGCCAGGTCGCCGATGGCGTAGACGCCGCGCATGCCGGTCTCGCAGCGCTCATTGACCTTGATGTATTTGCCCGACAGCGGGATGCCCATTTTCTCGAGGCCCCAGCCCGCGGTCAGCGGTTTGCGGCCGACCGCGACGAGGATGGCATCGGCCTCGATGGTCTGCGTCTCGCCCTTTTCGTTGTCGTATTCGAGGACGGTCTTGCCGCCCTTCTCGGCCACGCCCCTGGCCTTGCAGGACAGCTGGACGTCGACCTTGTGTTCCTTCAGCCAGCGGGTGACCGGGCGGACCAGCTCCTTGTCGTAGAGCGGCAGGATGCGGTCGAGCGCCTCGATGAAGGTAACCTCGGAGCCGAGCTTGCGGAAGGCGATGCCAAGTTCGAGGCCGATATAGCCCGCACCGACCACGACCAGCTTCTTCGGCAATTCAGTGAGTTCGAGCGCGCCGGTGGAGCCGATGACTTTCTTGCCGAAGGGCAGGAAGGGCAGTTCAACCTCGACCGAGCCGGTGGCGAGGACGACATTCTGCGCCGTGATCTTCAGCGTCTCACCGTCCGAGGTCTCGACCATGCAGGTCTTCGCGTCCTCGAATTTGGCCCAGCCGTCGATGGCGCGGACCTTGGCGGCCTTGAGGAGCTGGGCGACGCCGCCGGTCAGCTTCTTGACGATGGTGTCCTTCCAGCCGGTGAGGCCGGCCATGTCGAATTTCGGGGCTTCGGACAGGGAAATGCCCAGCGCGCCGTCCCCGACATGTTCCATCATCTCGGCGTATTTGGTCGCGGCGTGGATGAAGGCTTTCGACGGGATGCAGCCCCGGTTGAGGCAGGTGCCGCCCAGACCGTCGCGGTCGACGATGATGGTGTCGAGGCCCAGCTGGCCCGCGCGGATCGCGGCGGGATATCCGCCCGGACCGCCACCGACGACGAGCACCTGACAGGTCAGTTCCTTCATGACACGCCCTTCTCTGTTCGCGTTCGCCGCGAGGTGTAGACGCTGGACGCGTATACGAAAAGGGCGCCGGCGCGGTCAAAACCGCACGGCGCCCCTGCACGGGAGGGAGGCCGGGTGTCAGTGGCCCGGCGAGGAGTCGCCCGCCTCGACATTCACATTCGTGGTGTCGCTCTTCTTGCGCCGGGTCAGGCCCGCGCCGGAGGCGACCGCAATCCCGACGAGGATCAGGTCCGCGACCACGATCCAGGTCGTGCCGACGCCCACGGCGTAAAGGCCATAGCTGACCCCGGCGACGGCGAGGACGGTACCGATCAGGAAAATTCCGAAAGCGCCCATGGTTCAGACTCCCTTTGTGACCTGGGAGGTGAACGCCGGGGGCGCGGCTCGGTTCCGGTTGCTGCCCCGGCCGCGTGATTACACGCCCTCCCTCCCCTTGATGGGGAGGGTCGATGCGCAGCATCGGGGTGGGGTGAATGACCGACCCCGGACCAGATCCGGGGCACCTCCCCCATCCGGGGGAAGAGGGGGGCCAAGCCTTCAGCCGCAATCCGCCGGGCGGGCGTGAAGGCGGACGCTGTTGACCCATTCCCCGGTCACCTCGTCCTGGACCTGGCTGATCCGGGCCCACTCGCCATTGTCGTAGGTTTCGAAGAAAACCCGGCGTTCCGGGGCCTCGGGATAGACCTGCCACAGCCAGAGCCGGCCATCCTCGCGAACCTGCTGGTGCAGTTCGCGGACCTCGTTGTTGGCCGTGTAGTGCCAGGCCGTCTTCCAGAGACCGGCCGCGGGATCCCAGAGCCGGATATTGATCCCGGCTCCCGCTCCGTCGCGATAGCCATAGCCCGGGTCATACCACTCGTCGAAGATCGCCCGGCCGCCGAAACCGTAATAGCCGTTCCAGCGGGCGTAGTACTGCGGTTCGCCCCAGCTGCCCGTCCCGGCATCCCAGGGCTCGGAACCGACGTCGAAATCGCCGATCAGGAAGGCGAATTGGCCGAACTCTTCCGGCATGTCCTGGGCGGGCTGGCCGTAATTGCCGCAGCGGCGGGTTTCCGCGCCGGTCACTTGCGCGAAGGCGGGCGCGGCCGCGAGGCTGACAATCGCGGCGGTCAGGATGGCTTTCATGGCACTCCCCTCTTCTGCCGGGGAGACTGCCATGCTCAGCGCTGACGCGGTGTCACGTTGGTGTGAGGAGCGTCATTCCGGCGAACGCCGGAATCCAGATTCACCACTGCTCTGGATCCCGATCTTCATCGGGATGACGCGGGCGGTCGAAGATCGACCAGAGGCGGATGGTCCAATGCGGTTCAGGTGACTGCATGCCGGACCGGGCGATCGAAATCAGCATCCAGATCAAAAGCAGGAAGAAGGATCCAATCTGAATGGCAACCATCGGACCGTCGGGGATCGACTGACCGAACACGCGCAGCGCAATGGCCCAGAATACGAAGATCAGAAGGCTGACCGGAAAACGGTCGACGAACCCACCAAAGAAGCGCCACGACCAATTCATGTTTCAAGATTAGGCGGGGAGGTTCCATTTTAGAACAGGAATCCGTCCCGGCCTTGTGCCGGGACCTACAGTCGGTGGCACGTTCGCACGGACGCTAGGCCCCGGACTAAATCCGGGGCACATCCTTTGAACGAAGCCAAATCGTCACTCCCGCGAAGGCGGGAGTCCAGTCTGTCCGCCGCTCTGGATTCCCGCCTGCGCGGGAATGACCCTGCCAAAGCAGGGTCACATAAACAGCGTCGCCGGGTTTTCGAGATAGGACTTCACCTTCTGGATCAGGACCGCGGCGTCATAGCCGTCGACGATGCGGTGATCGAAGCTGGAGGAGAGGTTCATCAGCTTCTTCGGCACGACGCGGCCGCCGGCATCGAAGCGCGGCAATTCCTGCATCTTGTTGACGCCGATGATCGCCGTTTCCGGCGCATTGATCACCGGAGTCGTCACGAGCCCGCCGATCGCGCCCAGCGAGGTGATGGTGATGGTCGAGCCGGAGAGCTCGTCGCGCGAAGCCTTGCCGTCGCGGGCGGCCTTGGCGAGACGGCCGAGCTCGGCGGCGATCTCCCACACATCCATCGCCTCGGCATGGCGGATGACCGGCACCATGAGGCCGTTCGGCGTCGCCGCAGCGATGCCCATATGGACACCCTCATACTGCTTCAGCACGCCGGCATCGCCGTCATAGTGGGCGTTGGCCTGCGGCGTGCCGGGCAGCGCCTTGCACAGGGCCGCGACGAGGAAGGGAATGAAGGTCAGCTTGGGCTGATCGTCCCGCTTCGTGGCGTTCAGATGCTGGCGCAGATCCTCGAGCGCGGTGACGTCGATTTCCTCGACATAGGCGATGTGCGGAATGTCGCGCATCGCCTTCTGCATGTTCTCGGCGATCTTGCGCCTGAGTCCGATGACCTTCTTTTCCTCGACGCCGGTGCGTGGCGCGCGGCCGGCACTCCCGCCGCCCGTCTTCGAGATCAGGCGGCCGCCGGCGGCGATGAAGTCATCAAGATCATTGTGCGTGATCCGCCCCGCCGGACCCGTGCCCGGCACGGCGGCGAGATCGACGTCCAGTTCCAGGGCGCGCTGGCGCACGGCCGGGCTGGCCAGCGGACGCTGACCGGACGGGGCTGTGACGGCTTTTCTCCCTCCGCTTGCGGGGGGAGTGGCCGGCTCGGCCGGCCGAGGGGGGGATTTCTCCTCAGCGGGCTTTCCCCCCTCCGTCGACTTCGTCGACACCTCCCCCGCAGGCGGGGGAGGAACATCGTTGTCGGCCTTTGGGGCCTCGGCTGCCTCGTCCTTCGCCGCTTCGGCGCTGGCCGCATCGGTCTCGATGAAAAGGATTTCGGTGCCGACCGGGATCACGTCGCCGGGTTCGCCGACGATCTTGGTGACCTTGCCGTTCACGGCGCAGGGCACTTCGACGGTGGCCTTGTCGGTCATCACGTCGAGGACGGGCTGGTCCTCGACGACGATGTCACCGACCTTGACGCGCCATTCGACGATTTCCGCCTCGACGACACCTTCGCCGACATCGGGAAGCTTGTAGCGGTATTCCGTCATCTCGAACCTCGGTTCCGAAAAACGCCCCCCACCCCAGCCCTCCCCCGTCGGGGGAGGGAGTGGCAGGGCAGCGCCTAATTCCCTCCCCTTGAGGGGAGGGTCAGGGTGGGGTGTCTTTCACGGGCACAAAGGCCCATCAGACCGTCTCCGTCACGGACTTCATCGCGTTGATGAAGCGCTGTTGGCCGGGGAAATAGGACCATTCATGCGCATGGGGATAGGGGGTGTCCCATCCCGCGATGCGGTGGATCGGCGCTTCCAGCGACCAGAAGCAGTCTTCCTGGATCTGCGCGGCGAGTTCGGCGGCAAAGCTGGACGTGCGCGGCGCCTCGTTGGCGACGATGCAGCGGCCGGTCTTCTTCACGGAGTCCGAAATGGTCTCGATGTCGTAGGGAGTGAGCGTCTTCAGATCGATCACCTCGGCGTCGATGCCGGCCTTGTCCGCCGCGGCGAGCGCGACATGGACCAGCGTGCCATAGGTCACGACCGTGACGGCGCTGCCCTCGCGCACGATTTCCGCCTTGCCGAGTTCGACCGTGTAATGGCCTTCCGGCACCTCGCCCTTGGGGTGGTTGGCCCAGGATTGCAGCGCGCCGTCGGCCTGGCCGTCGAACGGGCCGTTATAGATCCGCTTCGGCTCGAAGAAGATGATCGGATCATCGCTCTCGATCGAGGCGAGCAGCAGGCCCTTGGCGTCATACGGGTTGGACGGGATCACGACCTTGATGCCCGGCACGTGGGTGAAGAAGGCTTCCGGGCTCATCGAGTGGGTCTGGCCGCCGCGGATGCCGCCGCCCCAGGGTGAGCGCACCACGATGGGCTGGGTGAACTGGCCGGCGGAGCGGTAGCGGATGCGGCTCATCTCCGAGACGATCTGATCGATCGCCGGGAAGATGTAGTCGGCGAACTGGATTTCCGCGACCGGCCGCAGGCCCTTGGCCGCCATACCGATGGCCATCGCCGCAATGGCGGCCTCGTT
>NZ_JBHRSV010000026.1:73476-82411 GCF_042643335.1 Hyphobacterium vulgare
GACGTTCGGGTCGTTTTCCATCGCCACGTCGAGCGCCGAGTTGAGCGCCTGGATCATGTTCATCTTGGTCATGATCTAGACCCCCAGATCTTGACGTTGACGGATGAGGCGCCAGTCGGGTTCGGCGGTGACATCCTCGAAGATCGAAGGCACGGGCGAGAGCGGGCCGTCATGCAGCGTGCCGTAGCTCTCGGCCTCCTTGTAGGACTTCACGACGAGGTCGTTCAGTTCGGTTTCCATCGCCTCGTGGCGCTGCTCGTCCCATTCCTCGAGACCGATGAGGTGGTTCTTCAGCCGCTCGATCGGATCGCCCAGCGGCCATTTCGTGGCCTCTTCCTTCGGGCGGTAGCCGGACGGATCGTCCGAGGTGGAGTGCGCGGCGGCGCGGTAGGTGTAGAGCTCCAGCAGCGTCGCGCCATGGCCTGCACGGGCGCGTTCGGCGGCCCATTGCGTGGCGGCATAGACGGCGAGGAAGTCGTTGCCGTCGACGCGGATGGACGGCAGGCCGTAGCCGAGCCCCTTCACCGCCAGGCTGGGCGCATCGCCCTGTGCGATGCCCTGGAAGGTGGAAATGGCCCACTGGTTGTTCACGACGTTGAAGATGACCGGCGCGCGATAGGTCGAGGCCAGGGTCAGCGCACCATGGAAGTCGCCCTCCGCGGTGGTGCCGTCGCCGATCCAGCTCGCCGTGACCTGGTCTTCATTCTTGTAGCGTGCACCCATCGCCCAGCCGACGGCCTGGGGGAATTGGGTGCCGAGATTGCCGGAGATGGAGAAGAAATTGCCGTCGGCCCACGTGTAGTGAACCGGCAGCTGGCGGCCCTTGAGGTTGTCGCGGCTGTTGGAAATGCAGTGGCACATCATGTCGACGATGTCGCGGCCGCGCGCGAACAGGATGCCCTGCTGGCGGTAGGACGGGAAGACCATGTCGCTGTCGCGCATGGCCATGGCGGCGGCGACGGACACCGCCTCCTCGCCCGTCGACTTCATGTAGAAGCTCATCTTGCCCTGACGCTGCAGCTTCTGCATGCGCTCGTCATAGACGCGGGTCAGCACCATGTGGCGGAGCCCCTCACGCAGCGTGTCCGGGTCGAGTTCCGGATTCCACTCGCCGACGGCCTGGTGATTGTGATCGAGCGCGCCGACCAGTCCGGTCGCGTGATCCACCGTGTCCTTCCAGCTGCAATCGATGGCGGGGCGTTTCGCCTCGCCGGCCGGCTGCAGTTTCAGATCGGAGAAGTCGGGCTCGTCGCCGGGGCGGAATTTCGGCGCCGGTACGCGGTAACGGGGCTGGGACGTCGCCATGGGGCCTCGCGCTTGAATGCTGTACGGGGTCGTCGGCACGGCGAATAGCGCGCCGGGCGGGGCGTTGTCCACTATCCGGCCCTGCCGTGGCGCATGGCGGTCATGCGCGGTCAAGTCTTTGTGCGGCGCAGCAATTCCGGATCGTTACCGCCGGTAGATGATCGACCCCTTCTCGACATTCATCAGGGCGAACAGGGCTTCGAACTGCGCGTCCTGTCCGTAGTCGAACATCGAGGCAAAATGCTCGTACGACCATTCCACCGGGTGGCCGTTGTCGATGATCAGGAAGGTGCGGTTGCGGGCGTTGTAGCCACGCACGACGACCCAGTGCGCCGTCGCCGCCGCATCGTGCGGCGAGATGATGTCGGCAGCGTATTGCGATCCCCAGGCGACCAGGGTGAGGACCGGGCGGCCCTCGTCGAGCAACTGCCGGATGCGGGCCAGCGCCGCATCGTTCGCGCGGGTATTGCCGAGCGGCAGCACGTCATGGACGAAGCCGGAGGCGAGATCATTCATCCGGTCGCGCAGCGTGCCCGGCGGCGTGCCGAGCGACTGGTCGGAGACGAAATTGCCCGAGCTTTGTACCCGGCGCTTGAACTGTTCATAGGTCGTGGCAACGCCGTAGAAGCGCAGCACGCGGGACGCCGCCTGCGGCCCACAGGAATTGCCGCCCGAAAGCCGGTTGGCGAAGTCGCCGGTCGGCACATCGAGCAGAACGTCGGGCTGCAGGTCGGCGGTGCGGGCGCGTGCCGGATCGACCGGCGTCAGCGTGACCAGCAAGGGCCGATAGAAAGCCTGCAGACCGGTTCGGCTGCCCGCCTCGTCGCCATTGGCATCGCCCATCACCCGGAAGGCTTCGACATGGCTCATGGCGCGGCGGCGCGCGTCATTGGTGGCATCGTCGAACCAGATTCCGTCGCGCCCGCCCTCTCCCGCGCCCTCGACCAGGAAATCCTGTTCGTGATCGCGGTCGGTATAGGCGACCGTGGCGGTGCGGCCGAGCGCGGTTTCAAAGGCCTGTTGCCAGGCATCGTCTTCCCACCAGCCATATTCGACCTGCACCGCGTCGATCCGCCAGCCCGCCGGTGCGGTCCAGATGACTTCGCGGTCAGAGGAGCCGGACGCACGGGTGTCGCCGCCCACCTCGCTGGCATCGCCGGCCAGCCGGGCGAGAATCTGCGTGCCGTCAGCCGACAGGTCGAGCCGCGAGGTGACGGTCATGCGCGGGCCGTGGCCGAAGAAGTCACGGTCGCCGCCGGTATGGCGCAGGACGAGGAAGCCTGAATGCTGGCCGTTGACCCACACCGAGGTCGTTCCCGGTGGCCCGGTCACTTCCGGTTCGGCAACGATGGGCACCACGACGGAAATCGGGTTCCACTGCACCTGCACGCTGGTGCGCGAGACGGTGCGGTTTCCGTTGGAGTCCAGATCGCCGACATCGCGGCCGTCATTGTCGTTGTTGAAGACGTCACCATTGGTGTCACCCATGATGATGAAGCTGCGCACCGGGCCGTCCGTTTCCGGCAGTCCACGGCGCACATCGATCTCGCCGCGTCCCGGGACGATGGTGTCGATCTCCCAGTCGCTGTCGGTGTATTCGGCGCTGGCGCGCGTAGGCGACGTGATGCGCTGGATGTCCCCACCCTCCGGATTGCACCACAGGCGCAGGCGCTCGCTGACCCGGCCGCGTGTGTGATCGGGACGGGTCTCGACCGCGTCCATATCGATGCTGGCGATCAGGCAGGGTCCTTCCGCGGAAATGCTGGCCGAGACGGTGACGCGCGGCCCGTTGCCGCCGAAATCCCCGTCACCACCCCCATTGCGGATCGCGTAGAGCCGTTCGGTGGGCGGGATCTCGACATGGACGGTCTGGTTGGTGATCAGCGGCGCACCGTAACGAATCGCTGTCGATGCGAGGCGTACGGTCGGACTCAGCTCGACCTGCATTTCGGGCGGCGCAATTGCGGGACCTCGCGCCGCGTCCGGGATCTGCTGCGGGCTGACGCGCTGGCCCGGCTGCGGCTGAACCTGGAGTTCGGGGGCGCGGACCTGCGGGGTGAGCGCGGTCGTAACCTGCTGGGCGATGCCGGGGGCTAGAGTCGTTTGCAGCGCCGGCCGTGCCGCGTTGGCGTTGCATTGCTCGAGCTGCGCCGAGTTCAGCCGGGCGCCGGGATGGCCGTATTCCGAGACGCGCCCGACGATTGCCGCGAGTTGCGCGCACGCCCCGACGCCGGGCTGCGGCCAAGGGCCGGAAACTGTGCAGGCCCGGTCGCTGCACGACCAAGTGATCGAGCCGGCCTGCACCTCGCCCGTTTGCTGGGCGGGCGCGGCCGTGCGCGCGGTATATGTGTAGGTCTGGGCGAGTGCGGGCGCTGAAGACAGCGCGAACACGGCGAGGACGATCAGGCGGCGCATCGGCAAACTCCCCACTATCCGGGACGGAGCCTACGCCGGTTTCGCGTCAGAGGCGATTCATCGCGCAAAAAAAAGCCCCGGACGGTTAGCGTCCGGGGCTCGTTTCGCAACCTGGCAGACTGCCTAGTTCATGCGCTCCAGCGCGACCGCGGTGGCTTCGCCGCCGCCGATGCAGAGCGAGGCAACGCCCTTGGTCTTGCCGTGCTTTTCCAGCGCGGCGAGCAGGGTGACCATGATGCGCGCGCCGGAGGCGCCGATCGGGTGACCCATGGCGCAGGCACCGCCATTCACATTGACCTTCTCGTGCGGGATGCCGAGTTCCTTCATCGCGATCATCGGAACGACGGCGAAGGCTTCGTTGATTTCCCAGAGATCGACGTCATCGGTCGCCCAGCCCGCCTTTTCCAGCACCTTGCGCATGGCCGGAACCGGCGCAGTGGTGAAATAGGCCGGCTCGTGCGCGTGCGACGCGACGGCCGAGATCTTCGCCAGCGGCTTCAGGCCGCGGCGCTCGGCCTCGCTCTGGCGCATCAGGACCAGCGCGGCCGCGCCGTCGGAGATGGCCGAGGCGTTGGCGGCAGTGACGGTGCCGTCCTTGGAGAAGGCCGGGCGCAGGCCGGGGATCTTGTCCGGCATCGCCTTGCGGGGCAGTTCGTCGGTGTCAACCGTGACATCGCCCTTGCGGCCGGCGATCGTCACCGGGACGATTTCGCGCTTGAAGTCGCCCTCGGTCGTGGCACGCTGGGCGCGGGCCAGGGTTTCGAGCGCATAGGCGTCCTGCTGCTCGCGGGTGAACTGGTGTTCCTGCGCGATCATGTCGGCATAGACACCCATCGCCTTGTGCTCGTAGGCGTCCTCGAGGCCATCGAGCGCCATGTGGTCGAGCACCCGGTCATGGCCGTATTTGAAGCCGGCGCGGTGGGTCGGCAGCATGTGCGGCGCGTTGGTCATGGATTCCATGCCGCCCGCCACGACGATGTCGGCCTCGCCAGCGAGGATGGCCGAACGGCCCATGATCGCCGCCTGCATGCCGGAGCCGCACATCTTGTTCAGCGTGGTCGCCTCGACGCCTTTCGGCAGGCCGGCCTTGATACCCGCCTGTCGCGCCGGGGCCTGACCCTGACCCGCCATGAGCACATTGCCCATGTAGATCGTGTTGACGTCGTCGCCGGACACGCCGGCTTCGTCCATCGCGGCCTTCACGGCCAGCGCGCCAAGTTCGTTGGCCGACAGCGTGGCCAGTTCGCCGAGCAGGCCACCCATCGGGGTGCGGGCCATGCCGACGATGACGACCGGATCGTCCTGAGTGCTCATCGGTGAAATCTCCTTTCGGGGAGGTCCGGGATAAAATCGAGCGCAGATGAAGGCCTCCGGGTGCGGTGCGTCAAGTCTTCTCGCACATGCAACATCGCCGGGTCGCCATGCGGTTGTATCGACCGCCGAGATTACATCTTTTCAAATCAGGGGGTTGGGCCTAACGGTATCGCCGGGGACATCAGGGACAGGGTGACATGCCCAAAAACCGCAGGCGGCCAAGCCGCCGATCCTTCCTTGCGCGCGTTCTGGGCGCGGGGACGGCCTATGGCGCGACAGCGCTGGTTTCAGGCGCGCATGCCCAGCATGTGCGCACCTGGAGCGCCACGGAGGCGGCCTGTGCATCGGGCCTCACCGACAGCGACGGTGGCCGCAATGCCGACCCGGTCGGCAATGGCCGCGGTCCGCAGGGCGTGACCGACAGCGACTCGGGAGCCGAAGCCGATCCGGCCGGCCAGGGCCGCGGCACAGGAGGCGTCACGGACACGGACAGCGGATCCGAAGCCGATCCGGTGGGCCAGGGGCGCGGGTCGAAATCCGCCCACGGCCTGACCGACAGCGACAGCGGCGCCTCGGCCGATCCGGCCGGACAGGGCCGCGGCGGACGCCGCCTGACGGATACCGATATCGGCTGGGGCGCGGACCGCGTCGGTCACGGGCGCGGCGGCGAAGGCCGTGAACGCCCGGTGCCGCCGGTCAATTGCCCGCCGCGTGAAGACACGACCGGCTCTGGGGACGAAGAATGAGCGAGTCGGAGATCACCGCCCCGGCGAAGAACCGGCTCGAAGGCATCGATTTCGCCCGCGCCATCGCCATGATGGGCATGACGGTCGTCAATTTCTCGATCTATATCGGCCGCGCCGAAGGCGACCCGCAATGGCTGATCCAGCTGGAAAGCCTGTTTTCCGGCCGCGCGGCGGCGACCTTCGTCTTCCTGGCCGGTGTCGGCGTCGCCCTGCTGACGATGCGGGCGCGAAACGACCGGACGCCGGAGAACCGCCGGGCCGCCCGGCTCAACCTGCTGAAACGCGGCGTCTTCCTCTTCCTGCTCGGCGTCTCCTTCCGGGCGCAATGGCCGTATGACATCCTGCATTTCTACGGCATCTATCTGACGATCGCGTCGCTTGTCTTCCTGTGGCCGGCGCGCTGGCTGGTCGGGCTCGCCGTTTTCACCACCCTCGCCTTCGTCGCCTTCTATTTCGCGCTGCCGCCGCTACTCGATCTCGACTACTGGGCGAGCCCGAGCTTCGCAAACCCGTCGGAGGCGCTGCAGGACGTCTTCTTCACCGGCCATCACCCGGTGACGCCCTGGTTCGCCTATTTCCTCGTCGGCATGGCCGTCGGACGGATCGACCTGCACCGCAGTGCCAATCACTGGCGGCTGCTGATCGGCGGGGCCGTGCTGATCGGTCTGGCCAAGGCGATCAAGTTCGCGGCGCTGAACCTGGCTCTGGTGAAGCTGATCCCGTCCGAGGACTGGGGATTCGCGATCAACTATGTCGCCGACATCTTCGGCACGTCGGCCTACCCGCCCGCCCCGCTCTACATCCTGTTCGGCCTCGGCACGGGGATGATCGTGCTGTCGCTGTCGCTGATGATCTGCGCGGCGGAATGGCGGCGGAAGCTGTTCACGCCGGTGATCTGGACCGGGCAGATGGCGCTGACCTTCTACCTCCTCCACGTCTATATCGGCGTGACGGCGGCGGAGTGGTTCCTGCCCGAGGAGTCGGAATCGGTCTACTGGCTGTTCGCCTGGGTGATCGGCTTCTTCATCTTCTGCCTCGTCTTCGCGACGATCTGGCGGAGCCGTTTCCAGCGGGGTCCCGTGGAATGGGCGATGCGACGGCTGGTGGATTGATCGGGGCGTTCCGCGCCCCTCACCTTCGCGACCTGGCGGAGGCCGCCGGCCTGTTTGCGGTGTTCACGACCATCGCCCTGCCGTTCGGGCTGGCGACCGGGGTGTTCGCGTTCGGGATTTCACAGCTTCAGACGATTCTGGTCGTCGCGCTTATTGCGGTTCTCGTTCCGGCTCTCGGAGAAGAGCTGGTCTTTCGCGTCCTGCTTCAAGGGAAGCCGTCATTCCGGCGAACGCCGGAATCCAGTGAGACGGGTGTTATGGACCCCGGCTTCCGCCGGGGTGACGTTGTGAGGATCGGGCTGAGCCTGATTGCCTTCGTCGCGTGGCATCCGGTTCAGGTGTGGCTCGGCCTGCCGATGGCGCAGCCGGTCTTCACCGACCCGGTCTTTCTCGGTATCGCGGCACTCTTGGGTATCGTCTGCACGATCAGTTGGCAGCGTTCCGGCTCGGTCTGGCCGCCGGTGCTTATCCACTGGCTGACCGTGGTCAGCTGGAAGGCGTTTCTGGCGGGGTGAGCTTCTCCTTCTCCCCTCGGGGGAGAAGGTGGCCTGAAAGGCCGGATGAGGGGTTTTTTTGAGAGTCACCCCTCACCCCTGCCCCCTCTCCCCCGAGGGGAGAGGGGAAGAGAGTTCAAACCGTCCCGGTGATCCACCCGCCACCCAGAACGCGCGAGCCGCCATCCTCCGGCGCATAGAACACCGCCGCCTGGCCCGGCGCGACGCCTTCCTCTTCCGCGTCGAGGACGAGGCCGACCTGGCCGTCATTGACCGATAGCGCGGCGGGCACTGGCGGACGGGTGGAGCGGACCTTCACGAGCACCGGCTCGCCTTCGAGCTGATCGAGCGGCGTGTCGCCGATCCAGTTGACGTCGTGCAGGCGGATGCGCTTCACGCCCAGCGCCTCGCGCGGACCGACGATGACCCGGCGGCCCGGCGCGTCGAGGCGCACGACGTAAAGCGGTTCGCCGGTCGCAACGCCGAGACCGCGGCGCTGGCCGACCGTGTAGCGGATCACGCCGTCATGCCGGCCAAGCACGCTGCCATCGACATGGACGATGTCGCCGGGTTCGGCCGCGCCGGGGCGCAGCTTTTCCACGATGGCGGCGTAATTGCCGTCCGGCACGAAGCAGATGTCCTGGCTGTCCGGCTTGTCGGCGACGGCCAGGCCGAAGGCCTCGGCAAGCTGGCGCGTCTGGTCCTTCGTCAGATGCCCGAGCGGGAAGCGCAGGAAATCCAGCTGGTCCTGCGTCGTCGCGAACAGGAAATAGGACTGGTCCTTGCCCGGATCGGCGGCGCGGTGAAGCTCCGCGCCGTTCGGCCCGTCGACGCGCTTGATGTAGTGCCCCGTCGCCATCGCGGCAGCACCCAGCTGCTGCGACTGGTGCAGGAGGTCGGCGAACTTGACCCGCTGGTTGCAGCGCACGCAGGGAATGGGGGTCGCGCCGCCCAGATAGGTATCGGCGAAATCCTCCATCACCGCTTCGCGGAAGCGGTTCTCGTAGTCGAGCACGTAGTGCGGGAAGCCCATTTCCTCGGCGGCGAGGCGGGCGTCGTAGATGTCCTGCCCGGCGCAGCAGGCGCCCTTCTTCCTGATCATCTCGCCATGATCATAGAGCTGCAGCGTGATCCCGACGACGTCATAGCCGGCGCGGTGCAGCGCGGTGGCGGTGACGGTGGAATCGACACCGCCGGACATGGCCACGACGACGCGGTGGCTCGCCGGGTCACCGCCGAGCCCGAGCGGATCATCCGCCAGGCCGAAGTCTCGAAGCAGGGTATCGGCACGCGTGTCCGCGCGCGTCAGCGTATCGGTCATCTCTCGCCTCCACCGGGGTCAAGGCCCGGAGCAAACGTTCATGGGAGGCGGCGATATAGAGGATCGGCGCGGGGGATGGAAGGGCGGGGTCTTTATGATCGCCCTTCGAGACGCGTTCGCGGGAATGACGTTTCCCTTCTCCCCTTTTGAAGGGGAGAAGGTGCCCGCAAGGGCGGATGAGGGGTTCTGCTCCGTAATCGAGGTAAGGGGTGCGCCCCCCCCCCCCGC
>NZ_JBHRSV010000026.1:82505-116153 GCF_042643335.1 Hyphobacterium vulgare
GAAAAACAACGCTACCTCAGGAACGGCAGAAGCGAGACCTGGCTGAGCGTGGCGAAGGTGCGGGCCGAGACATCGACGGCGGTCTGGGCCTGCTGGAAGCGCGTGGCCGCTTCGGCCATGTCGACATCCTCGATCGAGCCGATCAGGCGGTCGAGATAGTCGGCCTTGTTCTGCTGGCTGGTGACCAGGCCCTCGACGCGGTTCTGCATCGCGCCATTCTCGCCGACATGGTCGTTGATGCGATCATAGGCGGCGAGAATATTCTGCATCTCGGCCTGAATGAAGGCCTGCTGGTTCTGGGTCAGCGGCCCGTCGAAGGGGCCGTCGGCGCCGGCGTTGAATTCGGCGATCCGCTTGAACGACGCCATCAGATCAGTACCGACATCGCTGGCGAGAATGCCCGTTTCCATGGTGAGATTGTCGTCGAGCTTGACCGTGTTCTTGCGCGCCGAGTTCTGGAACACGTCCCCCGCGGCCGGGGCGGCGATCAGGTCGGACAGCGAATTGGCGGTGATCGGGTCGGCATCGGCGCGCGTGCCGCCGAAGATGTAGGCCCCGGCATATTGCGTCGACAGGGCGTTGCGCGCGCTGTCGAAGGCCTCGCGCACCTGGTCCATGATGTAGGTGCCGTCGGTCGTGGTCATGGCGAGGCGCAACTCGGTCGCCGATTCCGCGAGCAAGCCGAGCGCCGCGTCGGTGACTTCCAGCCGGTTGGCGGTGCGCTTGGCGGCTTCTTCATAGGCGCCGGCACGAAGCTGGGCGCCATAGGCGGCCGACAGCGTTTCGGCCCGGTGGCCGACGCCGCGCAGATTGTCGCCGACCTTGCCGGTCGCGATCTGCTGCTGCGCCTCATAGACCGAGCGCTGGGCGCGCATCAGGTCGGCGAGCGCGGACTGGGCGGCGGCGGAGGTGGCGATGCGGGTCATGGCCTAACTCCTCAAACGAGCGACAGCAGTGTGTCGGTCAGTTCCTTCGCGGCCTGAAGCAGGCGCGCGGATGCGTTGTAGGACTGCTGGTAGAGCGTCATGTTGGCGAGTTCCTCGTCGAGGCTGACGCCTTCGACATTGGCGCGCTTCTCCGCGGCGACCTGTTTCAGCGATTCCGCGCCCTGCGCCGAGCGTTCCGCCCGGGCCGAGCGCGCGCCGATATCCCCGGCGAGCCGTGCGGCGTAGGATTCGAGCGTCGATGTGCCGGCGGAGAAGCCGCCCGCCGCGCGGAAGGTGCGGGTCGAGGTCAGCGCCTGCTGCAGCGCTGCGCCGCCGCGCCCGTCGCCATTGGTCAGGACAAGATCGCCTGCCGTGCTGGCCCCGGTGATGTCGAGCTCGGCGAGGGCCAGCCGCGAGGAGTCGTTGCGGATCGCGTCGCGCACATTGGCCAGTTCGGCGCGGTTGGCCTTGGCCGCGAGGCCGACGCCGAACATCTGCGAGAAGCTGAGCCCCGTTCCGCCGCGCGAGGTGGAATCCGAAGTCAGCTCGACGTCGAAATTGGCGTAGCCGGAGACCGGGGTTTCGACGAGCCGGCCATTCCCGTCGAGCGAGAATGTCGCATAGCGGCCGAGTCCGGTGACCGGGTCGTTCAGCGAGGTCATGAGGTCGCTGAAGCTGGTGCCGCCAACCGTGATGGTGACGTTCTGTGCGGTCCGGCCATCGGGCGCCATGACCTTGAAAGACAGGGTCTGGCCGGCGGTGAAGCCGTGCGCGTCCGTGGCCGACAGGCCGGTTTCGAAGAATTGCGGCCGTGCGGAATCGACGATGTCATTGAGACCGAAGAAGTGCGCGAAGCCGCGACCGCCGCGGCTGGCCGGCGAGGTTGAATCCTGCAAGGTCGCGATGCCGTCGCCGCCGGTGGCGGAAATCGTCAGCTGGCCATTGGTGAAGCTGGCCGATCCGTTGCCGCCCAGCGCGCTATTGATGTCAGACACGACGTCGCCGATCGTGCCGCCCGAGAAGGCGGTCGCCGCGCCGCCATCAACGGAATAGGTGCCGGCGGTGAAATTGATGTCGATCCGCTTCACGAGCGCGCCGGCCGTGTCGACCACGGCCAGGGTCGTCGCACCGGTGAAGCCGTGCGCGTCACTGGCGAGCAGGCCTGTATTGCGGCCGGTCAGGCTGGCGGGCGGGGGCACGGAGGAGGCATTGTTGTGCGCGGCGTTGAGCGCGTCGGTCGCGCCGGCAACCAGCTCGGCCAGCTCTTCGGCAAGGGCCGGCAGCTCGCTGTCGCGGACATCGAGCAGGCCGCGCAGCTCTCCCGACGCAATGTGGGAGTCGAGCGCCGTGTTCGCGCCGCCAGTCTTCGAGACGATCTCGATCGCGGCGAAACTGGCTTCGTAACCGCCATTGCCTGCGGGCGAGTAGCGCAGCGTCGCGGCCTCGTTGTCGAGCAGCGGGATGCCGTCGCCGGTCCGCACCACGATGCGGCCATCGCCAAGTGGCTGGGTGCGGATGTCGACATAGGTCGACAATTCATCGAGCAGTTCGGCCTGCCGGTTGGCGGCGCCGGTCGTGTCCGAGGTGTTGACGGCGAGCGCCTGAACGTCGCGATTGAGCTTCTGGAGTTCACCGAGGATTTCGTTCATCCGAGACACGGTCGCGGTGATCCGGGTCTCGGTTTCGAGGCGTTGCGACCGCAATTCGCCGGAAAGGCGCTTGGCCTCGTCGAAGAAGGATTGCAGATCGGTCGCTGCCGACAGCCGCGCGACCGTCAGAGCCGGTTCGACCGAAGCGGAGTTGATCGAGTTGAAGGCACGGTGCAGGCGCGAAAAGATCGAGCCCTCGTCATCGAGCCCGCCGACCTGCGACTGGAAGCGGTCGAGCGCCTGCGAGGCGACATCGGCCGCGCCGGCGTCCGCCGAGGCGCGCAGGGCTGCCGCCTGGAGATAGAGATCCGCGACGCGCTGAACGCCCGCGACATCGACGCCCATCGCCTGACCGCCGACATTGCGCGAGGTGAAGGTCGCGATGGTGCGCGCATAGCCCGGCGTGTTGACGTTGGCGACATTGTTCGAGGAGACCTGCAAGCCGATCTGGCTGGCCTGGAGGCCGGACAGGGCATTGCCGATGATCGAGCTCAGCGACATGGGGCGTCCTCTCCGTATTCGTGCGTACGCGTGGAGGAATCTGCCGGGATGCTGGCAGAATTTGCCGGGTCCGGGTGCGGCGGACGGGTGCCGGCGAAATGCCCCCTATCCTTATCAAGCTGTTCTTTTTGAACCACTTTTCCAACCCGCTTGTCTGAGCGCACCCGTGACGGGCGCGCCGTTCCGGGTATGAGTGTCGCAACCGGCGGGCCAGACCGGTGCCAGGTGCCAGACTAGGCAGAATCGCCCATGCGGGCCGGGTCGAATCTGCCGGGGCGGCAAGAATCGCCTTCGCCTCCGGATCGGGTTTCCTGTTGTTTTTCATAATCTTGACCTCTTCATCCCGATGGCATGCCGCTTGCCAGTCATGGTTCGGGACAGGGTGCCTGGCGCCTTGAGACCGGTGGATGACAAGAGGGACGTGACCGCACCATGCATGCGGACGCTTACATTCCGGATTTTCGAGCGACGGTCGGCACGAACGCGTCCGGACCCGATCGCCGTGACGCCAGGACTGGCGCCGGCGATACGGGCTTCGATGCGCTTCTGAACGAACCCGCACGCTCGCGCGAGGCGATCACCGATCCGCGCGACCGGGGCATCGTCCCCGGCGGCCGCGGCGGTCAGCGCCAGCGCCCCGACACGCCCTTCCCTGACCCTTCAGAACCGCCGCGCCCCGTCGATGGCGGCGGCCAGCCGTCCGAGACCGGAGTCCTGTTGCCGGAAACCGGCGGCGGGCTTCCGCCCGAGCAGGTCGTCGCCGGCACACCGCATCCGACCGGCGGAGGAACTCCATTTGGCGACGGCACGGCCGCGCCCTCGACGGGCGGTGGCCTTCCATTCGGTCAATCGGATGGACCGACCCCGGCGACCGGCGGCCCCCTGCCGATGCAGACCGCGACGCCTGCCCCCGCCACGGGCGGACCGCAACCAGCCGAAACCGGTGGCCCGGTTTTCGCCACGGGTGGCGGCACGCCGCAGCAGACCGCGACGCTCGATCCGTCGATGTCCGGTGGCCAGCCGCCCGAAGCCGGTGGCAATGCGCCCCGCACCGGAGGCGGGCTGCCCGCAGAACAGATCACGCCGGGCCCGCAGGCCTCGACCGGCACGCCAGCCGAGACTGCTGATCCGGCCGATGTGAAGCCGACCGCCCAGGCGAAGCAGGCGGGCGATGCCGGCAAGACCGCCGTCCAACCGCAACCGGCGGGACAACCCGCCGGAAATGGTCCTGCCGCCGGACAGACGGGTATGTCTCCGGGTGCGGGCGCAGGCGCGGGTTCGACGAATACCCAAGCGGCGGCCCCGGCGGCTCCGGGTCCGACCGCGGGTACCGCACCGGCAATCACACCGGAGCAGGCTGCCGCCGCAGCCGCAGCGATGCCCCAGGAGTCCGGGCGCCCGCGCGCGATTCTGGAAAAGTCTGCCGCACCGGCCCCGGCCGGCGCAGCGGCGAAATCGGGCGCAAGCGCCGCTTCACCCGATACGCAGGCCGGCAGTCCGGCACCGGCCCAGGCCGCAGTCCGGCCGGATCGGCCCGTCCTGCCCTCACAGGCGAGCGATGTTGCACGCGACGCTTTGGAGCGTTTGCCCGGTCAGGGCGAAGCGCAGCGCGCCGCCGAACCGGCCGCGCTGCCCGAGAGTGACTTCGAGGCGGAGATGACCGTTCAGCGTCAGGCCGCCGACGTCCGGTCGGCTGATGCCACACTCCGGTCGCAGAACGCACAGGGCCCGCGCCTGCCGGCCAACGCCGCGCCGGGGCTCGCCGCGCACATCGTGCGCAATTTCCACCAGGGCCAGCGCCAGTTCGAGATCCGCATGGATCCGCCCGAGCTGGGCCGTGTCGAGGTGAAGCTGCACGTCAATTCGAACGACAACCGGGTGCATGCCGTGCTCAGCGCGGAGCGCCCCGAGACTCTGGCCGACCTGCAGCGCTCGGCGCGTGAACTTGAACGTGCGCTGGCCGAGGCGGGCCTCGACCTGTCCGATAACGGGCTGCAGTTCGAGCTGTCGCAGGGCGGAGACGATACGGACGACCGCTTCGGTACGCCCCGTGACGGGTTTGCGGTCTATTCCGATGCCGCGCCGAACGGCGCCGCTGCCGATCCCGCCGCCGGTCCGATGACGCGGCTTTACGGGTTTGCGCTGTCGGGCGGTTCCGGCATCGATGTGAGAATATGAGGAGCGCGACATGACTGACGCAGCCGCCGTTGGCGCAGCCTTCGGAAATTCGAACGCGAATTCCGCCGTCAGGCTCGCCGAGAATTTCGAGATGTTCCTCACCCTGCTCACCGAGCAGATGAAGAACCAGGATCCGCTCAGCCCGCTGGATTCGACCCAGTTCGTCGACCAGCTGGTCAGCTTTTCCAGCGTCGAGCAGCAGATCGCGTCGAACCAGAATCTGGAATCGCTGCTGGTCATCCAGTCGGCTGCGGCGCAGGGCGCCTCGATCGACTTCCTCGGCCGCATGGCGACGGTGGATTCGCCGCAAACCGCCTTGTCCGGCGGTCAGGCGGAGTGGAACTACACCCTGCCCGACCAGTCGTCGCAGACCGAGCTGGTCGTGCGCGATGCGACGGGCCGTGTCGTTGCCCGTATCGAAGGCGAAACCGATCCCGGCCGCCACACGCTGAGCTGGGACGGCACCGACGGCAGCGGCAACGCGCTCGAAGACGGGCTGTACACGCTGTCGGTCAACGCGCTCGACGCCGAGGGCGAGACCATGACGTCCGGCATCAGTTCGACCGCGCGCGTGACCGGCGTCGACCTGTCAGGTTCAGAAGTCATCATCGAGATGGGACAGCTAAGCGTCCCGCTCTCATCCATTCGTGCCCTCAGGGAGGGTACGGCAGTCTAGCGAAGAACCGGGCCATTCAAGGTCCGGCACGGCACGCGCAGAATCCGCGGGCGGTGGGGTTTCAACAATAGCAGAACGCTCCTTTTCACCGAATGGGGAGCTCAAAGTCATGAGTATCAATTCCGCCCTCTGGGCCGGTGCGTCGGGCCTGCTGGCCAATTCCAGCGCGCTCGCCGCGATTTCCGACAATATCGCGAACGTCAACACGGTCGGCTACAAGCGCGCCGCGACGACGTTCTCGCCGCTCTATGAAAGCCGGGGCGCGGCCTCGCGCTACGCAGCCGGCGGCGTGTCCTCGATCAACCGCCTCGAAATCTCGCGCGGCGGTCTTCTGACACCGGGCAGTTCAGCGACCGATCTCGCCATTTCCGGCGAAGGCTTCTTCGTGGTCCGGAACGCCTCGCAAACGACATCGACGACCGACCCGGTCTATTTCAGCCGCGCCGGCCGTTTCGAAGCCGATGCCAACGGCTTCCTGCGCAATGATGCCGGCCTCTTCCTGTATGGCTGGCCGGTCGACACGGACGGGTCGATCACCCGAAACCCGTCCGATCTCAATTCGCTCGAAGCGATCAATCTGTCGGCGATCGGCGGCGCAGCGGAGCAGACGTCGAATGTCTCGGTGAATGCCAATCTGCAGGCGAGCCAGACGATTTCGGCGGACGAGGCGACCTATACCGCCGGGACATCGGCGACCAACATGGCGTCCGGCGCGGTCACGCCCGACTTCCAGCGTTCGATCCAGATCTATGACAGCCAGGGCGGTGCCCGCACCATCACGCTGTCGCTGCTCAAGAGCGCCACTGCCAACCAGTGGCATGCCGAGCTGCATGTCGAGCCGGCCAGCGACGTAACCACGGGCGCGGGCCTGGTCGACGGCCAGATCGCGACCGGCATCGTCGCCTTCGATGCCAATGGCGATCTCGACCTGACCAACACGACGCTTCCGACAACGCTGGACTTCCTGGCCTCGGCCAATTCCGGGGCGCTGGGCGCGACGCAGTTCCAGTGGGCTTCAGGCGAAGGCATTGCCGCCCAGTCGATCAACCTCTTCCTCGGCTCGGCCACGCAGCCGGGCGGCCTGACACAGTATGACAGCCCGTCCGTCCTGCTCTCCACGCAGGTCGACGGCGCGGTGTTCGGCGACTTCTCGGGCGTCGAGGTCGACAGCGAAGGCGTCGTCTTTGCCAAATTCGACAACGGCATCGTGCGCCGGATCTACCAGATCCCGGTCGCGACCTTCGTCAACCCGAACGGTCTGGCCGCGGAATCGGGCGGCACGTATTCGATCACGCCGGACTCCGGCACCTTCACGCTGAACGCACCGGGCAACGGCGGATCGGGCGGGATCGCGGCGTCGACGCTGGAAAACTCCAATGTCGATCTCGCGACCGAGTTCACTTCGCTGATCACGACGCAGCGGGCCTATTCCGCATCGTCGAAAATCATCACCACGGCCGACGAAATGATGGACGAAGCGATCCGCATGAAGCGGTAATTCCGCTGAACCCGGATTGAGTTGACGGGACCCCCGGCCGCACGGCCGGGGGTCCCTTCATTTTTATCGATAACGTTAAGTACAAATTTACCCCGGATTTCAGGGGTTTGTTAAAAGCCCTGCGCTAGGGTGCCCCCAACAAGAAGAACACAAACGTCAAAAACCAGGGTGTGTGGGGTTCGTATCATGCAAACGCGTCTGCGCCGCGAAAACTTCGTCATTGGACCGGACGGCAGTCCCCTCACGCTGGCGGACCTGCCGGCGCCTTCGACTCAGCGCTGGGTGATCCGCCGCAAGGCCGAGGTTGTCGCCGCGGTGCGGGGCGGGCTGCTTTCCCTCGAAGATGCCTGCGAACGCTATCGCCTCAGCGTCGAGGAATTCCTCGGCTGGCAGCGTGCGATCGACCGCCACGGCCTGGCCGGGCTGCGTACCACCCGGGTCCAGCAATACCGCTAGTTTCCCGTCGCTGACTCTCTATCCCCTGAGACCACAGCGTCCCCGACGGCGGACCGGGCCACCCCCCGGACCGCCGTCTTCATGTGCAATCTCCTGAAATCGATTTCCCGTAATTAAACCCTCGTTTACGCGCGAGGTGGGAAAAATCTGCCCAGTGACCGGTCCAAGGCGGCCGGCGGGGACGATTTTCAGGGCGGATCGCGCGTGAACGGACTTCTGGATCAACTGAGATCACTAGGCCCGGTGCGGCTGATCGCCATTTTCGGATTGGCGGTCGGGCTGGCCATGGCGCTGGTCTTCTTCTCGACGAATCTCGGCGGCGGCAGCCAGTCACTGCTCTATTCCAGCCTGTCGGCGTCCGATGCCGCAGCCGCCAGCGAGCGTCTCGACGAAGCCGGCATCCCCTACGAATTCCGCAATGGCGGCAGTTCGATCTATGTCCCGCGCGACCAGGTCGATGAGGCCCGCGTGCGCGTCGCCAGTGGCGGGGCGCTCGGCTTCGGCTCGGTCGGCTACGAGATTTTCGACAATTCCGACGCGCTGGGCACGACCAGCTTCGTGCAGAATCTGAATGCCAAGCGCGCGCTTGAAGGCGAGCTGGCCCGCACCATCCAGTCCCTCGACTCGATTGCGACCGCCCGCGTGCACCTCGTCCTGCCCGAGCGCCGGCTGTTCGAGCGCGAATCAACGCCGCCGAGCGCGGTGATCACGCTGGAAGCGCGCGGCGAATTAAATGACCGCCAGCTCGCCATCGTCCGGAACATCGTCGCCAGTGCCGTGCCCAATCTCGAACCTGGCCAGGTCACGGTCGCCGATACGACCGGACGCTATTTCGTCGGTCCCAATCCGGGCGACGAGGCCGGGGCCGCCGTGATCGACGACCGCCGCGAGCAGGTCGAGGAACAGTTGCGCCAGCGCATCCTCAACCTCGTCGAAGGGGTTGTCGGTGCGGGCGGGGCGCGGGTTCAGGTTTCGGCCGAACTCGACCGCACCTCGATCACCGAGAGCCGCGAAATCTACGATCCCGAAGGCCAGGTCATCCTGTCGCGTGACCGGACCGAAGAAGAATCGCTCGACACGGAAGGCAATGACGGCGCGGTTTCCGCTTCGGAGAATCTGCCCGACGAAGCCGAAGGCAGTGGCAGCGAGCCCCGTGTCGCCTCGACCCGGACCAATTCGCGTGACGTGGTGAACTACGAGAATTCGCGCACGACCCGGACCGAGGTCCGCGAGGCCGGCGCGATCGAACGCCTCTCTGTCGCGGTCGCCGTCGACGGAGTCTGGGAGACCGGCGAAGACGGCACGGTCACCTACCGCGAGCGCACGCCGGAAGAGATGCAGCGCATCGAGGCGCTGGTGCGCGGCGCGATGGGCTTTACCGAAACCGAGACGCGCCGGGACTCGCTGGAAGTCACCAATGTCCAGTTCGCCCGGGCCGACCCGTCGCTCGGTACGCCGGCGACCGGTGGCTTCTCCTTTTCCAAGGACGACATGATGCGCGCCGCGGAAATCGGCGTGATGTTCATCACTGCGCTGCTCGTCATCTTCCTCGTTGCCCGCCCGCTGGCCAAGGGCGCAGGAGCCGCGCCGCAGCTCGCCATGGCGGGAGCCGGGGCGGTTGGCGGCGATGGCGGCGGCGCCGTCGCCGGTCCGGCGCAGCAGGGCGCAGTCGCCAACCAGGCGGCCGCGCCAGGCGGGAGTTTGCCCGCACCGGAGGAATACGATTCCGGAATCGATATCGCGAAGATCGACGGCCAGGTGAAACGGTCGTCGGTGAAGAAGGTCGCCGGCATCGTCGAGCAGCACCCGGAGGAATCGATGTCGATCCTGCGCACCTGGATGCATGAGACCTGATCATGGCACGCGAACCGAAACGCATGATCGAGGATCCCAACCGCCTCTCCGGCCCGGAGAAGGCGGCGGTCATCCTGCTCGCCCTCGGCGACGAGGAGCACAAGCTCTGGGAGATGATGGACGAGGAGGAGATCCGCGAGGTCTCCTCCGCCATGTCCAATCTCGGCAATGTCTCGTCGAAAGTCGTCGAGAAACTGATCATCGAGTTCGCCGGACAGATGTCGGCCGGCGGTTCGGTGATGGGCTCGTTCGAGGCCACCCAGCGCCTGCTCAACGGCTTCCTGCCCGAGGGCAAGGTCGAAACCATCATGGAGGAGCTGCGCGGACCCGCCGGCCGGACCATGTGGGACAAGCTGGGCAATGTGAACGAGGTCGTGCTCGCCAACTATCTGAAGAATGAATACCCGCAGACCGTCGCCGTGGTGCTGTCGAAGGTGAAAGGCGAGCATGCCGCGCGCGTGCTGGCGGCGCTGCCGGAGGACTTCGCGCTCGAAGTCGTGATGCGGATGCTGCGCATGGAGCCGGTGCAGCGGGAAATCCTCGACAAGATCGAGGAAACGCTCCGAACCGAATTCATGTCGAACCTGGCGCGCACATCCAAGCGCGACAGCCACGAGATGATGGCCGACATCTTCAACAATTTCGACCGCCAGACCGAGAACCGCTTCCTGGCGTCGCTGGAAGAGCGCAATCGCGACTCCGCCGAGAAAATCCGTGCGCTGATGTTCGTCTTCGAAGACCTGTCGAAGCTGGACCCGGGCAGCATCCAGACACTGCTGCGCGCGGTCGACAAGGACCAGCTGGCGCTGGCGCTGAAGGGCGCATCGGATTCGCTGCGCGACCTGTTCTTCTCGAACATGTCGGAACGCGCGGCGAAGATCATGAAGGACGACATGGCTGCGATGGGCCCGGTGCGCCTGCGCGATGTCGACCAGGCCCAGCAGGCCATGGTCGCGGCGGCGAAGGACCTTGCCGCCAAGGGCGAGATCATGATCGCCGATGCCGGCGGCGACGACGAACTCATCTACTAGGACAGGACCGGACATGACGCAGAAATTCGCTTTCACGACAGTGTTCTCCGCCAGCGGAGAAGTGCTGCGCGATGGCGACCGCGTGCGCCGCATCCTGACCGAGGAAGAAGTCGCGGACGCCACAAGAATTGCGTTTTCCGAAGGCGAAGCGAGCCAGGTCGCCCGCGCCGCCCAGACCGAGGCGGACGCGATGCGGGCGATCGCCTCGCAGATGCAGCTGATCCTGACCCGCCTGCACGGCGAGAGCGAAACGCTGCGCGCAGAGGCCGCGAAACTGGCCATAGCCGCCGCTGGCACGATCGCCGGTGCCGCGCTCGACCGCTTTGCCGCAGAGACCGTCTCGGCGCTTGTCGCCGATGCCATGACCGATCTGCGTGGTGAGCCGCGGCTCTCGGTTCATTGCGCGCCCGAACTTGAAACTCCGTTGACGGAGAAATTGGCGTCGATCGCGGACCGGACCGGTTTCGAAGGCGGCGTGACGGTACGCGGCGAAGCCGGGTTGAGCGGCGCGGATTGCCGCCTGGAATGGCGTCGCGGAAGCGTTTCACGGTCTCGCGAGGAGATCGCGGAGCGGCTCGACGCACTGGTCGCGAAATGGCTCGAACGCGGGCCTGAGGAATCCACCGCTGCGGACGACGCTGCGTCGACCGGCGGCGAAGCAGACACGCACGCTGCGTGAGGAGAGACAAATGGCCGACGACAAAGATCTCGATCTGCCGGAATTCAGTGGCGACGCGGCCGACCGGAACGCGCCCGTACCGGCGCATCATTCATCGGGTCATGCCGAAACCCTTGCCGACGAAAACGAGAAGACCGCGGTCGACCTCGAACCGGTGTTCGACGTTCCGGTCAATGTCTCGGCGGTCCTCGGCAAGGTTCAACTCGATGTTCATTCGCTTCTCAAGCTCAAGGCCGGTTCGGTCGTCGAGCTCGACCGCAAGGTGGGTGAGGCGATCGACATCTACGTCAACAACCGTCTGGTCGCGCGCGGCGAAGTCGTCGTCGTCGATGAACGCCTCGGCGTGACCATGACGGAAATCATCAAGGACGGAGACAGCAATTGATGACTGTTTCCATCCGTACCCAGAAGGAGGGTTGAGCCATGCGAGTGCTCATCGTCGGAAGCCTCGGCGGACAACTCCATACGGCCACCAAGATCGCCATCGACCGCGGCGCGCGCGTCGCGCAGGTCGACACGGTCGCCCAGGCCACGGCGCATTTGCGCGCCGGACGCGGGGCGGACCTTCTGATGGTCGATGCCTCGCTCGACATCCAGGCGCTGATCGCCGCCAACGCGGCGGAACGGATCACGGTCCCGGTTGTTGCCTGCGGTGTGAATATCAGGCCGGAAGCGGCGGCCGCCGCGATCCGGGCCGGCGCGAAGGAATTCATTCCGCTGCCGCCCGATGCCGAGCTGATCGCAGCCGTGCTCGAAGCCGTCGCCGACGACGAACGGCCGATGATTGCGCGTGATCCGGCGATGAAGCAGGTGATCGAACTCGCCGACCGCATCGCGGCCTCCGACGCCTCCGTCCTGATCACCGGGGAAAGCGGCTCGGGCAAGGAAGTCATGGCGCGCTATGTCCATTCCCGGTCGAAGCGCGCGTCGAAACCCTTCGTGTCGGTCAACTGCGCGGCGATCCCGGAAAACCTGCTCGAGTCCGAACTCTTCGGTCACGAGAAGGGCGCCTTCACGGGTGCCGTGGCGCGCCGGGTCGGCAAGTTCGAGGAAGCCGATGGCGGCACGCTGCTGCTCGACGAAATCTCGGAAATGGACGCGCGGCTCCAGGCCAAGCTGCTGCGCGCCCTGCAGGAACGCGAAATCGACCGGGTCGGCGGCGCGCAGCCGGTGAAGGTCAATATCCGCGTTCTGGCCACGTCGAACCGCGATCTGAACAAGGCCGTCGCCGACGGCACGTTCCGCGAGGATTTGCTGTTCCGCCTCAATGTCGTGAACCTGGCGCTGCCGCCGCTGCGCGACCGCCCGGCCGACATTCTGGCGATGGCGGAGCATTTCGCGAAAAAATATGCGACGGCCAACGGGATCGGCGACCGGCCGATTTCCGACGCCGCTCGCGGCGCGCTGACCGCCCGGCCCTGGCCGGGCAATGTCCGCGAACTGGAGAATACGATGCACCGCGCCGTGCTGCTCGCTTCGGGCACGGAAATCGGACCGGAAGCCATCCGCATGCCGGATGGTTCGCTGTTCTCGGGCGGTCCCGCCGGCAGCGTCGCCAATCGCGCGGCACAGGCCGCCGACGAGGTGCAGAGGACCATGGTCGGGCGCACGGTCGCGGACGTGGAACAGGATCTGATCCTCGAAACGCTCGATCATTGCCTCGGCAACCGGACCCATGCCGCAAACATTCTCGGGATTTCAATCCGTACCCTGAGGAACAAGTTGAAGCTCTATATGGAGCAGGGCATCACCGTGCCCGCTCCGGGCGACACGCGCGCCGGCGCGGCGTGACGGGCTGAATGGCCGATACGACCACCTCCAGCCCGGTTTCGGGCCAGGGTTTCGACCTGCGCGCCTTCGTGATGAAGGGGATGCGCGGGGATGTCGCGCTTGCGATCGGTATCATGGGCATTCTCGTGATGCTCATCCTGCCGATGCCGCGCATGCTGCTCGACATGGCGCTGGCGATCTCGATCTCGCTGTCCGTCCTTGTGCTGATGACCGCGCTGTTCATCAAGAAGCCGCTGGAGTTCAGCGCCTTCCCGGCAGTTCTCCTGATCACGACCCTGCTGCGTCTGGGACTGAACATCGCCTCGACGCGCCTGATCCTGTCGAATGGTGCGGAGGGCACGAACGCCGCGGGCGACATCATCGAAGCCTTCGGGGCCTTCGTGATGCAAGGCAATGTCGTCATCGGCATCATTGTCTTCATCATCCTCGTCATCGTGAACTTCGTCGTCATCACCAAGGGTTCGGGACGGATCGCGGAAGTCGCCGCTCGCTTCACCCTCGACGCGATGCCGGGCAAGCAGATGGCGATCGACGCCGACCTGTCGGCCGGGCTGATCACCGAGGACGAGGCACGCGAGCGGCGCAAGTCGCTGGAAGGCGAGTCCAACTTCTTCGGCGCGATGGACGGTGCCTCGAAATTCGTCCGCGGCGATGCGGTGGCCGGCATCCTGATCACCGCGATCAATCTGATCGCCGGCATGATCGTCGGCATCGTCCAGTCGGGCATGACCTTCGCCGACGCTGCCAGCACCTATTCCACGCTGACGATCGGTGACGGCCTGGTGTCACAGATCCCGGCGCTGATCGTGTCGGTCGCCGCCGGCCTGCTGGTCTCGAAGGCCGGGGTCGAGGGTGAAGCCGACAAGGCGCTCGCCAAACAGCTTGGCGCCAATCCGCAGGTGCTGGGCATGGTCGCGGGCTGCGCCCTGATCATCGGCCTGCTACCGGGCATGCCGCTCATCCCGTTCGCCTTCATGGCCGCCGGGGCCGGCGGACTGGCCTGGACGGCCGTGCGTACACAGAAGGAAACCGCCAAGCGGGCCGAGGTGGCAGCCGAGCGCGAGGCGATGAAGACCGAGCCGGACGAAGCGCCGATCGGCGAGACGCTGGCGATCGACGAGCTGAAGATCGAACTGGGCTATGCGCTGCTGCCGCTGATCAACGACGTCGAGGGCCGCCGCCTGACCGACCAGATTCGCGCCCTGCGCCGGACGCTGGCGCAGGATACCGGCTTCGTCATGCCGTCGGTGCGGATCGTCGACAACATGCGCCTGGGGTCGAACGAATACGTGCTGCGCGTGAAGGAGATGGAGGCCGGGCGCGGCGAGGTGCGCCTGAAGCAGCTGCTGGTCATGGATCCGCAGGGCATGCAGATCGACCTGCCTGGCGATCACGTGAAGGAACCGGCCTTCGGCCTGCCGGCAACCTGGATCGACGAGAACCTTCGCGAGGAGGCCGCCTTCCGCGGCTATACGGTCGTGGACCCCGCCGCCGTTCTGGTCACGCACATGACCGAAGCGCTGCGCGACCACATGCCGGACCTGCTGTCCTATGCCGAAGTCGAGAAGCTGATCGAGGGCCTGGGCAAGGAACACCGCAAGCTGGTCGACGACATCACGCCGTCGCAGGTGTCCCGTGCCGGCATCCAGCGCATCCTTCAGAACCTCCTGAAGGAGCGCATCTCGATCCGCGACCTGCCGGCCATCCTCGAAGGCATCGCCGAGGCGAGCTCCTACACGCAGAATCTCGATGCGATCACCGAACATGTCCGGGGCCGCCTGGCGCGCCAGATCTGCCATGCCAATCGCGGGCCGGACGGTCTTCTCCCGGTGCTGGCGCTGTCGCCGCAATGGGAACAGGCCTTCGCCGAGGCGATGGTCGGCGACGGCGACCGCCGCCAGCTCGCCCTTGCCCCGTCGAAACTGCATGAATTCGTCGGTTCGGTGCGCGACTCCTTCGAGCGGGCCGCCGAGCAGGGACAGACGCCGGCACTGCTGACCAGCCCGACGGCGCGGCCCTATGTGCGTTCGCTGGTCGAGCGCTTCCGCCCGCAGACCGTGGTGATGAGCCAGAACGAAATCCACCCGACGGCGCGGCTGAAGACGATGGGGCATGTGTAAAAGATGCGGCTGATGACCTTCTCCGGACCGTCGCTGACCGAGGTGATGGCACAGGTGCGCCGGGATCTCGGCCCCGATGCCGTGATCATCTCCACCGGCAACCGGCCGGGCGGCGGGATCGAGGTCCGCGCCGCCGCCGAGGGTCCGCGCTTCGGCGAGGTCAGGGACGCGCCGCGCCTGCGCGCCAGCCGGGAGAGCGAGACCCAGCGCCGGGCCCGCCCCTCGCCCGAGGACGACAATCACCTCGCCGAAATCCTCTCTTTCCACGGCGTGCCGCAGCGCGCCGCCGATGCGCTGGCCAAGGCCGCGCGCCAGTTCGAGGACCGCGGTGATACCGCCGCCCTCGCCGCCGCGCTGGAGGCCCGCTATCGTTTTCGCCCCTGTCCGCCGGTGTCCGAGCGGCCGCTTCTGATCGCCGGGGCACCAGGATCAGGCAAGACGTCGGTTCTGGCCAAGCTGGCCGCGCGCGCGGTCGCCGAAGGGGCGCAACCTCTCCTCGTCTCCGCCGATCCGGAACGCGCCGGGGCCGAAGCCCGTCTGCGTGAACTCGCCGGCAAGCTGCGGCTCGAATTCGCGTCCTGCGACGATCCGCGCGAACTGGCACAGCTCGCCGACCGCGCCGATGCCCCCCTGCTGATTGATGCGCCGGCGTCCAACCCGTTCGATGTCGACGATCTCGACATGCTGCACGCCTTCGCCGCGCCATCCGATGCCGAGATCATCGCCGTGATCGAGGCCGGACAATCGGCCGAGGATGCCGGGGACGCCGCCGCCATGTTCGCCGCCATCGGCGCGAACCGGGTGATCCTGACCAAGCTCGATTGCGCGCGGCGGCTCGGCGCCGTGGTGGCGGCGGGCGAAGCGGGGCTCGCCTACGGCCAGATTTCCGCCAGCCCCTATATCGGGTCCGGCCTCGCACCGGCGACGCCGTTACGGCTGGCGCGCACCCTGCTCGATGAACGTGATCTGCCAGATGGCGGGAATGAGGGAGAGGAATGATGAAGGCTCCGGTCAGGACTTCCTCGACAGGACCGGCGGGGCGGATGCTCGCCATCGCGTCCGGAAAGGGCGGGGTCGGCAAGACCGCGCTCGCCTCCGCGCTCGCCGGGGCCTTCTCGCTCAAGGGCGAACAGACGCTGCTGATCGACGGCGATCTCGGCATGGCCAATATCGACGTTCAGCTGGGCCTGCAGCCCGATGCCGACCTGGCCGCGGTGCTGGCCGGGGAAGTGCTGCTGGAAGACGCCGTGCAACGCGTAATGGGCGGGGCGATCCGCGCCGGCGGGTTCGACGTGATCTCGGGCCGGTCGGGTTCGGGCGCGCTCGCCGATCTCAAGACCGAAGCGGTGGGACGGCTGGCAGCCGGCATCTCCGCGCTGTCGCTCTATTACGACCGGGCGATCCTCGACCTCGCTGCCGGGGCGGACCATTCCACGCTGCGCCTCGCCATGTCTGCGGACGATGTGATCATCGTGATCAATGACGAGCCGACCTCGCTGACCGACGCCTATGCCTTCGTGAAGACGCTGCGACGCCGCGATGACAGCGCCGCGCCGCTGGTCGTGGTGAACAATGCCCCGTCGAAGGAGGCGGCGCTGTCGGCCTATGGCGCCTTCCGCAAGACCTGCGAAAGCTTCCTCGGCTTCACGCCGCAACTGGCCGGCACGATCGCGCATGACATGGCGATCCCGGATGCGATCCGGGCGCAAATGCCCCTGCCCCAGCGCCACCCCAATTGCGAAGCCTTCCGCGACGTCGAAAAGCTCGCCGGACATCTCGCACAGGGCCGCGAAGCGGCCTAAACTGGTTCGTCATGGACAGGATTTTCGAACGGTTATCCGACGGCTTCACCGGCTTCGACTGGTGGCTGATCCTGTTGTGGGGGATCGTGACGGCGCTGATCATGCGGCGCTCGGGCCAGCTCGTCGGGGCGGTCACCTTCGCGTTCGTGATGGATACGATCTCGCCCTTCTTCTGGAGATGGGCGACCGGCAGCCCGCCGGACTTCGCCTTCGACCTGATGCTGGCGCGGCTCGACGATCGCGGCGGCCTCGTCGTGCTGGCGCGCATCGCGATCTATTTCGCGGTCATCTACGGGCTGTTCTTCCTGAAGAAGCGAAACTGGCGGTGATCGCCGCGGCGCTTGTTGCGATGGCGGTGCAGGCGGGAAGCCTGCCCGACGGATGCAACCTTGCTGGATGGTCTTTCTGCGTCGAATTGCCTGACGGCGGGACGGCTGAACTGATCGCCATTCGCGAAGATTTTGTCGTCTACCGTTTCGAGCTTCCCGACGGCTCCTCGATGGGAATGTATGTAGGCTGGGCACCGGACGTGCCGCGTTCGCCCGGTCGCGATTGGGCATGGCGCAGGCAAGGCGTCGACAATGTGCGATGGCTGCGGGGCGACGCAGGCCGCATCGACCACGTTATCGAACGCCCGCACGGGTCGATACCAGCCAGCCTACATTTCTGGACGTTACCCTCGCCTGAAGGCGCAATTTCCAACGCTCGTGCTCTTGCCGCCAGCGTCCGAACGTGCGGACCGGACCTTTGCCAAGACCCGGGCAGACCAGAGCCTGATCTCCAACTGCCTCAACGTCCCGCTGAATAGCGAAATAACCTTCTAGCCCGGCCTTGTGCCGGGACCTACCGTGGGTGAGTTGTCCGCACTGAAGGTAGGCCCCGGAATAAATCCGGGGCGGAGGTTTTCTTTTCATATTTTCTCGTCACTCCCGTGAAGACGGGAGTCCAGATTTGCGGTCGTCCTGGATTCCCGCGTGCGCGGGAATGACTATTTGGGTCTTTCCCTTCTCCCCTTTTTGAAGGGGAGAAGGTGCCCGAAGGGCGGATGAGGGGTTCTGCTCTGACATCGCGAGCGAGGCGCACGCCCCCTCACCCCTGACCCCTCTCCCCCAAATGGGGGCGAGGGGAATAGGCGCGAGCCAACCCTACTCTGCCGCGGCCATTTCGATGAAATTGGTGCTCACCGGCTCGCCATTGATGGCGACCTGCGAAGCCAGCAGGTCTTCGGCCTCTGCCCAAGCCTCCTCCGTATCGGCGGCGCCGAACGCGATGCGCATCGAGGCCGACAGCATCGGGCCGTAGAGCAGCGTGCCTTCGGCATCGTCGGCGACGTGGAAGGTGTCGGCCGTCGCTTCGAGTGTGTCCCAGAAGGCCCGGACATTCGTCCAGTAGTCCGCCGTCGCGGCCCAGTATTCGTCGGCCGCGTCGTCGCGCGGCAGGTCGGTGCGGACATAGGTGTTCACGCCGACTTCGCGCACGAGCGGGTGTTCGCCCGCCGCGTCGATCACGATCTTGGTGTTGTCCTGTTCGTGGACCCAGCCCCAGGGCGTGATGACGTGGCGATTCACCGCCTGGATGGCGTGATAGTCGCTGCGCGTGGTGTCGTCGCGGCGCGGGAGGGGGCGGTTCGAGACGTCCGGTTCCCAGGTCGAAATGCCGTCATCGTCATGGGTCCAGCGGGCGACGGCGGCATAACGCGGGCTGTCATCGACCTGATAGACGCTTTGCGACCAGGCTCCGGCGGCTTCCGCCTCCGTCAGGTCGATCATGTGCCAGTCGTCATGGCCGTCATAGTCCATGATGCGGGCGGGTTCGTACTCCCAGTCCTGGCGCCAGTGCTTGATCACCATCGGGTTGTCTTCGTCATCGCCGACGAGGAGGAAGTGCTGCAGCGAGATGAAATCGCCGCGATCCTCGATCACGCGGACGACTTCCCAGGCACCGGTCCGCTTCGGCTCGGCGAGCTCATAGCCCTCGCGCAGCGGCACGGTCTCCCGGAAATCGAAGGTCACGTCGTATTCGCCGGCCATGGCGAGGATGGCGTCACGGTCGCGCTCGAACTCGGCCTGCGATTGGACCGGCAACGCATTCACCGTGCCGCTGCCCGCGCCGCCCGAGACATAACCCTGCCCGGTCGCACACCCCGCCAGCAACACCACCGACGCCGAAATCAGAAACACCCGCATGTGTCGGCCCTCCATCAGCCCATTCGTCCAGATGCCGGATCGCCTAGCACGACCCGAACTGCATTTTAATAACGATTCTCACTTGCAGTCGCAAATTGCAAGAGGCTATGGGTAGCCAAACGCAATTGAGAACGATTTGCAAATCGGGGGATATCATGTTTCACATTTCGACGTTCGCCGGAGGGGTCAGCCTTCTCGCCATGGTCATGGCGGCGCCCGCCCTGGCCCAGACCACTGACGAGGGCACGGGGGTCGAATCCCCCGAAGTCCTGATCATCACCGCGACGCGCACCGAGATCCCGGCCTTCGACTATCCCGGCATGGCGTCGGCGATCGACGCGGAAACAATCGCGCTGACGGCACCCGCCTCGCTCGACGAACTGCTGCAGGAATTGCCGGGCGTGGACGTCGCGGGCGGCCCGCGCCGCACCGGCCAGACGCTGTCGATGCGCGGACTCAGCCGCGAGAATGTCACCCTGCTGCTCGACGGCGCGCGGCAGAATTTCAACTCCGCCCATGACGGCGTCGTCTATGTCGACCCGATGATCCTGTCGGGCGTCGAAGCGGTGCGCGGTCCCGCATCCGCGCTCTACGGGTCCGGCGCGGCGGGCGGCGTGATCGCGCTGCGCACGGCGGATCCCGACGATCTGCTGTCCGGCGGCGAGACCTTCGGCATCGGCGCGGTCGCCGGACATCGCACGGTCGATGGCGAAGTCCGCGCCGGGCTCACGGCCTATCGCCGCGGCGAAGTATTCGACATGCTCGGCCACGTGACGCGGCGCGAAAGCGGCGATATCTCGCTCGGCAGCGGCAACGACCTTCCAGCCGACGACGAGAGCCTCGCCGGTCTGATCAAGCTCGGCGCCGACCTCGCCCCCGGCGTGCGCGGCGAGCTGAGCTGGCAGGCTTTCCGGTCCGATGTGACCGAGCCGAACAATGGTCAGGGCAATGCCGGTGTCGGCGGTCTCAATCCGCTGGTCGAGAAGGACGTGACCAGCGACACATTCCAGCTGAATGCCGACATCGCGCCGGCGGGTTCGCTCTTGGACATGCAGATCGTCGCCCATACCGGCCAGCAGGGCGTTCATGAGCGCGAGACCGCCAGCGGGCGCATCATCGACCGCCAACTCGACAGCTGGGGCCTGCGCGTCGACCAGCGTTTCGCATTCACGCTCGGCGGGTTCGACGCAGGCCTGACGGTCGGCGGCGAAATGTATGAGGACAAGCAGACCGGCTTCGACAGCGACGATCCGACGGGCACGCGCGGCGGCGTGCCGGACGCGCAGTCGACCTTCACAGGCCTGTTCACGCAGCTCGAACTGACCGGCGCGGCGCCGTTCGGCCTGCCGGGCGAGATCGTCCTGCTGCCGGGGATCCGGTGGGATTCCTTCGAAAGCGCGTCGGTGCTCGCGGCGGACAATTCCGACGATCAGGTGTCGGGCCGTTTCGGCGCGAGTTATGCGCCGAACGAAACCTTCCGAGTCTTCGCCAACTGGGCGCAAGCCTTCCGCGCACCGTCGGCGAACGAGCTCTATCTCGACGGGACGCATTTCTCCCTGCCCCACCCGGTGCTGGGCGCGCCGGTCTTCATCACCAATGAATTCATCGCCAATCCGAATCTGCGCCCGGAATCGACCGAAACGATCGAAGCCGGGTTCGGCCTGTCGCTGCGGGATTCCGTCCGCCCCGGCGACAGGCTTGAATTCAAGGCCTCGGTCTACGAGACGCAGGCCGAGGACCTGATCAACCTGTCGGTCAATTTCGCCTTCCCGGGCACCTGCTTCGCGCCGCCCTTCCTGCCCTGCAATGCCGGCACGACGAATTCGGCGAATATCGCGGCGGCGACGCTGACCGGATACGAAGCGCAGGCTCACTATACGTCCGGCGGGCTCGAATTGAGCGCGGCCCTGTCCGACGTCGATGGCGAGGATGATGCGACGGGCGACCCGCTCGGCTCGCTGACCCCGATCCGGCTGTTCGTCGATGGCCGCTACACGTTCGCCGCGCCGCGCCTTACCTTCGGGGTTCGCGCCGAGTTCGCTGGCGATTTCGACAAGACGAACGACCCGGCGCTGGAGCGCGAAGGCTATACCGTGGTCGATCTCTATGGCCGCTGGCGGCCGTTCGCGGATCGCGGCCTTGCCGTCTCGACGGGCGTCGACAACGTGTTCGACACCGACTATTCGCGCACCGTCGCCGGCGCGAGCGAGGCAGGACGCGGCTTGCGCGTGGATCTCAGCTGGTCGCAGAACTGGTAGGTGTCACCGGAGTCCCTTCGCCCTTTCCCCGCCTTTGCGGGGACAGGCGTGGTTCACTGCGCGAGCACCTCAAGATGAAGGGATATGCTGGGGTCCCCGTGGAAACGGGGACCCGAAACCGGGTGCGAGTCTTCGGATCCCCGCGTTCGCGGGGACCCCATGAATTGAAATCGAAACGCCTAGTGCGCCCGCGCGGCGCGCATCTGGGCGATCTCGTCGAGTTCGGCCTGTTCGGCGGAACGGACGGCGGCCTCAATGCGGGCAAGGCGGCGTTCTTCCAGAAGCTCGTACTTCTTCAGCTCCTGAAACGCCGTCTCGAGTCGCGAACGGATCGAGTCGGCCTGGCCTTCGACCTCGGCCAGTGACAGGCGGATGTTTTCCTTCCGCTTGATCACCGCCTGGGCGTAGCTGCCATAGGCCAGGAAGCCTTCCCTGGACTTGGCCGCTTCGGCCTGTTCCTCGGGCACCGAGGCCTCGAGGCGCGAAATCTGGTCGTTCAGCGACGTCCGCGCGCGGTCGATCTCGGCCATCTGCTTTTGCAGTTCCTCGACCTTGAAGCGCGCCAGCCGGATCAGCGGCTCGTGTGAGCGCGTCATGATTTACCTCCATCACCACCCAAAATCCCCGACAGGGCCGCGAAGGTTTCGGCGATGCTCGCCGCTTCGTCTTTTCCCTGTCCGAGGAAGCGCTGCAACGGATCGTTGAGCGCAATCGCCCGGTCTGTTGCCGGGTTCGACCCGCGGGCATAGGCGCCCAGACGGATCAATTCTTCCATGTCGGCATAGTCCGACAGTGCGGCGCGGGCGCTGCGGACAATGTCCGCTTCGCCATCGCCGTAGACTTCCGGCGCGGTGCGGCTGATCGAGCGCAGCACATCGATGGCGGGGAAGCGCCCCCGCTCCGCGATGGCGCGGTCCATCACCACATGGCCGTCGAGAATGCCCCGGACCGCATCGGCGACCGGTTCGTTGTGATCGTCGCCGTCGACGAGAACGGTGAACAGGCCGGTGATCGAGCCCTGCTTTCCACCATCGCTGCGCTGCGGGCCCGGCCCGGCGCGTTCGAGGAGGCGCGGCAGTTCGGCGAAGACCGACGGCGTGTAGCCGCGCGTGGTCGGCGGTTCGCCGGCGGCGAGGCCGATCTCGCGCTGCGCCAGGGCGACGCGGGTGACCGAATCCATCAGGCAGAGCACGTCCTTGCCCTGGTCGCGGAAATATTCCGCGACCGTCATGGTCAGCTGCGCGGCCTGACGGCGCGCCAGCGCGGGAGCATCGGACGTCTCGGTGATCACGACGGCACGGCGGCGGCCTTCCGGACCGAGCACGTCCTCGACGAATTCGCGGGCTTCGCGGCCCCGTTCGCCGACCAGGCCGATGACGATGACGTCGGCATCAGAGCCGCGCGCCAGCATCGACATCAGCACGGACTTGCCGACACCGGAGCCGGCGAAAATACCGAGACGCTGGCCGCGCCGCATCGGCACGAAGGCGTTGAGCGCCCGCACGCCGAGATCGAGGCGTTCACCGAGCCGGGCGCGCTGGTGGGCGCAGGGCGGCTGGCCCTTGACCAGGTAGGCGCGGGCGCCTTCGCGCAGCGGGCCCTGACCGTCAAGCGGACGGCCGAAACTGTCGATGACCCGGCCAAGCCAGGCGGTGCTGGGGCGCACGGTGGCCAGCTGCGGTTCGAGGCGGAGTTCCGCGCCCGGTCCGACACCGTCCATCGGCGCAAAGGGCATGAGGATGGCGGTCTCGCCGCGAAAGCCGACGACCTCGCACGGCGACCGTCCGCCCGGCGTGTCGAGCCAGGCGCGCGCGCCGAGAACGAAGCCGGACTTCGGTCCCTGCGCGGCGATCATGAGGCCGTTGACCGACGTCACGCGCCCGGTGAGCACGCGCGGATCCATTGCCTCGACCTGTTCGATCAGCCCTTGCATCACGGCCTTTCGCGCATCCTGCGCTTGTCATCCCGTTCGACGGGACAGAGGTCACGAATGCGAAAGGTAACCGAACGCGGTTGCCGCCCCGTAAACGCGGCGAAGGAATGTCAGCAGGCCGCAGGGTTCACATCCGGACACAAGAGGCTATGTTCCGCGGCCCGGACGGAGGGTGTGCGCCTTGGGCGCCGCATGTCCGGACTTCGCCGTAGCGCGCCTTGCGCTCATGAAATGACAACCATCGCTGACGGGAGACAACCATGCCCCCCGCCACCCTGGTCAATCGCGTCGCGGGTTCACGTCCCCGCAAGAAGGCGCTGAGCCGGAAGAATATGGACAATGTGTATGCGCGGATCGCGGAAACGCGGTTCCGGCGTCATGTCGTCCACGATATCGAGCGCTATCGCCGTTATCTCGAAGCGGGCGGCGCGGCCGTCTATTCGCAGGCCGAGCTGGACGCGCTGGCCGCGGCCGGCGTGTCAGACCGTCTGCCGCCGCGCGCGACGGGCTATTATCTGGAACTCGCCCGCAGGAGCGAGGCGGTGCGCAATCTGATCAAGGCGCGCCCGGAAGAGACCGAAGACCTGTCCGGCGAAGCCGATCCGTCGAACCAGCTGAAATACAGCCCGGTGCCGGGCCTTTTGCACAAATACGAACTGGTCCTGCTCTATGTCGTGCGGGCCTGCTCGTCCTGGTGCCGCTATTGCTACCGTTCCGACTTCCTGACCGGGAAGACGGAGAAGGACACCGCCTCGATCCACGAGATCGCGGATTATATCCGGGGCCACAACGCGAAGGCCGAGGCCGGCGAAACGGACAAGCCGCGCGTCCGCGAGGCGCTCCTGTCAGGCGGCGACCCGATGGTGCTGTCGAACCGGAATCTGTTCGACTACATGAACGGGCTGGCCGAGGCCGGGGTCGAGGTGATCCGCATCGGGACGAAGGAGATAGCCTTCTACCCCAAGCGGTTCGACCAGAACTTCCTCGACATGCTCGACCTGTTCCACGAGCTGCACCCGGATGTGCTCGTCAGCTTCATGGTCCACTTCACCCACCCGGACGAATTCCTGGTGCCGGACGGCCAGGGCGGCTGGGAAAAGGGTGCGACGGGTTACCGGCGCAATCCGCTGGTGCGGAAGGCGATCCGCGATCTTCGCTCCCGCCCCTTCGTGACGCTGGAAAACCAGACGCCCATCATCGACGGGGTGAATGACAGCGCGCGCGCCCTGCGCGTGATGCAGCAGGAACTGAAGAAGCTGGGCGTCAACAACCACTATTTCTTCCAGTGCCGCGAGATCGAAGGTCACCGCGCCTTCGCCCTGCCGGTGGAAACCGCGTGGGCGATCCACAATGAGAGCCAGGCCAATCTGTCCGGCATCGAGCGGTCGCGCTTTGCGCTGTCGACCGAGGCGGGGAAGATGGAGATGGTCTCGGTGATCGAGGGCCACAGGTCCGCGCGTGCGATCGGCGGGCCCTTGGGCGAGGCGCTGGCCGAAGGGCTTGCCGTGTTCAAGCTGCACCGTTCGCCCCATAGCGACCGGCAGGGCGATCTCGTCATCGCCCGGCGCAACCCGGACGCCCTGTGGATCACCGGTTATGAAGACCGGATCCTCTATGACGGGCGCAAGGACACGCCGGACGGAAAGTTCGCGCCGCTGCTGTCGCTGATCGAACCGTCGCGGATCGCCGCGGAATAATCCGCCCGGTCAGAAGTCGAAGAGTTCGCCCAGGAAGGATTCCCGGCGGCGTTGCGGCCGGCGGCCGTGATCACGGTCACCGCCCCACGGTCCACCACGGTGATCATCGTCATCATCATTGTCGTCACGGTCGCGGCGGCGCGTTTCAACCGGCGCGGCCGGTGCGGAGCGCTCGACGATCTTGTCGAGCTCGCCGCGATCGAGCCAGACGCCGCGGCATTTCGGGCAATAGTCGATCTCGACGCCGGAGCGGTCGGCCATCACCAGGGTTTCACCATCGACGGGGCAATTCATCGCGCGCACTCCTTGTCTCGCGGGTTTCGGCTCACGAGATAAGGCGCGCGCTTCCGGGCGTCAGGGGGATTGGCGGCGATCGCGTCCCCTGTCAGGGCAGACAATCTTCCAGCGCGACATCGGGAACCGGCTCGCCTTCCGGCGTCGCGGCGAAGATCATGATGTTGGCATCGGCGTCGAGCGCAGCGTCCACGTCGGCGACATCGCCATCGAGTGCGAGGATGACGAGGCAGCCCGGCGGACCATCGACCGAGGCGAGATCGGCCGGATTGGCGATCAGGGTGAAACCGACGGGCTCGCCGCCATTGGCAGACGGGCCGTCCGGTCCTGTCGACGAACCGCCTCCCGGCGATCCGAGATGGGCAAAGAAGCCGGCGAAGGCATCGAGAATGTCGATATCGCCGGGCGCAGCGGGATCGAGCGAACGCGCCTCGAACAACTGCGCCAGCAGGACTCCGGCCAATCCCGTCGGGTTAGCCAAAAGGCCCTCGTCAACGACCAGCATCGGCGCATTTGGATCCTGGTTGGGGTTGACGGTCGGAAGGAGGGGCGGCGGCGGCTCATAGCGGCCGTCGAGTGTCGCTGCGGTGCGGGCCGGGGCACCGTTCGGCGATCGGGCGACACCGGGTGCCGGGGGGACGGGCGCGCAGCGTGCGCGGCCGTCAGCAAAGAAATCATTCTCGAGATTGCTGTTGCCGGACCAGTTGAAGATGAAACTTATGCCATCGTTCAGCTGGGCCGTCGCCGGGATGCTTGAGTCCGTGGGCTGGCGGTCGGCAATGCCGACGCCCAGCAGGTCGAGATCCGTTGCCGCGGGGGCGTTGCCGGACATGTCAAATTGGGCAAAGCGGACAGGCTGCGGATAGGGCTCGCGTCCCCTGTCCCGCGTCCAGATATAAGACACGACCGTAACTTCGCCGGGCAGGCCGTCGCTTTCGTTCAAGGGAATGAGGATGCCGCCGACGTTTTCGAACCGGCCGGTCGTGTCCTGATCCTGCCGATTGTAGCATTGATAGGCCGGGTAGAAGAGGTCGGGGTCCGCGCCCACGATGATGTCCCATTCGTCAGAGCGAAGCGCGGAAACTGCCGACGATGTGCGTGCCAGAGGCGCTTCCTCGCGATGCTCCGAGGCCGGGCCGGACACATCTCCCGCCGGCGCGTGGACGGCGTTGACCACCGTCGCCTGAAGACGCAGCAGGTCCGGCCAGAAGGGCAGGCCCATAAATCCCGGGATCGGGGCGAAGACGGCGAAGTAGCGCACCTCGTTCTGACCCCAGCTGGACACGGTCACGTAATCGCTGCGCGGGGCCAGGCAGTTGGCTGCAGCATCAAGCTCGCAAATCGTCAGGCCGAGCCGTTCCAGCATCGAAAACCCGGTGATGTCGGGATAGACTTCGAAGGGTCCGCCGGCGGTCCCGATATTCACCGCTGCCACGGTGAGCAAGGCGGCGCGCGGTCCGGTCGATCCAACCCGCGCGACGCCGTCGCGGCTGATCGTGTCACCGATCATGACGATGTCGGGACCAGGCGCGACGGTGACAGTCAGCGCGAAAGTGTTGACACCGCGATAGGTGCGCGGGATTTCGAAATTGTTCGCCGGATCGCGGCAGGCGATCGAGATCTCGACATCGCCCTGCACGGGCTGTGCGATGTTGAACACGACCAGCAGGTCACGCCGCCCGCCGGCGCTGATCGTGAAGGCGGCATTGCGCGCACCTTCGACCGCGCCTGCGTCATCAAGCGCGTAAACGCCCAGCGTTCCGGTGACGCCGTTCGGCAGTCCGATGACAGAAGCCGGGCTGGGTTGGCAGGTCAGATCGTCTTCGTCGGTCGACAGCAGGGTGGCGAAAAACGTGACGTCCTGTCCCACCGTCGCCGCGCGGGCAGCGGGAAGAACCGACATCTGGACATTGTTCCCGAAGGTGACCTGCGACAGGGCGGGAGCCGCCATGGCAAGCATCAGGGCGAACGCGGCGGCCAAGAATTTCATGGCGCATCCCTCCTGTCCGGCGATCCCGGTCGTGCACTAAACCGTCTGCGCGGCGGCCTGTCACTTCAAAAGTGACCGGCGGCGGACATGGCGGCGCGCCCGCGGCCTCGAGGAGTGAGCGTGGTGAACCTCATGAAACACACCTGCCGGAAGAAAAATGCAGCTGTTGCAACCGGGACTCACCGGAGTCGGAAGCGACTCCAAAACAATCACTTAGCGAATCGGGAGAATCGAGCCTTGATGATTTCTGAGTCTCTCCACACCCGGTTAACTTTCATTAAGGGTTTCCACCTAGCGTGCGAAGCAGGTTAACCATGGTGCCAGCCGCGCAACTTACTGATTCGCGGGGGCAACAAGCGGGGCGGAGGCTTGATCCATGCGGGTTTTGCTCATTGAAGACGATCGGGCCACGGCCCAGTCGATCGACCTGATGCTGAAGTCGGAAGGCTTCAACGTCTACACGACCGATCTGGGTGAAGAAGGCATCGATCTCGGCAAACTCTACGACTACGACATCATCCTTCTGGACCTCAATCTGCCGGACATGCCCGGCTTTGACGTCCTGAAGACGCTGCGGGTCGCCAAGGTCGACACGCCGATCCTGATCCTCACCGGCAATGCCGATATCGACAACAAGGTCCGCGGTCTCGGCTATGGTGCCGACGACTACATGACCAAGCCCTTCCACAAGGACGAGATGGTGGCGCGCATCCACGCCATCGTGCGCCGGTCGAAGGGCCATTCGCAGTCGATCATCAAGACCGGCGAAGTGGCGGTGAATCTCGACGCCAAGACGGTCGAGGTCGATGGCCAGCGCGTCCACCTGACGGGCAAGGAGTACCAGATGCTGGAACTCCTCTCCCTCAGAAAGGGCACCACGCTGACCAAGGAAATGTTCCTCAACCACCTTTATGGCGGCATGGACGAGCCGGAGCTGAAGATCATCGACGTCTTCATCTGCAAGCTCCGCAAGAAGCTCGCCTCGTCGACCGGTGGCCAGCACTATATCGAGACGGTCTGGGGCCGCGGCTATGTGCTACGCGATCCGGCCGAGCAGAAGAGCGTCGCCTGACGCCTCTCGCCTCGACACTGACTTCGAAGAAAGCCCGGGCCGCCCCCGGGCTTTTTTCTTGGCCTGAATGTCAGGCGGACGCCTAGGCCGCCATCTCTGTCACGTCCGGACGGGTGAGAATGCCCTTCTGTCCGCGGACGGCGCGAAAGGGTCCGGCGGCATAGGCCGCCTCCCCCTCGCCCATCAGGAGGTAGCCGTCATCGGCGCAGCGGGCCGAGAGGTTGGCGATCACGCGCTTGCGCGCTTCCGGCGTCAGCGCGGTCAGCACGTTGCGGCACAATATGATGTCGAACAGGCCCGTGTCTTCGGGAGGGGTCAGGAGATTGCCCTGTTCGAAGCGCACCATGGACCTGAGCGCGGTCTTGATCCGCCAGTCCTTTCCGGTCTGCTCGAAATGCTTCACCAGGCGGTGGATGGAGAGGCCGCGCTGGACGTCGAACTGGGAATAGGCGCCGGCGCGGGCGCGCTCGATGGCGCGGCGGGAAATGTCGGTGCCGACGATCTCGATCGCGAGATCCCCGATATGGCCGGTCTCCTCGGCCAGCACCATGGCCAGCGAATAGGCCTCCTGCCCGGTCGAGCAGCCCGCCGACCAGATACGGATGGGCTGGCGCCGGCCGCGGGCGCGGGCGAGCACGGGCAGCATGTCATTCAGGATCAGGTCGTACTGTTCGCGCTGGCGGAAGAACCAGGTGTCGCGACCGGCGAGCGCCTCGACGGCGGCCCCGGTCAGCTTGGCGTCCTTGCGGGTCTTCATCGCGCCAATGAGGGCATTGACGCTGTCATAGCCCTCCGCGCGGGCGAGACCCGACAGCCGGCTTTCGATCATCGCGCCCTGTTCGGGACGGATGGCGAGACCGGCGATGCGGCCCGCCTCGCTGGCGATCGAGAGCATGTCTTCGGCGGTGACCATGCCTGTCCCCCTGCCGCCCCCTTAAAGGAGGCCGGCCTGTTCCAGTTTTGATTGCAGGATTTCGCTGTCGAAGGGCTTCATGATGTATTCGTCGGCCCCGGCGCGCAGCGCCTCGGTGATCTTCTGCATGTCGTTCTCGGTGGTGCAGAAGACGACGACGGGTGTGGTCCCGCCCGGCTCGCGGCGCAGCGCGGCCATGAAGTCCATGCCGTTCATCACCGGCATGTTCCAGTCGAGGAGGATGGCGTCCGGCATCCGGGCGCGGCACTTGTCGAGCGCCGCCGCGCCGTCACCGGCCTCGTCGCAATCGAATTCGAGGCCTTCCAGGATCCGCCGCGCCACCTTCCGGATCACGCGCGAGTCGTCCACGACCAGACAGGTCTTCATCGTCCGTCTCCGTCCGGGCGCGTTGATGCGCCCGCCCGGAAATCAGACTGGAACCGTTTTGGTTAACGGGGGGTTGGCAGGTTAATACTGATAGTTTTCAGGATACGCTTGACGGTGTAGCAGCGCGCGAGATGACAGGCCGTCATGCGCAATTGCATCCGGAGCAAAATCAGAGAAGTTATTAAAATGAGCAAGTACTCCATTCCTGACCGTATAGAAGCGTATGTGTCCGCCCTCTCCAAAATGTATGAGAGAGCTCAGGAACGCGAATTGCAAACAGTCGTTGTGAACTCGACCGTTAGCATTCTCGAAGAGTATAGTTATGATGGTTGGAATGGCGGCATCGCGGGCCACGTCGTAAATTTAATCATTCCTGAATTTTTATTCCTATCGATCACAGAGAATAAGGATTCTATTCAAAATCGTATTTGTGAAGACCTAAATAAACTTCACAATTTTGACAATGAATATATTGAATATATCAAAATTGATATGGAGATAACTGAAGTCGGCCACTGGAGGGAGGAATCTGGCCTACTTATCACGTCCAAGAAAACTGTTACGCCTACCCAACAATCGCGAATCTGGCTCAAAGACAAGTATCGAATTTTTTTAAGTCATAAAACCGAGGTTAAGAAGGAAGTTGCAAAATTAAAAGAGGATTTGCAATTTTTTGGCTTTACATCTTTTGTTGCACATCAAGACATTCATCCGACAAAAGCTTGGCAAGATGAAATCGAAAATGCCTTGCACAGCATGGACGCTTTTGTAGCAGTTCTCACTGACGATTTTCACGATAGCAATTGGACGGATCAAGAAGTAGGTTTTGCATTGGCAAGAAATGTTCCTGTTATTGCCTTGAAGCTCGGGCGTGACCCGTATGGATTTCTAGGTAAATTTCAAGCTCTCTCGACAGATTGGTCACGCGCGCCAATTGAAATAGTCAAGTTACTTATCAATGAGGATCGCGCTTTTAGCTCATATTTGAATGCATTGTCCGACTGTCAGTCATGGCCGGATGGAAATTTGCTAGCAGAAGTCCTTCCGGCGATCCAAACCCTTTCAGAAAAGCAGATCGATCAACTTGTGGAAGTTTATAACCGGAATTCCGAAGTGCGGTTTAGTTTTGGATTCAGGGGAAACCGACCGCCTGCCTACGGGTACGGGCTCTTGTCACATTTGCACAGATGGAGTGATCGCGAGTTTGAGAAGGATGTCGGTGAGGAGATCGTACTAAAAGGCAAGACCCGCTCTATCGATGATGACGACGAACTTCCATTCTAGCGGAATAAATATTAAGCCGCCGCTTGCGCCGGGTTCATGACCAGGGCGATGAACTCCACCCGGTCTTCCGAGGACGAGGCCGAGGCACGGCCCCCGGCACTGCGCGCGATCATTCCGGCATAGAAGGGCTGGATCGAGCGGCCGTCGAACCCGTCGTCCGGCTTCTGCCCTTCCAGTGCCGCGGCATGCTTGGGATCGATCTTCGCCTTCATGCCCTCGGCGAGGACGCGCAGGCGGGCACCGCCGCCGCTTTCGGTTGCCTCGACCGTGACCGTGCCGCCGCGCGGGGCGGATTCGATGCCGAGAATGCAGAGATTGAGCAGGAGACGCGCGGCGGATTTCTCCAGCGACGGCGCAGCGACCTTCCAGACCAGTTCCGGCTTCACCGTGTTGAACAGTCCCGCAGCGAGACGTTTCAGTTCGAGACTGTCGATCATGCCGGGAGCCGAGCCGCCAGCGCCGAAGGCGAGGCGGGCGAATTCGAGCTTCGCCTGCGCCTGCTTGGCGCTTTCCCGGACCAGTTCCAGCGCATCGTCGCGCATGTCCGCCGCATCCTCGTCATCGAGCACGGACAGGGCCGCGCCGAGCGCCGCGACCGGGCTGACCAGGTCATGGCAAAGCCGCGCGCACAGCAAGGCTGCAAGGTTCTCGGGGGACAGTTCGGCGATCGGATTTTCGGCGGTGCGTTCGGTCATCATGTGCGTATCGATACCTGATTCCTGCGTCGGGGTGTGGTATTAAGTCCACCGCAGGGGAGGCATACGCCTGCTGCGGGTAAGCACTTGGCAAGGATATTCCGTCAGGTCATTCTTCAACTCGCGAGGCACGACAGACGGGATTTTGACCGCGCGCGGCGCGGTTCTTGCTCGAAACGAGTAGTTCAACAGCGTTAGCCATCCCTTAAAGGGGACGACTATGTCCGGATTCGACGTTCATTCCGCCGATACCGCCCGCCGTAACGGGCTGGCCATCGGAGCCAGCCTGATCCTTTCCGTGGTGCTGCTGGCCGGTCTTCTGATCAGCCGCTTCAGCGAAGGCAATGCCGCCGAACCGGCGCGCGACGAGTTCGCACCCTCGCTTGCCGTACTGGCTGCGGAAACCGCCACGGCCGAGTCCGAGGCCTTCACCCATTCCGTGTTCAACGAGAACGCCGTGTTCGCCGGAGGCTGCGTCGCCTGCCCGGCGGAGCGTCAGGCGATCGTCGTCACGGTGCCGCGCGGCGGTACGCTGGCCGGCGTGCTGAACGAAGCGGGCGCGCCGAGTACGGACGTGAACCGCGCCGTCTATGCGCTCGACCCGGTCTATTCCGTGCGGCATCTGCGCGCGGGCCAGGAAATGACCGTCTATCTGGAAACCCCGGCGCTGCAGCAGATCTCCGCAGGGACAGAGGACGGCACGCGCCTGGCCGGCTTCTCCTTCCGTCCGGAGAGCGACCGCACCATCACAGTCGCGCGCCAGGCCGATGGCGGCTTCCGCGCCCGTGAACTGGTTGCCTCGCTGGAGCGCGAAATCGTTCGTGCCCGCGGCTCGATCAATTCCAGCCTCTATGTCGACGCGCTCGCCGCCGGCGCCACCGACCGCATCGTGGTCGAACTGGCCGGCGTGCTCGGCTATGCCATCGACTTCCAGCGCTCGATCCAGCCCGGCGACGAGTTCGACGTGGTGTTCGAACGCTTCGTGTCGTCCTCCGGCGACGTGATCCGCACCGGCGACATTCTCTATGTGAATTTCGCCGGCCGCGGCGAGCCGCTGAACTATTTCCTCTACGATCCGGGTGACGGTCCCGGCTTCTACAATGGCGATGGCGAAAGCGCCGAACGCTTCCTGATGGCCACGCCGATCAATGGCGCCCGTCTGTCCTCGCATTTCGGCATGCGCCGCCATCCGGTGCTCGGCTACAACCGCATGCACCGCGGCACGGACTTCGCCGCGCCGACCGGTACGCCGATCTATGCCGCCGGCAATGGCGTCGTGATCCGCGCCAACCGGTTCGGCACGTTCGGCAATTATGTCCGGATCCGCCACTCCAACGGTTATGAGACCGCCTATGCGCACCTCAATGGCTTCGCCAGCGGGGTCACAGCGGGCACGCGCGTGCGCCAGGGCCAGACGATCGGCTATGTCGGCACGACAGGCCGCTCCACCGGTCCGCACCTGCACTATGAAGTGCTGCTCAACAACGAGCAGGTGAACCCGATGTCGCTCGATCTGCCGACCGGCCGGACGCTGGAAGCCAGCGAACTGCCGGCCTTCCAGGCCGAGCGCGACCGGATCATCGCGATCCGCGACGCGGCAACGGATGCGGCCTCGACGCCGCAAGTCCCTGCCGCCCGACTTGTGGCGCAGGGCGAGGTCACCCACGGCGCGCAATAGCGTTCGGTATCTCTGAATTGAAACGGCCGGAGCATTGCTCCGGCCGTTTTGTTTTGCGGTGTCTCGCCCTCCCCCCTTGAGGCTTTGACCCGTCGCTAAA
>NZ_JBHRSV010000026.1:116237-127158 GCF_042643335.1 Hyphobacterium vulgare
GAGGGGAAAAGGGCCGGGAGGCTGAGCGTTGGCCAGCCGACCGGGGTGGGGGTGTCTTGCAGGCACGCTCACCCCACCCCGCTCCCGTCGTCCTGTCGGACGCCGCTCGCGTCCCTCCCCATCAATGGGAGGGAAAACAGATATCAGTCGCGCATGTCGTCGCGGAGCTCGACATACTGAAGTTCCCAGCTGACCGGGTCGTCGGGATGAAACTAGAGCGGACGGCGCGCGCCTTGACGGCCGCCGAACCCGCGCCTACATGCCGCGCCTCGGGTCTGAAGGCACCTGCCGCTCGCACGGTGAAAGCCGCTGGTGAAGTCCTTCGCTTGATCATCCTGTTTCGGTTTCCTTCCGGAGACATCCCGAAACGAAGGCAATGCGAGCCCCTTTGTCTCAGCGCGGATGTCCGTGGAAAGAGACTGACATGATGACGAAGACTTCTCCCCTTCCTTCCATCGAGGCCCTGAAGGCGCAGGCGCGCAATCTGCGCGGCTCGCTCGAGCGCGAGGGCAATTTCATCAAGCATGGCGAGGCGCTGGAATTCATCGCCGCGCAGTACGGCTATCGCGACTGGAACACGCTGCACGCGGCCGTCGGCAATGCACCGCGCGGTGCGTTGGCGGTCGGATCGAAGGTCAGCGGGGCCTATCTCGGCCAGCCCTTCACAGCGACCATCCTGTCGCTCACCGCTCTGGGCGGGGGAACGCACTACCGCGTCTCACTCGACCTCGACGAGGCGGTCGATGTGGTGCGATTCGACAGCTTCTCGGCCTTCCGCAAGCGGATCAACGGCACGGTCGACAAGCGTGGGATATCCCATGCCCACACGTCGGACGGCACGCCGCACCTCGTGATCGAGGTCGCGGGGTAGGCACGACTTCTTGCCCTCCCCCTTGAGGGGAGGGCCGGGAGGTTGAGCGATAGCCAGCCGACCGGGGTGGGGGTGTCTAGCGGTAACGCTCACCCCACCCCGCTCCCCTTCAAGGGGAGGAAAACAGCGCGGTGTCTACTGGATCGTCGCCTGCGGCGGCGGCGCGAAGGCGGTGCCCGGGCCGGCGAGTTTGTGACCGTTGATCACGAGGTGGCCGTCCTCGGCGCTGACCTTAACCGCGTCGCCATCCTTCAGCTCACCATTGAGGATCAGCCGCGCGAGCGGGTCCTGGACCTCCTTCTGGATGACGCGCTTCAGCGGGCGTGCGCCATAGGCGGGGTCGTAGCCCTTGGCGGCAAGCCAGTCGCGGGCCTTGTCGTCGAGTTCGATCGTCATGCGGCGATCGGCCAGAAGAGATGCCAGGCGCTTCATCTGGATGTCGACGATGGCGCCCATGTGCTCGCGGGCGAGCTTGCGGAACAGGATGACCTCGTCGATCCGGTTGAGGAATTCCGGCCGGAAGTGCGCCCGCACCGCATTCATCACGGCACCGCGCGCGCTTTCCACATCGTCGGCCGCCTGGAGGAATTCCGCGCCGAGATTGGATGTCATGATCAGCAGCGTGTTGCGGAAGTCGACCGTGCGGCCTTGACCGTCGGTCAGACGGCCGTCATCGAGCACCTGGAGGAGCGTGTTGAACACGTCCGGGTGCGCCTTCTCGATCTCGTCGAACAGGATGACCTGGTAGGGTCGGCGGCGGACCGCTTCGGTCAGCGCGCCGCCCTCCTCGTAGCCGACATAGCCCGGCGGCGCGCCGATCATGCGGGAGACGGAGTGCTTCTCCATGTATTCCGACATGTCGAGGCGGGTGACCGCCTGTTCGTCGTCGAACAGGAAGGCGGCGAGCGTCTTGGTCAGTTCGGTCTTGCCGACGCCGGTCGGGCCGAGGAAGAGGAAGGAACCGATCGGGCGGGCGGGATCCTTCAGACCCGCGCGCGCCCGGCGGACGGCGTCGGACACGGCTTCGAGCGCCTCGTCCTGGCCCACCACCCGGCCCCGGAGGGCGTTTTCCATCGCCAGCAGCTTGTCGCGTTCGCCCTCAAGCATCTTCTCGACCGGCACGCCGGTCCAGCGCGAGACGATTGCGGCGATCTGCTCGGCGTCGACGACCTCGTTGACCAGGGCCCCGTCGGCGTCGTGCTTTTCGGTCTCCGCGACCTTAGCCTCGAGCGCGGGAATGCGGCCATACTTGATCTCGGAGGCGCGGGCGAGGTCGCCGCGGCGTTCCGCGTCAGCCAGTTCGGCGCGCAGCCGGTCGAGCTGTTCCTTCACCTCGGTGGAGGAGGCCAGTTTTTCCTTCTCGGCGCGCCATTCGGCGGTCAGGTCGTCGGACTTCGCCTGCAGCTCGGCGAGCTCGCCCGACAGGGTTTCGAGCCTTGTCTTCGAGCCCTCGTCCTTTTCCTTCTTGAGCGCTTCGGCCTCGATCTTCAGCTGGATGATCCGGCGGTCGATCTCGTCGAGCTCCTCGGGCTTGGAATCGACCTGCATGCGCAGGCGCGAGGCGGCCTCGTCCATCAGGTCGATCGCCTTGTCCGGCAGGAAGCGGTCGGTGATGTAGCGGTTGGACAGGTTCGCCGCCGCGACGATCGCACTGTCGGCGATCCGTACGCCATGGTGCACCTCGTACTTGTCCTTGAGGCCGCGCAGGATGGAGACGGTGTCCTCGACCGTCGGCTCCGCTACGAAGACCGGCTGGAAGCGGCGGGCGAGCGCGGCGTCCTTCTCGACATGCTTGCGGTATTCGTCGAGCGTCGTTGCGCCGACGCAGTGCAGTTCGCCGCGTGCCAGGGCGGGCTTCAGGAGGTTGGACGCGTCCATCGCGCCGTCGGTCTTGCCGGCACCGACCAGGGTGTGCATCTCGTCGATGAAGAGGATGATGCGGCCATTGGCGTTCTCGACCTCGTTCAGGACCGCCTTCAGGCGCTCCTCGAACTCACCGCGGTATTTCGCGCCGGCGATCAGCGAGCCCATGTCGAGGGCGAGGAGTTGCTTGTCCTCGAGGCTTTCGGGCACATCGCCATTGACGATGCGCAGCGCCAGCCCTTCGACGATGGCGGTCTTGCCGACCCCCGGCTCGCCGATCAGCACCGGATTGTTCTTGGTACGCCGGGACAGGACCTGGATGGTGCGGCGGATTTCCTCGTCGCGGCCGATCACCGGGTCGAGCTTGCCCTCGCGGGCCGCCTCGGTCAGGTCGCGGGCATATTTCTTCAGGGCTTCATAGGTGTCTTCGGCCGACTGGCTGTCGGCGGTGCGGCCTGCGCGCATGTTGTCGGTTGCCTGGTTCAGGGTTTGCGGGGTGACGCCGGCCTTCTTCAAGGCCTCGGCGGCCTTGGTTCCGGGCTGCAGCGCGAGGCCGAGCAGGATGCGCTCGGCGGTGACGAACTGGTCACCGGCCTTCTTCGCGGCCTCTTCAGCGGCGGCGAAGACTTTCGCGGTTTCCGCCGCGAGGTAGAGCTTTCCCCCGCCGCCCTCGACCTTCGGCAGGGCGCCCAAGGCCGCGTCGGCGCCGGCGGCGGCGATGTCCGGCTTGCCCCCGGCGGCGGCAATCAGGTTGCGCGCCAGCCCGCCCTCATCGTCGATGAGGGCCTTCAGCAGGTGTTCGGGGGTGAATTGCTGATGGCCGGCCTTCAGGGCCAGGCCTTGCGCGGCCTGGACGATCTGGCGCGCGCGGTCGGTGTAGGTCTCGAAATCCATGGCGGACGTATCTCCCGGAAACGGCAAGAAACGGTGAAGGCCGCCGCCCCGTTCGGGCACGGACGACCTTCGGTCACGCTGGATTTAGGTGTGACTTATGGGTCACACAAGGGGTAGGCCCGAGGAAATCAGGCCGCTTCGTCGGCTGAGGGCTTTCCGCCATCGGCCGCATCGCTGGCCGCGTCGAGTGCCGCCTGGGCTTCACCGTTCTCGGCGCTTTTCGGTCGGCGTCCCCGGCGCTTGGGGCGCGGCTGCTCGTCAGCGTCACCCGACTCGCCGCGCGCATTGTGCTCGGCTTCCGGGTCCACGACTTTCAGCGGATCATGGCCGGCATCCTCGCGGTCCCGGGGACGGCGGCCACGGCGCGGCCGGTTATCGCCGCCATCGTCATTGCCATTGCCATTTCCGTCACCACCACCGCCGCCACGCGGACGGTTGTCATTGTCATCACCGTCATCGTCGCCGCGATTGTCATCGCGGTTGCGGCGATTGCGGTTCCGGTCTCGGCCCTGGTTCTGGCCCTGGTTTTGGCCCTGACCTTGGTTCTGGTTCTGGTTCTGGTTCTGGCGATTGCCGCGATTGTCGCGATTGTCATCGCGGTCATCGTCGCGATCGTCGTCATCCCGGTCGCGATTGCGGCCGTTCTGATCGCCCGGATAGCCGCCCTGACGGTCGTCATCGTCGCGTTCATCGTCGCGATTGTACCGCTGGGGCTGGTTCATCTGCATGATGCGGAAATAATGTTCCGCGTGCTGCAGCAGGTTTTCCGCACGCACCCGATCACCGGACGACGCAGCGTCGCGGGCCAGTTGGGAATACTTCTCGTAGACCGTCGCGGGGTTGCCGCGAATCTTCACCTCCGGACCGTTGCTTTCGTAAGAACGATTCGGATTGCCTCCGCCGGACTTGCCCCGGCCGCGACCACGTTGACGCTTCATGCCTGCCTGACCTCGTCGATTAGGCTGTCTGTTCCTGGCAAGGTTCCGCGCCAAAATCGCGCTGGAACCGGTACGCCGGTAATGTGACGGTTCTTTCGGATTGCAAGGGCCGGATCAATCGCAGGTCGGTGTACTATCCGGCCGCGACAGTCCCCCGTCTGGCGCGTACCGCCTGCTCGCTTCAATACGTAGACTGCATTGCGCGGGGCTGACAAGCGGTTTTATCCGTTCCTTCACTTGGGTTTCAGTGCGTGGACCACGCGATCATTTCCGCCGAGGTCGCAGCGTACGCCGATTCCGGTGAAGCCGGCATCCGTCGTCAGCGCGCAGACCGCGGCCGCCTGGTCGAAGCCGATCTCGACCGCCATCGGTGCGCCCGGCTTCAGGACACGGAAGAGTTCGGGCAGCAGCGCGCGGTAGGCCTCGAGCCCGTCTTCGCCGCCGTCGAGGGCAAGCGCGGGGTCATGGTCGCGCACTTCCGGCTCCAACCCGGCGATCACCGCTGTCGCGATATAGGGCGGGTTGGACACGGCAAGGTCGAAATCGGTGCCCTTCAATCCGCCGGCCCAACTGGTCTGACGAAAGCCCGACCGCCCGTCGAGACCGTTCCGCGCCGCGTTGCGTTCGGCCATTTTCAGCGCCGCCGCGCTGATATCGGTGCCGATCCCGTAGGCATTCGGGCGCTCCTTCAGGATCGCCAGCAGGACCGCGCCCGATCCCGTGCCGACGTCAAGGACGCGCTGAATGCCGGGCGCCGAAGGCATCTGGTCCAGCGCCGTCTCGACCAGCGTCTCGGTATCGGCGCGTGGAATCAGAACGTCCGGCGAGACTTCGAGGTCGAGCGTCCAGAAGGGCTGGTTGCCGAGAATGTGAGCCAGCGGCTCCCGGGCGAGGCGGCGCGCCGCCATCGCTTCCAGGCGTTCGGCCTCGTCCGCCGTGATAACCCGGCGGCCTTCGGCGATCAGGCTGGCGCCTTCAAGCCTGGTGGCGGCGGAGACAAGATATTTTGCCTCCAGCGCGGCATCGGCGATTCCAGCCTCGCCGAGCCGTCCGGCAAGTTCGCGGCGAGCGTCGTTGAGTGTGGTCATGCGGTCGCCCGGTCGCCGACGGCGATCCGGCCGCCCACCGTCACGCGGGCATAGAGGCCGCAATCGCGGTGACCATAGAGCCGCATCAGTTCGGGGACGGTGTCGATGTCGCGTTCCGCCGTATGGGGGTTCACATGCGTCGCCGTGCAGCGTTCGATCGGCTTGATCCCGGTCAGGACGGCCGCACCGATCCGGATTTCCCGGTCCGCCATTTCGAGTTCGGACCAGGCCGGCCAGTTCTCGACCATGATATTGCCGCGGAAGCGGGCCGGATCGACCGGCCGGCCCAGCCGCGTTTCGAGGTCACGCAGGCTTTCGAGATTGATGATCGAGACGAAGCCGGAGCGGGAATCCATGAAGCGGTGCGCATCCGGTGCAGCAAGGACGTTCAGCGGGCCGCCGACCGCGTCACCCAGGACCCCCTTCAGCCAGATGGCAAACATCCGGCGCCCCGCCTCGCCCTCCATGTCGGCGGAGATCTCGCCGAAATCGGGATGCCAGGCGATCAGTGTTCCGGTGTCGTCGTCATAGCGGGTGCGCACCGCGGCGATTTCCGGCAGGCGCGCCAGAACGGTGAAGCGAATCTTGGAGATGTGCTGCGGGTCGTCCGGGTCGAAGCCGGACGGACCGTCCTCGACCGCGAACATGCGGTCTCCCGGAAAGTGCGCGTCGGCGGTCAGGGTCGCGGCGTCGAGCGGTTCCGGCGTGAAGCCCTTGACCGGATGGCGGGCAAGCGCGGCGACCCGCCCCGTCATGCGTCTTCCAGAGCGGCGAGGCGTGCGGCCTCGTCCTCGGCGATCAGCGCGGAGACGATGTCGTCGAGCGCTTCGCCGGAGAGCACGGCGTCCAGCTTCTGCAGCGTCAGGCCGATGCGGTGATCGGTGACGCGGCTCTGCGGGAAGTTGTAGGTGCGGATCTTTTCCGAGCGGTCGCCGGAGCCGACCTGACCCTTGCGCGCGGCGGCGCGGGCGGCGTCCTTTTCGGAGCGTTCCTTCTCGTATAGGCGGGCCTTCAGGACCTGCATCGCCTTGGCACGGTTCTGGTGCTGCGACTTCTCCGCCGAAACCACGACGATGCCGGTCGGCAAGTGAGTGATGCGGACCGCGGATTCGGTCTTGTTGACGTGCTGACCGCCGGCGCCGGAGGCGCGCATCGTGTCGATGCGGATGTCCTCGTCGCGCACGTCGATGTCGACTTCCTCGGGTTCGGGCAGGATGGCGACGGTCGCCGCCGAGGTGTGGATGCGCCCGCTGGCTTCGGTCGCGGGCACGCGCTGGACGCGGTGCACGCCGGATTCGAACTTCATGCGGCCGAACACGCCATTGCCGGAGACCGAGGCGATGACTTCCTTGAAGCCGCCGGCATCGCCCTCGCTTTCGGAGATCACCTCGAAGCTCCAGCCCTGTTTCTCGGCATAGCGCCGGTACATCGCGAACAGATCGCCGGCAAACAGCGCGGCCTCGTCGCCGCCCGTGCCGGCGCGGATTTCAAGCACGGCATCGGCCGCGTCGTCCTTGTCCCGGGGCAGCAGCATGCGGGCCATTTCGGCCTCAAGCAGCGGCAGGCGCTTCTTCAGCGCATAGAATTCCTCTTCCGCCAGCGCGGCCATTTCCGCGTCGTCGCCGTCCATCATCGCTTCGAGATCGTCGAGCTCGGCGCGCGCCTCGTGCAGCGCGATCGCCTTTTCCGCGACCGGCTTCAGCTCGGCATGTTCCTTGGACAGACGGACGATCTCGTCGGGATCGCCGGCCGCGCCGAGGCGGGCCTCGACTTCCTCGAAGCGGTCAATGACCTGGCGGAGACGGGTTTCGGGTGCGTGCATGCGCGGGTTGATAGCGGGAAAAGCGCGGCAACGGAATGCGCTTCCTTCAGCGACTCGCCCTCTGCCAAACAGGCGTTAAAATGCCCGCCGGGGAAGAAGGGACGAGACGATGCTGCGCGCCTTGATGGCCTTGGGTGTGACGCTGGTGACCGCGACGCTGATCGTTGCGTGGCTTGAGTTCACGCGCGAGCCGGACGTCGAGGTGGTCGACTTCGTCCCGCCAACCGAAGAGGAAAAGGAAGCCGACGCCTTCGAGGGTCCGGTCTTCTTCGCGGATGAAAGGCTGGCACGGGCGACGCGGTGCACCGTTCACGACATGTCGATGTCGGACGGCTTCTCGGACGAATGGTGGGTGCGGTTCAACGCGATGGAGGGCGATGACGCCCTCATCCGGCAGGTCGAAGCCGAGGCCGAAGCCGGCAGTGTCGAGGCGATGGAACAGATCGCCTTTCACCTCGCCAGCCGCGGCGGGGACGGCACCGAGGACGCCGCCCGCGCCTGGATGGTCCGAGCCGCCGACGCGGGCAGCGTGTCGGCGATCAACGAGATCGGCTACAGCTACACGCACGGCACGCTCGGCCATGAGCGCGACGTCGAGGCGGGCGTCGGCTGGCTGATGCGCGCCATGGAAGCGGGCGATCCGCTGGCGGCCAGCAATCTGGCGAGCCTCTATGCCGAGGGCGAGATCGCGCCGCCCGCCGGCATGGATGCGCAAGCCGCCTCTCTGGAAGCACACCTCGTGTCGGCCGCCGGGTGCTACCCGCCCAGTCTCGAAGTCATCTCCGACCGGCTGAAGCGCGGCCGCGGCGTACCGCGCGACCTCGACGCCGCAGGCTGGATCGACCGCAATCTGCGCATCTACCGGAACTAGCCGGCGAAGACGCGCAGCGCCGTGATCAGCCACAGCACGAAGAGCACGATCGATCCGAGCGTGAAGATCGCGAAACGCGCCGGGACGAAATTGATCGTCGCCTGCATCAGCGAGTGCACGACACGGATTGCGACATAGGCCCAGGCCAGAGCGAGCGCGGCACTGTCGGCTCCGCCCAGTGCGGCAATCACCAGGCAGACGGCGTAGAACAGCACCGGCTGTTCGTGCAGGTGATTGTAGTTGTCGGCGATCTGCTTGACCTTGACCGGTAGCGGGTCGAGGTCGGATTTCTGCTTCAGCTTCGCGGCGTTCATCTTCGCGGCCTGCATGGCCGGGATGCGCGTGGCGTACATCCACAGCCACATCACGAACGTCCAGCCGACGAGCGCCAAGACCGGCGCGAGTATCGTGTTCATGTCCTCATCCCTCCCGAGGATTGGTGCGGCGCGCATGGTGTGGCGTGCGCGCCGGAACGGGAAGGGAGATTCTTGAATTGGGCGGTTTCTGAGGCTGCGCGTCTCCCTTCTCCCCTTTTGAAGGGGAGAAGGTGCCCGAAGGGCGGATGAGGGGTTCTGCTCCGAAATCGAAGTGAGGCGCCTACCCCCTCACCCGGCGCTTCGCGCCACCCTCTCCCCCAAATGGGGGCGAGGGGAAGAACCGCTAGGTCTGCCTGAGCTTGATGTGGACCCCGGTCACCGGAGGCTCATAGCCCGCGAAGGCGTCAAGCAGGGCATCCGGCGTATCACCGACATGCAGCATGGAGCGCGTGCCCTGGCCGACGAAGCCGGTAGCGGTCATGCGGTCGAGAAAGTCCAGCAGTCCGTCGAAATAGCCTGCGGCATTCATCAGCCCGACCGGCTTTCTGTGCTGGCCGAGCTGGGCCCAGGTCCAGATCTCGAACAGCTCTTCCATCGTGCCGATCCCGCCCGGCAGGGCGATGAAGGCGTCGGAGAGCTGTTCCATCATCGCCTTGCGCTCATGCATCGAGGCCACGATGCGCATGTCGGTGACGCCGGAATGGGCGACCTCCTTGATGGCGAGGAATTCCGGAATGATGCCAGTCACCCGCCCGCCCGCCTCGAGACAGGCGTCGGCGACGATGCCCATCAGGCCGACCGCGCCGCCGCCATAGACGAGCGTGATCCCGCGCTCGGCGAGCGCGCGGCCCATGGCCTTCGCGGCGCGGGCGAAGTCGGCGTGATTGCCCGGGCTGGAGCCGCAATAGATGCAGACGGATTTCATCACAGCCGGCATAGGGAATTCTCCATGACCTGTTCCCGGTCCCGCGACTCGCGCGCGCCGCTATCCTAGGCGCAACAGGCCGGGATGGGAGGCGGATATGCGGATGATGTCAGCACTGGTGCTGGGGGCGTCGCTGGCCGGCACGGCCGCGGCCGATCCGATCGTCGTGCCGACGGAGATGTGCCGGGGCTATTTCTTCGTACCGGTCAGTCTCGCGGCGCGCGAGGGCTATCCCGATGACCGGGTGCTCTGGTTCCTTTACGACACGGGCGCCTCGACGACCTATGTCGATCCCGAGGCGATCGAGCGGGTGTCAGGGCGGAGCATGGCGGGGCTGGAGCGGGTGACCATCACCGGAGCGACGGCTGGGCCGGTGAATTACAACCGCCTGCCCGCGCGGCTGTCCCAGCTCGATCATCTGTCGATCGCGCTCGGCCGCGAGATCGACGGCATCCTCGCCTATGACGGGTTCGACGATTATCTCGTGACGCTCGACTATGCCGCCGGGCAGATCCGGCTGGACTCCGGGCGCCTTCCGCGACCCGACGGTCAGACCGTCTTTTCCGCGCGCGGCCCGGACGACCGGCCCTGGCTGGAGGTCGAATTCCCGAACCGCACACGGCGGATGCTGATCGATTCCGGGGCGGGCGCGACGATCTTCGCGGTGAACGATATCGAGCGCTATCCGCTGACCGAGCCGCCACGGCCGGTGACAGCGGCGACGCGTTTCAACCGGATGGAGTATCGCGATGGCAGCCGGATCGACGGCGAGGTCCGGCTCGGCCCCCACATCCTGCCCTCGCCACAGGTCGAGGACGTGCCGCAGACCGAACTGATCGGCGGCGAGGTGATGCGCTTCTTCACCTGGACATTCGATTTCGAGCGCGAGCGCGTGAGCATCGAACCGCGTACCGGGCTTGCCGTCACCTTCCCGCCCGAACCCGCACTCGGCCTGTCCTTCCGCCCGGTCGCTGACGGCCTGCATGTCGAGGCGGTGCTCGATGGTGCGGCGGACGGGATCGACATTCTCCCCGGCGATGTGATCACGCACTGGAATGGCCGCCCGGTTCGCGCACGCGGCTGCGATACGCTGGCGGCGGGCGAGGTTGTCACCCTGACCCGGGTACGCGGCGGCCAAAGCGCGGTCGTCGATGTCCCGGTCGTGGTTCTGGTGGAGTAAGAGCGTCTTTCATCACCCCCGCGAAAATGGGGGTCCAGCTTCGCCGGCGCTCTGGATTCCCTGAGTTCTCAAACGAAGTGCAACACCTTCCTAGGGTGTTGCGATGGGACAGCGATATCGACATTTCAGCGTTGAGGAACGGGTTGAGATTT
>NZ_JBHRSV010000027.1:0-1029 GCF_042643335.1 Hyphobacterium vulgare
GGTGGATTCTCGTTTGAAGTGCAACAGGTGGTCTGAGAAGGCCTCTGCGGGGGTTCTGTAGTCAAGGCATTTGCGCGGGGTGTTGTTGTAGGCGGCCAGCATGATGGCGAAGGTCGGCTCGTCGAGTTCGGCGAGATCGGTCTTTCGCGGCAGGAAGCGGCGCATGCGGCCGATGGCGTTTTCGATGCCGCCCTTCTGCCACGGGGCGTGGGGATCGCAGAAGTAGGTCCGGATCCCGAGCGTGCCGAGATCGTAGTGCCGGGCGAACTCGGTTCCGTTGTCGAAGGTGACGGTCTGGCGCAGGGCCGGTGGCAAGCCCGAGAGAGCGGCGGCGATGGCTCCGGCGACTGGCTCGGCGTGCTTGGAGGCGATGCGTGCGGCCACGAGGGCGCGGCTCATGCGCTCGTGCAGCATGAGGATGTGCTGTCCGTAGCGGGCGAAGGCCATCAGGTCGGCTTCCCAATGACCGGGATCGAGGCGCAGGGCGATCTCGGCGGGACGTTCGGCGAGCGGCGTCCTGTGACTGATATGCAGAGCCGGGCTTCCCCCCGGGGTGGGGCGCCAGCCGCGGCGGGATTTGGCGCGGGGCAGATAGCGCCGCCAGGTATAGTCGTTGTGGCGGGTGATCTGGGCGTAGACGAAGCGGTAGATGGTCTCCACCCCGACCATGTCTTCCCCGGCCGAACGGGCCCGCCCGACGATCTGCTCGGGCGACCAGCCCGCCTTCAGCTGGCTGAGCACGCGGTCGCGCAGCTCGCCATTGCGGTCGAGCCGGCTGCCGGTCCATCGCCGCGCGCGCGCCTGTTCATCGGCAAAGACGGGTTTGTAGTCGGCCGCTCCGGTGTTGCGTTTCAGCTCGCGAGCCACGGACGATGGCGCGCGATCCAGAGCTGCAGCGATTTGCCGGATCGAACGGCCTTCGCCCGATAGACGGGAAATCTCAACCCGTTCCTCAACGCTGAAATGTCGATATCGCTGTCCCATCGCAACACCCTAGGAAGGTGTTGCACTTCGTTTGAGAACTCAGGG
>NZ_JBHRSV010000028.1:0-290000 GCF_042643335.1 Hyphobacterium vulgare
TCGCCCTCATCGCCGCAACCCGGAAACTCACCATTCTCCTCAACACCCTCGTCGCCAGAAACCAGACCTGGAACAACCCGCAACAACACGGTTGCTGAGGTGCCCGCCTGTCCTGAGGAGCCGCATTAGTGGCGTCTCGCCTGTCCCCGCAAGGGCGGGGAAAGGGCGGCGGGCCTCGCCTGTCCCCACGCAGGTGGGGAAAGGGCGAGGGGATCGTCAGCCGCGCCGCCGCCTGTCCCTCGCCTTCGATGGTCCAGACCTGGCCGGGGCTTAGCTCCGGTCGCGCTCCGTCATCCGGTTCCTGCGCGAGGGCAGGCGCGGCGAGAAACAGGGCGACGAGAAGGGAGAAAAGGGTTTTCATGGGGTGAAGCTTGGATGTTGCGATTAGTAAGTGGCTCTCAGTTCATCCCATCGCCGAAGTACCCGCCGGACATGGTGTTGGTAGATATCGTGTTCATCGCCTTGGAGGGGATGAGTTCGAATGGAGAATGCCGTCCCACGAAGCACGTCCAGAATCTCGACGTTCTCGAACACAAGATTGGGCAATGTTTCATGTATGAGCCAGAGTCCGACGCGCGCGGCTTGCGCGGACAAAACCGGCTCTTCCGAAAAGTATGGGTAGACGGCGTGGAGCGCGGTTTGACCCACGCGGAACACGAACATGTTCTCCACCTTCACGTTGATGCCATTCACTGCGTCCTCGTACACGCCAGATAGGTGTCCATCTGCGAGGCTGAGTGGCTCGTTCACGCCGCGCCAATTCGCATTCCACCAATCGAGGAAGCCATCGCGCAGAAGCGGATACAATCGGTGTCGTTGACGGCTTGCTTCGATCCGGGCTTCGATCGCATCGGCGAACGAAAATCCGGGACGGATGATCGACTTGGCTTCACTCCAGAAGGGCGAATGAAAGTCCGCCCCATCCCCGCCAATGATCCCATCCTCCCGCCGCATAACCTGACGAATATCGTTTCGGAGCTTCGACGTAAGCATCCGTTCGTCGCAGAATGCGAGTTGGAGCAAAAAGCGAAGATGCGGGCTTCGGACCGACATGGAATCACTCGCCAGTCCGCTGCTCATCTAAATTTCGGGTAACCACAAACAGAAGGACATGTTGGAAGAAATTCCATAAGAAAATTCTCAGATTCAGCAAAACCGATACTGCTATAGAGATTAGCAAAGAAATACCAACCAGGTTAGCAACTACATATACTAAATCATCGATCATCGGAAAATCAATATTGCTTGTTACAAAAGAAATGGTCGATGCTATCATCAAGAACATTATCGCTAATACGAACTCGAAAAAAATAAAAAAATATGTAAATAGAATCTTATTAATGCGCGTCAGACTCATTTCGTTTATTCGTAATCTCGCAAGTCGCTCAATAAGATTTGATTCAAGTGTTGACATCAAAATCGCAAATGCAGCAAGAAATAACCCCATAAGACTAATTGAAATTATCAACATCGTAGATAGTGATCCTGATAAAATATCATATGAAATGGTTAGGTACCGGCTCGTTCCTACGACATACCACGCAACAAAGTTCACGAGTAACCCTAGCAAGGGCGAAATTAATAACGCAATTCGTTCAGAAACCTGCCCCTGAATAAAATAAAATTTGAAATAGGATATAGCAAGTTTATTGTTTTCAAGAACGGAATCGCGCCAACTTGTATTCATAGGTAGTCTCCCTACTCTGTTTTCTATTTCCTGTCTTCATCTTGAAATAATTTGCTATAAGAGTGTTCGGAATTATTATCTGACTCACCAGTTTTTATTATTTTATCTTTGACAAGATTTACAAAATACGCGACAAAGAGCCTAGTGCGTTCTGCGAGGTCATTTGGTGGGTCGGGCACATGCTGCTTTAACGCGAAATTTTCATTGTCTCCGGAGAGATTGTTGCCATCGTTATCTAGGCCATTGGTTTTTAGGTGCTGATAGCCGTGTGCGGTGGCTTCGGTTGCGAGGTCAATCGCTTCGTCTACATTTAGCCCGTCTCGGCTTCGGTGGGAAAATTCAGTATTTTGCGACTCGAGCCGCATCCCGGCAGCTCTCATGTCTTCAAAAATCTGGGAGGCATCGTCGTCGTCGTTTGTTTCGATGATTTTAAACGATAAATGTTTTAATTTTGAGTATCGACGAAGAAACGCCTCAAGACCAGACGGATCAGAGAGGGGAATAATATTTATACGCGGCTTCGCAATTTTTTCCGCTAAAATTTTTCGTGTAACAGAACGGTCGTATTCTTTACTAAGGCGGTAGGTTTTCTCGAAAAAAACTTCGTACTTTAATTTAATAAACTTCGCAATGGTCGCTCGAAACGTGTCGATACTAGGAGCAGCGACAGTTTCCGGTTGATAAATAAGTCGATGATTGTCGACGATCAATATGAAAAATGAACTTGGAGAAGTTTCAAGTTCAGCATAATCATGAACAATCCCACCTCTTCGATCAAAAAGCTGCTCGCGCGATAGAGTAGTATTTTTTATGAATCGGCCATAAATTACATGAAGACCATCCTCAAGGCGATCTAATTTAACATCGTACAGATGGAAATTGGTGCTGTCAGATATTTCTCTTACGAGAGTATCATCTGTGAATGCCGGAAGCACAATTTCCTCAAGAAAAGAAACCAACGGTTTGTCGCCAAACTTACAAATGAAGTTCGCGAACTGAATTGTATCTCGTTTCATTAGCGTTGTGCACTTTCCTGAGCCATCCCGGAATGGATGTATGTTCCAAAGTACGAAACTCTAGATGGCGAAAAGGCGAGAAGTCAAAGAAAATCACTCCGCTCTCATCCCCCTTCGCCCAGCGGGCTTCGGCGGGATGAAACCGCTACTCGGCTTCAAGGCGTTTGATTTCGTCGCGGAGTTGCGCCGCCTCCTCAAACTCCAGATTCGCCGCCGCTTCGCGCATCCGCTTTTCGAGGTCGGTGATGACGGCCTTGATATTGCTGCCATCAAAGGTGGCGGCCTCCTCGCGCGCTGACAAGCGTTTTCGATCCCGCGCCTTGGCGGACCGGCCCTTGGCGGTTTTCTCCATCACGCCTTCGAGCACGTCGGAAATGCCGCGCACGATCGTGGTCGGCGTGATGCCATGTTCGAGATTGTGCGCCGTCTGCTTCTCGCGCCGGCGTTCGGTCTCGTCCATCGCGCGCTGCATCGAGCCGGTGACGCGGTCGGCATAGAGGACGACCTTGCTTTCGCTGTTGCGCGCAGCGCGGCCGATCGTCTGGATCAGGCTGGTTTCCGAGCGCAGGAAACCTTCCTTGTCGGCATCGAGAATGGCGACGAGGCCGCATTCGGGGATGTCGAGGCCTTCGCGCAGCAGGTTGATCCCGACCAGCACGTCATAGGTACCGAGGCGCAGATCGCGGATCAGTTCGATCCGCTCCACCGTGTCGACATCGGAATGCATGTAGCGCACGCGCAGCCCCTGCTCGTGCATGTATTCGGTCAAATCCTCGGCCATGCGCTTGGTCAGCGTGGTGACGAGGGTGCGCATCCCCTTGTCCGCCGTGGCGCGCGCCTCGGCGATGACGTCATCGACCTGGCTCGCGCCATCCTTCGCGACCGGGCGGACCTCGACCGGCGGGTCGACGAGGCCGGTCGGGCGGATCACCTGTTCGGTGAAGACGCCGCCCGTCCGGTCGAGCTCCCAAGGCCCCGGCGTCGCCGAGACCGAGACGGTCTGCGGGCGCATCAGATCCCATTCCTCGAATTTCAGCGGCCGGTTGTCGAGGCAGGAGGGCAGGCGGAAGCCGTGATCGGCCAGCGTCTTCTTGCGGTTGTAGTCGCCCTTGTACATCGCGCCGATCTGGGGGATGGCGACATGGCTCTCGTCGACGAAGAGCAGGGCGTCCTCCGGCAGGTATTCGAACAGCGTGGGGGGCGGCTCGCCCGGCTTGCGGCCGGTCAGGTAGCGGGAATAGTTCTCGATGCCCGCGCAGCTGCCCGTGGCCTCCAGCATCTCGATGTCGAACTCGGTGCGCTGGGCGAGGCGCTGGGCTTCGAGCAGCTTGCCCTCCGCCTCCATCCATTGAAGCCGCGCCTTCAGCTCGGTCTTGATGCTGGCGATCGCCTGATGGAGGGTCGGGCGCGGCGTGACATAGTGCGAATTGGCGTAGACCTTCACCGATTTGAGGTCGGCCTGCGCCTTGCCGGTCAGCGGGTCGAATTCGGTGATGCGCTCGATCTCGTCGCCGAAGAAATCCACGCGCCAGCCCCGGTCGTCATAATGCGCCGGGAAGACTTCGAGCACGTCACCGCGGAGGCGGAAGGTGCCGCGGGTGAAGGCGGCCTCGTTGCGCGTGTATTGCAGGGCGACGAGCTGTTTGGCGACCTGGCGCGGGTCGGCGGTGGTGCCGGCCTTCAGCTCGAACGTCATCGCGGTATAGGTCTCGACCGAGCCGATGCCGTAGATGCACGAGACCGAGGCGACGATGATGACGTCGTCGCGCTCGAGGATCGCCCGGGTCGCGGCGTGGCGCATCCGGTCGATCGCCTCGTTGATGTTGGACTCCTTCTCTATGTAGGTGTCCGTGCGCGGCACATAGGCTTCCGGCTGGTAGTAGTCGTAGTAGGAGACAAAATACTCCACCGAATTTTCCGGGAAAAAACTCTTGAACTCGCCGTAGAGCTGCGCCGCCAGCGTCTTGTTCGGCGCCAGCACCAGCGCCGGGCGCTGCACCGCCTCGATCACCTTCGCCATCGTGAAGGTCTTGCCCGTCCCCGTCGCGCCCAGCAGAACCTGGTCGCGTTCGCCCTGGTTCAGATTCTCCACCAGCTCCGGGATCGCGGTGCGCTGGTCGCCCATCGGTTCGTATTCCGAGACGCAGCGAAACCGCACCCCGCCTTCGGATTTCTCCGGGCGTTCGGGGCGGTGCGGCGTCCACAGGGCGGGGGCGTTCGCAACGCGGTCGAGCACGAAATCGGCCTGGCCGAGATCGGTGACCGCGCTGTCGTCTGTGGTGAGTCGGGCCATGCGATCCTTATAGGGATGCGGCGCGCCTGTTTCCAGTTTGTTCTATGCTATTGCACCGCGCCGTCCGGCAGACCGGTCGTCGGCATCGCGGCGAGGCTTTCCCACTGATCCGGATAGACCAGGCCTTCGGTGTCATAGCCGAGCCCCTGCAGGAAGCTCAGTCTTTCCTCGATGAAAGCCTCGCCCGGCTGCGGGTCGCGGCTCAATATCCACAGATACCGCCCCGCCGGTTCCGACACGACCGCCCAGCTGTAGTCCTCGGCGAGGTCGAGGATCCAGTAATCACCGTAGAACGGCCCGAAGAAGGAAACCTCCAGCTTCGCCGTGTCACCGGGATCGGCGAGGCGCGCGCGGCCCTCGGCGACGTCCAGCTCACCGTCGAGCGAATCCTTCCAGCAGCGGTTGATGACCCGGATCGTGCCGTCGTCATTCATCTCGTAGAACGCCGTGACGCCCTGGCAGCCGTCCTCGAAGCCGTGTTCGGCCCGGGCGACCTCGAACCACAGGCCGAGATAGCGGTCGAGATCGACACTCTCCACCGTCGGGGGCGGCTGGTCACCGGCCAACCGGTCGGGTGGCGACGACATGCACGCCGCAAGCGGCAGGGACAGAGCGGCGGCGGCAAGCAGGGGTTTCAGCATCGGAGGTTTCCTGAACGGCGCGTCAACAAAAACGAATGTAATCCGCCCCGGTTCCGTGGCAATCGAACGTCGATTTACACACTTGGTTAACGCGCCGCGGCGCAGTTTCGCCGACGGGCTATAGCAGAAACGGGCGCGAGGTCGCGCAACAGAATGTCGGGCAGCTTTGATCGCGTGCGGGTCCTCATCGTCGAGGACAATCCGCATATGTCGAAAATCCTGCGGGTCACCCTGCAGGGTTTCGGCGTGCGCATCATCGAGGAATGCCGCGACGCCGAGACCGCGATCGATTCGCTCAGCGCCTTCAATCCCGACATGGCCGTTGTCGACTACATGCTGGGCGAGATGAACGGGCTCGAACTGACCCGCTACATCCGTTCCAACGAAAGCAGCCCGAACAAGTATCTGCCGGTTCTGATGTGCACCGGCTATACCGACCGCTCGCGCGTGATCGAGGCGATCAATGCCGGCGTGAACGAGTTTCTGGCCAAGCCGGTCCGCCCGGTTGACCTCTATCAGCGCCTGATCGCGATGATCGAACGGCCCCGCCGCTTTGTCCGTGTGCCCGACTATTTCGGCCCTGATCGCCGCCGCCGCCAGGACCCCCGCTTCCATGGCCCTTGGAAGCGCGCCCGCGATGAACACAAGGTCGAGGCCCGAGACACCGACGACGGCGAGGAAAGCGACGCCGCCTAGGCCCGGGCCGCGTCCAGAAGCGCGTTGACGTCGTCTTCCCGTGTCGACCAGCTCGCCACGAGCCGCGCCGTGCCGTCCGGCCACTGATAGAAACCGGCCCCGGCCGCGCGCAGCGTCTGCGCCACCGCATCCGGCAGCGCCACGAAGACTTCATTGCCATCGACCGGGTGGGCCAGTTCCACGCCCTCGATCGCCGACAGCCCGTCCGCCAGCCGCGCCGCCATCGCATTGGCATGGGATGCGAGATCGAGCCACAGCCCGCCGGTGAGCCAGGCTTCGAACTGCGCGGCGACATAGCGCATCTTGGCGACCATGTGCCCGGCGCGTTTCTGCCGCGCCTGCAACTCGCCATACCGGTCCATGACGGACGGGAAGAGGATGACGGCCTCGGCCGCCAGCGCGCCATTCTTCGTCGCGCCGAGTGACAATATGTCGGCCCCGGCTTTCCAGCTTGCCTGTGCCGGAGTCATCCCCGACCCGGCGAGCAGATTGGCGAAGCGCGCGCCGTCGAAATGCACGCCCAGCCCCTTCGCTTTTGCCGGTCCGGTCAGCGCGGCGAGTTCGCCGGCGGTGTAGGCGCAGCCCGATTCGTTCAGGTTCGACACCGACAGCGCGCGCGGCGGCGTGGTGTGGACGAAGTCTTGCGGCCAGCTGTTCAGCGTCGCGGTCAGCGCGGCGGGGTCGATCTTGGCGTGCGCGCCGGGCAGGGGGATCAGCTTCGCCCCGCCGGTGAAGAATTCCGGCGCGCCGCGCTCGTCGCGGTGGATATGCGCCTCGTCATGGCACAGCACGGCGCCGTGCGAAGGGCAGAGGATGGACAGGGCCAGAGCGTTCGACGCCGTGCCGGAGACGGTGAAGAGGACTTTCAGATCCGTCTCGAACACCTCTTTGAGCCGGTCCTCGACGCGCTGGCACAGCGGATCATTGCCATAGCTGGCGGCATAGCCGCCATTGGCATGGGCGATGGCGTCGAGCAGGGCGGGATGGGCCGCGGCGGTGGTGTCGGACAGGAAGTTCATGGGATCGGAAGATCGCGTCTTCGCGGACTTCGTCAATCCCCGAAGGCCGGGTCCGGTCGCGAGGCGGGCAGGGCGTCGCGCATCTGGTCGGCCGTCGACAGGTTTCGCCTTGCCGCCGGACTGTCGAGCGTCGGCTGGCCCGCATAGATGTGGTCACTATCGCCGAAAAGGGCCCGGATCTGGGCCGTCGAGAGATCAAATCCGGCCAGCATGTCTTCCTCAGGGACTTCAATCCGCGCGGTGCGGCGCGCCGTTTCCCCGCAGACGCCAGTGCGGGCGAAGCCTTCGGGATCGCCCGGGCATTGCAGGCCCGACAGGACCGAGCGCGTGCCGGGCGAAACGGCATAGACATCGCGCTCGCCGCTGGGCGGAGATTCGGGGGCTTCATCCACCGACCGGGCCGAGACCGGCGCATTGCTCGGAGCCGGCTGGGACTGCGCGGGAACGGGCGTCTCGGGCGGGCGTTCGGCGACCGGTTCCGGGTCGGGTGGAATGTCCTCGACGACCGGTTCGGGCACCGCCTCTTCGACGATCTCGGGCTCCAGCTCGGCAGCCGGGACAATGAAGGTCACGTCGATGACCCGGAAGCGCTCGATCGTGCCGGGTGGAATCCGGATCAGGCCGAAAATCAGCAGGGCATTGATCAGCGCGCCGCCGCCGATGGCGGCAAGACGCTGGTGCCGGGACAACATTGTTCGGGCAAGATCGGCCACGCCGCCTCACTCAACTACCTGCACCCCGCTTCCTTCTCCCTACAAGACAGTCGGGGTTCGCGCCACTAGCATCGCCGCATGAGCGAAAGCGGATATTCCGGCACGCCTTTGATGAAGAAGCTCGGCGCCAGGCCGGGCATGCGGGCGCTGTTCGTCGGATACCCGGGCGGCATCCCGGAAATCGACGCGTTCGACGCTTGGTCCGAGCGGATCGACGCCGACGAAGCAAGCCTTCCCGATGGGCCGTTCGATTACATCCATGTTTTTGTGAAGCAGGACACGGCGCTCGAGGCCCTGGCCAGCGATCTGAAATCCCGCCTGGTTCCGGCCGGCATGGTCTGGATGTCCTGGCCCAAGAAGGCGTCAGGCGTGGAGACGACGCTCGAAGGCAATGCCGTCCGGCGCATCGGGCTCGATGCCGGTCTGGTCGACATCAAGGTCTGCGCCGTCGATGCGGTCTGGTCGGGATTGAAATTCGTGATTCCGGTGAAGGACCGGAAAAGCTGAACCCCGGAGGGCCTAGTCCATCGCGGCGGTGATCACCGCTTCGTCGGACGGCACGTCGGCCCAGACAAGGCTGTGCTGCGACGGCTGGGCGCGCATGAAGACGAAGGCGGTTGCGGCAAGCATGGCAAGGGCCAGAACAAAGCCGGTGACCGACCCCATTCCTGCGTCTCTGCGATGTGTGTTCGGCTGTGCCATGGTCCCCTCACAACACTCTGATGCGCTGCGTTGTTCCCAAGGTGAACACTAGCAAAGGCAGGTGAAGGGCAGGTTTATGACCATGGTTGCCAATATGTGACCGGAATGGGGCAGTCAGGGGCGTATCGCCCTATTGGCCTTGCCAGCGGCGCTCGTTACGTTCGGCGCAAATCAGCCGGAGTTCGCCTTCATGACCATCCAGCAGTCCGATGCGCTGAAGCGCGTGCAGCCCTCCGCCACACTTGCCGTCACGCAGAAGGCGCGCGAACTGAAGGCGCAGGGGATCGACGTGATCTCGCTGGGCGCAGGCGAGCCGGACTTCGATACACCGGACCACATCAAGGATGCCGCGATCGCGGCGATCCGGGCCGGGAAGACGAAATACACGCCGGTCGACGGAATTCCGGAACTGAAGGCGGCAATCGTCGACAAGTTCGGACGCGAGAACGGGCTGACCTACACGGCGGACCAGATTTCCGTCGCGCCCGGCGGCAAGCCGGTCATCTTCAATGCGCTGACGGCGACGCTGAATCCCGGCGACGAGGTGATCATCCCGGCGCCGTACTGGGTGTCCTACCCGGACATGGTGCGGCTGTGCGGCGGCGAACCCGTGGTGGCCCGTGCCGGGCTGGAGGACGGGTTCAAGCTGCGCCCCGAAACGCTGGCCGCGGCGATCACGCCGAAGACGAAATGGCTGATCTTCAATTCGCCGTCCAACCCGACCGGGGCGGGCTATACGCGCAGCGAAATCCAGGCCCTCGCCGACGTCCTACTCGATCACCCGCATGTCCTCGTCATGACCGACGACATGTATGAGCACATTGCCTATGACGGCTTCCAGTTCGCGACCATGGCCGAGGTCGAGCCGCGGCTTTACGAGCGCACGTTGACCACCAACGGCGTGTCGAAGGCGTTTGCCATGACCGGCTGGCGCATCGGCTATGCCGGGGGTCCGAAGCCGCTGATCGACGCCATGCGCAAGGTGATGTCGCAGACCACGTCGAACCCCTGTTCGATCAGCCAGTGGGCGGCGGTCGCCGCGCTGAACGGCCCGCTCGATTTCCTGCCCGAGCGCAATGCCGCCTTCAAGGCGCGCCGCGACCGGATGCTGGCCGACATCAATGCGGCGCCCGGCCTGACGGCTCCGACACCGGAGGGGGCGTTCTACGTCTTCGCCGACTGTTCGGGTACGATCGGCAAGACCACATCGTCCGGCCACCTGATCGAAACCGACATCGACTTCTGTGCGTTGCTCCTGCAGGACGAGGCCGTCGCGGTCGTGCCCGGCTCGGCGTTCGGTGCGGCACCCGGCTTCCGCGTGTCCTACGCCACCGATGATGCTTCGCTCATCGAGGCGGGTGCGCGGATCAGGCGTTTCTGCGAGGGTCTTTCCTGATCATTGAAAGGCTCTATGGGTTCGAGAGTAATTAGCAGTTTGATTTATCGCTGTGCCGGGCCCATATCCAGAAATGAAGCAAGGCGGGTGCCTCCCCGCCGCCATGCGAGGAGACTGACATGAGCATCAAGATGGGACTGTCCCAGGACCAGCGCGAAACCATGGCCGATGCGGTGGCTGCCGTGCTGGCCGACACCTACGCGCTCTATTTCAAGACGCACGCCTACCACTGGAATGTGACCGGGCCGCGCTTTCACGACCTACACATGCTGTTCGAGACGCAATACAATGAGCTCTGGATGGCCACTGACGTGCTCGCCGAGCGCGTCCGCGCGCTGGGCGTCGCAGCCCCGAATTCCTACGCCGCCATGGACAAGTTCGCCACGGTGAAGTCGGAAGCCACTGAAACCAAGGCCGATGCCATGCTGGGCGATCTGCTCTCGGGGCATGAAACCGTCGTCGCGACGATCCGCTCGGCCCTGGCGAAGGCCGGCGAGTCCGGAGACGAGGCCACCGCCGACATCCTGTCTCCGCGGCTTTCGGCGCACGAGAAGATGGCCTGGATGCTGCGCTCGACGCTCGGCTGACCGCCGTCGGCGCTCTCCGGCCCGTTCAGGCCGAACCGGAACTGCCCCGGCCGCATCCGCGTCCGGGGTATTTTCTTGTCTGGAACCGGGGTGGGGTAGGTCCGAAAAGAAATGCGCCGGGCCCGAGGGGAGGGAACGGACCCGGCGCAGTGTGTGCATACTCTCGGGGAGGAGACGGTATGCAATCGAAGGGGAACGTGGCGCATGCGCGCCGTGTTCGTGAAGCGTATATGCGTCACGCCCGGCCCTTGTTCCAGAGACGATCAGTCAGAACGGCCATGCAAATTTGCTGCACTGCATCATGCCGTGTTCAGCTTTCCCAGTCCTTGGCTTCCTGAAGCAGGAATTCCCGGAAGACGGAGAGGCGGGACGATCCGCGCAGTTCGCCCGGATAGACAAAATAGACGTCGAAGCTCGGCCCATCGGTGTCGGGCAGGACAGGCACCAGCGTATCGTGTCCGCGCGTCACATAGTCGGGCAGGCCGGCAATGCCGATGCCCGACTCCACTGCCCGCAGGATGGCGTAGATCGTGTTCGCTTCCATCACGGCGGGCCGGGGCGGTTCGCCGGGTTTGCGCCCGATCGATGCCGCCCATTCGAGATTGCGGATCGGCGCCATCTGCGGCGGGCCGTATCGGATGATGTGGTGGCGGTCGAGGTCGGCAACAGACTTCGGCGCGCCCTCGCGGTCGAGATAGGACTGGCTCGCGAACAGGTGCTGCCGCGCAGTCAGCAGCTTGCGCTGGATCACGTCATTCTGGGTCGATTCCCAGGGGCGGATGGCGCAATCGGCCTCAAGGCCGGCGATGTCGAATTCGTGGTCGTCAAGCAGCAGGTGGACCCGGATATCGGGATAGGCATCGCGGAATTTTGCGATCCGCGGCGCCAGCCAGATCGCGCCGAGCGCCGTCGGCGCGGTGACGCGCAGATCGCCGGACGGGTTGTCGTGACTGTCGTCGACGACGGACCGCGCCAGGGCCACTTTCGCGGCGATCTCCTTGGTCACCTCGTGCAGCAACCGGCCCGGCTCGGTCGGGATCAGGCCGCGGGCATGCCGGTGAAACAGCTTGACGCCGAGATCCTCCTCCAGCGCCGCGATCTGCCGGCTGACGGCCGATTGAGACAGCAACAGGATATCGGCGGCACCGGTCAGCGACCCGGCCTCGGCCGCAGCATGAAAGGTTTTCAGCTTGTCCCAGTCCATGGGCATTCTCCCCGCCTCATGGTTGTTCCGGGTTTTGCATCGACCCGTCAAGCAAAACGGACGCAAATCGAGGACAGGAAACGTCCGCGATCACTTTTCATTACAGGCGATCACGCACCTTGCGGAATCATCAGGCCGGGAGCATATCCCGCCCGCGATCGAGAAATCGCGGTGTCGGCCCAGGGCCCGCACCAACTCATTTCCCAGGAAGACCGCGCAATGCGCACCCGCCTTGTTCTGGCAACCGTCGCCTCTCTGGCGATGATCTCTGTTGCGGCCTATGCCACGCAACACGACGACACCGTTCCGGCCACCCAGGAAGCCACGGAAGTCGCCACTGACGTCGTCTCGACCGACGAAACCGTCGGCGTCGAAGCCGAAGCTCTGGTCACGGACGACGTGGTCGCCGACGAGACCGTTGCGACCGACGACGAAGCCGTCGCGGACGAAGTCGTAACCGACGAAGCCGCGGCCGAGCCGACCGACGAGACCGTCACGGAAGTCGCTGAAGAGCCGGCGCGCTAACACCGCCCCGCTTTCGCAGACAAATGAATGGCGGGACCTGTCCGGGTCCCGCCATTTTCGTTTCGGCAGAGCTGTGAAGGTCAGCGATTGACCGCGGCCATGCCCATCTCGTTGTAGCGCGCGCCCTGTACCTTGTCGGCGAGTGGCTCGAGCCGTTTCAGGTGCGTATCGCTCAGCGACACGTTCGCAGCCCCGAGATTGGAGTCGAGATTCTTCAGCTTGGTCGTGCCCGGGATGGTGACGATGTCTTCCCCGCGCGACAACACCCAGGCGAGCGCGACCTGGCCCGGCGTGGCATCGATCTCGTCGGCAATCGACTTCACTTCATCGACCAGGGCGAGATTGGCCTCGTATGCGCCCTCGGCCCACCGCGGCTGCATGTCGCCGGAGCGGAATTCTCCCTGACCGCCCGGCTTGTGATCCTTCGAAAAACTGCCGGTCAGCATGCCGCGGCCGAGCGGCGAATAGGCGACCAGCGTCGCGCCTGCGGCCCGCAACTGGTCGAACAGCACCTGCTCGACGTCGCGTGTGAAGATCGAATACTCGCTCTGCACGGCGGCGACAGGGTGGGTGGCATTGGCCCGCGCGAAAGTGTCGCCATTGACCTCGGACAGGCCGATCGCGAGCACCTTGCCTTCCTTCACCAATTCTCCCATCGCGCCGACGGTTTCCTCGACCGGGGTGTTGGGATCGAGCCGGTGCAGATAGTAGAGATCGATATGGTCGGTCCGCAGAAAGCGCAGCGAGTTCTCGACCGCGCGGCGCATGTTGGCCGGTGACCCGTCGATGGTCTGGCCGACACGCTTTCCGTTCTCGTCAAAGGTGAATTTCGGACCGAATTTCGTGGCGATCCGGATCCGGTCGCGCAGGCCTTCAAGCGCCTCGCCGAGCAATTCCTCGTTCCGGCCGTAAAGCTCGGCGGTGTCGAAATGGTCGACACCCATGTCCACGGCTTGCCGCAGCAGGCGGACGGCGTCCGCGTGATCCGTGGGCGGGCCGTAAAAGGCCGACAGGCCCATGCAGCCCAGGCCGATGGGGTTGACCTCGAACGGGCCGATCTTGCGCTTGTTCATGAAAAAACCTCCGGGGTTCGGCGCAAACTCTAGACCGCCAACCCCGGAGGTAAACCCGTCAGCGTTGAATGGGCCTCAACGCTGGGATTCGTCTTCTTCCGTGTCCGGGTCGTCGGTCGGAATGTCGCGGACATAGACACGGCCATAGGTGCCGTTCCGGATCAGCTCCAGACGGCGGATTTCGACATCGCGGATGAGCGCCTGCGCGGTCTGCGGGATCGCGCCGCAAACACCGCTGGAAACATTTCCGCCCTCGCGGCTGTAGGACTGGACGGTTATGTCGCCCGCCCCGCCCGTGCAGCGTCCCGATCCGTTGATCAGGTCGGCGATTTCCCAGGCCTCGACATCGGCGTCGATCGGCAGATTGCCGCGCAGCTGGTCATAGGCGCTGTCGATCGCATAGCCGGAAAGGTGGGAGCGCAGGTCCGCATTCCAGTTCGGGAAGAAGTAAGGACGCGCGTCATTGTAGATGACGGAGACTTCCAGCTCGTCGCGGTCGATCTCGATTCCGCGCAGCGAGTTGATGAATTCCCGCGCATTATTGCTCAGCGACGTCCACACATTGGCGCCGGTATAGGCGTTGCGCAGGATGTTCGGGCTGCCGACGGCGCCGTTGAAGAAGCCGTAGATCACCAGCGGATCGTTCCACTGCTCGTAGACGATGCGCAGGCGGATGTCGTTCAGGCTCAGCGGCACGCCGGCGACGTTGAGGATCTTTGCTTCGTAAAGCGGTTCGCCATTGATCTGAACGCGATTGACCCGCGTGACGGGATACTCGTTCATCAGCTGCTCGATCACCGCGACATTGTGCAGGTTGATCCAGTAGGCGAGCTGCTCGTCGGAAGACAGGCGGGCCAGGTCGACACGCTCGGGCAGGGTTTCGAGGTCGCGGCGGTATTCCGTGATGGCGTTCCGGTATTCCTCGCTCATCAGGTGATAGACGACCCGGTTGCCTTCATAGCGGTAACGGCTGGTATTGCCGGTATTGATCCGCGTTCCGGTCAGGATCGGCCGGCCGACGGGCGGCTCGCGGTCCGACAGGCCGACATCATAGACGATGTCGCGCAACAGGTCGGTCCAGATCTGGTAATCGACCGACGGACCGCCCGAGTGGGTGGAGCGGGCAAAGCTGGAAAATTCCGGGGCGAGACCCTCCTGGGCCATCGCTGCCGGGGCGGAGAGGCACAGCGCCAGCGCGGTGGCGGCGGCCTTGAAGGAAAGCGTTCTGATCATTTTGAGCGTCCCTGACTCAATCAACAAACCGTGGGCGATTACTGCCACCGCGCTTCTTCTTGCGCGCTTACGGGTCACTTAATTCCATTTAAGGCGCCGGTCGACTGGGACAATCGCCTGACCAGTCCCGCCCTGCCGATTTCCGGGGGTCAGTGACCCGACAGCCAGCGTTCGGTGTCGAGAGCGGCCATGCAGCCCATGCCGGCTGCGGTCACCGCCTGGCGGTATTTGTCGTCGGTCACATCGCCCGCGGCGAACACGCCCTCGACCGAGGTCTCCGTCGAACCCGGCTTCACCATCAGATAATTGCCCGGCTTCATGTCGAGCTTGTCGAGGAAAAGCTCGGTCGCCGGCTGGTGGCCGATCGCGATGAAGACGCCGTCGGCCTTGTGCTCGGTCACCTCGTGGGTCTTCAGATTCTTGATCTTCACGCCGGTCACGCCCGGCGGGTTCTGTTCGCCGAGGACTTCTTTCAGCACGCTGTCCCAGATCACCTCGACCTTGGGGTGATTGAACAGGCGTTCCTGCATGACCTTTTCCGCGCGCAAGGAGTCACGCCGGTGCACCAGCGTTACCTTCGACGCGAAATTCGTCAGGAAGAGCGCTTCCTCGACTGCGGTATTGCCGCCACCGATCACGAAGACCTCGCGGTTGCGGTAGAAGAAGCCGTCACAGGTCGCGCACGCCGACACGCCGAAGCCGCGATACTTCTCTTCGGATTCAAGGCCGAGCCATTTCGCGCTCGCCCCCGTCGCGATGATCAGCGCGTCGGCGGTGTAGGTCGTGCCGCTGTCGCCGGTCAGCGTGAACGGGCGCTTGGACAGGTCCACGTCGGTGATGATGTCGCTGACCATTTCCGCGCCGACATGTTCGGCCTGAGCGCGCATCTGCTCCATCAGCCAGGGTCCCTGGATGACGTCGGCGAAGCCCGGATAATTCTCCACATCCGTGGTGATCGTCATCTGCCCGCCCGGCTGCAGGCCGGCGATCACCATCGGCTTCAGCATGGCGCGCGCGCAATAGATCGCGGCGGTGTAGCCGGCGGCGCCGGACCCGACGATGACGACTTTGGAATGGCGGGGTTCGGACATGTGGGAAAGGCTCCGGATGAATCGGGTATCGGCTCTGTGGGCCTCTAGTTAGGCCGCAGCCCCTTGCGGCTCAAGGCCGAGCCTCAACACCACCTCGCGCGCGGCCTGCGCCGTCGCGTCGAGCGGAGTATAGGTCCAGGATTCGACCGGGCCGAGCAGAGGTCGTAGCGCCCCGTGGGCTTCCAGCGCGCCATAGAGACGGGAGAATTTTCCCGGGTCGCCGTCGAGTGGCAGGGAATAGAGCGGTTTCCCCGTTGCGGCGGCCTCGACCAGCATGTTGGTGGAATCTTCCGTGACGCAGATCAGGTCGGCCGCGGCGAGGAAGGCGAAATACGGATTCTCGCCTGTGCCGTCGAACAGCCAGACCCGCTTGTCGTCACCGAAGCGCGCCTTCAGCGCGCCGGTCAGCGCCTTCGGCGTGCGGCGAGAGACCGAGAGCATCAGGGAATATCCGGCGTCCAGAAGATCGCCGATGCGTGCCTCCAGATTGGCGGAGACGTCAGGCGTGACCTTGAAGCGCTTGTTCGGCCCGCCGATCAGTACTGTCGCGCGCGGAGCGGGCAGGGCGGCCAGATGTTTGGCAAAAGCCGCCTCGGCTTTGGCGAGCCGGTCCGGTGTCACGCGGTGCGGTGATCCGATCATCGAGATCGCGTTCGCCTTGCGGACCCGGTCATGTCCCGGCGCGACGATCAGGTCGAAGCGATCATAGTGGTTGCGCGGGTCCTGCACATAGACGAAGCGCGCCCCGGGAAAGATCTTGCGGTGACGCCGTGCCAGCTTCAGCGCCGGCCGGCCGCAGCCGATCCAGATGTCCGGCGTGTCGTGTTCCGGCAGCGTAACGTAGCCGTCGTCGCGGATCGTGACCCGCGCCGTCACGGCATCTCCCAGATGTCGCGCAATCGCTTCGGCCAGGCCGATGGCCTGGTTTTCGACACCGCGGCGCGTATCGGCGACCGCCCAGATGACCTTCGGAGTCGTGCCCATACACCCGTTTAGCAGGCTTCCTGGCCGAGGCGTCAATCACATGCTGCTTGACAGGAACCGCATACATGCGACAAATGTCACATCAAACCTGTGGTGTGTCGTGGAAAAACCCAGCCCCTCCGAAATGTCGGTTCTGAAAGCCCTGTGGTCGCAATCGCCGCTGGGCGCGCGCGAAATCCATGATCGTGTGGGGAGCGGCCAGAGCTGGTCCTACTCCACCACGCGAACGCTGATCGCGCGCATGGTCGAAAAGGGGCTGATCGGGCGCGGCGACTCGCATGGTCTCGCCGTCTTCGCGCCTAAAGCCACGAAAGCCCTTGTGCTCAGCACCATGATCCGCAGCTTCTCCGCGCAGATCTTCGATCTCGACGAACCGCTGCCGGCGTCGGCCTTTGCGTCGAGCCCGTTGCTCGATCCCGCTGACATTGCCGAGCTTGAAAAACTGCTGGCCGAAAAGCCGGAGGACGAGGCATGAGCGTCACAGGAATCAGTCTCGCGGCGGCCGCCAGCCTCGCCATTGCCGCGCTCGTCTGGGTCTTCGGCCGGCGACAGGAACGCGGTGAAGCCTACTGGCTGACGGGATACGCGCTCGCCGCTCTTCCCCTCATCGTCGCCGCCGTGTCCCCCTTGTTGAATGCGGCGCTGCCGTCGCTGGCCGAACCGCTTGAGCCGGTAACGGCCCTGATCGTGCCGCAGCGTTCCGGTGGTACGGAACCGGCCGCGCTGGCACTTTCACCGGTCTGGAGATGGGACTTCGTCCTTTTGGCGCTCTGGGGTTCCGGCGCCGCGCTCCGCAGCGTGATCGAACTCCGCCGCTCGCTTTTGCTCCATCTGCGCCTGAAGCAAACGCGCCGGGCCGATGACCAGACCTCTGCGCGCGTCGCGCAGGTCGCCCGGTCCATGGCGGTCCGCGCGGGGATCGACGTTCGGATCGACGCGGTGGCGTCGCCCTTCGTTTGCGGCCTGCTTCGCCCGATCCTGGTGCTGCCGCGCGAGGGAAAGACCGACGACCTCGTCCTGGCGCATGAACTGGCACACATACGCCGCCGCGACAGCCGCGTCCTGCTCGCCATGCGCCTCGCCGGGCTGGCGCTCTGGTTCAATCCCTTTGTCTTTCTCATCGAGCGCGAACGCCGGCTGGCGGTGGAGATCGCCTGCGACCGCGCCGCGCTCGGGACACTCGGAAACGGCAGGGCGCGTTCCTACGCCCGTTCCCTGCTGCAGGCTGCCTGCGCGAATTCGGGGCCGCAGGCCGCTCTCGGTTTTGGCGTGGAACCCAGGAAGGCACTCGAAATGCGTATACGTTCCATTCTCTCTCCTGCCCCGAAAGCCCGCTCCGCGGGCGGCATGGTCGCGCTCGCCGCGCTCGCCGTGATGGCGCTTCCGGTCGCGGGGCTTCAGGTCGCCGAAGCCTCCGGCATGGCCGTCGATCCGGACTTCAGCGCCCCGGTCGTCCAGGGCCGCACCACGTCCCGCTTCGGCCCGGCCGCGCCCGGCCCCGATGGCCCGCGCAATCACACGGGCCACGACATCGCCGCCCCGGCCGGCACGCCGGTCACCGCGCCGGCAGGCGGCCGCGTCACCTATGCCGGCAGCGGCTATAACGGTCAGGCAGGGTGGGGCAATGTGGTCGAGATCGACCATGGCGGCGGCTGGACCACCGTCTACGCCCAGCTTCAGGACTATGCCGTCGCCCCGGGCGACGCGGTCCGCGCCGGTCAGGTGATCGCCAGCGTCGGGTCGTCGGGCGTGTCGACCGGTCCGCACCTGCATGTCGAAGTGCACCGCGACGGCGAGCGCCTCGATCCTGCCGACCATCTGCCGGGTCTGGCCCCGGCCACGCCATCGGACGGCTGACCCCGAACCGCCGCCGGTAATGCAAACGCCGGGACGGTGATCGTCCCGGCGTTTCGCTTGCCTGTCGCGCTCAAACCCGCCATTGTTACTGTGTAACGAATTGGGGTGTCGATGCGCTTCCTTATGATGATCATCGTTTCAATCGTGGCTGTCACTGCACGGGCATTCGCCGCGACCCCAGACCCTGTTCCGTCGAAACGCAGCTTCAATCCGATCATCGGGGAATATGTCCTCACAACAGGCCCGGAGGATTTCAGACAGGCCTGGTGTGAGCTTTCGGATGTGCTCAACTACGGACAGTTGAACGCCTTTGAGAAGATGATTGTGCTGCAGCTTCGAGGCCGGGCCAGCTACGAGTTGATAGGCGAGCCTGAGTTTGAATGCCGACCCGAATGGCAACGCGTCAGCCGCGGGGAAATCGGCAAGGTCGAAACCGAGAGCATCACTCCCGTGGTTTCGGACCTGCCGCCAGCCCTGCATGAAGCATTCGTTCTGGATGCCGAACCCGACTGGTTCGAAGTGTTCTGCGACGCCACGTCGGCGCTCAATCACAATAATCTCGATGCCCGAACGAAGGCGGTGGTCCTTCAGCTACGCGGGCGGGCGAGTTTTGAAATGGGCGACAGAGATGCCATCCCCCGCGACTGCGGCGCGAAAGGCCTCGTCACCGAAACGCTCTGAGCCGGAAACGAAAAAGGCCGGCACATAGGCCGGCCCTGTTCGTCTCGATGCTATGGATGCTCAGATCCATTCCACCTTCAGGATTTCGTACGATTTGAGGCCGCCCGGGGCGTTCACCTCGATCACGTCGCCGACTTCCTTGTTGATCATGGCGCGCGCGATGGGGGAGGTGATCGAGATCTTGCCCGAGCGCACATCCGCCTCGTCTTCGCCGACGATCTTGTAGGAGGCCTCTTCCTCGGTGTCCTCGTCGACGACGGAAACGGTCGCGCCGAACTTCACAGTGTCGCCGTCCAGCTTGGACACGTCGATGACCTGGGCGCGCGCGATCTTGTCCTCAAGCTCGGCGACGCGGCCCTCGATCCAGCCCTGACGTTCCTTGGCCGCGTGATATTCCGCGTTCTCCGAAAGATCGCCATGCTCGCGCGCTTCGGAAATCGCCTGAATGACGGCCGGGCGCTCGATGGTCTTCAAACGCTTCAATTCTTCGTCGAGGGCCCGATAGCCCTCGTCGGTCATCGGTACTTTGCTCATGTTCGATAGTCTCGCTCGAAAATGGGGAGCTGATCTCAATTCTCACGAGAGTAGGATTGGAGCGAGCGCGGTTCAAGCGCGCCTGCATCGATCTTTTTCAGCGACTTCACCGCGGCCTCGGCGGCGGACGCCGTCGTGTAGCACGGAATTTTCAGTTCCAGCGCCGTGCGGCGGATCGAATAGCTGTCCTTGTGCGACTGGCGGCCTTCGGTCGTGTTGAAGATCAGCTGCACTTCGCCATTCTTGATCGCGTCGACGATGTGCGGGCGTCCGGCGGATACTTTCCTCACACGCGTGACGGCCACGCCGGCCGCTTCGAAATGCGCCGCCGTGCCGTCGGTGGCGAGCACGGTATAGCCCATCTCGACCAGCATCTTTGCCGCGGGAACCATCATGGCCTTGTCGGATTCCTTCAGCGAGACGAACACCGCGCCGGACAGTGGCAGCTTCACCCCTGCGCCCAGCTGGCTCTTGGCAAAGGCGCTCTCGAAGTCGGCGTCAATGCCCATGACCTCGCCGGTCGAACGCATCTCCGGGCCGAGCACCGGGTCGACCCCGGGGAAACGTGCGAACGGCATGACCGCTTCCTTGACGGCGACATGCTTCGGCGCGGGATCCTTCAGCTTGAACGAGGAAACCAACTCGCCCGCCATCACTTTCGCGGCGATCTTCGCCACCGGCACACCGATCGCCTTGGCCACGAAGGGCACGGTGCGCGAGGCGCGCGGATTGACTTCCAGCACAAAAATCTCGCCGTCCTTGATGGCGAACTGGACGTTCATCAGCCCCTTCACGCCGATCGCCCTGGCCAGGGCGATGGCCTCGGTCTTCAGCTCCTCGACGGTTTCCGGCGAGAGCGAGAAGGGCGGCAACGAGCAGGCCGAGTCGCCCGAATGGACGCCCGCTTCCTCGATATGTTCCATGACGCCGGCGACGAAGACGTCCTCGCCGTCGCAGATCACGTCGACATCGACCTCGTCGGCATTGTCGAGATAGCGGTCGACCAGCAGCGGTGTCTTGCCCGTCACATTCACCGCCTCGCGCAGATAGCGTTCGAGGCCTTCCGGTTCGCGCACGATCTCCATCGCGCGGCCGCCCAGCACATAGGACGGGCGCAGCACCAGCGGGAAGCCGAGCGTTTCCATCGCGGCCATCGCCTCTGCCTCGGAGTGCGCGATCACGTTCGGCGGCTGGCGCAGATTCAGCGTGTCGAGCAGCGCCTTGAAGCGCTCGCGGTCCTCCGCGAGGTCGATCGCATCGGGCTGGGTGCCGAGGATCGGAATGCCGGCTTTTTCCAGATCGCCGGCCAGTTTCAGCGGCGTCTGGCCGCCATACTGGACCACGACGCCCGCCAGCGTGCCGTTCGAGCGCTCGGTCTCGATCAGCTCCAGTACGTCTTCCGTCGTCAGCGGTTCGAAATAGAGACGGTCCGCCGTGTCGTAGTCGGTCGAAACCGTCTCCGGGTTGCAGTTCACCATGATGGATTCGAGACCCATCTCGGCAAAGGCGAAGGCCGCGTGGCAGCAGCAATAGTCGAATTCGATGCCCTGGCCGATCCGGTTCGGACCGCCGCCGAGGATGATCGCCTTGCGGCGGTCGGACGGCTGGCTCTCGTCATCGGCTTCGCCGCCGAAGGGGGCCGTCTCGTAGGTCGAATACATGTAGGGCGTCGCGGCGACGAACTCCGCCGCGCAGCTGTCTACCCGCTTGTAGACCGGGCGCACGCCGAGGGCGCGGCGCGCGGCGCGGACATCGTCTTCGTGCTGGTCGGTCAGCTTGGCCAGGCGGGCGTCGGAGAAGCCCATCGCCTTGATCGCGCGGAGGCCGGCCGCGTCCTTCGGCAGGCCTTCCATGCGGACACGATGCTCGACCGCGACGATCTCCTCGATCTGGCGCAGGAACCACGGCTCGTAGGCGCAGGCGGCGTTGATCTCGTCGACGCTCATGCCCTCGCGGAAGGCCTGGGCGACATAGAGCAGCCGGTCCGGCGTCGGCCGGGCCAGTGCGGCGACCATCGCTTCGCGGCGGGCTTCGGGCGTCTTCGCCTCGCTGAGGCCGTCCACCGCGATCTCGTCGAAGCCGCTGAGACCGGTTTCCAGCGAGCGCAGCGCCTTCTGGACCGATTCCTGGAAATTGCGGCCCATCGACATCGCTTCGCCGACCGACTTCATCGACGTCGTCAGGATGTTGGAGGCGCCCGGATACTTCTCGAAGGCGAAGCGCGGGATCTTGGTGACGACATAGTCGATCGTCGGCTCGAAACTGGCCGGCGTCGCACCCTTCGTGATGTCGTTGGCGATCTCGTCGAGCGTATAGCCGACGGCCAGTTTCGCGGCGACCTTGGCGATAGGGAAGCCGGTCGCCTTCGACGCCAGCGCCGAGGAACGCGACACGCGCGGATTCATCTCGATCACGACCATGCGGCCGGTCTTCGGATCGACGGCGAACTGCACGTTCGACCCGCCCGTCTCAACGCCGATCTCGCGCAGCACGGCGATCGAGGCCGAGCGCATGCGCTGGTATTCCTTGTCGGTCAGGGTCAAGGCCGGGGCGACGGTGACGCTGTCGCCGGTATGCACACCCATTGGATCGATATTCTCGATCGAGCAGACGATGATGCAGTTGTCCGCGCGGTCGCGGACCACTTCCATTTCGTATTCCTTCCAGCCGAGGACGCTCTCCTCGACCAGGATCTCGTTGACCGGAGAGGCGGCGATACCCGCCGCGCAGATTTCCTCGAATTCCTCGATATTGTAGGCGATGCCGCCGCCCGTGCCGCCCATGGTGAAGGACGGCCGGATGATCGCCGGCAGGCCGATGTCGGCCTGCAGCGCCTTGGCTTCCTCAAGCGTGTGCGCCACGCCCGAACGCGGGCTTTCCAGGCCGATGGAATCCATCGCCTCGCGGAAGCGCTGGCGGTTTTCCGCCTTGTCGATCACGTCGGCGCGGGCACCGATCATCTCGACGCCGTACTTTTCCAGCACGCCGCGGCGGTCGAGCTCCAGCGCGCAGTTGAGCGCGGTCTGCCCGCCCATCGTCGGCAGCAGGACGTCAGGCCGCTCCTTGGCGATGATCTTCTCGACCATTTCCGGGGTGATCGGCTCGACATAGGTCGCGTCGGCCAGGCCCGGATCGGTCATGATCGTTGCCGGGTTCGAGTTGACCAGGATGACCCGGTAGCCCTCTTCCTTGAGGGCCTTGACCGCCTGAACGCCCGAATAGTCGAATTCACAGGCCTGACCGATGATGATCGGCCCGGCGCCGATGATCAGGACACTGTCGATATCGGTACGTTTCGGCATGGCTCTTCCCGTCTCATCTCGCGCGCGAACACCCGGCCCGGGTCCGCTTTATCGCGCGGGTCCGGCGGGGTGTCGATTGAACTGTCGTGCTAGGCGCCCGTACTAACCGTGAATCGCCGCCTTGGCGAGGGGTTATGTCAACGCGAGAGCCGGGCGATCTCTCGCGCAATATTCTCTCGCGCCTGAGCGCCGAATTCAGCTTCGTAGATGTCGGTGAGAAAGATGCGCTGACGCCCCATCACGCCGCCCAGGAATTCGACTCTACCCGCCTTGAAATACTCGTCCGGCACCCAACCGTACTCGGTTCTCACCTGTTCGGTATATCGGTCGTAGACGTCCGCTGGCGCACCGAGAATGGCGAAGTCCATGTCGAGGAAGAGATCGTCGTCGCCGTCACCTTCGGAAGTGTGAGCCTTGGTCATGCGGATCAGCTTCGCAACCTGGCCCGACAACTTGGTCGGCACATCCATTTTGGTGAGCATCTCGAGGGCGGTCTCGGCGCTGCGTTCTTCGTTATCACTGCGCTGCGTGTCGTAGATCCAGTCGTGGAACCAAGCGGCCAGTTCCAGCCGGTCACGATCGTCAATTCTGTCCGCGTGCCGGTCGATCTCCCCGAACAGGAAATCAAGATGCTTCAGGCCGTGATAGTGCCGGTCCGGCCCGGAATAGGCCTCCACCAAGGTTTCGCCGATGCGATCGCTCACCGATCGATCCGCGCCGAGCCGTTCAACGAGATTGCCCCACAGCCTGCGCAGTGCGGCCCGAAGTTCCGCATCAGGCATCGATCAGCTCCGCCCCGCCCCACAGCATGGGCTGGATCGTCTCGGGTAGGCCTTCGACCCGGTCGGAGATGAGCCAGAAGGCCCGCTCGTGGAAGAGCGGGATGACGACGGTGTGCTCGAGAATGATCGCCTCGGCCGCGCGATAGAGCGCATCTCGCTCCGTGTCGTCCACCGCCGCGCGCGCCTGCGCGATCAGGGCCGTGAATTCCGAAGAGGCCGGGTTGTCGATCGTGTACCAGCTCATGTTGTCGGCGAACTGGCCCGGCGCGAAGGGCTCCAGCATGAAGTTGGGTTCGGATTTCAGACCCCGGTCGAAATGCGCCAGCGCCAGATCGTAATCACCCGCATCGACGGCCTGGTAGAGTTCGGTCGCGGGCGTGGCGAGGATGTCGACCTCAATTCCCGCCCGGCGCAGATCGTCGGCGACGACCACGGCGATGCGTTCGCGTTCACCGCTGAGACAGCGCAGGAGAAGCGGTCCGCGCTCGCGCTGGACCGCGACCATCGCCAGCACCTCGGACACGAACTCCGACCCCGGAATGATCGTCTCCGTCGGCGTCGCCACGCCGGGCAGGAGGTTGTCCGCGATGAAGGCGCGGTCAATGGCCTCGGTACAGCGTTGCCGGGTCGCGGCGTCCACCCGGTCCACATTGCATTTGAGGTAGGTGAATTTCGGCGCGGTATAGCTGTGCAGCCGGTCGCCGATCTGCTCGCGCAGCAGTGCGATCTGGTTCGCCATCGGATTGTCGGCCAGGTCATAATCTCCGGCCCGGAAAAGACGCTGGCGGGTCGCCGCGTCTTCCACAGCCTCGATATGCACATTCTCGATCCGCGCCGGATTGCGCGCCAGCGGATTGCGCCGCAGCTGCAGCGACAGCGCACCGGCACCGGACACGACAAACGGTCCGCAACCGACGAAGTTTTCCGGCCGTGTCCAGCCCGAACCGTGTGCCTCGATGGCGTGGCGCGGGAAGGGATAGAATTCGCGCATCAGAAGCGGGAAGAAGCTGATCGGCGCACTCATCTCGAACTCGACCGTCAGCGGGTCGAGCGCGCGCACGCCCATGGCTTCGGGCGGAGCTTCCTGGCGCAGGACTTCCGGCGCATTCAACACCGAGTAGAAGTCGCCGATCTGCGCGAAGGTCGAAGCCGGATCGACGATCCGCCGCGCCGACCAGACCACGTCCTCGGCGTTCAGCAGCGTGCCGTCCGACCATGTGAGGCCGTCATGCAGGCGGAAGGTCCAGCGCGTGGCGTTGTCATTGGCCGACCAGTCGCGGGCGAGGCCGGGCACAACGCCCCCGTTGTGACCGTAGTCGGTCAGCGGCCCGTGGATCTGCTTGTAGACGAGGGCTGCGGTCGCGAACTGGCCGATCGCCGGGTCGAGCGAGTCCGGCATGCCGCCGATCGCGACGCGGAGGAGGTCACCTTCCGCCGCCGCCTGCCGCTGACCACAGGCGGACAATCCGGCGAGCGAGAGCCCGCCGAGCATCAGGGCGCGGCGATGAAGCGGAAACCGGGGAGGGCTCAGCCCAGCACCTCGCGCTCGGGATCAACCTCGCGCTTGCTCGGATCGGCGAAGTAGAGACCACCGGTATTCCAGCGCTCCACCGGACCATAGGCCGACATCGCGCCGAGCGCGGTGTAGTGCGTGATGATCGCCTTCCGGAGCGCGTTGGGATTCTTCGCCACCGTGCCCCGGTGCAGAAGCCGGGCATGCCAGATCAGCACGTCGCCCTTCTCGGCCAGGAAATCGACCTTTTCGAGATTTTCCTCGGCGATCTTGGATTCGAAGAAGGGTGTCAGCACCCGCTCCGAATGGATCGGCCAGGACCGCTGGGTGCGGACCTCTTCCGGCACGAAGTTGAGGATCTTGCTCTTCTTGATATGCGGCCACTGGTGCGAGCCGGGCACGAACTGGAACGGGCCGCTGTCGGCGGTGATCGTGTCGAGCGCGAACCAGCAGGCGACATAGCGCCCGCGTACCTCGTCGGGATTGAGATAGTCGTCCTGATGCCAATCGCGCTGCGTCGTCTTCCAGCCGGTGAGGTTGAGATTCATCACCATCGGCTCGCCGATCAGCCGCTCCAGCTTGTCCATCAGCGCGCCGTACAGGCAGAGATCGCGGATCTCCTTGATCTCCATATAGGGCGTCTCGTCGTCCCAGCCGCCGGGCGACTTCACCTTTTCGCGGACCCGGCAGTAGCGGTCGATCACATCCTCGGGGATGAAGTTCCGCAGGATCAGATAGCCGTTCTCGCGCCAGAAGCGCTGGTCCTCATTGAGCGTCGAGACGTCGACCGACTTGCGGTCGAGCGGCGGCAGCATGTTGTCGCTGTGCTCGTCCTCGGCGATGTCGGTCCAGCTGATCGCGGTCTTGAACGGGTTCTGCGCGAACAGGATCAGTTCCTGATCGTGGTCCGGGCCGCCGGCAAGCAGGATGCGCGACGCGCCGAACCCGGCTTTTCGGCAGGCCTCTTCCAGACTTTTCGGGGTAAAGAACCAGCGCCGCACATTGGCTCCGAGCGGCGGCCAGTCAACGCCCTCGGCCTTGCGGCCTTCCGCGTCAAAATTCGTCGTCGAGATCATCACCATGCCGCCGGGCTTCAGGCGCGCGCGGCAGGCCTTCAGGAAGGCCACCGGGTCGTCGGTGAAGGTGATCACGTCGAAGGCGGTGACCACTTCGAACTCGTTTTCCGGCGTTGCGCTGTCTTCGATCTTCTTGGGTTCGATCTCGACCTTCAGGTGTTTCTGACCCCAGGCCGCGATCTCGCGCCAGTTGTCGACACCCTGGGCGCGCCAGCCATTGGCCCGGGCGTGCATGCAGAAATAGCCGGGGCCGCAACCGACATCGAGCAGGGCCCGGCCCCACGGCCCGTCCTTGACGACCCACGGGGCGAGGTCGCGCGCGGCCTCGCTCATCCGCTCATACTTGAAGCGCAACCCCGACAGGTCGAGCGCCTGCCAGTCATCCATGTAGGCGTTGGCCGGCAGATCGGTGAATTCGAACGCCGTGCCGGGCTGACGTTCAGCCAGACCGCAGGCCTGGCATTGTTCGACGGTGATCGTCTGATTGATGGGAACGGTGACCGGTCCGTAGATCGTCTCGCGGCTGCCGCCGCAAACCGGGCACGTCTCCACCTGCGCGATCATCTCAGGCCGCTTCCTTCAGCGCGCTCACGAAAGTCTCGAAAACCGCGAAACTGTCCTGTGGGCCGGGGCTGGCTTCCGGGTGGTGTTGCACCGCCCAGACCGGGCGGTCCTTCAGCTTGAAGCCGCAATTCGTGCCGTCGAACAGCGAGACATGAGTCTGGACCGCGTCGGCGGGCAGCGTTGCCGCATCGACCGCGAAACCGTGATTCATCGACACGATTTCCACCTGTCCCGTCTCCAGATTCTTCACGGGATGGTTCGCCCCGTGATGTCCCTGGACCATTTTCAGCGTTTTTCCGCCGAGCGCCAAGGCCAGCATCTGGTGACCGAGGCAGATGCCGAGTGTCGGAACGCCCGCATCGATCACGCCGCGGATGGTTTCCAGCGAATACTGGCCCGTCGCGGCCGGGTCGCCCGGACCATTGGACACCAGCACACCGGCGGGCTGCAGCGCCAGCACGTCGGCCGCGCTCGCCGAGCCGGGCACAACATGCACCCGCGCACCGGCGGAGGCGAGGCGGCGGAGGATGTTGGCCTTCACCCCATAGTCGAGCACCACGACCAGCGGGCCGTCCTTCGGGCCCATGGCGAAACCGGTGGACCACGCCCAGTCGCCCTCGTCCCAGTCCGCCGCGCCGGTCGAGGACACGGCCCGGGCCAGTTCGCGGCCTTCCATCGTCGGAGCCGCAGCGGCCAGAGCTTTCAGCGCATCGAGATCGAATTGGCCTTCGGGGTCGTGCGCGATCACGCCCATCGGCATGCCCTCGTCGCGGATCCGGCGGGTCAGGGCGCGCGTGTCGATCCCGGTGACCGCGACGATGGCGCGATCGGCCAGCCAGTCGCCGAAACCCTGCTCGGCGCGCCAGTTCGCGGGCGGCGTGATCGGCGCGCGCGAAATCATGCCCACGGCGGCCTTTCGCCCCTGATCGCTCGAGGCTTCCTCGTCCTCGATATTCGCGCCGACATTGCCGATATGCGGAAAGGTGAAGCAGACGATCTGGCCGGCATAGGACGGGTCGGCCAGGATTTCCTGATGGCCCGTCATCGCCGTGTTGAAACAGACTTCGCCGATCGCGGAGCCGGTCTTGCCGGCGCCGAAGCCTTGCAGCACCGTACCATCGGCAAGAACGATCACCCCGGTCGGGCGACCTGCCGGGGCTTGATTTTCTCTGGGGGCCGTCATATCAGCGCGCTCCTTGGAATTCGGGCCGGGAGAGACTACATCACCGGTCCGAAATTTGCCGCGACGATAGGCAGGCAGACGGCAGGCGTCAAGAAATGCAACGCGCCGAATATCGCAGGAAAAACAAGATGTTGAACCGGCGATCTGCTTAACGTGCACACAGGTATCGAAACACATGTCCATTCGTGAACGAATCCAGTCCGAACTGACGGCCGCCATGAAGGCGAAGGACCCGGTGCGTCTGTCGACGCTCCGCCTGATTTCCGCTGCCATCAAGGACCGGGACATTGCCGCCCGTGCGGAGGACCGCTGCGGCGGCTGCGATCACACGGAGATGATGGCGATCCTGCAGAAGCTCGCCAAGCAGCGCGACGAAAGCGCTGACACCTATGAGAAGGCCGGCCGTCTCGATCTCGCCGAACGCGAACGTACCGAGGCCGAGATCGTGCGCGAATTCCTGCCCCGGCCGATGGATGAACGAGAAATCGACCAGGCTGCCCGCGGCGTGGTCGACGAACTGAACGCGTCCGGCCTGAAGGATATGGGCAAGTGCATGGGCGCCCTGAAAGAGCGCTATGCCGGCCGCATGGACTTCGCCAAGGCCGGAGCCAAGGTGAAATCCCTGCTGCAGGACGTCGCCTGACCGATGGCGCCCAGCCGCGCCGCGGTCTAGTCTGTCCGCATGCGCCTCACCGACGACTTCAAGGATGAAATTCGCGCGCGTATCCGCCTGTCCGACCTGATCGGGCGGACGGTGCCGCTGAAGCGCCAGGGCCGCGAGTTCGCCGGCCTGTCCCCGTTCAAGAAGGAGCGGACGCCGTCCTTCTTCGTCAATGACGAGAAGCGATTCTACCACTGCTTCGCCTCCGGCGAGCATGGCGATGCCTTCGACTGGCTGATGAAGATGGAAGGCCTCGACTTCATGGAAGCGGCCGAGCGGCTGGCCGGCGAGGCGGGCATGTCGCTGCCCGCACCGGACCCGCTGGCGGCGCAGAAGGCCGAAGAACGCAAATCCCTCATCGAGTGGATGGAGGTCGCGCAGCGCTTCTTCGAGACCGCGCTCCGTTCCCGGGCCGGCACCCATGCGCGCCGCTATCTCGAAGGCCGCGGTCTTGGTCCCGACGACTGGAAGCGGTTCGGCATCGGTTATGCTCCGGAAAGCCGCACCGCGCTGAAGGACGAGCTGATCCAGGCCGGAGCCCACGCCCGCGACCTGATCGAGTGCGGCCTGTTGATCAATCCCGAGGATTCCACCCCCGCCTATGACCGCTTCCGCGACCGGGTGATGTTCCCGATCCGCGACCCGCGCGGCCGGCTGGTCGCGTTCGGTGGCCGTGCGCTCAACAAGCAGGCCCGGGCCAAGTATCTGAACTCCCCGGAAACGCCGATCTTCCACAAGGGCTCGACCCTCTATCGCTATCCCGAGGCCCGGCGCGCAGCCTCGGACCCCACCTCGGGCGCGAAAGGGCTGATCGTGGCGGAAGGCTATCTCGACGCGATCGCGTTCGCGCGCGCCGGAATCGAATACGCCGTGGCGCCGTTGGGCACTGCGTTGACCGAGGATCAGCTGACCCTGCTGTGGCGGGCCGGCGGTGAACCGGTGCTCTGCTTCGATGGCGACAGCGCCGGACGCCGTGCCGCCGCCAGCGCCGCCGACCGCGCCCTGCCGATGATCGAGCCGGGCCGCACGCTGCGCTTCGTCTTCCTGCCGGACGGCAAGGACCCGGACGACATGTTGCGCGAGGAGGGGGCGTCGGCGCTGCGCGCCACCCTCACCCAGACCCGCTCGCTGGCCCAGCTGCTCTGGGACCGCGAGGCCGAACTCGAGCCGCTCGACGATCCCGACCGCCGCGCCGCCTTCCGCCGCCGGATCCGCGCCCTGCTGCAGAAAATCGCCAACCCGGATGTGCGCGAGGAATACCGGGCCGAATTCGACAACCGGATGCAGGCGCTGTTCGGCAGCCAGCGGCGGTCATCGCCGCGCGGGGAGTGGCGCCGCGGCGGCCCGGTGCCAGGCCCGACAGGCGAGTTGAAGCGAAAGATATCCGGCGACGGCACGACGGCGACGCTGCGTCACCTCCTGCTCGCGGCCATTGAATACCCGGAAATCGTCGAACATCACGCCGAGACGCTGGCCGCGCTCGACTGCGGTTCGCTTGACTCCTTGCGCAACGCCGTTCTAGACGCCTGCGCTTCCGGAAAACTGTCCGGCGACGGCGGTTTGCGGGCGGCACTGGAGGCGGAAGGGTTCTCGGACATCTTGCGGCGGCTGGAGAGCGACCGGATTCCCATGCGCGCGGCGCTTGGCGGGTCCGAGGCGCCACTGGCACAGCGCGAGACCGCTTGGAATAGGCTGGCGGCTTCCTATATGGATCGGCTGGACAAGAGTACCAAGCGCGCGGAAATCCGAAATCGCCTGGACGAGGAAATCGGCCGGGGCGATTCGGACAATTTGCGCCGACTCGTGGAAGCCTTCCGGCGGACGGGAGAAGGCGACGGGCCGGTATGAAAACGGGCGGGGGCCGGTTAGCGGCATCACATCTGGCGAATACGCCAAGTGGGATTTGAAGGGCGAATGAGCAAAACCACCGAAGAGGCCACCACGCAGGAGCCGCAGGACGGCCCGATCCTCGATCTCACCGATCAGGGCGTGAAGACTCTCATCAAGACCGCCAAGAAGCGTGGCTATGTCACGCATGACGAACTCGTTCAGGTCCTGCCGGAGGATGAATTCACCTCCGAGCAGATCGAGGACGTGCTCGCCCAGCTGTCCGAGCTCGGCGTGAACGTCATCGAGGCCGAGGAGCAGGACGAGGACGGCGAGCCGAAGGAAGACGCGCCGGCCGGCAAGGCCAAGACGCGCGCGGCGTCCGCCTCCGACGACGATGACGAGGAGGAAGAGGAAGACGACGAGGAGGGCGGTTCCCGCACCCGCGCCGTTTCCGGAAAGGCCTCCACCGCCGTCGCCGGTCAGAACACGCCGGCCTCCGCCGACCGCACCGATGACCCGGTGCGCATGTATCTGCGCGAGATGGGCTCGGTCGAACTGCTGTCGCGCGAAGGCGAAATCGCCATCGCGAAGCGCATCGAGGCCGGCCGCAACGCGATGATCCGCGGCCTGTGCGAAAGCCCGCTGACCTTCGAAGCCATCATGGTGTGGCGCGACGAGCTGGCCGAAGGCCAGGTCCTGCTGCGCGACATCATCGACCTCGAAGCCACCTATGGCGGCAAGAACCCGCAGCCGGACTATTCCGAAGGCGGCCGCCCGGACCAGCAGCCCGGTGCCCAGAACAAGAAGCCGGGGCAGCGCGCTGCGTCGTCGGACGACGATGAGGACGGTGAGGACACCGAAACCGACGAAGCCAAGTCCGACGACGACGAGGATGACGACGAGGAGGGCCAGAACCTCTCCCTGTCGGCGATGGAAGCCGAGCTGCGCGACGGGGTCATGGAAATCCTCGACGCGGTCGCCCGCGATTTTGCGGCCTTCCGCAAGCTGCAGGACCGGCTCGTCGAGGCCCGCGTCTCCGGCAAGGATCTGTCGAAGAAGGACCGCGAGAAGTACGAGGAGCTGCAGTCCGGCATCGTCAACGAGCTGAATTCGCTGCACCTCAACAATGCCCGAATCGAGGCGCTGGTCGACCAGCTTTACGCGATCAATCGCGAACTGATGGCGCTGGAAGGCAAGCTGCTGCGCATGGCCGACGCCCACGGCGTGCCGCGCACCGGCTTCATGCAGGCTTATTTCGGAAACGAAACAAACCCGGACTGGATCTCCGCCCAGAAGGGCACGACCAAGGCCTGGGACCGCTTCATCGAGCGCGAAGCCAGCGACGCCGAGGCGATCCGCATGCAGATCGCCGACTTGGCGCAGCGCTCCGGCGTGCCGGTCGACGATTTCCGCCGCATTGTGAAGACCGTCCAGAAGGGCGAGCGCGAGGCGCGCATCGCCAAGAAGGAAATGGTCGAGGCCAATCTCCGCCTCGTTATTTCGATTGCGAAGAAATACACCAATCGCGGCCTGCAATTCCTCGACCTGATCCAGGAAGGCAATATCGGCCTGATGAAGGCGGTCGATAAGTTCGAGTACCGCCGCGGCTACAAATTCTCGACCTATGCGACCTGGTGGATCCGCCAGGCCATCACCCGCTCGATCGCCGACCAGGCGCGGACCATCCGTATCCCGGTTCACATGATCGAGACGATCAACAAGATCGTGCGCACCTCCCGCCAGGTCCTTCACGAGATCGGCCGCGAGCCGACCCCGGAGGAGCTCGCCGAGAAGCTCGGCATGCCGCTGGAGAAGGTCCGCAAGGTGATGAAGATCGCCAAGGAACCGATCTCGCTCGAAACCCCGATCGGTGACGAGGAAGACAGCCATCTCGGCGACTTCATCGAGGACAAGAATGCCGTCCTGCCGATCGACGCGGCCATTCACGCCAATCTGCGCGAAACAACGACCCGCGTCCTCGCCTCGCTCACCCCGCGTGAGGAACGCGTGCTGCGCATGCGCTTCGGCATCGGCATGAACACCGACCACACGCTCGAAGAGGTCGGCCAGCAATTCTCGGTGACCCGCGAACGCATCCGCCAGATCGAGGCCAAGGCCCTGCGCAAGCTGAAGCACCCGAGCCGGAGCCGGAAGCTGCGGAGCTTCCTGGATAACTGACGACCGCCCGGCGGTCGTCATCCCCGGACTTGATCCGGGATCCGGTCTATAATTCGGCCCATCGGCAAGCCCGGTGGGCCGATTTGCTTTAGGGGAGAATCTCCATGACCGACCTGACCATCCGCGCCGCGCGTTCGAAGGATGCCGCGGCCATTGCCCGGCTGTCGAAAGAGCTCAACGAGGTCGTCAATGATTCTACCGAGCACTGCACGCCGGAGAACATCAAGGCGACGCTCTTCTACCACGACACCAGCTTCCACGTGCTCGTCGCCGAGAAAGCCAACGGCGAAGTCATCGGCTATGCCGTCTGGCACGCCTTCTATGATAGCGGCCATGGCGGTGCCGGGGCCTGGCTGGCGGAGGTTTGCGTCGGCCGGCACGGCCGCGGCGCGGGCGCGGGCCGCGCCCTGTTCGAAGCCGTCGTGGAGGACGTGAAGGACAGCCCCGCCACCTTCATGATGTGGACCAGTTCCGAAACCGACGCCGCCGAAGGCCTCTATGAAAGCTCGGGTGGCTATTCCAAGGGCGTGAAGCGCTGGGAACTGAATGGTCTTTGACAGATCGAGGGTGGCCGCCCGTCTCCCGTCTCCCCATTCTCGTCACACTCCCCCGCAGGACTGCCGCCGGCAATCGAGGGGAATTCCATGCTGCGATCCATCGCCGCCGCCTGCGCGCTCGCCGTCCTGCCCGGCCCGGCGGGCCTTTGCGCCGCGCAGGACAATCCTGATCTGGACCGGCCTGTTCTGGACGGGGTGGATACGGTCGTCCGCGAGGCGATGGAGGCCGGGCATTTCCCCGGCGCGGCCGTGGGGGTGACGCGCCACGGGGAGGCCGTCCATGTAGGCAGCTACGGCCTGGCGAGCATCGAGCATGACGCGCCCGTGCGGCGCGACACCGTGTTCGAACTGGCCTCGCTGACCAAGCACATGACAGCGCTCCTGATCATGGAGTTGGCCGAGGAGGGCGCGCTCTCGACGGATGACCGCGTGACCGAATATCTCGATCGCGCTCGGCCGGAATGGGAGTCGATCACGATCGACGATCTCCTCGCCCATATGGGCGGGCTGGCCCACCGGTTCGAACCGCGCCCGTACGACGAGTTTCTGCTGGAATATTCGACCGATCTCATGCTCGACGGAGCGCTGGACACGGAGATGCAGGCCGAGCCGGGTGAGGACTGGATCTATTCCGACCAGGGCTATTTCCTGCTCGGCTTGGTCATCGAGAACGTCACTGGCCGGCCTTTCGACGCGGTGCTTGAGGAGCGCTGGTTCGGCCCCCTGGGCATGAATGTGACGGGCAGGCTCGACCAGCACGCCATTATCCCCCGCCGCGCCGAAGGCTATGCCTGGAAAGACGGTGAAATCGTCCGCAATCGCCGCGTTTGGCAGTTCGGCCAGATGGCGCATTTCGGCGTCGTCTCCAGCCTGGACGACATGCTCGCCTGGGAGGCGGAACTGGCCGCGCCGTCCGTGACGAGCCCGCAAGCCTTTCTCGACACGACGGACATCCGCCGCGCCTTCGACGCCGGGGAGAGTTGCGAGGCCTGGGGCTACGCCGCCGGCTGGATGACGTTTGAATTCGGCGGCCGGCAAATCGTCGCCCACGGCGGTTATTCCGGCACGGCCTATCTGCGCGATCTGACGACCGGCCTGTCGGTTGTCGTACTGACCAATCGCGAGGACGCGGAGGGCGCGCTCTCGCCGGTCGATATCGCCTGGGCGGTGGCCAACGCCGCCGACCCGGCCCTGCCGGAGACCGGACCGCGCTGCTGGGAATAGGCGGCGGACGCGAAGGCGTGCTATCCGGACGCCATGCCCCAAACCGCCATCACCGTCGAGACCACCGGCCCCGGCCTTTACGATTTCACCCGCGCGGCGGAGGCCTTCGTCAGCGAGGCGGGCGCGGGCGAGGGGCTGCTGACCGTTTTCGTGCGCCATACCTCTTGCTCGCTGGTGATCCAGGAAAATGCCGATCCGGACGTGCGCCGCGATCTCGATGACTTCTTCCGCCGCCTCGTTCCCCGGGGCGACGACCCCTCCATGCGCTGGCTGCGCCACACCACAGAGGGTCCCGACGACATGCCCGCCCATATCAGGGCGGCGCTGACCCAGACCTCGATCGGCATTCCGGTTAGCGGAGGGCGGCTGGCGCTGGGCACTTGGCAGGGCCTCTATCTCTTCGAACACCGCGACCGTCCGCACGCGCGGCAGGTAGTCCTGCATCTTTCCGCATGAGAAAGGGCGCGGCAGGTCTCCCCGCCGCGCCCTCGCCAGGCCCTCGCACTTGCTAGGATCAGTAGCGTTCGCAGCCCTCGACCTCGTCGGCCGCGACGTTGATGGCGCGTTCGCGCAGCGAATTGCCGTCGCCATTACCCTGCGCGCGGATCAGCATGCCGAGCGCGGCACGGCCCAGCCGCTGACCGGCCGGCTGCTCTTCCCGCACGCGGCAGGGCAGCTCTTCTTCGTCCTGGTTGTTCTGCACCGCCGGGAGGAGGAGCGCCGCCGCCATGCCGGCCGCATCGAACCCGCCTGCTCCGCCTTGCGGAGCATCCTCGTAGCCGTCGCCATTGACATCGCCGGAGGCGACATTCACGCCGCCGCGATATTCTGCACGCGCCGGTGTGACGGCTCGGGCGGGAGGACGCGTATCGGCACCATTGGCACGGGTGACGCCGCGCGACCGCGGCGGTTGTTGCGCCGCGACCGTTCCGGCGCCGCCATACTGGGTGACCACGTCCTGGATGTCGGGATCGCCGTGATAGAAGACATGCACCGGCACTTCGACCGCGCGCAGGCCCGCATATTCGCCCGAGACGTTCTGGCTGTCATAGCTGCACCAGCCGACGAGATTGAGCGTCACCGTGGTGACGAAGACGTCGTCGATGCGCAGGAAGTCGGCCTCGCTGCCAGCATTCTGGGCAACGAAATGCTCGAGACGTCCCTCGACGAATTCCACCGGGTTGAAACCGGCAAGGTTCACGCCGCCATTCCAGCTGTCGGGCAAATTCATCGTCGAATTGATCGCGACATTCTCCAGCGTATGCGTGCCGGAGAAGCTCTGCACCGGCGACGGGCTCCAAGGCCCGATCGCCAGCAGGTCGGCGCCGTTATGGGCCGCCACAACATGGGCATCGCCGTAGACCACACGGGCGCGCAGGGCGGCGGTATCGGCAGTATTGTACGACTTGCACCAGACCTGGCCATTCACCTGGATGACCGGGTCGGCGGAGACCATACGCAGATTGCGCTGCGCCGGGTCGGTCGAGGCGGACATGTTCCGCACCGAGATGTTCACCGCCGGAATGTTGCTGGTGATGATGATGTCGTGGACCGGGAAGGACAGGTCCGTCTGATCGGCCAGGGCCGGGGTCGAGGCGAGCGCCATCGCGCCCGCGAGAAGCAGGGTTTTCATGTTCGGAACTCCAGTTTGATGTGCGGCCGGCGCGTTCAGTGCGGCCGGCCGCGGTTTCAGGGTCAGAAGGAACTGTTGCCGACGAAGACGGCTTCGCCGCACTGGCCGGACTCGAAGGCCGAGTAACTCGTGAAGTCGATCTCCGCACAGGCCGCATGGTTCACCAGGCGGTACCGGACCGTGGCGGCCCGCTGACTGGCCGCCATGTCGAGCAGCATCGCGGCGACGGCGATCCGGCTCGACGGTTCATTGCCGCCGTCGAACACCATGGCGACATCGTCGCAGGCGAACACCACACCGCTCTCCGCGATCCACACGCGGAAAATCTCGCAGGTGTCGGTCTGATAGGGTGCATTCGGCGCGTAGCCATTCTGCACTGTCGCGGGCTGGGTGCGTTGCACCCGCTGCTGGGCTTCGGCCGCTGCGGCGAAGGCGAGCATCGCGGTCGCGGCGGTAGCCGCAATCTTCAGCGTTTTCATGGGATTCTCCCGTCTCGGCCGTTTAGTGGCGGTTGCCGGGCGCGGCGCGGCCCGGGCGGGCGGTCCCGGGGCGGGTGCCGCGCGGATTCGCGGGGGCGGCATTTTCGGTCGTCTCGCCCTCGATGTCTTCGACTTCGAGGAGGACCGGCGTACGCGGCTGCGGGCGATTGCCTTGTGCCTGGACATTCTGGACCGCCGGCAGAAGCAGACCCGCCTGCGGCGCGTCATCGCTTGCGCGAATATCCTCCACGACGACTGCGCCGCGACGGCGGGATTGAGCGGTGGTGGCCTGCGCATCGGTCGCGCGATTGTCGATCTCGTCCGGTTCGACGCCGGCCTGAGTTTGTGTCGTGATCCGCTCATAGTTGAGCGAGATGGTTTCGGTCGACTGGCCGAGCGACGGGGTGGACACGAGCAGAGCCAGGGCTCCGGCAGTCAGGAAGAGAGGGGTAAGCATTTTCATTTCGATCTCCTTGTTGATGGACCGCGCTGTCCCTCAACAAGACGCGGCGTTGACGCGGCGCCTTTTGTCCGAGTGCATCCGTCTCGTGCAGGTGCAGCAACGCACACCGGCGTGCATGCGCAGTTGCACCTCGCCATGCAACTTGGTTGCATCCGGTTGCACGGCGTGAGAATAGAGGGGCATGCGACCGGACGGATTTTCGGAAAAACTTCGACTTGTGCTGAAGACCCTGGTCCTCAGCCGAACCGGGCTGGCGTCCGCGCTCAATGTCGACAAGTCGCTGGTGGGACGTTGGGCGGCCGGAACCGTGATCCCGTCCGAGCACAATCTCGCCCTGCTCACCCGTTTCATCGCGGAGCGGATCGACGGCTTCACGATGCTGGACTGGGACAAGGATCTACCCGGGTTTCGCGCCGCGCTGGGTGTGGCCGCGGCCGCGTCGCCCGCTTCCGCGGCTCAGACGCAATGGATCCCCGCCGCCCTGCTCGAAGAGGCGATGCGCGGCGGTCTGCGCCGCGGGACGAGCTATGAGGGCTTCTGGCGCACGACGCGATTCTCCAACGATCTGCCCGGGCGCTGCCTTCGCGACATCACGATGATCCGCTGCGACGACAGCGGCATCATCCATTTCCGTGCGGGTGTGGAGCGCGTGCGCTTCGAGGGCTGGGCCCTGCTTTTGCAGCACCAGCTGTTCTCGGTCGGGTGGGAGCTGACCGGAGGCTCGATGATCTTCGGCCTCTACAATGGCGTGGCCCGGAACCGTGCCGAGATTCTCGACGGGATCAGCATCGGAACGCTGCAGGACGCCGGCGGATCGCCGACCGCGTCGGCCTGCGTGCTGGAACGTATCGGCGAACTGACCGGAAATGCGGACACCGACCTGGTGCGGTTCGAGGCCGAGGTCGATGCGCTCGAACCGGTCGCGCCGGACGGCGAGGTCCCGGAAGCGGTGCGCAATCACCTTGCGCGCACCACCTCCCCCGAAGTGCCCGGCCTGCTCCGCATGCTGTTTTCCACGTCGATGGCGCGCGGCCCGCTCGCGGAAGGAAACGGCACGGGCTGAAAGGCCCGCTTTCCGGCACTGTCACAAGCAGCCCGGCGCGCTAGACTGGGCCTTGACCGATTCCCGCCTTCCCAGAGAGGACGCCATGGCTGCACCCGTCGGCTCGAAAGCCAACCCGTCGAAATATGATTGCTATCCCGACCTCGCCGATGACGAACCCTATTTCGTGATCCGGGCGGGCGATCCGCTCGCCAGTGCGCTGGTCGAACTGCACGCCTATATCGGCGCCGGCCAGGCCGGCGCGGCGCACAACAAGCTGGCGGAGATCATGGATCTGACGCGTGGCAAGCCGCCGCGCCCGTCTGACAGTCCGAAATACCGGGAGACCTTCGCGATCTCTTCGGCGATGGAGCACTGGCGCGACGCCCGGCGCTAGGTCTTCGCTTTCTCGGCGGCCTTGCGGCGGTTGACGCTGCGGCGCCAGCGCGAAAGCAGCCAGACGGCAGGAATGATAAGGATCATCCAGGGCAGGACACCGGCGATCAGGCGGATCATCACGGCGAGACCGCCGAGCACGATGCCGGCGAAATCGCGGACCGCCTCGCCGACGGGATTGACGGTCGACCGGCTGATCGGCCGGATTTCCGACTGATAGGTCAGGTCCGCGATCGACATCGACACCCGCGCCCGCATCGCGCGCAGCTGCGCGGCCGCGCTTTCGATATCGCCATTGACCCGCGCCAGTTCGCGTTCGACCCGGATCAGCTCCTCGATATTCGCACCCTGACGGTCGAGCAGGCCGGTCAGTCGCTCGCGCAGCTGGATCTGGGCATCGAGCCGCGCCTGGGTGTCGAGGATGGGGCGGGTCAGGTCCTCCGCGCTCTGGCTCGAGGACGTGACTTCACCGCCGGCATTTTCCGCGTCGGCTTCCAGCCCGTCCCGGAAGGTGGTGAGCCAGCCCGGTTCCGCGCGGATCACGAGACGGGCATTGACCCGGTCGGACCCGGCCTCGGTGACGTTCGCGTTCACGATCTGGCAGACCGACGGCCCGGCCGCCTCGCAGGTCTGCTGGTGTTGCTGCACCAGCGGTCGCACCGCCTCGGCGGGCGCGCGCAGCCCGTAGGCATAGCGATAGGCGAGGAAGGTTTCGGTTTCGGGTGCTGACGGTTCACCGTTGCCGGGCTCGCTGAGTCCCGCTTCAGTCCGGGCCTCCGCGTCGATCACACCCATCGGTTCGTTTGCTGCGAAACTCGCTCGATCGACCCGGGACCCGGTAACGACGATCCCGTCGTCTTCGGAGAAGTATCCGGCATCGCGTCCGTCGTATTCCAACCCGTCCTCACAGGCCGAAAGCGCCAGTACGGCCACCGCCGCCAGCATCCATGTGCGCATCAAACTCTCCCTGTCCCGATCCCTGCCTCCTGACGCTGGCCGCAAAACCCGGCAAGACTGCGGCAGGACGTCAGGCGCCTTCTTCGCCATCCTCGCCCGAGGCGAGCCGGGCATAGGCATCGACCAGGGTGGCATAGGGCGGCACCGGCACCGTGACCAGCCCGGCCTCGCCGGCGAGGAAGGCCGCGCGGATCTCGAAATGCAGATGGATGGTGGCCGGCGTTCCGCCATAGGCGTTGGAGATGCGCCCGAGTCGCTGGCCCCGAGACACCGTATCGCCGGTCTCTACCGTCATCGAGGCCGGGTCGAGATGGAGATAGGTGAAGCGCAGCCCGCCCTCGCTCATCAGCCGCACGGAATACGCGCCAATCGACGTGACGACACCGTCCGCCGCCGCGACCGCCCAATAGGTGTTGCCCTGGCAGGTGGGCGGGCGAAGGTCCTGGCCCATATGGCTGCCACCCGCGGGACAGATCGGCGCACCGGGCCCGCCGTCCTCGCAGAAGGTGTCGCGCCAAGGATAGGTGTAATTCTCCGGCGCGCACTGGTTGCCGCCGGGTCCGTAGAAACCTCCAGCGCTCCAGGCCTGCGAATTCGCGAAGGCCTGCGCCGTTTCCACCGGGAAGCGCATTCCGGGCGCGAAATTCGCCGTGTTCCAGATACCCGCGCCGGAGCCGTCGGCCAGCGTGCCGGGCCCGCTGAAGTCCGTATCGGATCCCGACGCATCCATGACATCCGGGACAAGGAAATAGTGGGACGTGGGGACCGGCACGTTTTCGGGCAGGCGATCGGACGGCTCAACCGGAGCCGCCTGCTCGGCCATCGTCGTCTGGGCCGGTTCGACCGGCACAGACGTCTCGGGCACTTCCGCGATCTCGAGCACGGGCGGCCAGGGCCCGTCCGGATCCGGCCACCAGATCATCGCGGCGACCCCGGCCGCGGCAATGACGGCCGCACTGGACAGTTCGGCAATCCGGCTCATCAGTTTCCGCCCGGTTGACCGCCTGCGATCAGCAGGCCGCGCGCGACATTGCGCGCATAGTCCGGATCGGCGCAGCGCGCCGCGCCGGGATCACCGCATTCCACCGTCACCGAATAGGCGGCGCCATAGCGGTTGAACGCCACATCCCAGCTGCCTTCCCCCGGCGTGATGATGAAGCCGTCCGCGTCCCGCGCCTCGGCCAGCCGCCGCTCGCTTGCCGGGTCGGGCGCTTCGGTCAGACGCTGGCGTGTGCCGAACACCTCGATCACGACGCCGTCGCCCTCGATCGACGCGGTGTAAAAGCCCTGACGGCCGAACAGGCGCGCCGTCGCGCCGTCGAAATCGACCGCGGTGCGATCGGGCAGCAGGATTGGCAAGCTTACGGCATCAAGGTCGTCGCGGGTGGCATTGACCGGGCGGATCGGCACCGGGCGGGCGACCGGCTCCATAGGGTCGCCGGTCTGTTCGGCGAGATCGGAGCGCGCCGCGTCCCAGTCGATCGGCATCTGCTGGGAAGAGACTTCCAGCATGGCGCCTTCACCGGTGCGCATCGCGGCATCCGAAAGCAGCGCGGAGCGAAAGCCCGGATCGATCGCTGTCGTCGAGGGTTGGAAGACCGGCGGCGGCGTCACGGCGGCTGCAGCGCCCGAAAGCGTGCCCGCACACACCAGTCCGGAAACGATTTTCCAACGCATACTGCCCCTCCGTGCGACCATCATGCCCGATATTGCGGCCGGATGTGAGTCCCTTCCGGCTGGTGTTCGAGCGCGGATTTCACCTGCGACGGCGCTCTGGTCCCGCGCTGGCTCGACCCCTATATCTGCGGCGCGCTATCCAGTATATCGCAGTGCAGCAAAGACGCGCCGGAGCTCGCCAATGCGCCTGACCATGATGAAAGCCAAGCTGCACCGCGCCGCGGTGACCCAGGCAGACCTTCACTATGAAGGGTCGATCTCGATCGACCGCGACCTGCTCGACGCCGTCGGGATACTGCCGCACGAACAGGTCGATGTTCTGAACATCAACACCGGCGCGCGCTTCACCACCTATGCGATCGAGGCGCCCCGAGGCTCGCGTACCTTCGGCATCAATGGGGCTGCGGCGCGACTGGCGCAGGTCGGCGACCGGATCATCGTGGTCGCCTATGCGGGGATGGATGCCGCCGAGGCCGAGCGCTGGGTGCCGGACGTGCTGGTACTCGACGAGCACAATCGCCCCGTCACCGTGGCCGACGCCGCCTGACGCTGCGAAACATTAGCGAAGACTTGACCTTGTCCTGACAGACCTATGTCCTGTGGAAGGGGAGAGGTCTTTGCCGAACACGTCTTTCTCAGTTGAGCGCTTCGTGTTCGTGCCACCCGGCGTATTCATCGCCCGGTTGCACGGATCCAATCGATTCGATGTCAGCCTCGCCAATGCGCAGAAGCTGTGCGAGCGATTTCTGGCCGGTGGTTTGAACGCGCTGATCATCGACTATCTCGACTGCACGCTCGGTCATCAGCCGCACGAATACCGCCGGATCGCGGAAGTCTTCGCGCGCGGCATGCCGGCCGGTCTGCCCTTTGCCTATGTCTACCGGCCCGAACAGGCTGCGCACATCATGGTCATGACCCGCACTCTGGCGGCCGCCGGGCTCAAGGCCCGCGGCTTCAACGACGCGCTGGAGGCCGAAGAATGGGTATTCGCCCAGCTGGGTGCCGACCGGACGAAGGCCGGCGCGCCGCGCGCGCTCGATTCGGCACCCGCGGACGAGCCGCCGGACGCCTAGGCGCCCGGCGCATCGTCACGATGCAGCTATGGATCTCACTCGTCGATCGCGTAGACCGCCGTCACCGTGACCGAGACCTCGATCTGGCCTCCGGAAATCGGGGTCGATGAATCCATCGCCTCGGCGCGTGCGAACATCATCGGCTGCGGCGGCGAGTAATTGCTGCCTTCGGAGAAGTCGACCAGGCGGCCGATACTCACATCGAGCGCCCCGGAATAGAGCGTCCGCAATTCCCCGAGTTCGCGCACCGCGCGGCGGCGGGCCTCGTCCATCGCCGCGTCGCGGTCCTCAAGGCCGAAATTCACCCCCTGCAACTGGTTGGCGCCGGACGCCACCAGCGCATCGACGGTCCGGCCCAGATTGTCCAGATCGCTGACGCGGGCCGTCACCGTGTTGGTCGCTTCATAGCCGGTGATGCGGCGTTCACTCTCCCGGCCGGTCGAGGAATAGCCGCCGGACCAGACCGGGTTGATCTGCAGGTTCGAGGTCTGGATGTCCTCCTCGGCGATGCCGGCCCGGCGCAGCGCGGCGAACACCTGGTTCATCGCGCGGCTGTTGGCCGCCAGAGCCTCCGCCGCGGTGTCCGCCTCCGTCACGACGCCGGCCGAAACCGTCGCCATGTCCGGGGCCATGCGCACGCTGCCGGTCGCATTCAGCGTGACACGGCCTTCGGATGTGGCGTGGTGCATGGTGTGCTGTTCCTGCGCGAAGGCCGGCGCGCCGGCGGCTGCGGGAACGAGCAGGGCGGTGGAAAGAAGTAGCGCTCGAAGCATGAGAGGTCTCCAGATTTTCTGATCGGATGACTTTGCACCTGATCGGGGTGGCGCGGGAAGGGCGGCGGAAAGCCCTTGCCGTGGCAGAACGGTTCATCCGCGTGTCAGGTTGCGTCGGCCGCGCTTCACACCGCTCTTGGCGAGCCGGGGTGTCGCCTGTATCCATCGCATTCCTGAAAGGTGGGGCCTGTAGCTCAATTGGTTAGAGCCGGCGGCTCATAACCGCTTGGTTGCAGGTTCGAGTCCTGCCGGGCCCACCAAACTCATGTTTGACGCCGCCGCCACACGCACTAGCCTCCCCGGCAATCAGATGCCCCGGGGAGACTTCCATGAAGACCATGTTCGCTGCCTCCGCCCTTGCCCTGCTCGCGGGCGCTGCCGCATCCGCGCAGGACGTGCCGCCGTCCGAGTTGCCGATGATCCGCGACATCGTGGCGGACGTGTCCGCCGACCGGATCGAGGCCGACATTCGCCGGCTCGCCGATTTCGGCACCCGCCACACCCTCTCCGAGACCGAAAGCGACACAAGCGGCATCGGCGCGGCACGCCGCTGGATTTTCGAGGAATTCGAGCGCATTTCCGCCGATTGCGGCGGCTGCCTGGAAGTGATGTACATCTCCGACACGATTTCCGGCCAGACCCGAATTCCGGAGCCGACGGAGGTTGTTTCGGTCGTGGCGATCCAGCGCGGCACGATGGACCCGGACCGCTATGTCGCCATGTCGGGCGATATCGACAGCCGCGTCACCGATCCCCTCGACGGCACGTCCGACAGCCCCGGCGCCAACGACAACGCCTCCGGCATGGCCGGCGTGATCGAGGCCGCGCGCGTGCTGTCGCAATACGATTTCCCCGGCTCGATCATCTATATGGGCCTGGCCGGCGAGGAGCAGGGCCTGTTCGGCGGTCAGATCGTTGCAGCCCACGCGCTGGAGAATGACTGGCGTATCAAGGCCGTGCTCAACAACGACATGATCGGCAATATCGCCGGAATCGACGGCGTCATCGACAACTCCACCGCCCGCGTCTTCTCCGAAGGAACCCGCGCCGTGGAGACGCCGGAGGAGGCGCGTATCCGCCGCTTCACCGGCGGCGAGGTCGACAGCCCGTCACGCAATCTCGCCCGCTATATCGACCGCGTCGCCGATGAATACATTCCCAATCTCGACGTGATGATGGTCTACCGGCTCGACCGGTTTGGCCGCGGCGGGCACCACCGCCCCTTCAACGATGTGGGTATCCCGGGCGTGCGCATCATGGAGACGCACGAACACTATGATCGCCAGCACCAGGACCTCCGCAACGAGGACGGCCGGCACTATGGCGACACGATCGAATATGTCGATTTCGACTATGCCGCGCGCCTGACCTCGCTCAACGCCGCCTCGCTCGCCCTTTTGGCCAGCGCGCCGCCCTTCCCGGCCAATGTCACGCTCGAAGGGGCGGTCAGCCCGGACACGACCCTGTCCTGGTCCGCCCCTGACGCGGCCCAGGCGGGCAATCTGGCCGGCTACCGCGTCTACTGGCGTCTGACCGACGAGAACCAGTGGACCTATTCGCGTTGGGTCGGGAATGTCACCAGCTTCACGCTCGAGAATGTCGTCATCGACAACTATTATTTCGGCGTCGCCTCGGTGGCGGCGAATGGCGCGGAAAGCCCGGTCGTCTTCCCGGGCCCGGCGGGAAGTTTCGGGGACTGACCGTGCCGTCCGAACGCGGCGAGGACATCTACGACCCGGCCTTCGTCAAGGATGTCTTCGACCGCTGTTCAGGTCAGTACATCGCCTTCAGCTATGTCTGCTCGATGGGCTTCACCGAGCGCTGGCGGCGGCAGTGCGTTGCGGCGCTCCGGCCTGAAGGCCGGCCGATGGTGGCGGGCTATGACCTGATGGCGGGGACGGGCGAAGTCTGGCCGCATCTTCTGAAAGCCTTCCCCGCGATCGAGACGATCACCGCCGTCGATATATCCTCCGGCATGCACCAGCGCGCACTGGATCGTCTTCACCGCCACCGCAAGCATCGGATCGACTTTATCGAGGACGATGTGCTGGCGAGTGAACTACCTGATGAGAGCGCGGATTTCGTGGTCGCCACCTTCGGTCTGAAGACCTTCAACGACGCACAGCACAAAGCACTGGCCAGGCTGATTGCGCGCGTCCTGAAGCCGGGCGGAGTCTTCTCCCTGATCGAGGCATCGGACCCCGAGGGCTGGTGGCTGCGCCCGGTCTATAACTTCCACCTCCGCGGCTTCCTGCCCCTCGTCGAGCGAACATTGCTCCGCGGCGCGCAGGATTTTGCGATGATCGGCCGCTACACCGCGAATTTCCGTAACGCGCGCGGGTTTTCCGACCTGCTCAGGGATGAAGGGCTGGACGCAGAATACCGGGACTACTTCTTCGGATGTGCCAGCGGTGTATCGGGATCGAAGCCGCTTTAGACCGCCCCCATCGCCAGCCAGGCCGTATAGGCCGCGTACAGGGCGAGCAGGACGACGCCCTCCATCCGGCCGACGCGGCGGCCCGTGGCGGCAACGAGAACCAGCAGGGCGGCTGCACCGAGCATGATCCACATGTCGCTGGCGATGATGCTCGGCGGCACCTCGATCGGCCGGATGATCGCGGTTGCCCCGAGGATGCCGAGCGCATTGAAGATGTTCGACCCGATGACATTGCCGAGCGCGATATCACCCTGACGCTTCATCGCGGCGGCGACCGAGGCGGCCAGCTCCGGCAATGAGGTGCCAACGGCCACGACGGTGAGGCCGATCACGGCGTCGGAGATGCCGAACCCCTCGGCGATCGAGATCGCGCCGTCGACGAGCAGTTTTGCGCCGATCACCACGCCGGCTATCCCGCCGGCCAGAAGCAGCAGCGCGACAGGCAATCCGCCCTTTGGCGGGGCGACACTCTCCGCTTCGGCCGTGTGCAGAGCTGCCGCGCCATTCCGTGAGCGCCTGTCGAGCCAGTAGCTGAGCCCGATATAGGCGATCAGCCCCGCGAACAGCATCCCGCCGGCCGTGCGCCCGACCGGAGTGAGGAAAAGCGCCACCGCCAGTGCGATCTGCGACAGGGCGAGGAAGCTGCCATCTCGCTTCAGCACGCCAGGCGCGACCGCGATCGGCGCGATCACCGCCGCCGCACCGAGGATCAGCAGGATGTTGGCGATGTTCGACCCGACGACATTGCCGACCGCGATACCCGGCGACCCCGAAAGCGCGGCCTGAACACTGGTGGTCAGTTCGGGCATCGACGTGCCGAAACCCACCAGGACCAGACCGATCAGCAGCGGCGAGACGCCCAGCTTCGAGGCCGTGCCGACCGCGCCGCGTACCAGCACGTCGCCGCCAATGGCGAGCAGCACCAGCCCACCGGCAATCAGGAGAAATTCGCTCACGCTGTTTGGTCCGCTTCCGCTTCTTTGCCCCGGTAGAGGCTGGATTGCTTGTAGTAACGAAGACCGTGCTTCGCGAAGACGCTGATTGCGGCCGTCGCCGGCAGCGCCAAGAGCGCGCCGAGGAATCCGAACAGCGAACCGCCGATCAACAGGCCGGCCATGATCCACAAGGGGTGAAGTTTCAACTGGTCGCCGACGAGGCGCGGGGCGAGGAAGACCGTCTCGATCACCTGCGAACTGCCGAAAATCGCCACCACGCCAATGATCGGCCAGATCGAGTCGAACTGGTTGATCGCAACGAGCAGGGCCAGCACGAAGAAGATCAGATTCCCGACCACCGGAATGATCGAGGACAGCCCGGTCAGCACGCCGATCGCGATCGAATAGTTGAGGCCCAGCAGGAACAGGCCGGCGGCGTGGTAGATCATTTGCGACAGGATGACGAGGCTTTGTCCGCGCACCCACCGCGCCAGCTGAAGGTTCGTATCCTTGGCAATGTGCCGGACTTCCCGCGCATAGGGACGCGGCGGCAGGGCGGAGAGGGTCTTCGTGACTTCCGGCCAGTCCTTCAGGAAGAAGAACAGGGCGACCGGCGTCAGCAGCACGAGAAGCGCACCCGACAACACGCTGCCGATCGAACCCGCGGCCTGTACGCCGAGCGAGCGAAGCGGTCCGCCTTCGGCGGCAAGCGACTGCGCCGAAAATTCGGGCAAAGCGAAACCCGTCCCTTCAAGCATCCGGCCGGCGATGGCCGCGACATTGTCGATCAGGACCGGCAGGCGATTGAACAACTCGCCGCCTTCGATGATCAGGATCGGCGTGATCGCGACGAGCGGTGCAAAGATCACGATCAGCGCCAGCAAGGTCGAGAGCAGGGCCGCCGTCCATCGCGGCACGCCGCGATTGCACATCCATTTCGTCGTGGGCTCCAGGATCACGGCCAGCAGGCCCGCGATCAGGAAGGGCAGCACGACAGCGCCGGCGGCGTTGAGCAGCCAGACCAGGAAAACCACGCCGAGAACGGCAAGGAAGAAGCGGAGATCGAGGGTGAGGCGCATCGATTTTCGCCTGGGAAAGGTGAATGGGGACCATTGCATTTCTCCATGAATACGCCAAATGGGACGCCGCAGTTCCGGAGTCCCTCTTGATGAATCCGCAGGAAAAGGCATCGCGCTACGACGAGGTCCGCAAGGAGATCGCTTCGGTGATTGCCGGGGAGAGCAGCCGCACGGCGCGCCTCGCCACGGCGGCCTGCCTTCTGGCCCAGGCCTTCGGTCCGCGCTTCTTCTGGACCGGTTTCTACGAGGTCGATCCGGGCAAGCCTGACGAGCTTGTCGTCGGTCCCTATCAGGGCACGCTGGGCTGTCTCCGCATCCCGTTCGGCAAGGGGGTTTGCGGCGCGGCGGCGGCGTCCCGGCAGACCCAACTCGTCGAGGATGTGCACGCCTTCCCCGGGCATATCGCCTGCGACAGCCGCTCGAATTCGGAGATCGTCGTGCCGGTTTTTGGCGCCGATGGACAGCTGGCGGCTGTGCTCGACGTCGACTCGACCGAATATGCCGCCTTCGACGAGACGGACCGGGCCGGACTGGAAGCGATTTGCGCCGAACTTCTGAAGAACTGAAGACATTGACTATCGCCGGCCGGCCGGTGGAATACCGGCTGGTTCGATCGCCCCGACGCCGGACACTGGCCCTGTCGATCGACGAGACCGGACTGCGCGTGCTGGCCCCGGTTTCGGCCCGGGCCGGCTGGATCGAGCGCATGCTCGACGACAAGTCGGACTGGATCGCGGTGAAGCTCGCCAAATGGTCTGCGCGTCCCGCCCCGCATTTCGATTTCCATACCGGTGGAACGCTCCCCTTCCTCGGGCAGGACCTCGATGTGACGGTCGCGCCGCTTCAGCGCGGCGTGCGGACCCGCGTGACACTGGAGGATCGCCAGTTGCTTGTCGGGATCGATCCCGAGGCGCAGGGGCTGATCCGCGAGAACGCCGTCCGCAGCGGGCTGAAGCGCTTCTACAGGTCCGAGGCCGAGCGAGTCTTCGCGCCTCTGGTTCAACGCCACGCGGACGCGCTCGGTCGCCCGGTGCCGAAAATCGTCGTGCGCGACCAGAAACGCCGCTGGGGCAGCTGCGATACGAAAGGTGTGATCCGCCTCAGTTGGCGTCTCGCGGCGGCCTCACCCGACCTCATCGACTATGTCTGTGCGCATGAAGTCGCGCACCTGATCGAGATGAACCACTCGCCGGCCTTCTGGGCCGTGGTCGAGCGATTGATGCCGGACTGGAAGATCAGGCGGAAACGGATGAAGTCCGTCCGGCCCCTGCCGCTTTAGCGATAAGGTTGCGTCGAGTGTGGGTGCAACGAAAAATATGGACTCCCGTAGTATGCGACTAAAGGTTGTATCTCGCGAAACAGGATTTCGCCAACTGGGAGGACGCATCATGAAACGAATGCTGATGGCCGCCTTGTTGGTCGGCTTTATCGCGATCACGGGGCCGGCCGCCTGGGCCAATTGTCCGCAGTGTGTGGCACAATGTACGGGCAATTGTGACTGGGCAGATCCTTACTCGATGGATCACTTCCGGTGCTATCACACGTGCATGCCAGCCTGCAGTGCTCACTACTGCCCCATGTCCGGGCTTTGATGGGCCGCGGCCGGGACGGTCTATCCTTCCCGGCCGCTTCGCCTCTATGGTTTCAACCTTGGCGCGACCCGGGAGGTTGTGATGCTTCGACATTCACTCATGGCGATTGCTGTTTCGATGGCGGGAGCCTCGGTGGCGGCCGCCGATTGCCCGCTCCAGGCGGAGACCCCGGCGGCAGGCACACATTTCGTCTATGCGATCGAACAAAGCCCGGGAAACGAGATCGACCCGGCCTTTTCCCAGACCGTCTCATCCAGCCGGAACGGCGTCACGACGGTCCGCCACTGGATGGAGATCGACGAGGACGGACGCCCGGTCTACGACGATCCCGCATTGGTCATCTCCACCGTGGGCGGCATCATACCGCTGTCCGAGGAAACGCTGACCCGGCAACGCCGCTTTCACTATGACCGGGATCCGTTCGACGCGTTGCATTCTCTGCAACCCGGAGAGACGCTCACACTCGAGGTGACGCAGACCCTGCCATCGTCTTCGAACGGCCAGACACTCCGCGACGTCGGCGCGTTCGAGATCACCTTCATCGGTTGCGATACCAGCGTGCAGGGGCCCGGCGGAGCGACAGCGGCACTGTTCGAGACCCGTTACGACCGGCTCGATGGAAATGGCGGCCGCCATTCCACGGTCAACCGGGTCTGGATCGACCCCGATCTGGTCTGGCTCATTCGGACCCAGAGCGAAGGCAATAGCGGGTTCACACGGCTCAGCCGGATGGAACTGGCCGGATGACGCTTAACCGAAAAATCGTACTGTTACGCGAGTTCTGTTTGACGACCCATCAGAGGTAGTATTAGGTTACATAGTATCGCTGGCGGCGCAGTAGAGGCAGGTCCAAGACTGTCCGGCCCGCTGCCGGGGGAGGGAATTGTGAGCGCCACGACGGGACATGGCACCCGACGACTGGTATTTGTCTCTACCCAGTTGCTTGCTTCACTATCTTTGCTCTCTGCCTGTTCGGCGCCCGAGACGGACGCGCGTTTCGAGACGGCGGTCGTGGACCGCGGGAACATCTCCGACATCGTGCCGGCGATCGGGACGATCCGGCCGGCGGCCTCGGTCGAGGTCGGCGCGGAAATCTCCGGACGCGTCGCCGAGATCCTGGTCGACTTCGATGACCCGGTGCAGGAGGGCCAGCTTCTGGCGCGGCTCGATCCGGGGCCGTGGGAAGCTGCGCTTGAGCGCGAGGAATCCGCCTTGGCGGTGGCGCGCGCCGACCTGACCGCGGCGCGGGCGCGGTCGGCCCGTCTGCGCGCGGAACTGAACCGGACGCTGGAACTGCACGAGCGCGGGGTGGCGACACAGTCCCGGCTCGATGATCTGCAACTGGAACATGACGAGGCCCTGGCCCAGGCCGACCGGGCCGAGGCGCTGGTGGCCTCGGCGCAGGCCCGGGTCCGCGATGCCGAGATCAACCGCGCCCGCACCGAGATCCGCGCGCCGATCGACGGCTTTGTTCTGGAACGCCGGGTCGAGACAGGCCAGTCCGTCAATGCCGCGCTGTCGACGCCGGTCCTGTTCGTGGTTGCGGCCAGTCTGGACGCGGTGGTGATCGAGGCGCGCGTCGCGGAGGCCGATGTCGGCCGGATCGAGGAGGGCATGGAGGTCCGCTTCCGCGTCGACGCCTTCCCGAACGCCTACTTCACCGGCACGAGCGGACCCGTCCGCCGCGCGCCGGAACGCCAGGGCCGCTTCGTCAGCTATCCGGTTCTGATCGAGGCGAGCGACCCCTATCAGCGCCTGCTTCCCGGCATGACGGCTTCGGTCGAGTTCGTGAATGCCGAAGCGCGCGAGGTGACACGCATCCCCGTCCAGGCCCTCTATGCCATGATGTCGGACTGGTCACCAACCTTCACGGATGAGGAGATCGCCGAGATCAACGCGCTTCAGGATGCCTACGGTTACCCGCGCGTTCCCGAGGATCCGCGCGGACGTCGTGCCGCCCTTATCGGCGCGCGGGCCGCCCAGCTTATCATCGCCGGTGAACAGGATGTCTTCGTGCGGACTCCCGACGGGCCGGAACCCTATGAGGTTCGCATTATCCGCGTCGGCGCGGAAGACAACGATTTTGTCGAGATCGTCGAAGGCGATCTCGAACCCGGCGACGAGGTGATCCTGCGCGATCACCTCGACTATGACTGGGGCGCGGTGAACTAGGGAGGTTCGCAATGAATCGGGTAATCCACGCTTCGAATCTCAACCGCACCTTCCGGCACGGCCACGAGCAGACGATCGCGCTATGCGATGTTGCCCTGTCGATTCCCCCCGCAAGCATGACGGTGTTCGTCGGCGCTTCGGGCTCGGGCAAGTCCACCTTGCTGGCGCTGATTGGTCTCCTCGACCGGCCCGACACGACCTCCCATCTCGAAATCGCAGGCCGCTGTGCGCTGACCATGTCCTCCCACGACATGGCGGAAGCCCGGTCAGAGTTGATCGGCTTCCTGTTTCAGGACGCCAAGCTGATCGAGCGTATGAGTGTCGTCGAGAATGTCGCGCTGCCGCTCGCCTATCGCGGGATTGATCGCAAGACGCGCGAAACCCGCGCCCTGAACTGGCTTGAGCGTGTTGGTCTGGCCTCGCGGGCACGCCTTTCGCCTTGCAAGCTGTCGGGCGGGGAACGCCAGCGTGCGGCGCTGGCGCGGGCAATGATCGCGGAGCCGAAAATCCTCATTTGCGACGAACCGACGGCTGCGCTCGACGAGGGCCGGGCGTCCGAACTCAACGCATTGCTGCGCGATGTCGCGTCCGGCGGAACCGCCGTCTTGATCGCCACGCACGACCCGGCGGTGATCGAGCGCGCGGACCGGGCCTATCTGCTCGACCGGGGGCGTCTGGCACAGGTGCACGGGAGTGAAGCCCTGCGCGAACGCGGGCTTCAGAACATGGCGGCGGTCTGGAGCCATCGCCAATCGGCGGGTGGCGTGTGACACGCTCGGGACTATCCGCCGCCTGGGTGCGCCTGAGCGATACGCTTCGCTTCGCAATCTGGGGCTTGCTCAGTCGGCCGGTCAGGTCGGCCACGGTCGTGGGATCGCTCGCGGCCGGCGTCGCGGCGGTCGTCCTCGCGGTCGGGATTATCCGGGGCTATGGCGAGGCGGCCGAACGGGCGGCCTACGGTGTCTATGCGCGTTCGCTGGTGATCCGGGAGAACGTCTATTCTCTGGACCGTTATGGCCCGCCCATCCTGTCCGACATTCCCCGACTGCAGGACGCCGTGGAATACGTTGACACCATCCTCGCCTGGCGCACGGCGCGCGTCTCCGCGCGATCCGACGAACTCAGCGGTGAAGTCGATGTCTTCGGCGTCTACGGCGACCATCGCATCGAGACCGGCATGGACGTCGCTGAAGGCCGCCGCCTGTCCTATGAGGAGGCCGGGAGTGCGAACCGGGTCTGCCTGCTCGGGCAGGAAGCGGCGGAGCGCTTCTTCCCCGGCGGCGCCGTGGGAGAATCCCTGAGCCTCGGGGGCATCAGCTGCGAGGTGATCGGTGTCCTTGAGCCGTCGCAGGCCCGGACCTCCGACCGCTTCGACCGCGCGGTCATCGCGCCGTTCACGGCGGCGGCGCGCTACTTTCAGCCCACCGAATACATGGCCCCGGACGAGGCCAGCTGGATGACGGTCGTGATCGGGCCGGGCGGCGATCTGTATGATGCGCGGGTCTCGGCGGACCGGGCACTGCGCCGCGCGCGCGGCGTGCCGATGAGCCGGCCGACGCCTTACAGCTATGACGACCCGGGGGCGCCGCGCCGCGCCGTCGAACGCGAGCGCGCTCTTCTCGGGGCCTTGCTCTCGGCGATTGCGGCGGTTTCGATGCTCGCCGCCCTGATCGGCTATAGCGGCGTGCTGATGTCCAGCATCAACGAGCGCAGCCGCGAGATTGCGACCCGCATGGCGATCGGCGCGCACACGCGCCAGGTCGTCCGGCAATTCTTCGTCGAAAGCCTCCTGTCCGGCCTCGCCGGTGGCGGGCTCGGCGGCCTCGTCGGGATCGGGCTGTGCGTCACGCTCGCCCGCATCTGGGACTGGGAAGTCGTGATCGACGGCCAGATCTTCCTGATCGCCCTGGCGCTCGGCCTGGGCAGCGGTGCGGTCTGCGGACTGGCCCCGGCCTGGCGGGTGTCGACCGCCATGCCGTGGCACGTCCTGCGTCAGTAGGTCCCGATCTTACTCGGCAAGCATCCGGTCGAAATAATCCAGGATCAGCTGTGTTCGGTGCGTCTGGCGTTCCGGGGTGCGGATTCCGTGGCGCTGGCCGGGATAGGTCATCAGCTCGAATTGCAGGCTACGCGACTGTAGCGCGTCGATCAGGCGCGTCGTGTTTGCGAAGATCACATTGTCGTCGGCCATGCCGTGGATGATCAGCAGCGGCGTCTCGTAATTGTCGACATGGGCGAAGGCCGAACCCTCTTCGTAGCCGTCGGGATTGTCCTCCGGCGTGCCCATGTATCGCTCGGTGTAATGCGTGTCATAGAGCGACCAGTCGGTCACCGGCGCACCCGCCGCGCCCGCCGCGAACCGGCCCGGCGCCTGCAGCGTCGTCATCAGCGTCATGTAGCCGCCATAGGACCAGCCCCAGATGCCGATCCGGTCGGCATCGACGAAATCGAGCGATTGCAGATAGTCGAGCCCGGCCAGCTGGTCGCGTACTTCCACCTGACCCATCGCCCGGTGCAGCGGGGTCTCAAAGGCATGGCCGCGATTCCACGAACCGCGATTGTCGAGGATGAAATAGACATAGCCGGCCTGGGCAAAGACCTGCGGCGTGCCACCCGCCCAGCTGCGCCGGACCTGCTGGGCATGCGGACCGCCATAGACATAGACGATCGCCGGATAGGTCTCCTCCGGATCGAAATCCGCCGGCAGATACATCATCCAGTGCAGGTCCGTGCCGTCCTCCGCTTCGATCGTTCCGAATTCCGGCGCGACGTGATCGTCGGCATAAGGGAAATAGGGATGGCCCTCGACGAGCGCGTTTTCCTCCAGCCAGCGGATCCGCTCACCCGGCATGTCGTAAAGCGCGGTCTGGGTCGGCGTCACCGGATCGGAATAGCTGCCGATAAAGGCCGTGCCGCCGGAATTGACCGTCGCGCTCCACCAGCCTTCGCCGGACGTGATCTGCGTGGGCTCGCCGCCGGCAAGCGGCACGGAATAGAGATGGCGCTGGGTCGGGTCCTCGGTCCAGCCCTCGAACCACACCGTTCCGGCATCAAGATCGACGCCGGAAATCTCGTCCACGACCCAGTCGCCTGAGGTGACCTGGGTGATCAGTTCGCCGTCATGGCCGAAATGATAGATGTGACGGAAGCCGGTCCGCTCTGACGTCCAGAGAAAGCTGCCGTCTTCGAGCGGCCGCAGATCGTTGTTCAGATTGATCCAGGCGTCATCGATCTCGGTCATGAGGATGCGCGTCGCGCCCGTCGCCGGATCGGCGGCAATGAGGTCCAGCACGGTCTGCTGACGGTTCTGCCGCTGGACCAGCGCTTCGGCGCTGTCGCGCGTCCAGTTCACACGCGCAAGATAGATGTCGGTGTCCTCGCCGAGAGCGACCTCGGTCGTTGCGCCGTCCTCCAGCGCGATCATGTGCAAGGTCACGAGCGCATTGGCATCGCCGGCACGCGGATAGCGCTGTTCGACGACGGTCGCGCCTTCCGCGCCGATTTCAAGGCGGGGGATGATCTCCACCGGCGTTTCGTCGACCCGCGCTGCGGCGATGTAGGCCTCGTCCGGCGACCACCAGTATCCGGTATCGCGGTCCATTTCCTCCTGGGCGACGAATTCGGCCATGCCCCACGAGATGACGCCGCCGCCCTCGCTGGTCAGGGCACGCTCCTCGCCGCTGGCGAGATCAATCACGTACAGGTTCTGGTCGCGGATGAAGGAGACGAAATTGCCGTTCGGCGAGATCCGGGCATCGGTTTCGAAGGTTTCGGTCTCGGTCAGGCGGGTCGCCTCACCGGAGTCAACATTCACGTAAAAGATGTCGCCGCCGAGCGGGACGAGAATGGCTTCGCCGCTCGAGTCCCAGTCGTATTCGACAATGCCGGACGCGCTGATCCGCTGGCGTTCGCGGCGCTGGCGCTCGGCTTCGGAAAGCTCGACTTCCTCCGGGACCAGCACATCGCTGTCGACGAGCAGATAGGGCTCGCCGCCGGCCACGTCGATCGCCCACAGATCGAGCACGTTCGCGTCTTCTTCCTTCGCGCGCAGAAAGGTGATGCGCTCGCCGTCAGGCGAGAAACGCAGCGCCCGCGGGGCCGGGCCGCTGAGGTCCGGGCTGCCATAGAGCCGCTCGATCGTCAGCTGTTCGGCCTCCTGCGCAAGCGCGGACGGGGCGAGGAGGAAGGGCAGGGCGATCAGGGCAGCACGGCGCATCGGCGTCTCCAATTGTCAATTCGCGGGGCAAGCTAGGACTCCCGGCGTTGCCAGCCAAGGGCGCACTCCGCTATAGCGCGCGGCAAAGGAATTTCCCGCTGATTTGAAGGAAGCCGCCCCCATGGCCGCCTACCAGTATGTCTACCACATGGACCGCCTGTCGAAGACCTATCCGGGCGCGTCCAAGCCGGTGTTCGAGAATATCTCGCTGCACTTCCTGCCCGACGCCAAGATCGGCGTCGTCGGGGTCAACGGCTCGGGCAAGTCGACCCTGCTCAAGATCATGGCCGGCATCGACACCGAATTCTCCGGCGAGTCCTGGGCGGAAAAGGGCGTGCGCGTCGGCTACCTGCCGCAGGAGCCGAAGCTCGATGAGTCCAAGACCGTCTGGGAAAACGTCATCGAAGGCTCGGCCGACAAGAAGCTGGTCGACGATTTCAACGCCGTCTCGATGAAGCTCGCCGAGGATTATACCGACGAGCTGATGGAAGAGATGACCGCGCTTCAGGAAAAGATCGATGCGCGCGACGCCTGGGACATCGACTCGAAGATCGAAATGGCGATGGATGCGCTGCGCTGCCCGCCGGGCGACGCCGACGTGACCAAGCTGTCGGGCGGTGAAGTCCGCCGCGTGGCGCTGTGCCGCCTGCTTCTGTCGGAGCCGCACATGCTGCTGCTCGACGAACCGACCAACCACCTCGATGCGGAATCGGTCGAGTGGCTGCAGCACCATCTGGAGAATTTCCCGGGCGCGATCCTGGTCGTGACCCACGACCGCTACTTCCTCGACTCGATCACCACCTGGACGCTCGAACTCGATCGCGGCCGCGGCATCCCCTACGAGGGCAACTACTCCTCCTGGCTGGAGCAGAAGCAGAAGCGCCTGTCCCAGGAATCCCGCGAGGAAGGCGCCAAGCAGCGCGCCCTGTCCCGCGAACTGGAATGGATCCGGTCGAGCCCGAAAGCCCGTCAGGCCAAGTCCAAGGCCCGTATCCGGGCCTATGAGGAAATGCGCGATGCCGCCGACCGGCAGGACATCACCACCGCCGTCATCCGCATTCCGCCGGGTCCGCGCCTCGGCGGCAATGTCGTCAGCTTCGAGCATGTCAGGAAGGGTTTCGGCGACCGCCTGCTGATCGACGATCTCGATTTCAAACTGCCGCCGGGCGGCGTGGTCGGCGTGATCGGCCCCAACGGCGCCGGCAAGACGACGCTGTTCAAGATGATCATTGGCGAGGAACAGCCCGACGAGGGCAAGATCGAGATCGGCGAGACGGTAAAGCTCGGCTACGTCAACCAGTCGCGCGACGCGCTCGATCCGAAAAAGAATGTCTGGGAGGAAATCTCCGGCGGCCATGACATGATCTCGCTGGGCGGCAAGGACGTGCCGAGCCGCGCCTATGTCGGCGCCTTCAACTTCAAGGGCGGTGATCAGCAGAAGAAGGTCGGCCTGCTTTCCGGCGGTGAACGCAACCGCGTCCACCTCGCCAAGATGCTGAAGGAGGGCGGCAATCTGCTACTCCTCGACGAACCGACCAACGACCTCGACGTGGAAACCCTCTCGGCGCTCGAAGCCGCGCTGGAAGACTTCCCCGGCTGCGCGGTGATCATCACCCACGACCGCTTCTTCCTCGACCGGATCGCGACCCACATCCTCGCCTTCGAGGGCGATAGCCATGTCGAATGGTTCGAAGGCAATTTCCACGACTATCTGGAAGACAAGAAGCGCCGCCTCGGTGAGGACTCCCTCGTCCCCACCCGGGTGAAATTCCAGAAGTTCAGCCGCTAGACCGGTGGCCCGGACCGGAATCGAACGCGCGCGCCTCGCCAGCTACCGGCGGGGCCGCGCGATCGCGGCGATCTTGGTCCTGGCCTCGCTTCTCCTGATCCTTGCCATAGGCGCGCTGGCATTGGCCCGCCCGGATGCGGTCTTCCGCAGCCCTGTCATCGTGTTCATCTTTCCAGCGCTCATCTGGATTGCGCTCAATCCCCGTGCCCACCGTCAGTGGTGGGCGTCCCGGCGTGATGCGCACGAGGACGCGGTGGAGACCGTCACAGGGCCCGTACGCCTGCGCCAGCAGGACCGTCCGGGGATTTTCGCCGGGCCGCGCGACCGCCTCCTCGTCGGTGACCGACTCTTCGAGATCGACTCTGCCTTCGCCGACTCCCTCGTGCCCGGCCAGACCGTGACCGTGCGCTTCGCCCCGCATTCCGGTGCGCTCCTGTCGATCGTCCAGAATGCCGATGCGGCCGGCGCGCAGCCTGCGATCGTGGCTGCAGATCTGACCCGTCGCGAGCGTGAACTCCTTGCCCTGATCGCCGAAGGCTTGACCGACAAAGAAATCGCCCGGCGGCTGAACCTCTCGCCCACGACCGTGCGCACCTATAACAGCGCGCTCTACCAGAAGCTGGGCGTAACCAGCCGCACTCAGGCGATCCGGATGGCGAAATCCGGCAGCTGACACCTGTCGACTGACAGATTGCCGACATCTGTCGATGGGCGCAGGCACTCGCGGCCGCCACCCTCCCGCTATCGAAACGGAGGGATACATGACCGCAACCGCCACCAAAACCGCCCGGCTCTGGAGCTTCCGTGACGGCATCGTCGTGCTCGGCGCGGCGATGCTCGCCTACACGCTGATGAGCTGGGGCCACATGGCCGTCGTCGCCCGCACGGTGGGCATGGAGGCCTATCTGGGATCGGGCGACCGCCTGCCGGCTTCCATCCTCGTTGTCAGCCAGGCGTCCAAGGCCGCCGCGCTCCTCGGCGCGCTCTGGCTGCTGGGACTCGTCCCCAAACGCCTCGACTGGTCGGCCGTCGGGCTGAAACCGGTCAAGCGCGGCTGGCTCATCCTCGGGGTCGTCGCTGGTCTGGGCTTCGTCGTCACCGGCCTTTTGCTCGTGAAGGCGATGATCGCCTTCGTCCCGGACTGGGCCGGGATGACAAGATCGCCCTTCGCCTTCGGTCAGGCAAACGGCTGGGCCATGTCCGCCGCCTTTCTGGCGCTGACCTTCGCCATCACGCCGTTCGCGGAGGAGGTCTTCTTCCGTGGCTTTCTCTACAAGTGGATGAAGGGCCACCGGCCGGCCTGGCTCGCCGCGCTCGTTTCTTCGGCGATCTTCGGCGCGTCACACATCATCCCCCCGCAGGCGATCAACGCCTTTATTCTCGCGCTCGTCCTGATCTGGATCTACGAGAAGTCCGGCTCGATCTGGCCCGCCATCCTCGCCCATGCGGTCAACAACATCGCCGGAACGCTGCTTTCTGCCCTCGCGGCGCAGGGGCATCTGCCCGCCTTCCTCACCGCCCCGGGGTGAGGCTGTCGACGCTGATTTTTCCGCACTTGCGAAGGATTGCACGTTGAATCGTCTCGCAATTAAGATATAAAGATATCGTTATAGGTTTTACGGCGCGAGACGCATGGAAGAACTGGTTCGACAGCTCAAGGCTCTGGCCGACCCGTCGCGCTTGCGCGTGGCGAACCTGTTGTCGCGCGGCGAGCTGACCGTGTCCGAGCTGGTGCACATCCTCGGGCACAGCCAGCCGCGCGTGTCGCGGCACCTGAAACTGCTGACCGACGCCAATCTGGCCGAGCGCATGCCGGAAGGGGCCTTCGTCTTCTACCGGCTGACGGGGCAGGGCGCGGGCAAGCGCCTGGCCGCGCTGATCAGTGAATTCGTGCCGGAGAGCGATCCGTCCTTCCGCCGTGACATGGAACGGCTCGACGCGGTAAAGGCGGCGCGCGCCGCGGAGGCGCAAGCCTATTTCGACCGCGCCTCGTCGGACTGGGAGACAATCCGTTCGCTTCACCTGTCGGAGGACGAGGTCGAAGCCGCGATTCTCGCCGCGGCGGGGCCCGGGCCATTCGACCTGATGGTTGATGTCGGCGTGGGCACGGGACGCATGCTGGAAGTCTTCGCCGACCGCGCCGAGCGCGGTGTCGGCGTCGATGTCAATCACGCCATGCTGAACCTCGCGCGGCTCAATCTCGAAAAGGCCGGTATCCGGCATTTCTTCGTGCGCGAGGCGAATGTCACGGCCCTGCCTTTCGCGGACCGCAGCGCCGATCTCGTCACTGTGCACCAGGTGCTGCACTATCTCGACGATCCGGCCAGCGCGATTGCCGAGTGCGCGCGGGTGCTCAAGCCCGGCGGCATCCTGCTGATCGCCGATTTCGCGCCGCACCAGCTGGAATATCTCCGCAGCGACCATGCCCACCGACGCCTCGGTTTCTCCGACGCGGAAATGGGCGACTGGGTCGATGCCGCCGGCCTCGACCTGACGCGGCGGATTGCCTTGCACCCGGAAGAGCCCGCGGGCCGTCTGACCGTGAAGATCTGGGCCGCGACCCGGTCCCAGCGCGCTGCCGAGCCCGGTACGCGCATCACACAGCTAAAACAGGAAGAGAACCCGTGAGCGCGAAAGCAAACACAAATGCGGGGCCCTCCGTTTCCTTCGAGTTCTTCCCGCCGAAAACCGATGAAATGGCCGAGCGGCTGTGGGATTCCGTCTCGCGGCTTGAGGCCTTCCAGCCCGGCTTCGTGTCCGTCACCTATGGCGCGGGCGGCTCGACGCGCGAGCGCACGCACGCCACCGTGAAGCGCATCGTCGAGGAAACCAGCCTCAAGCCTGCCGCACACCTGACCTGTGTCTGTGCGACGAAGGACGAGATCAACGAGGTGATCCGCGAATACCGCGATGCCGGTGTGAAGCATATCGTCGCCCTGCGCGGCGATCCGCCTGAAGGCATCGGCGAGACATACGAACCTCATCCCGGCGGCTATGTGAATGCGGCCGATCTGGCTGCGGGCATCAGCGCGATAGGCGGGTTCGAGATTTCCGTCGGTTGCTATCCGGAAAAGCATCCCGAAAGCGCCAGCTATGACTACGACATCGACCTCCTGAAGCGGAAGGTCGACAACGGCGCGACGCGTGCCATCACCCAGTTCTTCTTCGAGCCGGACGTCTATTTCCGTTATCTCGACCGCGTCCGCGCCGCCGGGATCGATATCCCCATCGTGCCGGGCATCATGCTGCAGTCGAACTTCAAGGGCCTGTCGCGCATGGCGGGCCTGTGCGGCGCTTCCATCCCGGACTGGCTGGCGCATCGCTATGACGGTCTCGACGATGACGCCGAGACCCGCGAATTGCTGACGGCCCAGACCGCCGCGGAACTGGTGCAGAAGCTGACCGAGGGCGGCTGTGGGCACTTCCACTTCTACACGCTGAACCGGGCGAGCCTGACGATGGCGACCTGTCGTCTGCTGGGCCTGAAGCCCGCCATCACCGAACCGGCCTGAGGAGGCCCCTATGTCCCGCAAAGACCGTATCGCCGCCATCGAAGCGGCCGCGAAACAGCGCATCCTGGTCCTTGATGGGGCCATGGGCACGCAGATCCAGAACCTGAAACCCTCCGAGGAAGACTATCGCGGAACGCGCTTCGCCGACTGGTCCTCGCCGGTTCAGGGCAACAACGACCTCCTGAACCTCTCCAGGCCCGATGCGATCCGCGAGATTCACGAGCACTATTTCGAGGCCGGCGCGGACATCGTGGAGACCAACACCTTCTCCGCGACGACGATTGCCCAGGCCGACTACAAGATGGAATCCATCGCGTCCGAGATCGCCCGCGAAGGCGCACGCATCGCGCGCGAAGCGGCTGACAACGTGACCGAGGCGACGGGCATCCAGCGTTGCGTTGCAGGTGCCATCGGGCCGACCAACAAGACCCTGTCCCTGTCGCCCGACGTCAACGATCCGGGTTTTCGCGAAGTCGATTTCGACCAGGTCTATGCCGCCTATTACGAACAGGCCGAGGCGATGGCGCCCTATGTCGATTTCATGCTCGTCGAGACGATTTTCGACACGCTGAACGCCAAGGCCGCGATCAAGGCGCTGCTCGATCTGGCGGACAAGACCGGCGAACACATTCCGCTGATGATCTCCGGCACGATCACCGATGCATCGGGCCGGACCCTTTCGGGCCAGACCACCGAAGCCTTCTGGAATTCCGTCCGCCACGCCCGGCCATGGGCGGTGGGCCTCAACTGCGCGCTCGGGGCTGACCAGCTTCGCCGCTATGTCGCGGAAATGGCGCGGATCGCCGACACGCGCGTCCTGGCCTACCCCAATGCCGGCCTGCCGAACGCGTTCGGCGAGTATGACGAAACGCCGGAAGAAACGTCCGGCCATCTCGGCGAGTGGGCCGAGAGCGGTCTCCTGAACATCGTCGGTGGCTGCTGCGGCACCACGCCCAGACACATCGCCGCCATAGCCGCAGCGGTGAAGGGCCAGTCACCGCGCGAGTATGGCCCGCGCCCGCCGGCCATGCGCCTGTCCGGCCTTGAACCCTTTGCACTGTCCGCCTGAGGAATTCCGTACTGATGTCCGAACAAGCCCAAGCCATTTTCGTCAATGTCGGCGAGCGGACGAACGTCACCGGTTCGGCCGTCTTCCGGCGGCTGATCACCGACGGCAATTACAATGAGGCCCTGTCGGTGGCCCGCCAGCAGGTTGAGAATGGCGCTCAGATCATCGACATCAACATGGACGAGGGCCTGCTCGATTCGCAGGCCGCGATGCGCACATTCCTGCGATTGATCGCGGCCGAGCCGGACATTGCGCGCGTACCGATCATGATCGATTCCTCCAAGTGGGAGGTGATCGAGGAAGGCCTGAAGAACGTTCAGGGCAAGGCGATCGTCAACTCGATCAGCCTGAAGGAGGGCGAAGAGCCCTTCCTGGAACAGGCGCGACTGGTGAAGTCGTATGGCGCGGCTGTCGTGGTCATGGCGTTCGACGAGACCGGCCAGGCCGAGACCGCCGACCGGAAATTCGCGATCTGCAAGCGCGCCTACGATCTGCTCGTCGACACCGTCGGGCTCGACCCCAACGACATCATCTTCGACCCGAATATCTTCGCGGTCGCGACCGGCATCGCCGAACACGATGACTACGGTGTCGCCTTCATCGAGGCGACCCGCCGCATTCGCAAGGAGCTGAAAGGCGCGCACGTCTCCGGCGGCGTCTCGAACCTCTCCTTCTCCTTTCGGGGGAATGAGGTCGTGCGCCAGGCGATGCACTCTGTCTTTCTCTATCACGCCATCAAGGCGGGGATGGACATGGGCATAGTGAATGCCGGCCAGCTCGACATCTACGACGATATCGAGCCGGGCCTGCGCGAAGCCTGTGAGGACGTGATCCTCAACCGCCGCCCCGATGCCGGCGAACGACTGCTCGAACTGGCGGAGCGCTTCCGCGGCGAGGAGGGCAAGCAGGCGAAGAAAAAGAATACCGAATGGCGCGGCTGGCCGGTTGCGAAACGCCTCGAACACTCGCTCGTCCACGGGATCGACGACCATATCGAGGAAGACACCGAGGAAGCGCGCCAGAATTTCGACAAGCCGCTGGACGTGATCGAAGGGCCGTTGATGGACGGCATGAATGTCGTCGGCGACCTGTTCGGCGACGGCAAGATGTTCCTCCCGCAGGTCGTGAAATCCGCGCGCGTGATGAAGAAGGCCGTGGCCTACCTCCTGCCTTATCTGGAGGAGGAGAAGCGCCGCACAGGCATGGAAGGCAAATCCAACGGCAAGATCATCATGGCGACGGTGAAGGGCGATGTGCACGATATCGGCAAGAACATCGTCGGCGTGGTGCTTCAGTGTAACGGATACGAGGTCGTCGATCTCGGTGTGATGGTGCCAGCCGAGACCATTCTCGAAACGGCGAAGTCGGAAAATGCCGACATCATCGGCCTGTCCGGCCTGATCACGCCCAGCCTCGACGAGATGGTCAATGTCGCTGCGGAGATGCAGCGTCAGGGCTTCGACCTGCCGCTACTGATCGGCGGAGCGACGACCAGCCCCGCTCACACGGCGGTGAAGATCGAACCGGCTTACAAGAACAACGCAGCGATCCACGTGAACGATGCCAGCCGTGCGGTTGGCGTGGTCTCGAAACTGCTCTCGGGTACGGCGCGCGACGGCTATGTCGCCGATATTCGTGAAGAGTATCAGAGAATCCGCGAACGCCGGTCCAATGCACAAGCGGCGAAAAACCGCGTGCCCCTCGAAGGTGCGCGCAAGAATGCGATGAAGCTCGACTGGTCGGGCTACGAGCCTCCTCAGCCGAGGACGCCGGGCGTCACGAGGATCGACGATGTCACGGTGAAGGACCTCATCCCCTATATCGACTGGACGCCCTTTTTCGCGGCGTGGGAGATCAAGGGGCGTTTCCCGCAAATCCTCGACGATCCCAATCGCGGCGAGGCGGCTCGCAGCCTGTTCGAGGATGCGCAGCGCATGCTGGGCACAATGGTCCAGGAAGGCTGGCTTCGGCCGCGCGGCGTGATCGGCCTGTGGCCGGCCAATGCCGACGGTGACGACATCACGGTCTGGGCCGACGAGGGCCGCACCGAAAAGCGCGCCACCTTCTTCGGCCTTCGCCAGCAGGCCGCCAAGGACAACAACCGGCCGCATCTCTCCCAGTCCGATTTCGTCGCGCCCGATGGCGCGGACTGGATCGGCGGTTTCGCGGTAACGGCCGGCGAGAATCCCGACAAGATGAAGGAATTCAAGGCCGCGCACGACGATTACTCAGGTATTCTCTTTGCCGCCCTGTCGGACCGGATCGCCGAGGCGTTCGCCGAATACCTGCACGAGCGTGTGCGCCGGCAATTTTGGGGGTATGCGCCTGACGAACGGTTCGAGCGCGAGGAACTGATTGCCGAAGCCTATCGCGGCATCCGACCGGCACCGGGCTATCCCTCGCAGCCTGATCACACCGAGAAGCTGACCCTGTTCGAACTGCTGAGCGCACCGGAAACGGCCGGCATCACGCTGACCGAGAGCCTCGCCATGATGCCGGCCTCCTCGGTGTCGGGCCTTTATATCGGTCATCCGGAGAGCGCGTATTTCGCCGTCGGGCGGATCGCGCAGGACCAGGCGAGGGATTATGCCGCGCGCAAGGGCTGGACGCTGGCCGAGGCCGAAAAGGCGCTCGCGCCGATCCTCGGCTACGAACCCGGCGAAGACAGCGAGAAAAGCGCGGCCTGACGTTTTGCGCCAGGCACTGCATCCGGTCAGAACCTGCCGGCCTGGTAGTCCAGCATCGCCTGGCGCACTTCGCCTTCGGTGTTCATCACGAAGGGCCCGCCCCAGGCGACGGGTTCCCTTATCGGACGGCCGGCCAGGAAGAGGGCGGTTGCCGCTTTGCTTCCGGCTTCGAGCCGGACGGTGTCGCCGCCCATCAGAACGCCGAGTTCGCCTGCGGAGAGCGTGACGGCTTTTCCGTCTGCATCGCGGAAGTTCAGCGATCCGTCACGCACGGCGATCATCACCGTCTTGGCGGGATCGACCGGTTCCTCATAGACGCCCCCGGCTTCGAGCCGCACATCGGCATAGAAGGGATCGGTGGCGACATCGCGCACCGGGCCTTCGACACCGGTCGAGGTCTTGCCGGTGACGATCCGCGCTTTCGCGCCAGTGTTTCGAACGTCCTCGGGAATGCGCCCGGGGTCGAATTCCTGGTAGCGCGCGGGCTCCATCTTCTTTTCGCGCGGCAGGTTGATCCACAGCTGGAAGCCGGACATCAACCCGTCCTCCTGTTCCGGCATTTCGCTGTGCTCGATCCCGCCCGCGGCGGTCATCCACTGCACGCCGCCCGGCTCGATCACGCCTTCATGGCCCTTGTTGTCCTTGTGGCGCAGGCGTCCGGCGAACATGTAGGTCACCGTCTCGAAGCCGCGGTGCGGATGCGGCGGGAAGCCGGCGATATAGTCGCCCGGATTGTCCGAGTGGAAATGGTCCAGCATCAGGAAGGGGTCGAGCATCTGCAGCTCGCGATGGCCCAGCAGGCGGCGGATCTTCACGCCGGCCCCGTCGGACGTCGCAATGCCCTTGGTCCGGAAGGCGAGGGTACGGATCTGGCTCATGGCAAGTCTCCTTCGAGGTCCATTTAATGCCGCGGGCGAACAACGGCGACCCCGGATGCCGGACACTTCTTCTTTCCGATCAGGAGACAATCGGGTTTCGGCTGACGCCGCCGGTGCTTGCCGGTAAGGTGCATGAAAATGCGACTCGGGGAGGGTTCGATCATGCGTCCGGTTTTCGTTTCAGCCATCGCTTCCGTATTCCTGATTGCCTGCGGAAATTCCGCCGCAACCGATCCGGGCGAGGCCGACACGGCCGACGCCGCGTCGGTTGACCATCACGCAACGGACGAAGCCGGTGCGCACGAGCAGGACGGCGTGAACGGGCAGGTCTTCGCCGCGGAGACCGAGCTGTTCGGCTACTACCTCCCGGATTCTGACGTTGGCACCGGCGACATACGCCTCGACCACATCTCGGTCGGTATGGATTGGGAGTTCGAGGAATTCTTCGCGGGCGAACCCGACCGGTACCAGCCGCTCGTCATGGCGTTCGACGATATCTCCAGCCCGACCGGCGTGGGTGAGCTTGGCAATACCTACTACGAAGTCAGCTATGCAGTGTTCCCGGAAAACTTCCTGATCACGGACAGTGCGATGACCTTTTCCGGCACGCATGAGGTCATCGGGACGTATTCCTTCGAAGGCACGTTCAACGCGCAGCAGGTCGAGGCCTTTCATCAGGGTTTCCCCGCCCAGGGCGCGCTGACCGGGACGCTGCGCATCGGCGACGAAGTCTTCGAGAATGTCAGCTTCCAGGGCTGGATGGGCGACTGACGGTTTGGCCTCCGCGAAGAAACAGCCCCTTCTGATCGGATGGCGGGAATGGGTGGAGTTGCCCGACCTGACCGCGATCCCGATCAAGGCGAAGATCGACACCGGGGCGCGAACTTCGGCCATCCACGCCTGGAAAATCCAGCGTTTCTCCGACGCCGGCATGCCCTGGGTCCGGTTCGAGCTTCACCCCGTCCAGAAAGACAACAGGACACGAATTGCCTGCACCATGCCGGTCCACGACGAGCGCGAGATCCGCTCGTCCAATGGCGAAGTCACCGTGCGTCTTGTTGTCAAAACCAGGCTCAGGATGGACGGGCGTATCTGGCCGATCGAGTTGACATTGGCACGCCGTGACCAGATGGGATTTCGCATGTTGATCGGAAGGACGGCGCTGAAACGCCGCGTTCTGATCGACCCGTCTGATTCCTACCTGACAGGGCGCGAGCCCGGCCCGGTTTAGCTTCTGCCTTGCCTGCCCCATACTGAACCGCGTGTCGAACAGGAAATGACTTCCATGCGCCTCCTCATGCTGGCTCGAAATGCCTCGCTCTATTCGCACCGGCGCCTGGTCGAGGCCGCCGAGGCACGCGGTCACGAGATCGATGTGCTCGACACGCTCCGAATTTACATGAACATCACCTCGCTGCGCCCTGAAGCCCGCCACAACGGGCGGTCGCTCGAAGGCTATGATGCGGTCATCCCCCGCATCGGCGCGTCGATCACCAGCTATGGCACGGCGGTGGTTCGACAGTTCGAGATGATGGGCGTGTGGTCGGTGAACGAGTCGGTGGCCATCGGCCGATCGCGCGACAAGCTGCGTTCGCTTCAGCTTCTGTCGCGCGCCGGGATCGGCCTGCCGGTGACCGCGTTCGCCCATGAAACGCGCATGACCGACGACGTGCTCGATATCGTCGGTGGCGAACCCGTCGTCATCAAGCTTCTGGAGGGGACCCAGGGTGTCGGCGTCGTTCTGGCGGAAACCCGCCGCTCCGCCAAGTCGGTGATCGAGGCCTTCCGCGGTGCCAAGGTCGATATTCTCGTCCAGGAATTCATCAAGGAAGCTGGCGGCTCCGACATCCGGATGATCGTGGTCGGCGGCAAGGTGATCGCGGCGATGAAGCGCCAGGGCGGGGACGGCGATTTCCGGTCCAACCTGCACCGCGGCGGCTCGGCCTCGAAAGTCCGGATCACGCCGGAGGAACGCTCGACCGCGATCCGTGCCGCGAAGGTGATGGGACTCAATGTCGCCGGCGTCGATATCCTTCGCTCCAATCATGGCCCGGTCGTGATGGAGGTGAACTCCTCACCCGGACTCGAGGGGATCGAGGAGACCACCGGGTTCGACGTGGCCGATGCCATCATCGAATTCGTCGAGAAGAATGCGACGCCCGGAAAGACCAAGACCAAGGGCAAGGGATGAGCGTGTTCGAAATCGCCGGGCATGCCGTGCCGCACGGCGAGCGTGCGATTGTCGACATTCCCGTTTCGGTGCTGTCCGATCACACACCGATGGCGCTGTCCTGTCAGGTGATCCATGGGCGTCGCCCCGGTCCGGCGGCATTCGTGTCCGCGGCGGTGCATGGCGATGAAATCATCGGCGTCGAGATCATCCGCCGCCTGCTGCGTACACCTCAGCTCAAATCGTTGAAGGGCACGCTGATCTGCGTGCCGATCGTCAATACGTTCGGCTTCATCAACCACACCCGCTACCTGCCCGACCGGCGCGATCTGAACCGGTCGTTTCCCGGTGCCGCGACCGGCTCGCTGGCCGCCCGGCTGGCCCGGCTCTTCATCGACGAGATCGTTTCGCGCTGCGAGGTCGGGATTGACCTGCACTCCGCCGCCGAACACCGGGTCAACCTGCCCCAGATCCGGATCGATGCGGGATCAAAACGGGTGCACGAGCTGGCCGAGGCCTTCTGTGCCCCCGTCATCGTCCAGTCGCGACTGCGTGAGGGGTCGCTGCGCATGGCCGCCCGGCAGATGGGCAAGGATGTGCTGGTTTATGAGGCGGGCGAGGCGCTGCGCTTCGACGAGCAGGCGATCCGCCTCGGTATGAAGGGCATACTGCGCGTCCTCCATCACCTCGGCATGATTGCCAGCGACAAGGGACTGAGCTCGACGATCCGGCCCGTCGTGTCGAAGCATTCGCACTGGGAACGCGCGCCGATGGGCGGCGTTCTGCGCGCCTACAAGGCGGCCGGGACACTGGTCGAAAAGGGCGACATCATTGCGGCGATCGCCGCTCCGCTGGGCGCGCGCGAAGAAATCGTGAGAGCGAATTTCTCCGGTCTCGTCATCGGCCGCACCGTGCTGCCCATCGTCAACGAAGGCGATGCGCTGTTCCACATCGCGGAAATCTCGCGCGTGCCGAGGGTCGACCCGTTGGTCCGCATCGGCGAGGAGACCGAAGGCGACCCGCTGTTTGACGAGGACGAGATTCTCTAGCCGCCACGACGAAAAGAACGGGGCCGCCTGCATGGCAGGCGGCCCCGCGAATTCGGTGCCCCGGACCGGAGGGACTGGGAAGGGGGTCCGGGGCTTTCCGGATCCTGCCCCTTATTCGGGCATGATCACCTGATTGATGACGTGAATGACGCCATTGGATGCATCGACGTCCGCCATGATGACAGTGGCACCATCGACCATGACGTTGTCGCCGGTCGCATCGATGTCGACCGTGTCACCCTGGACCGTTTCCACGGACAGCGCCTGGCCGGCCAGATCGCCTGCCATGTATTCACCCGCGACCACGTGATAGGTCAGGATCGCAACCAGCTGGTCGCGGTTTTCCGGCTGCAGCAGGCTTTCCACCGTGCCTTCCGGCAGGGCAGCGAAGGCTTCGTCGGTCGGCGCGAACACGGTGAACGGACCGTCGCCGCGCAGCGTGTCTTCCAGGCCGGCGGCCTGCACCGCGGCAACCAGCGTGTTGAACGAACCGGCATTCACCGCCGTATCGACGATATCGGCCTGCATGGCGTGATGATCGGACGAGGCGTGATGGTCGATCTTCGACGTGCTGTCGGCCAGCGCCGGGGCACCGAGCAGGGACAGGGCGGCAGTCGCGGTAAAGAGAGTACGCATGTGCTTGCGCTCCATTGAGTTTGCTTATCGGGGGGAGAATCGGCGCCGCCCGTTTAGGGGGCGGGCGGCGCCAGTCTTCAAGAGGGATGTCTTGCGCAAGACACGGGGAGATACGCGCCGGGCCGGCGACCGGATCTCAACATTGCGAAAGTTTAATCCGCTGCCCCGAATCCGCCCCCGCCGGGGGTCTCGATCAGAACGGCGTCACCGGGCTCGACCGCCACGCTGAACAGGGCGGGCAGGGTGTGCTCGCTTCCGTCGGAACGGATCAGGCACTGCACGCCGGACAGCGCGTCGCCGCCACCGGACAGACCTGCCGGATATTCGGTCCTGCGCGAGGACAGCAAGGCCGCGTCCATGGCTTCGAGGAAAACCAGCTTGCGGCTCGAACCGTCGCCGCCGCGCCAGCGGCCAGCACCGCCGGAACCCGGCCGCACCCGATGCCAGGCAAGGCGGACGGGAAAGCGGGTTTCCAGCACTTCGGGGTCGGTCATGCGCGAATTCGTCATGTGCGTGTGGATCGCGCTGGTCCCGGCAAAGCCGCGGCCCTCATTGTCGATGCCCGCGCCGGCCCCGCCGCAGATCGTCTCGTAGTACTGATGACGCGCATTGCCGAAGGTGAAATTGTTCATGCTGCCCTGGGCATTCGCCATCCGGCCGGTGGCCGCGAACAGCGCGTCGACGACGAGTTGGCTGGTCTCGACATTTCCCGCGACCACTGCTGCCGGCGGTTTCGGGTCGAGCAGGCTGCCTTCGGGGATCACGATTTCCAGCGGCTTCAGACAGCCTTCATTCAGCGGGATCGCGTCGCCGACGAGGCAGCGGAAAACGTAAAGCACGGCGGCCCGGGCGACACTCGACGGGGCGTTGAAATTGTTGCGCCGCTGGGCGCTGGTGCCGGTGAAGTCGACCTTCGCGGTCCGGGCGTCCCGGTCGACTGTAATCCGGACCCGGATTTCTGCGCCATCTTCCAGCCGCGACATCGCTTCGCCGTCTTCAAGTGCGTCGATCACGCGGCGCACCGCGCGTTCGGCATTGTCCTGGACATGGCCCATATAGGCGCGCACCACGGCAAGGCCGTGATCGGTCACCATCCGTTTCAGCTCGGCTGCCCCCTTCGCACAGGCCGCCATCTGGGCCTTCATGTCGGCGACATTCTGATCCGGATTGCGGGCCGGGAAGGGGCTGCCATTCAGGACGGCGCGCACATCCGCGTCGAGGAAACGCCCCCCGTCCATGACCTTCAGGTTCCGGAACAGCACGCCTTCCTCGTCGATCGTCGTCGAGAAGGGCGGCATCGAGCCGGGTGCGATCCCGCCGACATCGGCATGGTGTCCGCGCGCAGCAACCCAGAACTGGCGCTTGCCCGACATTTCGTCGAAGACCGGAACCACGATCGTGATGTCGGGCAGATGCGTGCCGCCATCATAGGGCGCGTTGACCGCCACGGCGTCACCGGGCTTGAGGTCGGGATGCGCTTCGGCAGCGGCCTTCACGCTCGCCGACATCGATCCCAGATGCACGGGCATGTGCGGCGCGTTGGCGACCAGTCCGCCCTCGGCGTCGAACACGGCGCAGGAGAAGTCGAGCCGCTCCTTGATGTTCACCGAGTGGGCCGTGCGCTCCAGCGCCGTGCCCATCTGCTCGGCGACCGACATGAAGCGCTTGTTGAACAGTTCGAGCCGGACCGGGTCGAGTTCCGTCGAGTCGGCCTCCCTTGCTGTTCGGCCGTCCCGGCTCAGGACCAGCATGCCGTCGGCTTGCCGCTGCGCCCTCCAGCCTGCCTCGACGACCAGAGTGGAATTCGGCTCGACGATCAGCGCCGGGCCGGGAAACACTGCGCCGGGGCCAAAATCCTCCAGCGCCACGACCGGAGTTTCCTGCCAGACGCCGCCGGAATAGACCTGCGTCATGCGGCGCGGTTCGGGATCGACCGTGCTTTCGGGCAGATCGAGCGTCCAGCCGCCGGCGCCGGGCGGATCCGCTTCGGCCTCTGCGGCGACGCTCTCGATGATCAGCGCCGCATCCCCCGGCGTGAAGCCGAACAACTGGACGTGCGCCCGGTCGAAATCCGCGCGCATCCGGTCCGGGTCGTCGAAAGGAACCGGCAGGGCGGTGTCCGATCCCCCGACCTTGATCCGTGCTTCCTGCCGCGTCCGGATTGCGTCCGCGTGCGCATCCTGCCGGGCGAGGGCGCGGTGCGCTTCCGCCGCCAGCGTTTCCGCACGTGTCCGGGCCGTTTCCAGGCCGACATCGAACGCCAGGCCGACAGCCGCCTCGCGCGTCTCGCGAAGTTCGGCCAGTCCGATGCCGAGCGCAGACAACAAGCCCGCAAAGGGATGGACCAGCACCGTGGTCATGCCGAGCGCCTCGGCGACCTTGCAGGCATGCTGACCGCCCGCCCCGCCGAAGGAGGACAGGGCATAGCTCGCCGGATCGACGCCCTGACCGATCGAGATCTGCTTGATCGCCTGCGCCATGTTTTCGATCGCGACGGCGAGGAAGCCCTCTGCCGCTGTTTCTGGTCCGTCAGCCCCCATCGCTTCGGCGAGCTCCGCCAGCGCGGCACGGCTCGCCTCGGCGTTCAGCGGATTGTCGCCGCCCGAACCAAAGACACACGGGAAATCGTCCGGCTGGATCCGGCCGAGCACGATATTCGCGTCGGTTACGGTGGCCGGGCCACCGCGACCATAGCCCGCCGGTCCGGGCATGGCCCCGGCGCTTTCGGGCCCGACCCGGGCGCGCTCGCCATCGAAGAACAGGATCGAACCGCCACCGGCGGCGACCGTATGCACCGCCATCATCGGCGCGCGCAGGCGCTGACCGGCGATCCGCGCCTCGCTGACCCGCTCATAGTGGTCGCCATCGAAGCGCGACACGTCGGTCGACGTGCCGCCCATGTCGAAGCCGATGACTTTCGGGAAACCGGCCGCGGCGGCGGTCTTCGCCATACCGACCACGCCGCCCGCCGGGCCTGAAAGCACCGCGTCTCGCGCGGCGAACGTCTCAGCCGACGTCAGTCCGCCGGACGATTGCATGAAATAGAGCGGCGCACCGTCGAGTCGTTCGGCGACCCGTCCGGCATAGTCTTTCAGGACCGGTGTCAGATAGGCATCGAGGACGGTGGTCGAGGCGCGCGGCACGATTTTCATCAGCGGGCTGGCCTCGCTCGACAGGATGACCGTGTCGAACCCGGCCTCCCTCGCCAGTTCACCGAGGCGCTTTTCGTGCGCCGGATTGGCATAGGCGTGAAGGCAGGCGATCGCCGCGGTGCGGCATCCTGCTGCCCGCGCGGCTTTCAGTCCCGATAGGGCTGCTGCTTCGTCCAAACGGGTCACGACGGAGCCGTCGGCGGCAAGGCGCTCGCTGACCTCCAGCACGTGTTGGTGGAGCGGCGCAGGCCGGTCGATCTTCATCGCGAAGATGTCGGGCCGGGTCTGGTCGCCGATCACCAGCAGATCGGCAAAGCCTTCCGTCACGACGAACAGGGTTGGCGCGCCCTTGCGTTCGAGCAGGGCGTTGGTCGCGACCGTCGTGCCCATCTTCACCGCGGCGATCGTGTCGGCAGGGATGGGCTCGCCGGACTTCAGACCCAGGAAACGGCGCACACCTTCGGACGCCGCATCGGGATAGTCCGGGCTGTCCGACAGCAGCTTCATCGCGCGAACGCGGCCGCCGGGCTCGCGTGCCAGCACATCGGTGAACGTGCCGCCGCGATCGATCCAGAATTCCCACCTGCCGTTCACGACTCGCGCCCGCCCGATTCCCGCGTTACATGCGGGCCGGAGACTAGACCCATGTCCCTCTGGCGCAAGCTGACCCATTTCATCGCCGGACGGTCCGACCCCTTCGATTGCGAGATCGAGGAATGCGGGCCGGGACGGCGCGTGGACGACGCCGATTTCGCCATGGCGCTGATTGGTCTCGGCGCGAAAATGGCCAAGGCCGACGGGGTGGTCACGACCGACGAGATTGCCGCCTTCCGCCGCGTCTTCCGTGCCCCGAAGGAGGGCGAGGAGGCCATCGCCCGCCTGTTCAACCTCGCCAAGGAAACCACGCTGGGGTTTGAAGGCTATGCGCTGCGTTTGGCGCGCCGCTTCCGCGCCCACCCGGCGGTGCTGGAAGATGTGCTCGACGGCCTGTTTCACATCGCCAAGGCGGATGGCCGTGTGACGCCGGCGGAGCTCACCTTCCTGGAAACCGTCGCCGACATCTTCGGATTTTCGGAGCGGGAATACCGGCGGATCCGCATGGGGCATGTCGGCCTGCCGGAAGATGATCCCTGGCTGATTCTCGGTGTCGACCCCGATATCGACGAGGCCGGATTGAAACGTGCCTATCGCCGCATCGCGGCACAGAATCACCCCGACGCCCTCGTCGCGCGGGGCGCGCCGCCCGAAATGCAGCGCCTCGCCGACGAGAAAATGGCCATGATCAACGCCGCTTACGCTCAAATTCGCGCGATCCGGACACGGGAATCGCGGCCCGGTGATTGACGCGGCGCATTCTGGCCCCAAAATTGATGTCAGGATGCGGGGGCAAGAAGTGGAGTAGCCGCATGACCGACGCGACGAATTCATCCGAACGGATTGCCCAGGGGGCCGGACGCTTCGTCCGCGCGCTCGCTGCGGGCGTGATCGCGATCGCCTTCATCGGTCTGGTGCTCTTCCTCGCCGCAGTCCTGACCGCCGCGGCCATCGCCGCGATCGGTGTCGCCCTGCTGGCGGGCGGGGCCTGGTGGCTGTGGTCGAAGATCCGCGGGCCGCGCAAACGGGGCGGTGACGACAACGGCGATCCGACGCTTCTGGTCGCCCGCCGCGGTCCCAATGGCTGGACCGTCGAAGGCACCGGCCGCTTCTAGATCAAATCATTTGCCTGACGGCTCCATTCCGGGCTAACGCCCGGACCCATGACGCTGCGCGACGCTCTCGGCCTTGTGGCCATGTGCCTGATCTGGGGCTTCAATTTCGTCGTCGCGAAATTCTCGATCGCGGGCATCCCGGCCTGGGTGCCGGGATTCGAGGGCAGCCCGCCCATCTTCTTCGCCTTCCTGCGTTTCCTGCTGCTGGCGATGGTACTCGCGCCTTTCCTGCGACCCATGCCGAAGGACTGGCCGCGCCTCCTCGGCGTGGCGGCGTGCATGGGCGGCGTCCAGTACGCGCTCATCTTCATCGGACTTCAGTCCGCAACCCCATCCGGAATGGCGATCACGCTCCAGCTCGGCGTGCCGTTTGCGACTCTCCTGTCGGTGGTCTGGCTGGGTGAGAAACTCGGGCCGCTTCGCATTATCGGCACAGTGGCGGCCTTCACGGGCGTGGCGCTGGTCAGCGCCGATCCCGCCAATCTGACGATATCGCTCGGCCTTCTGTTCGGTATCGGGGCGGCAGCCGTATCGGCGGTCGGCATGATCCTCGTGAAGAAGATCGACATGAAGCCCTTCCGCCTGCAGGCGTGGATCGGGCTGTTGTCGGCGCCGCCTCTGCTCGCGCTGTCGCTGCTGTTCGAACGCGGGCAGATCGAGGCGGTGACGGGCGGCGGCCTCCTGTTCGCCCTGGCGCTGATCTACACGGTCGGCCTCGTCAACGTCTTCGGCCATGGCGTCTTCTATCACCTCATCCAGCGCTACGAGACCAATCTCATTGCGCCGTTGACGCTGATGGCACCGCTCTCAGGGGTCGCCTTCGGCATTCTGGTGGCGGGCGATCCGTTGGGCTGGCGACTGGCCGTTGGCGGGGCGATCGCGCTCGCCGGCGTGGCGCTGGTCGCGGCGCGTCCGAACAAGGCCTTGCCCAAGGCCCCGCTGGCGCGCGAAGAAGCATTATGACCATCACCGATCTGCCGTCGCCGAACTTCAACGACCGCAAATCGCCGGTCCGCTTCGTCGTGCTGCACTATACCGGCATGGAAACGGGGCAGGCGGCGATCGACCGCCTGCGCGATCCCGAAGCCGGTGTCAGCGCGCACTACGTCGTCGAGGAAGACGGCCGCACCCTGCGTCTCGTGCCGGAAGACAAGCGCGCCTGGCATGCCGGCGTTGGTGAGTGGTGCGGTGAGACGGACATGAATTCGGCCTCGATCGGGATCGAGATCGTCAATGGCGGTCATGATTTCGGTCTGCCGGACTACCCGGACCCCCAGATCGCCGCGGTGATCGAACTCGTTCAGGACATTCTCGAACGCCACGACCTCCCGCCCGCGGCGGTGATCGGGCATTCCGACCTCGCGCCGGGGCGCAAACAGGATCCGGGCGAGAGATTCCCGTGGCGAAAGCTGGCGGACGTCGGCGCTGCCATCTGGCCGTTCCCGATTGACGCTCCTTCCGATGACGTCGAGAGCGATCTGTCGACGATCGGCTACGGCTTCTCTGCGGGCCTGCCTGCGGTGGTCGAGGCCTTCCAGCGCCGCTTCCGGCCCTCCGCCGTCACCGGCAAAGCCGATGAAGAGACCCTGAGCCTGATCCGGGCGGTGGCTGAGATCTCGGGCTGAGACGTCACTCCCGCGAAGGCGGGAGTCCAGATTTTCCTTTGCGCTGGATTCCGGCCTTCGCCGAAATGACGTCGTGACATTGTCGATTTGCTCTGTCCCGGCCTTGTGCCGGGACCTGTCGAACTTGAGAGTTAACCGGAAGCGTGGACGGGCCCCGGAATCCCCGCCGCCGCGGGGACAGGTAAATCCGGGGCGGAAAAGGCTTGAAGATCGCCTGCGTTCGCCCTCCCCCTTTTGCGGGGAGGGCCGGGAGGCTGTGCGCCAGCCAGCCGACCGGGGTGGGGGTGTCTTAGTCGAGGCTTCACCCCACCCCGCTCCCGCCCTTCTGACGAAGGCCGCTCGCGTCCCTCCCCTTCGAGGGGAGGGGAAAGGCTTACCTTCTCGCTTTCACCTTTGACGCTCCCCGGTTTCGCGAAGCGAAGACCGGGGTCCAAAGCGTCTGTCCCGTCAGACTCCGGCCTCCGTCGGAACCATACGAGATGCGCCGTCACTCCCGCGAAGGCGGGAGTCCAGTTTCACAGGTCGTTCGGGATTCCCGCCAGAGTTCACCCCGGACCTGAGCCGGAGCAGGAACGACTCTTCGACTCGATCCCCACCACCGGAACCCGCGCCCTCCCAATCCCCCTTCAAAATCCACAAACTTCAAATTATAAAGTAATTCATACGAAAGGGAGGCATTGATGCAGATCATTCACGACATCTGGGGTGCGGCGCACACGGCGGCGGCGCTGGTCGCACTGATCACGGGCGCGTTCGTGCTGATCCGCCCGAAGGCGGACGGGCAGCACAAGCTGACCGGCTACACTTATTTCGCGGCCTTCTGGGTGCTGATCCTGGCAGGACTGCCGATGGCCGATGACGGCATCACCGCCTTCCACTGGCTGTCCTTGTTGAGCGCCGCGACACTGATCGCCGGCCTGTGGATGATCCTCGCCGCGAAACGGGCAAAGACCGCCAAGGGGCGCGCCCAGCTCGTCTTCGGTCACTACAAATTCATGGCCTGGTCCTATGTCGGCCTGGTCGCGGCGGGCGTGTCCCAGCTCGCGACCCGCTTCGCCGTCGCCTATGGCGGCATGTCGACCTTCTGGTGGGCGGTGGTGCTGGCGACGCTGGCCGTTGCCGGTGTCGGGGCGGTCTGGATCTCCCGCGCAGACCGCACCGTGATCCACCGTTATGCCCGCGCGCTTGACGCGAAGCCGTCCTGAGCCGACATAGGCCTCTGGTCAGGCGGCCGGGCGGCTGCTCCCGCAAGCTCCGAAAGGACGCGGGGGAGGAAAGTCCGGGCTCCGCAAGGGCAGGGTGCCAGGTAATGCCTGGCGGGGGCGACCCCAGGGATAGCGCCACAGAGAACAGACCGCCGGCCGCTCGCGGCAGGCAAGGGTGAAACGGTGCGGTAAGAGCGCACCGCCCCGACCGCAAGGAAGGGGGCATGGCAAGCCCCACCCGGAGCAAGACCGAATAGGAATGGATGCCGGTTCGTCCGGCACACCCGCCCTTGGGTGCCATTCGGGTAGGTCGCGTCAGGCACGCCGCGAGGCGTGTCGCAGAGGAATGGCCGCCGCGTTGTTTCCATCCCGGAAACAGCGGCACAGAACCCGGCTTACAGGCCGCCTGACCCCTCTAACCCCCCGGTTTTTCTCGAAACCGCTTCAATCTGTTCTTTGTATGTTCTTTTTCCGGGGCCGTTCGCGCGGCCGCGAATACTGTCCTGACCCTAGAAAAAGCAGGCCTGGAGACTCTTTCCGCGTTGTTTCCCATGAAATCCCATGTTATCCCATCATTAACCACGAGGGCGATGTCGTGGCGAGGGGAGAACCAGGGTGTTTCTGTCGACGACGACCAACGGAATCGATGCGAAGGGGCGCCTGTCCGTCCCCGCCGATTTCCGCGCGATCGTCCGCAACGGACCCTTTGACGGCATCTATGTCTGGCCGTCCTTCGACGGCGACTATCTAGAAGGTGGCGGGCAATCCTTGATGGATCGCTACCTTCAGATGATCGAAAGCATGGATCCCTACGACGACGCCCGCGTCGCGCTGGAGCGCGCCATCTTCGGCTCGGCGCGTCCGCTGTCCTTCGACGCCAATGGCCGCATCACCCTGCCGAAGCCCTTCGCCGAACATGCCGGACTGTCGGACAAGGCGACCTTCGTCGGTCTCGGCGCCCGCTTCGAGATCTGGAACCCCGACGTCTATGCCGCGCACGAGGTCGAGGCGCGCAAATTCGCCCGCGAGAACAAGCGCGCCATGAAGCTGCCGCCGCCGCGGCCGGTGGGGGCGTAGATGAGCCACGCCCCCGTCATGCTGACCGAAGTGATCGCCGCGCTGCAGCCGCGCGACGGCGCGCTCTACATCGATGGCACATTCGGTGCCGGGGGTTATACCCGCGCCATTCTGGGCGAAGCGGACTGCCGTGTTCTGGGGATCGACCGCGACCCGACCGTCGCGCCGATGGCCGAACAGGTGAAGGCGCTTTTCCCCGGGCATTTCGTCCTCGTCCGGGCGCCCTTCTCCGCGATGGACGAGGTGATCGCCGTCAATGGCGGCGAGACGGTCGACGGCATCGTCCTCGACATCGGCGTCTCCTCGATGCAGATCGATCAGGCCGAGCGCGGTTTTTCGTTTGCGAAGGAAGGGCCGCTCGACATGCGCATGTCGGGTGAGGGGCCGAGCGCGGCGGATGCCGTCATGCTCCTGCCCGAGGCCGATCTCGCGGCGATCTTCTGGCATTATGGCGAGGAGAAGAAGTCGCGCCGGGTGGCGTCCGCCATCGTACGCGCCCGCGCCGAGGAAAAGATCGCCACCACCGAACGCCTCGCCGAGATCGTCGCCAAGGCGGTTGGCGGCAAGCCGGGCCGTATCCACCCCGCCACGCGGACCTTCCAGGCGCTGCGCATCTATATCAATGACGAACTCGGCGAACTGGTCCGCGCGCTGCACGCGGCGGAAAAGATCCTCGCGCCCGCCGGGCGTCTCGTCGTCGTCACCTTCCACTCGCTGGAAGACCGCATCGTGAAGAGCTTCCTGCGCGAGCGTTCCGGCCTGTCGGGCGGGGGCGGGTCGCGCCACATGCCGGAAGCCGAGCCCGCCGCCGAGCCGTCCTTCCGCCTACTCCAGCGCAAGGCGCTTGAAGCCGGTGAGGCGGAAACATCGGAAAACCCCCGTGCGCGCTCTGCGAAGCTGCGTGCCGCCATCCGAACCGATGCGCCGGTCTGGCCGGCCTCGGACGATCTTCTGCCCCCCGCACCGCCGCTGTCCCGTCTGGAGGCCGCCCTATGATCCGTGCGCTCAATCTGTTGGCCTTTGTGGTTGCCGCGGCGCTCGCCGTCGCGCTCTACATCGCCAAGACGGAAGCCCAGGGGGCCCAGGAACGCCTCGCCGACCTGCAGGAACAGCTCTCCGAGGAGCGCCGTCAGATCAATGTGCTGCAGGTCGAGGTCGCGCATCTGGAAGACCCGGAGCGCTTGCGCACGCTCGCCCGCCGCTATCTCGGTTTCGAACCGCTCGATCCCGCCCGCGAGGTCGCGATGAGCGACCTGCCGCTGCTGATCGAGCAGGGCCGTGAGCCTTATTCCGACGATCTGCTGGCTTCCGATAGCGGAGCGGGCGCGGAGGTTGTCCCGGCCGGAGGGCGTCCATGAAAAAATTCTGGCCCTTTGCCCGCCGCCGCGTGACGGCGGAAACCCAGTCCGCCGGCCTGCCGCCGGTCGTTGAAGCCGCGCCCTCCGACATGGCGCGGTTTTTGACGCTTGAGGACGAGGAAACAACGGCGCTCGAAGGTGCGCGCCGCCGCCTCACCATGATCGGCATCGCGCTCGGTTTTGCCTTCACCATTCTCGGCGGGCGCGCCATCATGCTCGCCGTTGCGGGTGAGGCCGGTCCGGCCGAGCCGGTCGTCGCCGCGGACGGTCCGCGCGGCGACCTGGTCGACCGCAATGGCAATGTGCTCGCGACAACGCTGGAAACCTGGTCGCTCTTTGCCGACCCGACCCAGGTCTGGGATGCAGCGGAAACCGCCGAGGCTCTGGCGACCGTTTTGCCCGAACTCGATGTGGAACGGGTCACCCGCGACCTCTCGACCCGCCGCCGCTTCGTCTGGATCCAGCGCAATCTGACGCCGCGCCAGCGCCAGGCGGTCTTCTCGCTCGGCATGCCGGGACTCGACTTCCGCACCGAGCCGCGCCGGGTCTATCCGCGCGGGCGGCTCGCCTCGCATGTCGTCGGCTTCTCCGATCGGGATCTGATCGGCATTGCCGGGGCGGAGCGGGCCTTCGACGGTGCGCTGGAAGCCGGTGACGGCCGCCCGGTCGCGCTCTCGATCGACATGGGTGTGCAATATCATGTCGATGAAGTGCTGCGCGCCTCGATGCAGGAATTCCGGGCACTGGCCGCGGTCGGTGTCGTCATGGACGTGCGCACCGGCGAAGTGCTCTCCATGGTGTCGCTGCCAGACTATGACGCCAACCGGCCCGCCGAAGCACGGCCCGACGATCGCCTCAATCGCGCCACGCAGGCCGTCTATGAAATGGGCTCGACCTTCAAGGCTTTCACCGTCGCGCTGGGACTGGAAACCGGCATTGCCCGGCCGGGTGAAACCTTCGACGCGTCGAACCCCCTCCGGATCGGTGGACACACCATCCACGACTTTCACGCCCAGAACCGGGAGCTGACGCTGTCGGAAATCTTCACCCACTCGTCGAATATCGGTTCATCGCTGATCGCGCTCGAAGCGGGTCCGGAGGCGCAGCGCGATCTGCTGCAGCGTTTGCGCCTGCTCGAAGCGGCACCGATCGAGCTCGCCGAGACCGCCGCGCCGATCCTGCCGCGGCAATGGGGGCCGACAGAGACCGCGACGATCTCCTATGGCCACGGCCTCGCTGTCAGCCCGCTTTCCGTCGCCGCCGCCTTTGCCGCGATCGCCAATGGCGGGGTTTATGTCCAGCCGACCCTGCAGCCGGTCCGTCCGGGCGAAACGGTCGCCGGGGAGCAGGTGCTCGACCCTGAAGTGGCCCAGCATGTGCTCGATCTGATGCGCGAAGTCGTCGAGGATGGCACCGGCCGCCGCGCCGAAGTTCCGGGATACCGCGTCGCGGGCAAGACCGGCACCGCGGAAAAGCCGGACCGGGGCGGCTACAGCCGCAACCGGCTGATCTCGTCCTTCTCTGCCATCTTCCCTTATGACGATCCGCAATATGTCGTGCTGGTGATGCTCGACGAGCCGCACGGCAATGCATCGACTTATGGCTATGCGACGGCGGGCTATACCGCCGCACCCGCCGCCGGAGACATCATCGAACGGATCGCGCCGATCCTCGGTGTCGAACGCATCGATGATCCGCTGGAGCGCGCCGCTCTCGTTCGTGCCGCGCTTTCGCCCGATCCGGACCTGCCCGCGCCGAGGATCCAGCATTGAAGCTCGGCACCCTCCTCGACCCGGGTCTTTTGCCGCCGGGAACGGCGGACATCGACATTCGCGGACTGGCGCTGGACAACCGGGCGGTCAAGCCGGGCGACCTGTTCGCCGCATTGCCCGGTGTGAAAACCCATGGCTGGCAATTCGCCGGGAAAGCCGTTGAAGCCGGTGCGGTTGCTGTTCTGACGGAGACCGGCAAGTCCGGCCTGTCGGTTCCGGTCATTGCCGTGGATGATCCCGCGCTTGTGCTGGCGCACGCCGCTGCGCGCCTCTATCCGCGCCAGCCGGAAACCATCGCGGCGGTCACCGGCACCAATGGCAAGTCGTCGACGGTCGACTTCCTGCGCCAGATCTGGGCACGGGCGGGTATTGACGGCGCCAGTCTCGGCACGCTCGGCGTGGCGCGCGGCGACGGCCGCGTCGAGACCGGCTACACCACGCCGGACGCCATTGCGCTTCACAAGGCGCTCGACGAATTGGCCGGGCAAGGCGTGACGCATCTTGCCATGGAGGCCTCGAGCCACGGCCTCAAGCAGCGCCGCATGCATGGCGTGCGGGTCACGCTCACCGGCTTTACCAACCTGACCCAGGATCATCTCGACTATCACCCGGATTTTGCCGATTACTTCGCGAGCAAACGATTGTTGTTCACGCAATTGGCCCAGCCCGGCTCGCCTGCGGTCATCAATGTCGACTCCGAGTGGGGCGAGAAATATGTCGAGGCCGCGAAGGCAGCAAAGCTGGACGTGATCACTGTAGGCTGGCGCGGCCGCGACTGGCAGATCCGTGAAATCACGCCGCGCCCGGCCAGTCAGCAGATCGTGCTGTCGGTGGCGGGGCGAACGCACCGGGTGGAACTTCCTCTGGTTGGCGAATTCCAGACGGCCAACGCCGTTGGCGCTGCGGCGCTGGCCGCGCATTCTGGCGTCGACATCAAGGCCGCGGTCGAGGCGATCAACCATCTGGGCGGCGTGCCGGGGCGTCTCGAAGAAGCGGCGCGGACAAGCGACGGTTCCCCGGTTCTGGTCGACTACGCCCACACGCCCGACGGGCTCGACAAGCTGCTCCGGGCGGCGCGCCCCCATACCAAGGGCCGTATCATCCTCGTATTCGGCTGCGGCGGCGACCGTGACCCGACCAAGCGCGACCGGATGGGCGCGATCGCGGTGCAACTGGCCGACGAAGTGATCGTCACCGACGACAACCCCCGGTCCGAGGAAGCGGCCACCATCCGCCAGGCGATCCTGCGCGGCGCCCAGGGCGCAACCGAGATCGCCGACCGCGGCGAAGCCATCCGCGCCGGCGTGGCCCGGCTGCGCCCCGGCGACGCGCTGGTGCTGGCAGGCAAGGGGCATGAGACCGGGCAAAAGGTCGGGGATGTCGTCCATCCCTTCGATGATCGCGAGGAGGCCCGCAAGGCCATCGCCGAACGGGAGGGCGGGCAATGACCGAACCATTGTGGACCGCCCGCGAGGCGCTCGCCGCAACCGGCGGGCTGCTGACCGATTCAAAGGACTGGGTCGCCGAGGGCGTCTCGATCGATACCCGGACCCTGAAGCCCAACGACCTCTTCGTCGTGCTGAAAGATCAGCGTGACGGCCATGACTTCGTGCCTGATGCGATGGCGCGCGGTGCGGTTGCCGCTGTCGTCGAGCGTGGCGATTGCGGCCCCGGCCCGCACCTGTTGGTTTCGGACGCGCTTGATGGACTGCGGGCGCTTGCTCGCGCCTCCCGGGAGCGCTCGAAGGCGATCCGCGTCGCGGTCACCGGCAGTGTCGGGAAGACATCGGTCAAGGAGGCGCTCGCCGCCGTCTTCCGCTCGGTCGGCAAGGCGCACTGGTCGGAGAAGTCCTACAACAATCACTGGGGCGTGCCGCTGACGCTCGCCCGCATGCCGCGCAGCACGGGACGAGCCGTCTTCGAGATGGGCATGAACCACGCCGGGGAAATCCGCGATCTGACGACCCTCGTTCGCCCCCATGTCGCGCTGATCACGCGGATCGGACCGGCCCATCTTGAGAATCTCGGCTCCATGGAAGCGATCGCGGACGCCAAGTCCGAAATCTATGAGGGCCTGCTGCCGGACGGGGTCGCAATTTACCCGGCCGATGACGCGTTCGCCTCACGCCTTGCTTCGCATGCAAAGGAAACCGCCGCGGGCTTCCTGCTGGATTTCGGCGTCACGCCCGGCGCCGCGATTTCCGTGACCGGGTTCGAAAGCGGGCCAGGCGGTTCGACCGGCCAGGTGTCCGTCCTCGGCAAGACCGTGCCGTTTGCCCTGCGCGCGGTCGGCGACCACTGGGCCTGGAACGCGGCCGCCATCTTCGCGGCGGGGATTGCGTCAGGGATCGATGCCGAACAGGTTGCCGATGCGCTGGCCGAGGTGGAGCCCGAGGCCGGGCGGGGCCGGGCCGCGAAAATCGCCTTCCCCGACGGTGAATTCACCCTGCTCGACGACAGCTACAATGCCAACCCGGTGTCGATGCGTGCCGGTCTGTCCGTCCTCGCGGCCACCGCGCCGGACCGCGGCGGCAAGCGCATTGCCGTGCTGGGCGAAATGCTCGAACTCGGCCCGGATGCGCCGGCGCTTCACGCCGATCTCGCGGACGCGGTGAGAGCGGCGGGGGTGAGCACGGCCGTCCTGTGCGGCAAGCTGATGAAGCACCTGCAGGATGCCTTGCCCGCCGGGATCGAAACGATCTATGCGCTCGACGCCGAAGCCGGGGTCGGCGCGCTGGCCGAACAGCTCGGGGACGGCGATGTTGTTTTCATCAAGGGATCGAATGCGTCGGGCGTCCATCGGATCGCCCGTGCGCTGACCGAAGGCCGCGCCTTCGGCGGGGGGAAGGACCGCTAGATCATGCTCTACTGGCTGCTCGCACCGCTCGGTGAGGACTTCACCCTCCTCAACCTGTTCAACTACATCACCTTCCGGACCGGTGGCGCGATGATGACGGCACTGGCCTTCGTCTTCATCTTCGGCTCGCCCTTCATCAAGTGGCTGCGCAAGAAGCAGCGCGAAGGCCAGCCGATCCGCGCGGACGGTCCGGAACGTCACATCATCGAGAAGGCCGGGACGCCGACCATGGGCGGCTTCCTGATCCTGACCGGCATGCTGCTCGCGACCCTGTTGTGGGGCGATCTGTCGAACCAGTATCTCTGGATCGTGATCTTCGTCACCGCGGGCTATGGCGCGATCGGCTTCGTCGACGACTACCGCAAGGTGACCAAGCGCTCCTCGGCCGGCCTGCCGGGCTCGGCCAAGCTCATACTGCAATTCCTTATCGCCGGAGCCGCTGTGTTCTGGATGACGCAGCTTCTGTCGAATGCGCCGGATGTGCCCGAAGGCTTCGCGACCTCGATCGCCATGCCTTTCTTCAAGGACGTGCTGATCCCGCTCGGGCCGCTTTTCCTCGTGTTCGGAACGCTGGTGATTGCAGGGGCGTCCAATGCGGTGAACCTGACCGATGGACTCGACGGTCTCGCCATCGTGCCGGTGATGATCGCCGCGGCCAGCTTCGGCTTCATTGCCTACATCGTCGGCAATTTCGTCTTCGCCAACTACCTTCAGCTCAATTTCACCCCCGGCACCGGCGAACTGGCCGTCTTCTGCGGCGCGCTGCTCGGGGCCTCGCTCGGCTTCCTCTGGTACAATGCCCCGCCGGCCATGGTCTTTATGGGCGATACCGGTTCGCTGTCACTCGGCGGCGCGATCGGCACGATCGCGGTCGCGGTAAAGCACGAAGTCGTGCTGGCCATCATCGGCGGTCTCTTCGTCCTTGAGGCCGTATCGGTCATGGTCCAGATCGCCAGCTTCAAGCTGTTCGGCAAGCGCGTCTTCAAGATGGCGCCGATCCACCACCATTTCGAGAAGATGGGCTGGCAGGAACCGACCATCGTGATCCGTTTCTGGATCATCGCCGTCATCCTGGCGCTCATCGGTCTTTCCACCCTGAAACTGAGGTAGCCCATTCATGATCCCGGTCCACGAATTCGAGGGGCGCAGCGTCGCCGTCTTCGGGCTCGGTCGTACCGGGATCGCGGCGGCGAAAGTGCTCGCGGCGGGCGGAACGAACGTCCTCGCCTGGGATGACAATGCCGATACGCGCGAAGCCGCCAGGAAGGCCGGTGTCGAACTGGAGGATCTCGGCCGCCGCGACTGGGGCGACATCGCCGCCCTCGTCCTGTCGCCGGGCGTACCGCTGACCCACCCCGCGCCGCATCGCATGGTCGAATTCGCCCGCGCCGTCGGCGCGGAAGTAATCGGCGACATGGAATTGTTCGCCCGAACGATGAATGCCCTGCCGGAGGCCGAACGCCCCCGGATCGTCGGCATCACCGGCACCAACGGCAAATCCACCACCACGGCGCTGATCGGCCACATCCTGAAGAAGGCCGGTCGCGAAACCCATGTCGGCGGCAATATCGGCGAAGCCGTGCTGGGCCTGCCGGCGCCGCGCCCGGGCTCGGTCTATGTGCTGGAACTGTCCAGCTATCAGCTCGATCTGGTGTCGAGCCTGAAGCTCGACGTCTCGGTCTTCCTCAATCTCACGCCCGACCATATCGACCGGCATGGAGACATGGCCGGCTATCTGGCCGCCAAGAAGCGCATCTTCCTGAACCAGGACGAATCCGGCACCGCCATCGTGGGGGTCGATGACGACCACACGCGCGGCGTCTGTTCGGCTCTGATGGCCGGCGGCCCGATGAGTGTGGTCCCCATTTCGTCCGGCCGCGCCTTGTCGAAGGGCATGTATGCGCTCGGCGGCAAGGTCTACGACGCCACCAATGGTCACACCGAGACCGTCGCCGACCTGAGCCGGGCGTCGGCATTGCCGGGGCGGCACAATGCCCAGAATGCCGCTGCCGCCTTTGCTGCGGTTCGCGCGCTCGGCGTCGATGCCCGCACGGCGGCGCAGGCAATGAAATCCTTTCCCGGCCTGCCGCACCGCGCCGAGCGCGTCGGCGAGCGCGGCGGCATTCTCTTCGTCAATGATTCCAAGGCGACCAATGCCGACAGCGCGGCCCAGGCACTCGGCTGCTGGGACACGATCTACTGGATCGCGGGCGGTCAACCAAAGGAAGGCGGGATCGAACCACTCCGGGCCTTCTTCCCGCGCATCGCCAAGGCCTATCTGATCGGTGAGGCTCAGAACGCCTTTGCCAAAACCCTCGGAAACGAGGTCGCCTTCGAAAAGGCCGGCACGCTGGAGAATGCCCTCGACCTCGCCCTGCGCGATGCCTCGGAAGGCGGACGGAAGAATCCGGTCATTCTTCTTTCACCTGCCTGCGCCAGCTTCGACCAGTTCAACAGCTACGAGCATCGCGGGGACGTGTTCCGCACGCTCGTGAAGAACCGGCTGAACGGGCCGGAGCGGGGGGCGGCATGATCGCGGCACGGGCGCGGGAATTGAATGACTGGTGGCGCGGACTCGATCGGACGCTGCTCTTCGTCGTCTTCGCGCTGATCTGCGTCGGCCTGGTTCTCTCGCTGGCCGCCAGCCCGGCGGCGGCGGAGCGAATCGCCCGTGCGGCGGGCCGCGACCCGTCGCAGGCCAATTCCTTCATCTTCCTCTACAAGCAGATCTTCTTTGCCGGGGCGAGCGTTCTCACGCTGCTCTTCGTTTCCAGCCTGTCGCCCAAGGGCGCTAGGCGGCTCGCCGGCCTCGTCCTCGTCGGGTCCTTCGCACTGATGCTGCTGACCCTGTTCATCGGCTATGAGGTCAATGGCGCGGCGCGTTGGCTGCGCTTCGGGCCGTTCTCGATCCAGCCGTCTGAATTCCTCAAGCCCTCGCTGATCGTCGTCGCGGCGTGGCTGTTCGCGGAATCCCGGCGCGGCGCCCCGATACCCGGCCATCTCGTGGCTTTTGGCCTCTACCTGTTTGCCGTGGCATTGCTGATCGCGCAGCCGGATTTCGGCCAGACCGTACTTTTGACCCTGTGTTTTGGCGGCGTCTTCTTCGCGGCCGGCCTCAGCTGGCGCTGGGTCGCCGGGCTGTCAGGTCTCGCCGTCGCCGGCGCGGTCGCGGCCTATGTCTTCCTGCCGCACGTGGCCTCGCGCATCGAGCGCTTCATCAACCCGGAATCGGGCGACACCTACCAGATCGACCGGGCGATGGAGGCGATCGCGCGCGGCGGCATTGCCGGGGCCGGGCCGGGCGAGGGCGAGGTGAAACGCTTCCTGCCGGACGCGCACACCGACTTCATCTTCGCCGTCGCCGCCGAGGAATTCGGCCTCTTTGCGTCGCTCGCCATCATCGGCCTGTTCGCTATCCTGGTCGCGCGCGCCTGGACCAATGCGATGCGCCTGACCGACCATTTCGCGCAGCTGGCGGTGGCCGGCCTCGCGCTGCAGTTCGGCCTGCAGGCCATCGTCAATATCGCCGTCAATCTCAGCCTCATTCCGCCCAAGGGGATGACGCTTCCCTTCGTCTCCTATGGCGGGTCGTCGATGATCGCGCTGGCTCTGGGCGCGGGCCTGATGCTGGCTTTCACGCGCCGCCGGCCGGGGGCCTATGCGATGAGATTCGCCCGATGAGCGGACGCCGGCTGCTTCTGGCGGCGGGCGGAACGGGCGGTCACATCTTCCCCGCCCGGGCGCTGGCCGACGAGATGATCGCGCGTGGCTGGACGGTGCGTCTGATCACCGATGCGCGCGGTCTGAAACACACGGACGGCTTTCCCGCCGAGACGATCGATCAGATCCGCGCCGCCAGCCCGTCGACGAAAAATCCGGTCAAGCTGGCAAAGGCCGTGCTCGACCTGATGGCCGGGATCGGTCAGGCCAAGCGGATCGTCCGCCAGTGGAAGCCCGGCGTCGTTGCGGGCTTCGGCGGCTATCCGGCCTTTCCCGCGCTGTGGGCGGCGCGGGCGGAGAAAATCCCCTTCGCAATCCACGAACAGAATGCCGTGCTCGGACGGGTGAACCGGGTGTTTGCGAAGCAGGCCGGTGTCGTTGCCAGCGGCTTCGCCCGGCTCGATCGCGCGCCGCGCAACACGAAACGCCTGATCACCGGCAACCCGCTGCGCGCCCCGATCCTCGACGCGCGCGAAGCGGGTTATCCGCCCCTGACCCAGGACGGTCCGATCCGCCTCCTCGTTCTGGGCGGCAGTCTCGGCGCGCGCCTCCTGTCGGAGACTGTGCCGCAGGCCGTGGCCGATCTCCCGGAATGGCTACGATCGCGCCTTGAAGTCGCCCAACAGACCCGGGAAGAATCCCTTCCCATGGCGCAGGACATCTATCAGCAGGCGGGTGTGAGGGCGGAGTGTTCGCCCTTCTTCTCCAATGTCGGGGAAAAGCTCGCCGCCGCGCATTTCGTTATCGCCCGGGCCGGAGCGTCGAGCGTATCTGAAATCGCCGCCGTCGGACGGCCGGCCCTGTTCGTGCCGCTGGGGATCGCGACCGACGACCACCAGAGCGCCAACGCCGGCGATCTGGTCGAGGCGGGCGCGGCCGACAGTGTTCCGGAAGCCGAATTCACGCCTGCCGCACTGGCATCCCTGCTTGAAGTGCGGCTGGCGAACCTTGAAGACCTCAAACAGCGTGCGCAGCGGGCGCGGGCACTCGGCAAGCCCGATGCCGCCGGCCTGTTCGCCGACGCGCTGGAAGCGATTGCGAAGGAAAAATCCCGGTGAAGAAGACGACGGCCCTGCCGCTGCGTGTCGGCCCCATCCATTTCGTTGGCATTGGCGGCATCGGCATGTCGGGCATTGCCGAGGTGATGCTCAATCTCGGCTATGATGTGCAGGGCTCCGACATCAAGGCGAACCCGAATGTCGAACGACTGCGCGCACGCGGCGCGCGCGTCTCGATCGGTCACACGGCAGGGAATATCGGGGGCGCCGGCGCCATCGTTGTGTCGACCGCGATCAAGCGCGACAATCCCGAACTCGTCGCCGCGCGCGAGCAGAAAATCCCCGTCGTGCGCCGGGCCGAGATGCTCGCTGAGCTGATGCGGCTGAAATACTCCGTTGCCATCGCCGGCACCCACGGCAAGACCACGACCACCTCGATGGTTGCGGCGCTGCTGGACGCCGCCGAACTCGACCCGACGGTGATCAATGGCGGTATCATTTCCGCCTACGGATCGAATGCGAAAATGGGCGAGGGCGACTGGATGGTCGTCGAGGCCGACGAGAGCGACGGCAGCTTCCTGAAGCTGCGCGCGACGGCCGGCATCGTCACAAATATCGATCCGGAGCATATGGAGCACTACTCCAACTTCGATGCGATCCGTGCCGCCTTCCGGCAATTCGTCGAGGCGCTGCCCTTCTACGGCTTTGCCGTTCTGTGCACGGATCACCCCGAGGTGCAGACGCTCGCCAGCCGGATCGAGGACCGCAAGGTCATCACTTACGGCTTCAACCCGCAGGCCGATGTGCGCGGCGAAAACCTGCGCCCCGACACCGGCGGCACGATGTTCGACATCGTCTTCAGAAACGGCGAGACCGAAGTCTGGAAGGATTTCTTCCTGCCGATGGTCGGCCAGCACAATGTCCAGAATGCCATCGCCGCGCTCGCCGTCGCGAAACGGCTTGGCGCGACCGAGGACACGGCCCGCAAGGCGCTCGCCGGTTTCGGCGGCGTGAAGCGCCGCTTCACCCGCACCGGCGAGTGGAAGGGCGCAACGATCATCGATGACTATGGCCACCACCCGGTCGAGATCGCTGCCGTCCTCAAGGCGGCCCGGCAAGCCACCAAGGGCAAGGTCGTCGCGGTGATGCAGCCGCATCGCTACACCCGCCTGCACGATCTGTTCGAGGATTTCTCGACCTGTTTCAACGATGCCGACAGCGTTCTGGTCGCCGATGTCTACGAGGCGGGCGAAAGCCCGATCGAGGGCGCCGACCGCGACCACCTCGTCGCCAGCCTGAAGGCGCACGGCCACCGCGATGCGGCGCCCGTGACGCGCGAGACCGTCGCCGAAGCGGTGTCGAAACGCGCCGCCGCCGGTGACATCATCGTCTGCCTCGGCGCGGGCGACATCACCGCCTGGGCCTATGCCCTGCCGGAAGAGCTGAAGGCGTTCGGCTAGTGGCCGGTTCCTTGCGCACCCCACCCCAACCCTCCCCTCAAGGGGAGGGAGTCGCGACGGCGTTTCTCTCCCTCCCCCAACGGGGGAGGGCCGGGGTGGGGGGCACTCATTATCGCTTTCTCCCTCCGCTTGCGGGGGGAGTGCCTCGGACCCGGTCCTGGGCGAGGGGGGGATTTCCCCCCTCCGTCGGCTGCGCTGACACCTCCCCCGTGAACGGGGGAGGAAAGCGGGTGCGGATATGACCTGGCCGTCCCTCATCAGCTGCCTGCCGCAGGTGCGCGGCAAATATGTCGAGAACGCCCCGCTGGCCGATGTGACCTGGCTGCGGGTCGGCGGTCCGGCGCAAGTACTCTACCTGCCGGCCGACGAGGCCGATCTCGCGCGCTTCCTGGCCGAAACCCCCGAGGAAATTCCCGTCACCATTCTCGGCGCCGGGTCGAACACGCTGGTGCGTGATGGCGGCGTGCCGGGGGTGACGGTGCGCCTGACCGCACCGTTTGGGCGGGTCACCGCGGAGGACGGCGCGCGCGTTCGCGCCGGGGCTGCCGCACTCGACAAGAAGGTAGCCCAGACCGCCGCGAAGGCGGGTATCGGTGGCCTTGAGTTCTTCGTGGGCGTGCCCGGACTGATTGGCGGCGCGCTGCGCATGAATGCCGGCTGCTATGACCGCGAGACGAAGGACGTGCTGATCGAGGCCGCCGCGCTGGACCGGCTCGGCCGCCGCATCGTCGTGAAGGCGGATGAACTCGGCTACGCCTATCGCCACAGCGAGGCGCCGGACGACTGGATCTTCGTCGAGGCGCTGTTTCAGGGCGCGCCGGATGTGCCCGAGGCCGTCACCGCGCGCATGGACGTGATCACCGCCCGCCGGGAAGCGACCCAGCCGATCCGGGAAAAGACATCCGGCTCGACCTTCCGCAATCCCGATCCGCCGGGCACGCCGGACCAGCGCAAGGCGTGGAAGCTGATCGACGCGGCCGGCTGGCGCGGCAAGCGCATCGGCGGCGCGCGCTTCTCCGAGATGCACGCCAATTTCCTGATCAATGACGGCACGGCGACCGCCGCCGACCTTGAAGCCGTGGTCGAGGGCGCGCGCGCCGACATTCTTGCGGCGACCGGCATCGACCTCGAATGGGAGGTCAAACGCATCGGGGTGGAGACAAAGACATGACAAAGCGCATCGCGGTTCTTCTGGGCGGCATGTCCGCCGAACGTCCGGTCTCGCTCGTTTCAGGCAAGGCCTGCGCCGACGCGCTGCGCCGCAAGGGCTGGGACGTGGCCGAGATCGACCCGACGCGCGAACTGGCCCGCCAGCTGGCCGAGGCCGCGCCGGACGTCGTCTTCAACGCGCTCCATGGTGAATGGGGCGAGGACGGCAAGGTCCAGGGCATTCTCGAACACTATGGCGCGCCCTACACGCATTCCGGCGTGCTGGCCTCGGCGCTCGCCATGGACAAGCAGCGCGCCAAGGCGGTGTTCGAACGCTTTGGTGTTCCGTGCCCGGAAGGAAAGTTGGTCGACCGTTTCGAGGCCGCCCGCGAACACGCCATGAAGCCGCCTTACGTGGCGAAACCGAACGCGCAGGGATCCTCGGTCGGGGTCTTCATTGTGCTGGAAGGCGCCAACCGTCCGCCTGCGGACCTTGGCGCGACGGACTGGGAACTCGGCAGCGAGATCCTGATCGAGCGATTCATCCCCGGCCGCGAACTGACGGTTGCGGTTCAGGGCGACAGCGCGCTCGGCGTCACCGAAATCATTCCGCGCACGGCGTTTTACGACTACGAAGCCAAATACGCCGCCGGCGGATCGCGCCACGTCATCCCCGCGGAAATCCCCGACGCTGTTGCCGAAGAGGCGAAGCGCCTGGCCCTCCTGGCCCACGAAGCGCTCGGCTGCCGCGGCGTCACACGCAGCGATTTCCGCTGGGACGAACAGGGCGATGGCCAGTTGTGGTTACTCGAAATTAACACCCAGCCGGGCATGACTCCGACTTCCCTCGCCCCGGAACAGGCGGCGTGGAACGGGATCGCGTTTGACGATTTCGTTCAGTGGATGGCGGAGGATGCGACATGTCCCAGGTGAGACGTGCGGGGAAGGCCCGAAAGGCCACCCGTCGCACGACTGGCCGAAAGACGATCGCCGCGGGGTCCGCTCCGCGGCGTTTGCGTAACTGGGCCGAAGCCCAGGTGCGCGGCGCGCGTTACAGCGCGGTCAATGCCGCACGCCTCGGAGCCGGCATCGCCGTTTTCGCCTTCTCCGGATTTGTCCTCTTCATCATCCTGACGGGTCAGCTGTCATCGATCACCGACGGTGTCGCGACGGCGGCGCAGAACCGGCTGGCTTCGCTCGGCTTCGCCATCCGGAACATCGACGTGACCGGTGTCGAGGAAGACCGCGTGGCCGCCATCGCCGAAGCGACCGGCGCGCGCGACGGCCAGCCCGCCTTCGCCTTCGATCCCGCCGAGGCCCGCGACAATGTCGTGGCGATCTCCTGGGTGCGCGACGCGCAGGTTGCCCGGCTCTGGCCCGACCGAGTGGCGGTTGTCGTGGAGACCCGTACGCCCTTCGCGCTGTGGCAGATGAATGGCCGCTTCCACCTGATCGACCGCGACGGCGTGGTTCTGGAAGAGGTCGAGGCCGGTTCGCATCCCGAATTGCCGCTGGTCGTTGATGCCGGTGCGCCCGAGGCTGCGGCCGAAATCCTCGACATCCTCGCCCATTATCCTGAAATCTCCCGGCGCACGGTCGCCGTGGTCCGCGTCGGCTCGCGGCGCTGGAATCTCCGTCTCGACACCGGGGCCGACGTGAAACTGCCGGAACAGGAGGCGGGCGCCGCCCTTGCCCTCCTGTCCGCGATGCAGTCGGAACGCGGCGTCCTTCGTCTCGACGCCGAGGTCATCGATTTGCGCCAGCCCGGGGAAATGATCGTTCGCGCCCTGCCGGAACGCATGGGGGGAGAACGCGACGCATGAGTGTGTTCTGGCCCTTCGGAAGCGATCGCAAGACGGCCCAGTCGCCGCAGCGCCCGGCGATCTGCGCCGCAATCGACCTCGGCTCGTCGAAGATTGCGTGCTTCATCTCGAAGACCGAGGAAACGGCCACCGGTCCCCGTCCGCGGGTCATCGGCGTCGGGCATCTGCCGGCGCGCGGCATGCGCGGCGGCGCCATCATCGACCTCGACACGGCGCGCGACACGATCCGCGACGCGGTTCAGCGCGCCGAGAAAATGGCCGGTCACGCCGTGTCTATGGCCACGGTGACGCTGACCGCCGGTCAGATCCGGTCCGCACGCATCCGGGCGGAGGCGACCCTGTCGGGCCGCGAGGTTGGCGACCGCGATCTCAAGCGCCTGCTCGACGCGGCGATCGCCGAGGCGGACGCCGCTGATCGCGTTATCCTGCACGCCTTCCCGATCGGCTGGAGTGTTGATGAAAGCCGCGGCGTCCGCGATCCGCGCGGCATGTTCGGCCGCAAACTGGGCGTGACGGTCCACGTCATCACCGCGGCAGCCGGGCCGTTGCGCAATCTCCTTCACTGCATCCAGGCCTGTCATCTTGATCTCAAGAGTGTCGTGGTCACACCCTATGCGTCCGGCCTGGCCGCGCTGACCGATGACGAGATCGAACTGGGCGCGACCCTGATCGACATGGGCGCGGGCACGACCAGCGCGGCCGTGTTCGACAACGGGGCCCTGATTCATGTCGATACCGTTCCGGTCGGCGGCGCGCACGTGACCAATGATGTGGCGCGGGGCCTGTCGACGCCGCTGGCCGCCGCCGAACGCATCAAGATCCTCTACGGCTCGGCACTCGACAGCCCGGACGACGATCGCGAGATGATCGAAGTCCCGCCGCTCGAAGGCGCCAGCGACCGCATGGGTTCCGCACCGCGCTCCCTGTTGAACGCGATCATTCGTCCGCGTCTCGACGAGACATTCGAGATGATCCGCGACCGGCTGAAGGAAGCCGGTGCCCACGGCCACCGCGATCATCAGCTCATTCTCACCGGCGGGGCGGCTCAACTGCCCGGCGCCGAGGAAGTGGCCAGCCGCGTCTTCGGCCGCCGCGCGCGCCTGTCGCGTCCGCACGGCGTGGCCGGTTTGGGCGATGCCGTATCCGGTCCGGCGTTTGCAGCCGCATCCGGCATCATCCTGCGGGAAACCCGCGGCGCGGCGGAAGCGATTGCAGGACCGCCCCGCGTGGCGGGATCGGTTCGCGTCACGCGTCCGGCGCCGGCCGAGTCCGGACCGCGCGCCATCCTGCGCTGGTTCGCCGAGTCCTTCTGACAGCAGCGAAATTCGCAGAGAATCCTGTGGATTTAACTCGCGATTAAGCCGCGGGGCCAAGATTAACACGGAGAATCGCTGTTAACCTTTAGGCTTCGTGTACGGAGCGCCCATATGGCCCTGAACCTGTCGGTACCCGAATCAACTGAACTTCGCCCCCGCATCCTCGTCTTTGGCGTGGGCGGAGCCGGCGGAAACGCGGTCAACAACATGATCGACGCCTCGCTCGAGGGGGTCGATTTTGCTGTCGCCAATACCGACGCGCAGGCGCTGACGCGCTCCAAGGCGCAGCGGAAGATCCAGCTGGGGGCCTCGATCACCGAGGGCCTCGGCGCAGGCGCCCGGCCGGAGATCGGCGAGCAGGCGGCCGAGGACTCGCTGCCGGAAATCATGGAACAGCTCGCCGGCGCCCACATGGTGTTCATCACCGCGGGCATGGGCGGCGGCACCGGCACCGGCGCGGCACCCGTCGTGGCGCGCGCCGCGCGCGAGCAGGGCATCCTGACCGTCGGCGTGATCACCAAGCCCTTCCACTTCGAGGGCTCGCGCCGGATGAAGATCGCCGAAAGCGGCATCGAGGCGCTTCAGGGCAATGTCGACACGCTGATCATCATTCCGAACCAGAATTTGTTCCGCATCGCGACGGAGAAGACGACCTTCGCCGAGGCCTTCGGCATGGCCGACCAGGTCCTGCATTCCGGCGTTCGCGGCATCACCGACCTGATGGTCATGCCCGGACTGATCAATCTCGACTTCGCCGACGTCCGCGCCGTGATGAGCGAGATGGGCAAGGCGATGATGGGGACCGGGGAAGCGTCCGGCGAGAAGCGCGCCATCGAGGCCGCGCATGCCGCCATCGCCAACCCGCTGCTCGACGACGTTTCGATGAAGGGCGCAACCGGCGTGCTCATCAACATCACCGGCGGCTATGACATGACGCTGTACGAAGTCGACGAGGCGGCGAACGAGATCCGTTCCGAAGTCGACCCGGAAGCCAACATCATCGTCGGCTCCACCTTTGACGAGAACATGGAAGGCATGATGCGCGTCTCGGTCGTCGCGACCGGGATCGACGCCGAGGCCGAGGTCCAGGACCCGCGCCAGATCCGCCGCCCGATCCAGACCGAAGCCCGTGCGCCCGTGCGCCAGCCGGTTCGCGAACCGCTGGTTCGCCGCGCCCATGACGAGCGTCCGGCCGCGCCGATCCATCAGCCTGAGCGTCCCGCCGAACCGGTGATGATGCCGGAAGCGATTTCCGAACCGTCCAATGTCCGGCCGGAACCCATCGAAGCGGAGATCGAGGACGATCACGATCCCTTCGTCACGGACGAGCGTCCGCAGGTTGTCCGCGACCAGGAACGCATCGCGGCCGAGGCCCGCAACTTCGTTTCTGCGCCGCCGCGTGCCCGCGAGCCGGAGCCCGAAGCGCAGTCCGAAGAGCGGGGCGGCTTCTCCCTGTTCGGTCGCCGCAAGCGCCCGATGGCTCCCGTCCCGAAAACCGCTCCGACCCGCGCCGAGGACGTGACGCATCGTCCCGCTTCCGGCGACCTGTTCGGCGAAACCGGCGACGAGGGCGATCTGGAGATCCCGGCCTTCTTGCGCCGTCAGGCCAACTAACTGAAAACGCTGGGTTTTTCGCGTAACAAAGCGCAACAAAGCTTTAATTGCGGGATGACAACGCGCCGCTAGGGTGCCCTGATCCGGGAGTAAGCGCTTCCGGTTCCTTGGGGCTCCTGGCGGTGTGTTGCGTATGAACCGGCAAACTTTGGCATCTGCGGCGGTGTGTTCCGGAATCGGTCTTCATTCCGGCGAGCGCGTACGCCTCGTCCTGAAGCCGGCCGCGCCGGGCACCGGCATCGTGTTTGAACGCACCGACCTCGAAACCGCGGACAATCGCGTCGAAGCCAGGGCGACCAACGTCACGACCGTTCGCCTCGGCACGACGATCGCCAACGAGGCCGGCGTTTCGGTCGCCACCGTCGAACACCTGATGGCGGCGCTCGCCGCGCTCGGTGTCGACGACGCGCTGATCGAGATCGATGGCCCGGAAGTGCCGATCGTCGACGGTTCGTCGGCGCCCTTCGTGGATCTGATCGCGCAGGTCGGGTTGAAGGCCTCGGCCATGCCGCGCCGCGCCATTCGCGTGCTGAAGGCCGTGTCCGCGGAATTCCAGGGCCGCACGGCGACCTTCATGCCGTCGCTGCGCCCGGTCATCGACGTCGAGATCGACTTTCCACACCCCTCGGTCGGCCGTCAGCGTTATGCGTTCGACATCTCCGCCGAGACCTTTTCCGGTGAAGTGGCATCCGCACGCACCTTCGGGTTCAAGCGCGACGTCGAGGCCCTGCGTGCCGCCGGTCTCGCGCGGGGCGGTTCGATGGACAATGCCGTCGTCCTCGACGAAAGCGGCATTCTCAACGAGGAAGGCCTGCGCTTCGCCGACGAGTTCGCGCGGCACAAGGCGCTCGACGCGCTCGGCGATCTGGCCCTGGCGGGCGCGCCGATCCTGGGCCGCTACCAGGCAAGCCAGCCCGGCCATGCGCTGAACAATGTCGCGGTGCGCGCGCTTCTGGCCGATGAAACCGCGTGGAAGATGGTCACGCTTTCGGAGGCCCTTGCGCCCCAGGCTGCCGCTGCGCGTTCCTGAACGCAGGCAAACGCTTTCGCGTCGCGATTCCATACGCTACAACGCTGACCCGGACGCGGCGCCGCCGCATCTCTGAGATTCGCGCAAATCCTTCAAGAGGAAGCGTTTATGAAGTTCGCGACGCGTCTTGTCCTTATCGCCCTCATTCCCCTGATCGTGGTGTCCTGCCAGCGCGATCGTCCGCGCGCGGCGGTCTATGTCGAACGTCCTGCGGAAGGAATTTACGGTGAGGCTGTCGATCTCATGGATCGCCGCCGCTACACCGAAGCGGCCGAGCAATTCGACGAGGTCGAGCGTCAGCACCCCTATTCCGAATGGGCCCGGCGCGCCATGCTGATGGCGGCCTATGCGAACTATCAGGCCAATAATTACGAAGCCGCGATTTCCGACGCGGAGCGCTTCCTGTCGCTGCATCCCGGCAGCCGCAGCGCACCCTATGCCTACTATCTGATCGCCATCTGCCATTTCGAGCAGATCCGAGATGTTGGCCGCGACCAGGGCACGACCCGCACGGCGCTCGAAGCGCTGGAACAGGTCGTGCGCCGCTATCCGAACAGCCGCTATGCCCAGGACGCGCGGCTGAAGATCGACATGACCCGTGACCACCTGGCGGGCAAGGAGATGGATGTCGGCCGCTATTATCTGCAGCGCGGATTCCATCTCGCCGCGATCAACCGTTTCCGCGACGTGATCGAGAACTATCAGACCACAAGCCACGTGCCGGAAGCCCTGCACCGCCTGGTCGAGTCCTATGTTGCCCTCGGCGTCGACGAGGAAGCGACCCAGGTCGCGGCCGTGCTCGGCTACAACTTCCCGGGCAGCCAGTGGTACGAAGACACCTACCGCCTGATGACGCGTGAAGGCATCGCGATTCCCAACACGGATCTGCGAGAGGAAAACCCCTCCTACCTGCGCCGGGCGCTCGATCGCATCTTCGGTTAGGGCGGGGGCGGCGCGTCGCGCATGCTGCTCTCCCTCTCCATCCGCGATGTGGTGCTGATCGACCGGCTGGAAGCGATTTTCCGTCCGGGTCTGTGTGCCCTGACCGGTGAAACCGGGGCGGGCAAATCCATCCTTCTCGAAGCCCTGGGCCTCGCCGCCGGTGAGCGCGCGGACCGAGGTCTCGTACGCTCCGGCAGCGAGGAGGCGCGCGTCACGGCGACCTTCGACCTGCCCGACGACCATCCTGCCCGCACCGAACTCGACGAGGCCGGGATCACCGTTGAACCCGGCGAACCGGTCATCCTGCGCCGCCGGTTGACGATGGACGGCCGCAGCCAGGCCTGGGTCAACGACCAGCCCGCCAGTGTCGGCCTCCTGAAAGCGCTCGGCGAGTCGCTGGTCGAGGTGCACGGCCAGCATGACGGCCGCGGCCTGATGGACCCGAAGACCCATCGCAGCCTCCTGGACAGCTACGCCCGCAATGACGAAGAGCGGCGCACGGTCCGCGAAGCATGGAGGGCGCTGTGCGAGGCGCGCGACCGGGTCGCATCGCTCGAAGAAGCACAGCGCAATGCCAACTCCGAAGAGGAATGGCTCCGCGCCGCGCTCGAGGAACTCGACCATCTCTCACCGGTCGCCGGAGAGGAACCGGCGCTCGCCGAGGAACGCAAATTCCTGCAGCACGCAGAGAACGCGCTCAGCGAACTGCAGGCCGCCGCCGAGGCGCTGCAGTCCGATGGCGGCCTGTCGGAACGCCTCGGCTCCGCACTGCGCACGCTTGAGCGGGTTTCCGAACAGATCGGCCAGGCCGAGGAAGGCGCCGCGGGCGAAGCCCGCACCGCGCTCCTGCGTGCAACCGGGGCGCTCGACCGGGCGCTGATCGAGTTCGCCGAGGCCGAAGATGCGCTGGCCGATGCCGCCGGAACGTTCGAGGTGGAGCCCGGCCGGCTCAACAAGGTCGAGGAACGTTTGTTCGCGCTGCGCGCCGCCGCGCGAAAGCACAATGTCGCGATCGATGCGCTCGTCCCGCTCAAAGCCGATCTCGCCGACCGGCTCGACGCCATCGAGAATGCCGAAGGATGTCTTGATGAGGCCAGAAAGGCGCTGGCCGCGGCGCAGTCCAGCTACGACCGCGCGGCTGCGGCGCTGACGAAGACGCGGGAAAAGGCCGGCGATGCGCTGGCCAAGGCCATCATGGCCGAGTTGCCGCCACTGAAGCTCGACAAGGCGCGGGTGCGCGTCGCTGTCGAAACCGCCGATGATCTTGCCGGGCCGAATGGCCGCGACCGCGTCCAGTTCGAGATCGCGACCAATCCCGGCGCGCCCTTCGGTGCGCTCGACAGGATTGCGTCCGGCGGCGAGCTGTCGCGGTTCGCCCTGGCGATGAAGGTCTGCCTGTCGGTCGGGGAGGACGGCCTTGTCCTGATCTTCGACGAAGTCGACCAGGGGGTCGGCGGGGCGGTCGCCGATGCGGTTGGCAAACGCCTCTCGGCGCTTGCCAGGACCGGTCAGACCCTTGTCGTCACGCACTCGCCGCAGGTCGCCGCCCGCGCCGATCATCATTGGAAGATCGAGAAGATCGACGACGGCAATGGCGGGGTGCGCACCACGCTGACCGAACTCTCGGGCGCCGAGCGCCGCGAGGAAGTCGCGCGCATGCTCTCGGGCGAGAACGTCACCGACGCCGCCCGGGCTCAGGCCGACCAGCTGATGGGGGTGTCGTGAGCGCTCTGAAGGATGTCGACAGGCTGACCCGGCCCGAAGCCGACGCCGAGCACCAGCGGCTGGTCAAGGAGATCAAGACGCACGACAAGGCGTATTACGGAAAGGACGCGCCAAAGATTTCCGATGCGGCCTATGACGCGCTACGCCAGCGGCTCGAAGCGCTGGAAGCCCGCTTCCCCGATCTCGTCACCGCCGACAGCCCGACCCAGACGATCGGGGCATCGCCGTCCGGCAAGTTCGGTGAGATCAAGCATGCAAAGCCGATGCTCTCGCTCGGTAATGCCTTCACCGACGATGACGTGTCGGATTTCCTGGCCCGCGTCCGCCGTTTCCTCGGTCTGGGTGACGAAGAAGAGCTCAGTGTCACGGCGGAACCGAAGATCGACGGCCTGTCCGCCAGCCTGCGCTACGAGAACGGCAAGCTCGTCGCCGGCGCGACGCGCGGCGATGGCGAGACCGGCGAGGACGTGACGGCCAATCTGCGGACCATCGCGGAAATTCCGCAGACGCTGACCGGAGACGTGCCGGACGTGCTCGAAGTGCGCGGCGAGGTCTATATGAGCCATGCCGACTTCGCGGCGCTCAACGAAGGCCAGCGCGAGGCCGGGAAGCCGGAATACAAGAATCCGCGCAACGCCGCCGCCGGTTCGCTGCGTCAGATTGATCCCGCCATCACCGCGAAACGCCCGCTGCGCTTCTTTGCCTATGCCTGGGGCGAGGTGTCCGAGCCTTTGGCCGGTACGCAATTCGACGCGGTCCAGCGGCTGAAATCGGCGGGCTTCGTCGTCAATGACGACATGATCCGGTCCTCCAGCCACGACGGCCTTCTCGACTATTACCGCAAGCTGGAAACCCGCCGTGCCGATCTCGGCTATGACATCGACGGCGTCGTCTACAAGGTCGACCGCCTCGACTGGCAGGAGCGGCTGGGACAGGTCGCCCGCGCACCGCGCTGGGCCATCGCCCACAAATTCTCGCCGGAGAAGGCGACGACCAGGCTCAACGCCATCGAGATCCAGGTCGGCCGGACGGGTGCGCTGACGCCGGTCGCCAAGCTCGAACCGGTCACGGTTGGCGGTGTCGTCGTGTCGAATGCGACCTTGCACAACGAGGACGAAATCAGGCGCAAGGATGTTCGCGTCGGCGACACAGTGGTGATCCAGCGCGCCGGCGATGTCATCCCGCAGATCGTCGAGGTCGTGAAGGACAAACGCCCTGCGGATTCGCAGCCCTTCGTCTTCCCCTCCGCCTGTCCGGTCTGCGGCAGCGATGCGGTCCGCGAGCACGACGAGAAGACGGGCGAAGCCGACGCCGTCCGCCGCTGCACCGGCGGGCTGATCTGCGCGGCGCAGGCGCGTGAGCGCCTGATCCATTTTGTCTCGCGCAAGGCGTTCGACATCGACGGTCTCGGCGCAAAGCAGATCGAGTTCTTCTTCGAGAAGGGGCTCGTGCGCGAACCGGCCGACATCTTCACCCTGAAGAGGCGCAACGAGGCCGGCGAGATCACCCCGCCGCTACAGGAATGGGAAGGCTTCGGCGAAACCTCGATCGCCAATCTCTTCGCCTCGATCGACCAGCGCCGTTCCATCGGCGCGGAGCGTTTTGTCAACGCGCTCGGCATCCGCCATATCGGCGAAACCAACTCCCGCGTCTTCGCCCGCGCCTATGGCGACTTCGCGTCGCTCCGCGCGACGGCGGAGAAGGCCGTGACTGATGAGGCCGCGCGCGCCGAACTGCTCAACATTGACGGTGTCGGTCCCGCTGCGGTCGAGGCGCTGACCCAGTTCGTCGGCGAGGAACACAATCGCGACGTGCTCGACCACCTGCTCGCGGAAGTGACGGTCGAGGATGCCGCCGCCGTGGCCGCGGACTCGCCGGTCTCGGGCAAGACAGTGGTCTTCACCGGCACGCTCGAAAAGATGACCCGCGACGAAGCGAAGGCGAAAGCGCAGTCGCTTGGCGCCAAGGTGTCCGGCTCGGTCTCGGCCAAGACCGATTATCTCGTCGCCGGACCGGGTGCGGGCTCGAAGCTGAAGAAGGCCCAGGAGGCCGGCGTCACCGTCCTCACCGAGGACGAGTGGTTTGAGCTGATCCGTCAGTAACGTCATTCCCGCGAACGCGGGAATCCAGATGCGTCGAATGATCTGGACTCCCGCGTGCGCGGGAGTGACGGGGGGTTAGTCCCCAACCCTTCGGTAAATCCCGTCGATCCGAAGCGAACCCTCATGTTCGCGCAGATAGGCGGAGAAGGCAGCTTCGAGGGTTTCAAGCTCGTCGATCCGGCACGCGCCTTCCTCGTCGATGACGAGACCGGCCGCCTCCCATCCCGCTTCACTGAGATCGCTGCAGGACGGGATGTGATAGGCGATCACCCCGCCCGCATAGACGAAGAGCAGCCCGTAGCTGTAGATCGGTTCGCCATCCCGGTCCGGCACTTCGGCGACATAGACATTCCCGCCGAGCGAGCGCATGCGCACGCCTTGATGCGGGAAATTTTCCATATTCGCCCGGTAGCGCCGGTCGCGGTGATAGCGGATCTCGCCTTGCCAGGTCGGCGGTGCCCATTCTTCCTGCGTCACCGGATCGACCGGGGCATGCGTGTAGAATCCGGGTTCGATCCCGCGGTCCGCGAAACGCCTCTCGATCAGCGGTTCATCGGCATAGAAACACCCCGCGGCAAAGGCCGCGACCGCCACGATCAACGCGAATTTGACGAGCCTCAGCGCGTGATCGGCGCGGTCGCCGCCTCCAGCCACGCCTTGACCTCGCCTTCGACGAGCGGGGCGATCCTCGCCCCGACGTCGGCGTGATAGGCGTTGAGCCAGTCAAGCTCCCGGTCGGTCATGATCGACGTGTCGACGAGATCGCGGTGGATCGGCGCCAGCGTCAGATTCTCGAAGCCCATCATCGGCCGTTCGCCGCCCGGAACCGGGTCGGGACCGGTCACGAAGATCAAATTCTCGATCCGGATGCCATAGGCGTTCGGCTTGTAATAGCCGGGCTCGTTGGACACGATCATGCCGGGCTTCAACGGCTCGTCGGAAGCGGCCTTGGCGATGCGCTGCGGGCCTTCGTGGACGCCGAGGAAGCTGCCGACGCCGTGGCCGGTGCCATGGTCATAGTCGAGCCCCGCCTGCCACAGCGGCAGGCGCGCCAGCGTATCGAGCTGACCGCCGGTCGTGCCCTTCGGGAAACGCGCCAGCGACAGCGCGATATGACCTTTCAGGACCAGGGTGAAGCGCTCGCGCATTTCCGCCGATGGGTCGCCGATCGGCACCGTTCGGGTCACGTCGGTCGTGCCGTCGGGATACTGACCGCCACTGTCCACGAGATAGAGCGTGCCGCGTTCCAGCTTGCGGTTCGATGCGGTCGAGACGCGGTAGTGCGGCAGCGCACCATTCGGGCCCGCACCGGAAATTGTGTCGAAGGACAGATCCTTCACCTGACCGGACGCCGTGCGGAACTGTTCCAGCTTCACCGCGGCTTCGATCTCGTCGATCGCGCCCGACTGCGCCTCGGTATCGAGCCAGTGCAGGAAGCGCGTCAGGGCGGCACCGTCACGGATATGCGCCTGCTTCGCGCCTTCCAGCTCGGTGTCGTTCTTGATCGCCTTGGGCAGCAGGATCGGGTCGCGGCGGCGCACGATCTTGGCACCGCCCTCGGTCAGCTGGTCGAACACCCAGGCCGATGCCAGACCCGGATCGACGCTGACCGTATGGCCCTTGAGGGCATGCAGCCCGTCGGCGAATTCGTGTTCCGGGCGCAGCGCGACCTCGTTGCCGAGATGCGCGCGCACCTCGTCCGTCACCTTGTCCGGGTTCACGAACAGCGTCGCCGTGCCATCGGACTTGATCAGCGCGGCACCGAGCGCCAGCGGGCTGCGGCGCACATCGCCGCCGCGAATGTTGAACAGCCAGGCAATCGAGGGCGGCGCGGTGATCGCGGCGAACTCCGCCCCGTCCTCGGCGATCGCTTCGCCGACGCGCTTGCGCTTGTCGGCATGGGTTTCCCCGGCGAACTCCATCGGCTGCACGCTCAGCTTCGCGCTCGGAGCGGCGGGGCGGTTTTCCCACGCCTGGTCGATCGGGTTCGTGTCGACAGGCACCAGTTCCGCACCGGCTTTTTCGGCGGCGCGTTTGAAGCGGTCGAGCGTATCAGGGCTGTGCAGCTTCGGGTCATAGCCGATCACGCTGCCCTTTTTCGCGTGCTTCGACAGCCAGACATGAGGCGGCGTTTCGCTGACATCCTCGATCTGGAAGATTTTCGGATCGACTTGTTCGCGGACCTGCACCGTATAGCGGCCATCGGTGAACACACAGGCCTCGTCGCGCAGCACGATCGCCGAACCGGCCGAACCGGTGAAGCCGGTGGCCCAGGCCAGGCGCTCGGCGCAGTCGGGCAGGTATTCGTTGTTGTACTCGTCCTCATGCGGGATCAGGAAACCGTCGAGACCGGCGGTTTCGAGCGCCTTGCGCAGCAGGGGCAGGTGGGCGCGACCGTCTTCCGGTCCGCCCTTCACGTCGAAGGATTGGGGGCTGTAATGGGTCATGGCGCGCAAGCTAGTCCTGCGCCGTGCCGCTTTCAACGCGTGTCCGCAATGTGTGCGAAAAATCGCAAGCCTGTCATGCGAACGCGTCACTACCGGAACCGGTCAACACGGGATTAATCCGCGCCAGCACAACGAGGTCCTCCCATGTCTCCGATCGACGAATTTTTCCGCCTGAATGGCGGCGACGCCTTCAACCACCAGCTCGACCGCTCGCGCCAGCGCGCCGGCATCCGCCGCCGCCCCGGCACGGTCGATGTGAATGCGTTTCTGGAAGCCGCCGGTCTGAAAGGCCGCCGCCGCTAATACCCCACCCCAACCCTCCCCTGAGAGGGGAGGGAGAGAATCGCCTTGCCTATTCCCTCCCCTTGAGGGGAGGGCCAGGGTGGGGTGAATTCCTAGGCGGCCTTCCGCACGACCAGTGTCGCCCAGCCGTCGAGCGGCTCGCGGGCGTCGACGGTGACGCCCTTGTCCTCATAGGCCTTGCGCACCTGTTCCTCCTGCTCAACGAGCAGGCCGGACAGGATGGCGATCCCGCCCGGATTGAGCGCGGCAACGATTTCCGCCGCCAGCAATACCAGCGGCTCGGCGAGGATGTTGGCAAAGATCAGGTCGAATTTCGCTCCGACCAGTTTCACATGGTCGAAGCCTTCCGCGGTGATCGCCTCGATCTCCGGCGTGCCGTTCTTCTGGGCATTGCGGGCCGTCTCGGCGGTTGAATCCGGATCGATGTCGCTGGCGAGAATGCTCGCCTTCGGCAGCACTTTCGCCGCCGCGATGGCCAGCGCCCCGGTCCCGGTCCCGAGATCCAGTACCGTCACTGGATTGAAGCCCTCTTCGAGCAAGGCATCAAACGCGATCAGGCAACCCTTCGTCGTGCCGTGATGACCGGTGCCGAAGGCCGGACCAGCCTCGATCACGATCGCGATCTTGCCCGGCGGCGGTTCGTCATGACTGCCATAGAGGGCGAAGCGCCCGGCCAGGACCGGTGGCAGCCCCCGCTGCGACAGCGCCACCCAGTCCTCTTCCGGCAGGATGATGGCCCGGGCCTCGTACCCATCCTTGAGACCGGTCGCCTCGCGGACGGAGTCCTCGTCCGGCGCAGCATCGAACAGCAATTCCAGACTGCCGGTCGTCTCATGGTCTTCATCGATGATCGACCAGCTGAGCAGGTTCGAAAGCTCGACCTCATCAAGCCGTTCCGCGGCGCGGTAGAGCGGCTCGCTGGGGCCGGTAAAGCTGAGTTTCCAGATCGTGCTCATCGGCGGGCATCCTGCAGCGGCTTTGCGTCCAATGGTCTTCTGCTGCCATTTCCACTCTGGCGCAAATGCAAACGGGCACCCCTCGGGGTGCCCGCCGCGTCCCGCGAACAGGTGCGGGACCGTCTACTCTTCGATTTCCGTATCGTCGTCCGACGGGTCCTCGAAGCTCGTGCAGCGTTCGACCGTCACTTCGGTCGTGTCCATGATCGACAGCGAGCCGTCGTCCTGCAGCGCCAGCGTCATCGTGCGCTGTCCGGTCGACGTGTTGTCCGCGGAACGGCAATCGCCGGTGACCTCGATCTGGCCGGCCCCTTCCTCGATATTGGTCAGGGTGCAGACTTCGCCTTCCGGTGTGGTCACCGAACTGGCTGAAATCGCCCAGGTCTGTGCACTGGCGCACTGGGCTTCGCTGCCCCACACGCCAGCGTAGTCGAGACCGAAATTGGCTTGCTCCGAACCGGAGGCCGCGTCGCCGGCCGGCGTACCGGCCTGCATCAGTTCGTCCTCGACGGCGCCCTCATTGTAGACTGTCCCGCTGTCGAGCTCCTCGCGAAGCGAATCCATCGACTGGGCGCCGCCGGGCGAGGTCACTTCGCGGTTCTCGGTTTCCGGAATGCTTTCGTCCCGGACGTCCTGCGCGAGCGTGGTTTCATCGGTGTCGGTCTCGTCCATCGTGACATCGTCGCCGGGGGAGCATGCGGCGCTCACCAGCGCAAATCCCGAAACGGCAAGCATGAAAGAGCGGGTCATTCGTGTCTCCATGACAGCTGGTTGCCGGAGAAACGCCGTGTCCGGCGGGCCGGTTCCCGCGAATTGATCCGAGTGTCCGGGCGCGCGGCGCGGATTTCGAGATTACCGCCTGATCGAAAAGGAATTTTCGCCGAGAAAAGACTCAGCCGAGAAGCGCGGCTGCCGCCGGGCTGGTCTTGGCGATTTGCTCCAGCCAGGCCATGCCGCGTGCAATATCGCCGCCGCGGACCTGCCGGGTCTCTTCCATCAGCGCCCGGCGCATCTGCGGCGTGAAGCTCTGCCCGGCCGCCTTGGAATATTGCGACATCAGCGGCCCGGTCGCCGCGGCTTCGACAGCGGCGTCAGTTGCGCCGAGTTGGAGGTGGTTGGCGATCCGGCCCAATTCCTCGGCCGGCCGGTCAAGGAAGGTGTCGAAATCGACATCAATGACGCGGTCCTTCGTCTCTCTGGCCGTCAGCACGTCGTGTTCGACCTGGCGCTCGACCAGCCAGGCCAGCGCGGCGTGTTCGCCCGGCGTCATCGCGTGGACGGGCTGCGCCAGATCTCCGAAACGGCGCTGGAACCGTTTCATCCGCTCGATCGAGAAGCCGAGCAGTTCGCGGATCGGATTCTGCCGCGCCAGCAGCGCCGTGATGAAGGCTTCAGGCTGCAGGGTCAGCGAGATCGCCCGGCTCGCGGCGTGTGTGCGCAGAATGTCGGGCACGGCGCGGCCGGCATGGCTGGTCGCTTTCACGACGCCGGTCGTTTCCGGCCGGAAGACACGCGACCAGACCGTGACTAGCGAGTCGCGAAGGATGCCGTAGTCCTGTTCCGAGACGACGCTGTGCTTCGTTCCGAGATCGTCCTGCAGCTCCGCCAGCGAGATTAGCGGCCAGGGCTCGCGCACGCCGAGCGTGGTGCCGGTCGCGTCAAGCAGGCGGGAGACCAGCGTCGAGCCGGTATGGCTCGGATGCAGGATGAAATGGACGGGTCTCGCGGGCGCGGTCCGCGCCTGCGCATACTCCGTCACCCGGAACAGCGGGATGTTCGCACCGAGCGTATCGAGCGACACGATGTCCTTGTTCATGAAACGCGCAGCGTTGTAGGCCGCCTCGTCCATGACCATCACGGATGCCGTGCCCTGGATCGGTTCGATCCGGTAGAGATAGAGGTCGGGGTCGGTGGCGAAATTCGGAAACAGCCGCCCGACAGCTTCTTCACCCGGATTGAGCTGGTTCACGGCAATTCCCTCACAAAGCTGTCGACCACCTTCTTCTCACCGGCCTTGTCGAAGGCGACGGTCAGTTTCGCACCGTCGGCGCGTCTCACCGTGCCGTAGCCGAACTTGTCGTGGAACACCCGGTCGCCCGCCCGCCATTTCGAGGACGACTCCGCGCTGTCGATCAGCTTCGCCTTGCCCTCGATCACGGGCGGAGAGCCCTTGCGGCCTTCATTCGTGGCGGCCTGGTAGCGCCGCCAGCCGGGCGAGGAATAGGACGAGGCCATCGGATTGGCCGGCTCTCCGAAACCCTCGAAGCCCGGCCCGGAATCGTAGTAGCCGGTTTCCGAGGACGCATCGGCGTGGTCGGCGGGCAATTCGTCGACGAATCGCGACGGCAGCACTGACTGCCAGCGCCCGAAAATCATCCGATTGGCGGTGAAGGTGATCACCGCGCGTTCGCGTGCCCTTGTGATGCCGACATAGGCGAGGCGGCGTTCCTCCTCGAGTGAGGCGGTGCCGCCTTCGTCGAGCGCGCGCTGCGACGGGAAGACCGTCTCCTCCCAGCCCGGCAGGAAGACCAGCGGGAATTCGAGCCCCTTCGCGGCGTGCAGCGTCATCAGCGACACCTCGTCGCCATCGCTCGCCGTATCGAGATCGCTGACCAGCGCGACGTGCTCGAGATAGGCTTCGAGACTGTCATACTCGCCCATCGCGCGGACGAGTTCCTTGAGGTTGTCGAGCCGGCCGGCGGCCTGGGGCGTCTTGTCCTCGCGCCACATCGCGGTATAGCCGCTCTCGTCGAGCACGATCTCGGCGAGCTCGTCATGGCGCATCGTCTCGGCCATCTGCGCCCATCGGTCGAGATCGCGCAGGAAGACCTTGAGACCCGTGCGCGCCGGGCCGCGGATCTCGTCGGTCTCGACCAGCATTCTTGCCGCTTCCGCCATCGATATTCCGGCGCCGCGCGCCACCTGCGCCAGCTTCTGCACGCTGGTTTCGCCGACCCCGCGCTTCGGCACATTCACGATCCGCTCGAAGGCGAGGTCGTCGTCGGATGAGCGCACGAGGCGGAAATAGGCGTGGGCATCGCGGATTTCCGCGCGCTCGAAGAAGCGCGGCCCGCCGACGACCTTGTAGGGCAGGCCGAGCGTCAGGAAGCGGTCTTCGAACGCCCGCATCTGCCACGACGCGCGCACCAGAACGGCGATGTCGGAATGCTTGCGCCCGTCCTTGACCCAGCGCTCGATCTCGTCACCGACATAGCGGGCCTCGGCTTCGCCGTCCCAGATGCCCTTGACCTGCACCTTCTCGCCCGGATCGTCCTCGGTCCACAGCGTCTTGCCGAGCCGCGCTCGGTTCGCCGCGATCAGCCCCGCCGCCGCACCGAGAATATGGCCGGTCGAGCGGTAATTGCGCTCCAGCCGGATCACCTTGGCGCCGGGGAAGTCCTTCTCGAATTTCAGGATGTTGTCGACTTCCGCCCCGCGCCAGCCATAGATCGACTGATCGTCATCCCCCACGCAGCAGATATTGTGCGAGCCCTGCGCTAGGAGGCGCAGCCACAGATACTGCGCGACATTCGTGTCCTGATACTCGTCGACCAAAAGGTAGCGGAACTTGCGGTGATACTCCCGCAGCACGTCCGGATGGTTCTGGAAGATCGTCAGATTGTGCAGCAGCAGATCGCCGAAATCACAGGCATTCAGCACCTGCAGCCGCGCCTGGTAGATCTCGTAGAGTTTCTGTCCCGCGCCTTCGGCGAAGATCCATTTCTGGTCTTCCGGCACGCGGTCGGGCGTCCAGCCCCTGTTCTTCCACCCATCGATCAGGGATCCGAGAAAGCGCGGCGTCCAGCGTTTTTCGTCAATGCCTTCGGCCTGGATGATCTGCTTCATCAGCCGCAGCTGATCGTCGGTGTCGAGAATCGTGTAGCTCGATTTCAGCTCCACCAGTTCGGCATGCCGCCGCAGGATCTGCGCCGCAATCGAGTGGAAAGTGCCGAGCCAGGGCAGGCCCTCGACGCCCTGTCCGATCAGCCGTCCGACCCGTTCCTTCATCTCCCGCGCGGCCTTGTTGGTGAAGGTCACCGACAGGATTTCCCACGGCCGCGCCCGTCCGGTGGCCAGGATGTGCGCCAGCCGCGTCGTCAGAACGCGCGTCTTTCCCGTGCCCGCTCCTGCGAGCACCAGAACCGGACCGTCGAGTGCCTCGACCGCCGCGCGCTGTTCCGGGTTCAGCCCGTCAAGATAGGACGCCTGCCCGGCCGGCGCGGCAGGCCGCGCCTGCTGGGAAAGGGGAATGGAATTCATGGTCAGGGTCTACGCTGTTTCCGCGCCGAATCCAAAGCGGAACATAACCGGCACACGCGGGGCTGTCTGCCCGGTCAGGTGTGTGGGGTGCAGCGACGCTTCAATCCTGCGACGGCTCGCGGTTCAATGCGTCGGCGAACTTCCGCATCAAGGCATTCAATGCATCGATTTCGCTTGTGGTGAGAGAGGCGGCGGCCCGTGCCGCACTGCCGAAACGGCTGGTCAGGGCTTCATCAATCAGCGCTCGGCCCTCGTCGGTCAGGCGCACGATTCGACCTCTCCGATCATCCTGCCGGATCTCCCGGATGACGAGCTTGGCCTGTTCGAGCCGATCGAGGCACGAAGTCATCGAACCGGATGTGATCATCGCCTGACGAAGCAAGGCCGCTGGCGACATGGCGAAGGGCGATCCGGACCGCCGCAAATTTCCGAGTACATCAAGATCGGTGTAGTTGAGCCCGTGGCGTTTCAGGATGCGTTCTGCATGCGCCTGCGCGACTCGGCCCGAATAAATCATCCGGCAAGCGGTCTCGATGGCGCGCGGATCCAGGTCGGGTCGCTCCGTCCTGAAACCATCCACCACCTCGTCGACAAGATCGAATCCGATGTCGCGGGACATACCCTCTTCTTTACCTCAAGGCGGAGTGTCCGCCAAGAAATCTTGACATCAAACTATAATAGCTTGATACCAAGATAAAGTTGGAGGGATCTCATGTTGACGCAGGAAGTCGTGAACGCTGCCATACAGGTTGCGATTGCGCTCGTGATCGCCTTGCTCGTCTGGCTTTTTTGGGGTCGCAAGCGCGCCGGGTTTTTCCGCTATTCCGGTTTGATTCTGCCGACAATGCGGTCCATGGGCCTGGCGCTCGTGATCTTTGCCCTGTGGTCGCTTGTCACCGCGATTATCTATTTCTCGCCGGAATTCAGTGACGCCGCATCGGCGGGCAATACGGTCGCCGGAATGATCCGGGCGCAGGGCTTCGGCACCGAAACCGTGCTTCTGATTCTGATCATTGCGGGCGTGAAAACGGCACTCAGCGAAGAGATATTGTTTCGCGGCGTGCTCGCGAAGCGCCTGATCGGCGTATTTGGTTTCTGGGTGGGCAATACAATCCACGCGCTTGTGTTCGGCGGGATCCATCTGCTCATATTTCTGGTGCCAGGCGGACCGGAATTCACGCCGGTTCTCGGGGCCGCATTCCTGCTCTTGCCGGGGACGGCTGGTTGGCTGATGGCACTTGCCAACGAAAAGCTCGGCAACGGGTCGATCGCGCCGGGATGGTTGATCCACGCCATGGGAAATGCAATTTCGTATCCCATTCTCGCCTTTGTCGCCTAACGCGTGCGAGCGAGACCACGAGGCTACAAATGCTCTTCCTCGTGCGTCTCGGCGAGCGCGCGGGCATAGGCGGCATGGGCGTCGGCGCGGGACAGCCAGCCGACAACCGGCTGGTCGCCTTCGCGGGACCGTACCGGCGCGCCGTCGAGGCTTTCCGCCGACATGAGGCCGATGGCGCGGCCGAGATAGTCGTCATCATAGAGACTGGGCGCGCCACTCGCCGTATCCATGTCGGCGGCGTCGCCCTCGAACGGCGCCATGATGTCGCGAACGCGGATCGTCTGCAGGAGGACCCGCGACTGCCCCCGCGAGAGATCGTAGCCATGGCGGAGTATCTGCTTCTGGAAGATCGAACCGCCGGTCGCCGCCTGGGTCAGCACGGTGGCGATCGAGACCGCCACCAGCACGGCAACGGAGGCTTCGTAATTCGCCGTCAGTTCGAACACGATCAGCGTCGTCGACAGCGGCGCGCCGAGCGCTGCACCGGCCACTGCGCCCATGCCGACCACGGCGTAGAAGGGCACGCCGGCCGTTTCGCCTCCGGTCGCGAGACCGATCACCGCCCCGAAGGCCGCGCCCAGCATTGCGCCGAGATAGAGCGCCGGTGAGAACACGCCGCCGCCGAAACGAAAGCCGAGCGTCACCCCCGTCGCGACCAGCTTCATCACGATCAGGCCAAGCAGAAAGAGAACGGCATACTGCCCGCCGAGCGCGTTCGACGTGGCTTCGTAGCCGACGCCGAGGATTTCCGGCATGGGCAGGGCGAGAAGCCCGATCCCGATCCCGCCGATCGGCGGCAACGCCCATAAGGGAATGCGCCATTTCTCCGCCTGCTGAGCGACAAGCCGCGGCGCATGCACGCTCGACTGCACGAAGGCGATGGCCAACCCAGCGGCGGCGAGACTTAAAAGGAAGACGCCCGGCAGATCCCAGGCGCTGGCCGCCCCCATCGCCGGGACGGTGAAGGCGGGCGTTGCACCGAGGTGAATGCGCGAGACGACCGCACCGGCGACGCTAGCGATCGCGACCGGCGCGATCGAGCGCAGCGCGTAATGCCCCAGCACCACCTCGAAGGCGAACAGCGCGCCGGCGATCGGCGCGTTGAAGCTGGCGGCCACGGCGGCCGCCGCGCCGCAGGCGAGGAGGGTGCGCACCGCCCGTGCCGGAATGCCGAGCGACTGGGCGCCGAAACTGGCCAGCGCACCGCCGAGATGCACTGCCGGTCCTTCCCGGCCGGCCGATCCGCCAGACCCGAGCGAAATCGCGGAAATCACGGCCGAGAGCAGTCCCGTCTTCAGCACCACGCGGCCCGACCGCACCGCCCGTGCCTCGACCACGTCGGCCACGGCATGGGCGCGGGTTTCGGTCAGCCAGTTGTAGCGCTGGCCAAGGAAGAGCAGTCCGGCAACGACCAGACCGCCGATCACCGGACCGGCGAAGATCCGCCAGCCGGGCAGGGCATCGACCCCGCTCGCCAGCGCATCATGGTTCGCACCGAACACGGCAAGGGAGACTCCATGAATGGCGAGGATGAAGCCGAGCGCGGCATAGCCTGACACGATGCCGGTCAGAAGACCGAGCAGCCACATCGCTGGTGATCGGCCCTGGCGCCATTGTTCGCGCAGCCAGCCCCAGCTCCGGCGCGAGCCCATGACCGCGGCGCGCGCGGCGGCGCGTGCACGCAAAGCCAGCTTTAACCGGCCGGGAGGCGAGGGCGTTTCCATGCGTCGTTAGAGCGCCGCTAACGATGCAAGGTCAAGGGGATGGGCAACGCGCTCGTTTCCCTCCCCTTGAAGGGGAGGGACGCGAGCGGTGTCCTTCAGGACGACGGGAGCGGGGTGGGGTGAGTGTTTATTTTCCCTGGGGTTCCCGCAAAAGCGGGAATCCGAAACCGGGTACATGCTTCAGGTCCCCATTTTCATGGGGACCCCATGAAACTACCCCCATCCCGGTCGGCTGGCCGACGCGCAGCCTCCCGGCCCTTCTTCCCTCGAAACGCTCCACCGGAGCGTTTCGCCCTGTGGGACGGGGCGAAGCCTCAAGGGGGAGGGCAATACGTCGGATGCTAAGCCCGCCCGTCGAGACGCCGCGCCTTGCGCAGGTCCGGGAACATCCTCGCCCACAGCGCCGCGACCAGAATGGTTCCGGCGCCGCCGGCGATCACCGTCGCCTTGGCGCCGATGAAGGCGGCCATCACGCCGGCGCGGAACTCCCCGAGCTCGTTCGAGGCGCCGATGAAGACCATGTTCACGGCATTCACCCGGCCACGCACCCGGTCGGGCGTCCACAGCTGGATCAGGGTTTCGCGGATATAGACGCTGACCATGTCCGCCGCGCCAAGGCCCGCAAGCGCGACGATGGACAGCCAGGCATAGGGCGAGGCGCCGAAGACGATGGTGAAGGCGCCGAAGACCGCCACGAAGAAGAACATCCACAAGCCGGCATGGTCGCGGATATTGTGCGTCGCCAGCCAGATCGCGACTGCGATGGCCCCGACGCCCGGCGCGGCGCGCAAGAGGCCGAGACCCTCTTCACCGACCTGCAGGATGTCGCGGGCGAAGACTGGCAGCAGCGCCGTTGCTCCGCCCAGCAGGACTGCGAACAGGTCGAGCGAGATCGCCCCGAACACGATTTTTTCCTTCCAGATGTATTTGAAGCCCGCGAGGAGAAGGTCGAGGCTCGGCGCTTCGGCCTCGGTCCGCTGGTCCGGCCTGGGGATCAGGAAGACGAGGCCCGCCGCGAGCACCAGAAGCGTGGCCGAGCTGCCATAGGCGATCAGCGGCGAGACACCGTAGAGCAAGCCGCCCGCGACCGGGCCCAGCACCGTCGCCAGCTGCCAGGCCGAGGAATTGAGTGCGATCGCCTTCGACAACAGGGTCGGCGGCACGATGTTGGGCAACAGCGCCTGCGTCGCCGGTCCGAAAAAGGCGCGCGCCGTGCCGAAACCGGCAAGCAGCAGGAAGACCACCCAGATCGTCTGACTGCCCGAGGCAGTGAACACGAAGAATCCCGACGAGATCGCCGCCATGCCGACAAGACAGATCGCCATGATCTTGCGCCGCGAAAACCGGTCTGCGACTGCGCCGGTGACGAGCACCAGCAGAAGCGCCGGCAGGAATTGCGACAGACCGATCAGCCCGAGATGCAGCGGGTTGCGCGTCAGGTCGTAGACCTGCCATCCGAGCGCAACGATCTGGATCTGCGCCGCGAACACGGTGGCCGCGCGCGCCAGCCAGTAGATCAGATAGGGCCGGTGCCGGAAGGCGGCGAAATGCCCGCCGGTGTCCTCGGCTGCGCGCTCGTTCATCGGCGGAAAATCCCCTCGCTGGAACGAAGGGATAGTCCGCCGGGGATGGGGCGTCTATGCCGCCGTCAGCGCTGCGGGTTGACCCGCCGCGGCGGGGTCTCTTCCGTGGTCCGCGCCGGGCGCGACGTCCGGGTTGGCGGACCGCCCTCCGTACCGGTGGCCGAAGTCGTCGTGCGGGCACGGTTCGGAACCGGTGCCGCGACGTCTCCGACCGCGTTCACGACGCCCGCACCATCGGTGATGTCCGGATCGCCCTGGTAGAAGATGGCCACGGTCACCGTCTGCTGGCGCACGCCGGGATACCAGCGCCCGTCATACTGGCACCATGCCGTCATGCTGACCGGGATCTCGACCTCGAACACGTCGTCCTGGCGCAGGAAGTCGGCGGCGCTGCCCGCCCCGTTGGAGGTGAAATCCTCGAGATGGTCTTCGACCGTCTTCACCGGGTTGAAGAAGAGCGTCACGAGCGCCTCGGAATCCCAGCTATCGGGCAGGTCCATCACCGCGTCGATGTCGAAATTCTCACCCGTGCGCGCGCCATTGTATTCGACGGCGTCGCTTTCGCCCCAGATGCCGATGGGCATGAGCTCATAGCCATTGCCATTGTTGTGCGGTGTAGTGATGCCGAACAGCACCTGCGCCCGCCTGGCGCGGGATTCGCCTTGCGTGTTCGCCGAATAGGAATTGCAGAAGAACTGGCCGCGGACTGTCACCACCGGGTCGTTCGATACCATCCGAAGCACCCGGTCCGCGGGATCGGGACTGTTGGCGGTATTGCGCACGGTCACCTGCACCTGCGGTGTCATCTGGCTGATGCTGAGGCTTTCGATGCCCGGCGTGAAATGGGTTTCGTCGGCCAGCGCGAACCCGGCGGTCAGCAAGGTGCCGGCAATCGCGGTCGATATCATGCGTTTCATGGCGGACCTCCCCGTTTCGAAATACGGCCCGTGCAAACTCGTGCCGGGCAGCTGAACGTGAATTGAACGCACTTCGAGCGGTGAGCCGCAAGACAATAAAAATTCCGGCCCTTGCGGTCCCGCCCCTGTTTCCCCCGCTCCCGGTGCGCTAGCGTTCGGGCGAACAGGGGAGGACATCATGATCCGCCAACTCGCCGCCGCCGTCCTTTCTGCGGGCTTCGCCGCCAGCGCCGACGCGCAGCAGTACGACAGTGCCTATACCCGCATCGACGACGATTGCGTCCTCGTCGAGCACGAGGACGAACCTGTCTGGGACACGATCTGCGACGGATTCGGCGGCTGGACGGTGGAGATCGTCGCGGGAGAGCACGGTGCCGCGGAAGCCTATCGCGCACCGGACGGGGCGCGCTCCGACTACATCAACCCGCCCATGCGCGGCCTGTTCGGCGGCTATGGCGAGGTGATCGAGTGGCGGCTTTCGGGCGGCGTGCCGTTCGCGACCATCCACCGCTATGTCAACGACACGCCGGCCATGATGGACCCGGACAATGCCGGCGAGTGGCACACCCTCGTCGTCACCGCCCTGCGTCCGAACGAAGCGATGGTCGCGTGTGCCGCGGCCTATATCGACGCCTCCAGCCTGGCCAATGCCAACGAGATTGCGCGTCAGGCGGCGGATCATCTCGCCATCGACTGGCAGTGCGGTGTGGAAGAGCCGCAGATGTTCACCGCCGACAGCGAATACGACGTCATGACGATCGCGGCGCAGCGCCGTCCGGGGCACTAGGTCCCGGACTGAACCCGCTTCAGCGCCCAGACCCGGCAGGCCGAGGCGAGATTGAGCTCGTCTCCTGCCCCGACCCGGGCCTCGTCGATCCGGCCGATCAGTGCGGCCAGTGAGACGCGCTCATCAAGGGCAGCCTGATCCAGCACGTCCCAGAATTCCGCCTCGAGCGCGAGGCTGGTGCGGTGACCGGCGAGGGAGAGGGAGCGTTTTACGAGACTCATTCCGTCTCCCGCCCGGGCTCTCTCTTGTGGCCGTCGAGATGCGAGTTGGCCTTTTCCTTTTCGGTTTTGGCTTTCAGCCGTTCCGCCTTCGTGCGGCCGAAGGCGGCGCGGTTTGCGTCCGCCGCCTTTTCTTTCTCGGCGCGGGCTTTCGCCTTGCGTGCGGCGCGGAGATTGATCGGTTTGGTGGTCATGCGACGTCTCGCCTGGATATTCCCCATCGACAACGTAGCCCGCCCTCCCCTTTGAGGGGAGGGCCGGGAGGATGAGCGTTAGCCAGCCGACCAGGGTGGGGGTGCCTTCAATCACGTTTCTCCGACGCTCCCCGGTTTCGCAAAGCGAAGACCGGGGTCGCGTCTGGATCCCGGACCGGCTTCGCCGTCCGGGAAACGTCAATTGAGATTTTGCTGGGATCCCCATGAAAATGGGGATCCGAATTGGGCACCAAGTTTCGGATTCCCGCTTTCGCGGGAATCCCATGTCATGTGCGAAGAGGCGCAGGTCTATTTCGGCTTGATCATCTCCGACGGCACGACCACGGCGTCGAATTCCTCGGCCGTGACGAAGCCGAGCTTCACCGCTTCCTCGCGCAGCGTGGTGCCGTTCTTGTGCGCCGTCTTGGCGACCTTGGTGGCGTTGTCATAGCCGATCTTCGGTGCCAGCGCCGTGACCAGCATGAGCGAACGTTCCATCAGATCGGTGATGCGGTCTTCATTGGCGACGATGCCGTCGACGCAATTGTCCGTGAAGCTGACGCAGGCGTCGGCCATGATCCGGATCGACTGCAGCATGTTGTAGGCCATCACCGGCTTGAACACGTTCAGCTCGAAATGGCCCTGCGCGCCGCCGACCGTGATCGCGACGTGATTGCCCATCACCTGGGCGCAGACCATCGTCATCGCCTCGCACTGGGTCGGGTTCACCTTGCCCGGCATGATCGACGAGCCCGGCTCGTTTTCCGGCAGCGAAAGCTCGCCGATGCCGCAGCGCGGACCGGAACCCAGAAGGCGGATGTCGTTGGCGATCTTGTTCAGCGAGGCGGCCAGCGTGTTCAGCGCGCCGTGGGCGTAGACGTAGGCGTCATGCGCGGCGAGCGCCTCGAACTTGTTGTCGGCGGTGCGGAAGGGCAGGCCGGTATACTCCGCCACGTCCGCGGCGAAGGCCTTGTCGAAGCCCGGCTTGGCATTGATGCCGGTGCCGACCGCCGTACCGCCCTGCGCCAGCGCGAAGAGCTGTTCCACGCCCTGCTTCACCCGCACGATCCCGAGATCGAGCTGGGCGACATAGCCGGAAAACTCCTGTCCCAGGGTCAGCGGCGTCGCGTCCTGAAGGTGGGTGCGGCCGATCTTGATGATGTCGCCGAAGGATTTGGCCTTGGCGTCGAGCGCATCGCGCAGCTTGATCAGCGCCGGGATCAGCCGGTGGTGGATTTCCTCTGCCGCCGCGATGTGCATCGCGGTCGGGAAGGTGTCGTTCGACGACTGCGACATGTTCACATGGTCGTTCGGGTGAACCGGTTTTTTTGAGCCGATCTCGCCGCCGAGGATCTGGATCGCCCGGTTCGAGATCACCTCATTCGCATTCATGTTCGACTGCGTGCCCGAACCCGTCTGCCAGACCGACAGCGGGAAATGGTCGTTCCACTGGCCCTCGGCGACCTCGGCCGCCGCCTGTTCGATCGCGTCGGCGAGCGCCGCATCAAGCTGACCGTTCGCCTTGTTCACCCGCGCCGCAGAGCGCTTGATCACGCCAAGCGCGCGCACCAGCGGCTTGGGCATGGTTTCCTCGCCAATGGCGAAGTTGATCAGCGAGCGGGCCGATTGCGCGCCATACATCTTGTCGGCGGGCACTTCGAGCGGGCCGAAGGAATCGGTTTCGGTACGGGTGTCGCGCATCGGGCGAGTCTCCTTGCGGGGCCGGTAGTGTTCGCGGAACATGGGCGAGCGAACGATTCGAACGGACGTGTAGCACCGGGGCGGCATGGATCAAGACATCGCCCTTCAGTGGACCGGAAGAGGGAAGGTTCAGGCAGCCATGGCCGGCGACAGTCTCCATCTGCGGGTTGATGCGCTGACGTCGCAGACGCGGCGGTTCAAGGTGTTGATCGGGGAATTCTTCCGCACCGAGTTCAAGCGTGCCCGGCCGAAATGGGGACCGTACGAAGTCACCATTATCATCGAGCGCACGCCGAACTCGCCCGTTCACGATGTCGACAATGTCGCCAAGGCCGTGCTCGACGCGCTGACCGGCGTGGTCTTCCACGACGACAGCCAGGTCGAGCGCCTGCTGGTGGAAAAGATCGAGGGCGAGCGCCCGCGTGTCCGGGTCAAGGCCCGCCCGATGAAGCAGCCAGCGACCGAGGTCGAAGCGGCCTAGTCGCCGGCCAGATTCGCTTCCCCGCGCGCCTGCCGCGCGCGGTCGCGTTTCACCTGTTCGTGCGGGCGGTGGATGCAGGTCGCGGTCGCATGGGTCGTGACTGTCCCGTCCGGCGCATAGAGCCGGCCTTCGGTGAAAAAGCTTTTCTTGCCGCGTTTCAGCACCTGGCCGCGGGCGCGCACCGGGCCGGGCATGACCGGCGCGAAGAAGCTGGTCTTCATCTCCAGCGTTGGCACCACCCCGTCGAAGCCGACGGTCGAGATCGCCGCCAGCGACATCGTGTCGTCCAGCATCGCTGTGACGAAACCGCCCTGGATCGCGCCCCACGGGCTGCACAGCTCCTTGCCCGGATTGAACGTGCATTCGAACCACATCTCATCGACGGACACGTCGGTGAATGCGAATCCGAGCAGGGCGGAGTATCGCGGCGCGAGGTCTTCACGCGCGAAATAGGCGCGAATCTGGGTCTCGTCCCAGGGCGGAACCGGAAAGCTCATTTCTTGCGGAAGCTGTCGAGGCTGACGACTTCGGCGGACTCGCCGTTTCCGTTCGGCTTCGCCTTGACCGGCTTCAATTCCACCGGATCGGCAGCCGGGGCGGCCTCGGCGGGCTCGCTGTCGACCGTTTCGGCGCCGTCGATCGGTTCGAACTGCAGGTGGAAACCCACGGACGGGTCGTGGAAGCGGTGCACGGCGGAATAAGGCACCTTCATGTATTTCGGCACCTTGTTGAATTTCAGCGTGACCTCGAAGAAGTCCTCGGCCGGATTGAGGTCCCAGAACTGGTGTTCCAGGACGATCGTCATTTCCTCCGGATAGCGTTCCATCAGGGTTGGATCGAGGTCCACGCCCGGCGCGGTCGTCTTGAAGGTAATGTAGAAATGGTGCGCGCCCGGCAGTCCCCCCGGACCGGCGGCTCGCAACAGCGCCTGTCTGATCACACCGCGCAGGGCTTCCTGTGCGAGAAGATCATAGCGCATGAGGTCTTTTGCCACGTATACACCCCCCGTGACCTCGGCTGAACTAAGCCTAGTGTCTCCTTGAACCGGGTCAACGAGTTCGCGCGCCTGCGACTGCTTTTGACCGTTGGTCTGTAACATTTGATCGCGGGGATGGCATCTTGCAAGCCAAAGTGGATTTCATACCGCCCATGCCGCCACGGCAGTCCGGTCCTATGGGGCTGATCCCGGTGGCCAGGGTGATGCGCCGCAATCCTGTGGAATCGCTGGCGCATGTGAATTTCGAACTGACTCGCATCTCCGGACCCTTCCTCGGCGTGACGATCCACACCCTGTCTGGCCCGGAAGAGATCCGGGCGGTGATGCTCGACGATGTCGAGGCGTGGCGGAAATCCCCGGTCACTCAGCGCATCCTGCGTTCGGCGCTGGGCGACGCGATTCTGACGGCGCATGGCGACAGCTGGAAGCGCCAGCGCAAGGCGATGACGCCGGCCTTCCTGAAATCGCGCATTCTCGCCCTGTCCGGGGCCATGGATCGGGCCGGGCAGGGGCTGGTGGAGACCTTCAGTAACGCCACCGGGCCGCTCGACGTGTCCGGACCGTTGAATGTCGCCACGCTCAGCGTGATCGAAGCCGCGCTCTTTCCCGATCCCGGCCCGGATTTCGACCGGGCCGCCGTGCGCGCCGCCATCGATGTCGTGATCGGCTCGATCGGCGAGGTGCGCTTCTCGGACCTCTTTCCCCTGCCCGAATGGGTCGCACGGCCGATGGGGCCGAAGGCCTTCGCCGCGATGACCACGCTGCGCCGCGCCGTGGAGGTCCAGATCGCCCGGCGCCGGGAATTGGGCCTTGAGGAGGACATGACCAGCCTGCTCATGGCTGACACGTCGATGACCGACCGGGATGTGCGCGACAATCTGCTCAGCCTTGTCGTCGCCGGCCACGAGACAACGGCGATCACGCTCGCCTGGGCGCTCTACCTCCTCTCGAAATACCCGTCTGTTCAGGCCCGACTCGCCGAGGAGGCGCGCGCCGCCATCGCGTCCGAGGCCGACCCGGCCGCCCGGCTGACATGTCTGCCCTACACGCGTCAGGTCGTCGAGGAGACGCTGCGCCTCTATCCACCCGCGCCGATGCTCAGTCGCCGGGCGATCCGCCCGAGCCGCATTGCCGAGCGCGAGACCGGCAAGGGCGATCTCGCCATCGCGGCCTTCTATGCCCTGCACCGTCACCACCGCTATTGGGACAATCCCGACGGCTTCGACCCCGACCGCTTCGCGCCGGACCGCCGGCCAGCCGACCCCTGGGTCTTCCGTCCCTTCGGCGGCGGGCCGCGCGCCTGTATCGGCAATGCCTTCGCGCTGAACGAGGCGATCCTGGTTCTGGCGCGGGTGGTGTCGGAGCTTGAGGTGCGCGATGCCGGCGACGTCCCCGAACCGGTGATGACGATCACCCTCAGGCCCAGGGACGGGCTGCGGCTGGAATTCGCGAAGCGGGATTGAGAATGAAGTGGCGGGCTTCTGTTGCCAGGCGCCCGCCGAACCCCGCCTGCGACTTGCTAGAGCCGAGGACTTAGATCGAAGTCATCGCGCCGCATTACGCAGCGAGAGCGACCTCTTCAGCATAGTTGTCATTCGCAACTACAATAATGGGCATTTAACGGTACCCATGCGGACGAAAGCCACGTCTTTAGCCGTCTGTCGATCCTGATCGGCCCCGTGCCGGCGGCGGGAATGATCGCCGCGAAGGGATTGGTGGAGCCGCCGGGAATTGCACCCGGGTCCAGTCCGGTTATTACACGCGCGTTTATCGTCATAGCTGGCAAGCCAGCGAGCCCAATATAGGGGTTGATCGTGTTGATTTAAAGTGAGCCTCGCGGTGCGGCTCTCACAAGGCGGTCCAAAGGATCAGCCCGATCGCAACGAAACCGGCGCACGTCGCATAGGCCATGCAGATCACAACCGATCTCACGATCGAGCCGAACCAGCTGGATCCGTAGAAGCCCCGGTCGAACAGGGCAACCCCGAGATTGAGGACGAGAATGCTCGAACCGAGCAGGGTGAAGGCCGCCCATACCGGCAGTCTCGTATAGACTCCAACGATCACGATAGTCGCCAGCGGAAGCAGCAAGGCCGCATGAAAATAGAGCGCGTAGATTGCGTGTTCGATCATTCGCCGTCGCGGATGCATCAGCGCGCACAGAAGCGCGAAGACGATCACCATGAGGATCATCGCTTGGCTCGAGGCCGCAGACGCCTGGTCCTCCATCAGTTCCGGGTGGTTGATCGCGCGCAGTGTCACATCGCGCCATTGGTCGGCGATGCCATTCGTTTCGATAAAATCGAGAATGCTCTGCTCTTGCTCCGCGGTCAGCTCGACGTTCTCGCCCTGCCGTGGCGGCTGGAAGACCGAGACGAACACGCCAACCTCGTCCGCCTCGTCGAGCGTGATGTCCACCCCGACAATCCGGATGCCAGAGAATGATATGGCCGCGAAGAAGATCAGGCTGACGATCAGGTAGAGCCGGACCGGCGGCGTGAAGCTCTGGCGCTTGCCGTCCATATAGTCGCGCGCCACCTGGCCCGGCCGCGTGAAGAGATGTCGATAGGTTGACAGGATGCGCCCGTCCCATGACAGCAAACCGTCCAGCGTGTCGGTGACCAGCGACCAGGCCGGGCGCCGAATATCCTCCCGCGACTGACCGCACGCCGCGCAGAAATCGCCCGACAGGGGCGCGCCGCAATTGGCGCAGGTTTCACCTTGAGTTTGGTTTTGGATTGGTTCCCCTGTCATATCGTTGAGTCTAGGCACGCCGCTCGCATTGGATCAAACGTGAAGTTTGTGATCTGCATCCTGGAAATCTCAAATTTCGAGTAGTTTGGTATTCTTCGATCTTGCGCAATTGGAATTTGGCCGGGACGCGATACCAGACCGGTGGTGTGGGGTGACACAGATGCTTCGAATATTTCTCGCAACGATTTACTCGGTGGCGCTCGCCTCGTGCGGAGAGCTCGACAGCTGCGCCGACGCGAATGGAATGTGGCATGAAGAATCATCGACCTGTTACTGTCGGCGAGGTCGGGTGAGTTCCCAATGTGTGGATGCTCCCTACCCAACTGACACTGACGAACCCACCGAACCTGAAGCGGAACCAGTGAACAATGAAGGCGAAGACGAGCGGATCAGGCAAGGGACGCCCCGCCTGAAACTTCCATGACGAAGTCGACTAACCTTCTGATCTCCATTCTTTGTGCGTATTCGGCGCTCGCGAACTGCGCGGCGTCGACCTCGGCGCGCGCCAACGACGACTTTCTGAATGCCATTCTCAACGATCCCGCGAACCATGACGGAGTGATCGTTGAACTTTCGATCTATCCACTCGACGTCGATCCGGAATCGACGCGGCCCCGCGAAAGCTATGTGATCTGCTGGGAGCCTTGTGCCTTGGAGACCTTCGACGGTTCTCTCTTTTCCGTGATCCGACCCGCGGTTCCAGGCGCTTATGACGGCATGTCCGGCGATGAGCGCGTTACGCTAACCGCAGTGTTCAATGCGGTCTGTATGCAGCAGGAATTGGCGTGCTCGCCGCACGTCCACTTCATTTTCGAAGAAATCCCTGCCTCTGGGGACAGTCAGCAACACGTTTAGCCGCCTCGCTGACGCTTGCTTCGCAGTCGTCTTGTCCGGCGCGCCCGTCTGGCGACGCGGCGAGATTTCGATTGGAAAGATTTTCGACCGGAGTCAGATTTCGTCGGACGTTTTACACAACACCACCCTGGGGAGGGATACATGAAGAAAGCGCTCGCGGAATTTGTCGGCACATTGACACTGGTTCTGTTCGGTTGCGGCGCCGCCGTGCTGGCCGGAGGCGAGGTCGGGCAATTGGGCATCGCCTTTGCCTTCGGCCTGGCGATCGTGGCGATGGCCTATGGCATCGGCCCGGTCTCCGGCTGCCATGTCAATCCGGCGGTCAGCTTCGGCGCCTTCATCGCCGGCCGCATGCCGCTGAACGAGATGCTGGTCTACTGGGCGGCGCAGATCGCCGGCGCGATCGCGGGTGCCGGCCTGCTTCTGCTGATCGCCAGCGGCACGGACGGCTATTCGCTCGCGTCCGATGGGCTCGGACAGAATGGCTGGGGCGCCGGCTATCTCGGCGAATACACGCTGGTCGCGGCTCTGGTCTTCGAATTCGTGATGACCTGCCTCTTCGTCTTGGTGATCCTCGGCGTGACCGGGGCCGGGAACAGCGCCTTTGCCGGGCTGGCCATCGGCCTGACGCTGGTCGTGATCCACATCGTCGGCATCCAGGTGACCGGCGTGTCGGTCAATCCGGCGCGCTCGATCGGACCGGCCCTGTTCGCAGGCGGCACCGCGATCGCACAGCTATGGCTGTTCATTGCCGCGCCACTGGCCGGCGCCGCACTCGCGGGTGTCCTGTTCCGGGCGAAATTGCTCAGCCAGGACTGACGTTCGCTCACGTCAGACATTGCGGGGCGGCCGCGTCGCGGCCGCCCCGATCCTCTGTAGCCTCTGCGCGTTCCGCGCTACTGCGCCGTCGCCACTTCCGGCACGCCGGTGAAGGGTGTGATGCCGAATTCGGGATAGATCTCGGTCGGGAAATAGACCCGGCCATCGGCCACCACCATCGAGATCGTCTTGATCGCGCGCAGGTCTTCGGTCGGGTCGCCGGGCACGAGGAAGAAGTCGGCCAGCTTGCCGGGCTCGATCGAACCGAGTTCGTCGCCCCGGCCAAGATAGTCGGCCATGCCCTGACCGGCCCAGGCGAGAATCTCGCCCGGTGTCATCCCGACCAGCTGATAGAGCTCCAGCTCGCGGTGAAGCGTGAAGGACCCGCCCATATCCGTGCCGGGAACGAGGAAGATGCCCCGCTCATGCATCATCCGCGCGGTTTCGATGATCTGCTCGAAGGCCCCGCGGTAATTGGCATCGTCTTCCGGCGTGGCGATATCGGCCCAGGCGCTGCGGGCGCTGCGCTGCTGATCGACCGGCATGTGGTCGATATAGTCGACCGTACCGGGTGAGACCTCGCCATTGCGCGACAGCAGCAGGGCTTCGTGGATGGCCAGCGTCGGGTCGTGCGCGACACCGCGTTCGGCCATCGCATCAAGGGTCGATTGCACCGGCGCGCTCTGCAGGTCGAGCGCGGGCAGGCGGCGCAGGGCGGTCAGGCGAAGCAGCGTGCGCGTGTCTTCATCCGGCGCCAGCACCCAACCCAGCATGATCTGATTGATATGGGTCAGCTCGTCATAGCCCGCCGCGATCATCGCGTCGGCATTGGTGAAGGCGGGAACGTGACCGGCCACGCGAAGGCCGGCGGCATGCGCCGCCTCGATCATCGCCGGCACAAAGGCCGGGTTCATGCTGTTGTAGATCTTGATCTGGAAGTACTCGCCGGTCGCGGCATAGGCTTCGACGGCGGCAACGGCCTGTTCCTCGGTCTCGACGAGGCTGCCATTGTTGGAGCTGAACGGGCTGCGGCCCTCGATGAAGCCACTGCGTGTCACGCGCGGCCCGGCGATCTCGCCGGACTCGATCCGCCCGATCAGGGCGGCCAGCACTTCGTCATTATTGCCCATGTCGCGGACGCTGGTGACGCCCGCCGCGATGTTCAGGATGGCGCCCTGTTCGCCCAGGTGGGCGTGCATGTCGGTCAGGCCGGGGATCAGCGAACCGCCATCGCCGTCGATCACGGTTTCGCCAGGGGCAGAGGCGGCGTCCGCCGCCTCGATCGCGGTGATGCGATTGCCCTCGAACACGACGGAGACCGGCTCGCCGAGCGCTTCGGTCGCCGGGTCGAACACGCGGACATTCCGGATACGCACCGGGCCGTCATAAGTGTGCGCGACGCGGGAGGTGATCTCCGCGAAGCGGCTGGCGCCGTACTGGGCAGCCAGACCGCGCAGGCGCTCGTCCTCACCCTCATAGCCCGCCTCGATCACCGTGAAGCCGGGCGTGATCAGCGCCACGAAGGCGCGACCGTCCATCATGAAATAGGTCGGGTTGAGACTGATCCCCGACAGGGCGTACACGACGGCATCCCGGCTGGTTTCGCCATTGGAGACGGTCACGCGGTCGATTTCGGTCAGGGACAGCGTGCCGCCGGGCAGGGCCGGCAGTGTGGCGTCCTCAACCTCCATCAGCGCGCGTGCGGCGATCGCCAGCCAGTAGGGGCTGGTGTCGTTCGGGACATAGAAGGCCGGCTCGGCCGGGATGACCTGGTTGCTGCCGGTGGAGTCGGTCCAGCTCGCCTCGCTGTCGATCAGTTCGAAGCTTTCATCGACCGGATTGCCGAAGGTCGTCGCGCCTTCGATCGTCCAGCGCGTCGGAAGGCCGGCCGCGTCAAGTCCGACATCTTCGGCCAGCGTCGGGCCGCGGCCATTGTTGCGGTATTCGTAATCAACCGTATAGCCGTCATCGGTGTGCGTGACGGTCATGCCGCCGATCTCGACGCCGCCGACCAATACCGTGAACTCACTGGATTCGGGCGCGGAAGTTTCCGCCGTCGCAGACGGAGTTTCCGAAACGGCGGGCTCGGAACTGGACGCGGGCTGCTGACCGCAGGCCGCCAGACCCAGAACCAGAAAACCCGTCAGGGCGCTTGCTACGGACCGATGCATGACACTCCCCCTCGCTGCCGATCGCCTGGCGAACCTCCTAGCACCGTTTCGGGCCGGAGTCCGCTTTCGCGAACGGCAGCAGGGGGATGGGCGTTATCCGCCCATCGTGAATACGTTCAGCTTGTTGCCGTCCGGATCGCGGAAATAGCCGGCATAGAAGCCGCTGTCGCCGCGCGGACCGGCCGCGCCTTCATCCGTCGCGCCGAGGCTGATGGCGAGATTGTAGACCTTGTCGACCTGTTCCCTGGAGTCGGCCTGAAACGCGGCCATCACGCCATTGCCGACCGTGGCCTCATTGCCGTCGAACGGCTTGGTCGCGGCAATCCCGCACCCGCCGCCCGGCTTGCCCCAGGCGATGAAGGTGTCGAACTCCATCATCCGGCCGACGCCGAATTCGGCGCAGATCTTGTCGTAGAATTCCGCAGAGCGCTTCAGGTCGTTGGTGCCGACCGTGACATATCCAAGCATTGATGTTCCCCTAATGTTCCGATTTTGGGAAACTATCCGAAACCGGGCGGGGCGCAAGCGAAAACCGATCAACTCGGCGTGAATTCCGCTCGCGCCCGCACCGGTGTCACTTGTCCTGGTGCCGGGTGACCAGTTCGACCAGCGCCAGGGCGACGCCATGTCCGGCCATGCCGACCGTCCACCAGATCATCGCCCACTTCATCACGAAGGCATCCATGCCGACGCTGATCGCGGCGAACAGGATCATGCCGAAGACATAGCTGACGAGGTGGATGAAGAAGGCGAGCCGCATGCCGGAGCGCACCTTCTCGTTTTTCGTCTTGAACAGGGTCGCCGCCTCTTCTTCCGGATCGATGCACAGCGCCATCGCATCGACATTGAACGCCGCAGCGAGCGCCGTCAGCGTGTCCCGTGAAGCCGGCTCGCCAGTCTCGATGCGCTGCACGGTGCGGATTCCCACCCCGGCCAGTTCGGCGAGGTGTTCCTGCGACCAGTGCCGCTCTTCGCGCCAGCGCTTGATCTTCTTCGCGTCCGTCTTGAAAGCCATCATTGTCTCCTTGGGCTCGGGTTGTAGTCAGACCCGGCCCAAAGGCCAAAAACCGCGGCGTCCGGCCACGCCGCGGGCACGCCAGTGACACGCCAGCGAGCCGACACGGGCACGTCAGTGCAGGCGAACCGGGCCAACAATCTTGTGGAAACCCCTGCCGGCGAGAATCGCATTCGGAGCGAATCAACGGAATGATTGCGCCATGGGCGAACCGGCACGCATTCACGACCTTCCCGCACCCGATCACGGTGGCTCCACGATCGAGCGCGCCTATCTCGAACTGTTGCGCGATATCCTGGAGAATGGCGAACGCCAGGATGATCGCACCGGTGTCGGCACGCTCTCGGTCTTCGGCCGGCAATTGCGCTGCAACCTGTCGGAGGGCTTCCCGCTCCTGACGACCAAGAAGGTCCACTTCAAGTCGATCGCCATCGAGCTCCTCTGGTTCCTGCGCGGCGAGACCAATGTCCGCTGGCTGCAGGAACGCGGCGTGACGATCTGGGACGAATGGGCGGACGCGAGCGGCGATCTCGGCCCGGTCTATGGCAAGCAGTGGCGCCGCTGGCAGGGGCCGGACGGCACCGAGATCGACCAGCTTTCCGGCATTCTCGATCAGATCCGGACCAATCCGTCCTCGCGCCGCCTGATCGTGTCGGGCTGGAACCCGGCGGACGTGCCGAACATGGCCCTGCCGCCCTGCCACACGCTCTACCAGTTCAACGTCTCGAAGGGCCGGCTCTCCTGCCAGCTCTATCAGCGCTCGGCAGATATGTTCCTCGGCGTGCCGTTCAACATCGCCTCCTATGCGCTTCTGACCTGCATGGTCGCGCAGGTGACGGGGCTGGAACCGGGCGATTTCGTCCACACGTTCGGAGATGCGCACATCTACACCAATCACATGGATCAGGTCCGCGAACAGCTGTCGCGGACGCCGCGCGCCCTGCCGCGCCTGCACCTGAATCCGGCGCGCACCGACCTGTTCGCTTTCGAATACGAGGACTTTTCTCTCGAAGGTTACGACCCGGACCCGGCGATCCGCGCGCCGGTCGCGGTGTGAGCGCCGAAGACGGGGCCGAGGACGCCCCCCTGCCGCTTTCCCAGCACGAGCTCGACCGGCTCTGGGAGCTCGCCCTGCATGAGGAGCGGGTCCTCAACGAGCGCTCCGGATATTTCCTGATCGCCCATGCGATGCTTCTGGTCTTCGCCGTAACCGCGATCGACAGCCTGCATCCCGGCGCCGTGCTGGCGTCCATCGTCATCGGCGCGGTGATGAGCCTGTTCTGGTTTCTCGTGAACCGCCGCCAGCAGGACGAGATGAAGACCGCCGTGATGCTCGTGCGTGACCAGCTGCCCGGCTACACCGCCTATGTGAAGGCGCGCTCGAATTCGGGCCTGCGCAAATTCGGCCCGGCGGTTTTCATCTACGGCATTCCGATCGCCGTCACCTTGATCTGGGCGGTATTCGCCGCCGAACGGCTCTTCGTATGGCTGACGTCCTGATCGCCCTCATCGTCGCGCGCGCCCGCAATGGCGTCATCGGCCGCGACGGAGACCTGCCCTGGCGGCTGAAGTCCGACATGGCCTTCTTCAAGGCGGCAACGATGGGCAAGCCGGTCGTCATGGGCCGCAAGACCTGGGACAGCCTGCCGCGAAAGCCGCTGCCCGGGCGCCTCAACATCGTCGTGACGCGCCAATCGGACTTCCAGGCTGAAGGTGCGGAAATCTTTGTCAGCCTCGATGCAGCCCTGGACCGGGCGCGCGAACAGGCCGCGAGGGACGGCGCGGGCGAGGTCTGCGTGATCGGCGGCGCCCAGATCTATGCCGCGGTCCTGGGGCGCGCCGACCGTCTCTATCTGACGGAAGTTGAAGCCGAACCGGACGGTGATGCCCGATTCCCGGATCCCGACCCCCGTATCTGGACCGAGGTCAGTGCTGAACGCCGCGAACCGGGTGAGGGCGACGATCACGCCTACACGATCCGGGTGCTGGAACGGCGTTAGGGGGGACGCGACCCTTGCCCCGTCCCGCTTGAACCGCTACGCCCCCGAACCAACATATCCTTCCAACATAACCGGCAGGATAATTCGTGATCCTTGGGAGGGAATTCACCCGTATGCCATGGAATGACAATTCAGGTGGTGGCGGCAGCGGCGGTCCCTGGGGCAATGGCTCCGGTGGCGGCGGCAACCGCAACAACAACAATAATAATCCCTGGGGCCGTCCCGGCGGTCAGGGCGGTGGCGGCGGCAACAACCAGCAACCGCCCGACCTCGATGAACTCGTCGAGCGTATGCAGGCCTCGATCGCCCGCATGTTTGGCGGTGGCGGTGGCCGCAAGGCTGGCGGCGGCGGATCGGGCAGCGGCGGCAAGGGCGGTGGTCTTGCTGGCACGCTGATCATTGCCGGTCTTGTCGGTTTTGCCGTGATCTTCTGGCCCGGCCGCGCCTTCTACACGGTCGAACCGGAAGAAGCGGGTGTCGTCATGCGTTTCGGCAATTATGTCCGCACGACCGAGCCGGGCCTTCACGTGAAGCTGCCCTGGCCGATCGAGACGGTCGAACTGCCGCAGGTCACTCAGACGCACACGATCGAAATCGGGTCCAACAATCGCGGTGAAAGCGAAATGCTCACCCGCGACGAGAACATCGTCGACATCGCGTTCACGGTGCAGTGGCGCGTCGATCTCTCGAGCCCTGACGGCATCCGCAATTACGTGTTCAATGTGCGCGATCCCGAAGGCACGGTTCGCGCGGTCGCGGAAAGCGCGATCCGCGAAGTCGTCGGCACCAGCGATCTTCAACCGATCATCACCACCGCCCGCGCCGAGGTGTCTCAGCGGACCCGGGAACTGATGCAGACCGCGCTCGACGAATACGGGGCGGGCATCCAGGTGCTCCAGGTCAACCTGCAGCGTTCGCAGGCTCCGCAAAGCGTCATCGACGCCTTCCGCGACGTCGACGCGGCGGCGCAGGATGCCGAACGTGCCCGTCTCAATGCGACGGCGCATGCCAACGAAGTCCTGCCGCGCGCTCGCGGTACCGCTGCCCGGCTCGTGCAGGAAGCCGAAGCCTATCGCGACTCGGTGATCGCCGAAGCGCAGGGCGAGGCCGACCGCTTCGTCGCGGTCTACGAGGAATACGCACAGGCTCCGGAAGTGACCCGGCGCCGCATGTTCCTGGAAACCATGGAAGTCGTGATCGGCCGCTCCGATCTCATCATTCTCGACGGAAATGGCGGGGCGGTGCCCTATCTGCCGCTCGACCAACTGGGCCGTCAGCGCGGGGAGGCAAATCAATGACCCGTACCATTTCAATTGTCGGCCTGGTCATCCTCGTGATCGCGGCCGTGCTCGCCTCGATGTCGATCTACACGGTGAACGAACGCCAGAGCGCGCTCGTCATCCAGCTCGGTGACCCGGTGGCCCAGGTCAATGCAACCGGCGGTGAGGAAGGCCTTCACTTCAAGGTGCCTTTCATCTCTGACGTCGTGCACTTCGACCGCCGGAATATCGAATTCAACATGGATCCCGAGGAAATCCAGGCGGCCGACCAGGAACGCCTCGTGGTCGATGCCTTCCTGCGCTACCGGATCGTCAACCCCCTGCGCTTCTACCAGACCGTCCGCAACGAGGCCGGTGCCCGGGCTCGACTGCGCTCGATCATGGACGACTCGCTGCGCGGCGTGATCGCCTCCATTCCGTCCTCGGACGTGATTTCCGGCCGTCGTTCGGAGCTCATGGACCGGGTCCAGCGGGCGGTGGAAATCCAGGTTGAAACCCAGGATCTCGGTATCGAGGTGATCGATGTGCGCATCCTGCGTGCCGATCTCCCGCAGCAGATCGCAGAGCGGGTCTTCCAGCGCATGCGGTCCGAACGCGAACAGGAAGCCGCCCGGATCCGGGCCGAGGGTGAACAGGTCGCCGTTGAAATCCGCGCCAATGCGGACCGTCAGGCGGCCATCATCCAGGCCGAGGCCCGCGCCGACGCCGAACGCCTTCGCGGTGAAGGCGATGCTCAACGAAACGCCATCTACGCCACGGCCTACAATCGCGACCCGGAGTTCTTCGCCTTCTATCGCACCATGCAGGCCTATGAGCAGGCATTGCGCGACGGAACGCCGATCGTGGTTCCGCCGGACAGCGCGTTCTTCGACTACTTCCGCAGCGAGTCCGGCCGCGACTAGCGTGCTTCAGACCCTTGCCATAGGCGTCGGCGTCGCTCTCTGCCTTGAGGGTCTCGCCTATGCCTTGGCACCAGGCTTCATGAAGCGGATGATGTTGCAGATGCAGGTGACGCCGGACCAGACGCTTCGTCTGGCCGGCGTCACGGCTCTGGGGCTCGGCGTGCTTCTGGTTGCCCTATTGCGCTGATGTCATTTCGCTGACGATTCCGTCACACGTGCATTCTTCGCCTTGGGTCCTGGCCGCGAAACGGCCTATAGACGTGTTCAAAAGCGTTAACGCCCATCGGAGTGTCCGCGTATGCGTCTTCTGTCCGCCCTGTTTGCCGTCCTGATCGTTGCCGCGCCGGCATCGGCGCAGCGGTTCCCGACGGAGGGCTTTGCCGATCTGGCCGAGGAATTGTCCCCGGCGGTCGTGAACATCTCGGCGGCGCAGCGCATCGGGTCAGAGGATTCCGGCATGCCGGACTTCCCCGAAGGATCGCCGCTCGAACGATTCAATGAATTGTTCGGCGATGCCCCGCGCATCGCGAACTCGCTGGGGTCCGGCTTCATCATCGATCCGGAAGGCATCGTGGTGACGAACAATCACGTCATCGACGAAGCCGACGAGGTCGAGGTCACACTGTCGGACGGGCGTACCTTCCCGGCGGATTTCGTCGGCCGCGATCCGGCCACCGACCTCGCCGTCCTGCGCATTCAGTCGAGCGAACCCTTTCCCCATGTCGAATTCGGCAATTCGGACAATGCCCGCGTCGGCGACTGGGTCATCGCGATCGGCAATCCCTTCGGACTCGGCGGATCGCTGACCGCCGGCGTTATCTCGGCGCGCGGCCGCGAGATCGGCGGTCGCTACGACGACTACATCCAGACCGATGTGGCGATCAACCGCGGCAATTCCGGTGGTCCGCTGTTCAATCTCGACGGCGATGTCGTTGCGGTGAACACGGCAATCTATTCCCCGACCGGTGCCAGTGTCGGCATCAGCTTTTCCATCCCGTCCAACCTCGCCCGGCACATCGTCGACCAATTGCTCGAATACGGAGAAACCCGCCGCGGCTGGCTGGGCGTGTCGGTCCAGCCCGTCACGTCCGGCATGGCCCCCGCACTCGGACTGACCGCCCCGCGCGGCGCGATCATTTCGCGCGTCGAGGATGGCGGCCCCGCCGCGGAGGCCGGAATCGAGACCGGTGATCTGATCCTGCGCTTCGACGGCCGCGACGTGCCGGACAGCCGCTCGCTGCCGCGCATGGTCGCGGAAACCGATGTCGGCCGCGAAGTCGTCATCGCCCTGCGCCGCCGCGGCGAGAACATGACGATCCGGGCAACCGTCGAACGCCTCGTCGAGGAAGGCGCCCCCGCCGCGCCGACGCGCCAGACGGCTCCCGCTCCGCAGCAGACTTCGGAATCGATCCTTGGCTTGACGCTCGCGCCGCTCGACGAGGCATCGCGCCGCCGCTACCGCGTCCATCCCGATGCCAGCGGCGTGCTCGTCACTGCCGTCGACCCGGAAAGCGATGCCGCCGGCAAGGTCCGCCCCGGCGACGTTATCGAGGAAGTGGCGTGGAGCCCGGTCGCCTCGATCACCGAGGTGCGTAGCGTCGTCGAGGCCGCTTCCGGTTCGGGCGAAATCCTGCTCGTGCTCAACCGCAACGGCCAGTTCGTCCTGCAATCCGTCCGCCCGTGAGTGTGCCGCCGGTCTGGCTGATCGCCGGCCCGACCGCTTCGGGCAAGACCGCGCTGGCCATCCATGCGGCCCGCCGCCTCGGAGGCGAGGTGGTTAATGCCGATTCGATGCAGATATACGCCGACATCCCGGTGCTGTCGGCGGCGCCTTCGCTCGACGAGCAGGCGGACATTCCCCATCACCTGTTCGGCGTGCTGGACGCCTCGGAGCGCGCTTCGGTCGGCTGGTGGGCGCGTGCCGCCATGTCGGCGATCGCCGAAATCCGTTCGCGCGGAAAACGGCCCGTCGTCGTCGGCGGAACCGGTCTATATTTCAATGCCCTGACGGACGGTCTGGCGGAAGTCCCGGACATTCCCGCGCAAGCGTCGCAGGCCGCAGCCCGGATTGCCGACCGCGGGGCTGATGCGCTGCGCATCGAGGCTGAGCGCCACGACACCGAAGGGGCGGCGCGCGTGCTCGGCGATGACGTCCAGCGCCTGCGCCGCATCGTCGAAGTCGGCCTTGCGACGGGCCGGCCGTTGTCATCCTTCCATGGCGACACCGTGCCGCTGCTGCAGCCGGGAGAGTGGCGCGGCGTGGTGATCGAGCCGGATCGCGAGGCGCTTTATGCCCGCATCGACGCACGGTTCGACCGAATGCTCGCCGCCGGAGCCCTTGACGAGGTCGCGGCCCTCGATCGCCGTGAGCTCGATCCCGAACTCCCGGCGATGAAGGCGCTCGGCGTGCCCCAGCTGATCGCCTTACGAAAAGGTGAGATGACGCGGGCCGAAGCGGAGGAGTACGCCAAGCGGGAGAGCCGCCGCTACGCCAAGCGCCAATACACCTGGTTTCGCAATCGCTGCGCGGACTGGCCTCGCATCGGCTCGCTCGACCCGGTCACGGCGCGAGCGGAGTTCGATGCGCTTCTTGAGGGAGAAACCTGATGATCCGCACCATGACTTCCGCCTTCGTCCTGGCTGGCGCTGCAGCCGTTTCGGCGTTCGCACAGGACGCGCAATCCGCGATTGATGGCGCCATGGAGGCTGACCGCGAATTCGCCGCGCATGCGCGCGAGCATGGCCTTGCGGCAGCTTTCAGTCGCTATGCGGCCGAGGACGGCCGTGTCCTGCGGCCCGGATCGGACGACATCGTCGGACCTGACGCCATTTTCGGAGCCAATCCGGACGGCGGCGACATGGTGCTGCACTGGTGGCCGCGCGGGGGGTATGGCTCCGAGGACGGCACGTTCGCCGTGACCTATGGCAGCTGGGAATTCTATCCCGACGGCAATATGGACGCCGCCCCTGCGGGGACCGGTGACTATGTCTCGGCCTGGCGGTTGACCGATGAGGGCTGGCGGTTTGTGCTCGACACCGGAAATTCCGACCCCGCCCCCCAGCCTCCCGAGACCGAATGACCTCACACGATCCGCTGGCCGCCCTCAGATCGCGCAAGCTCGCCATTGTCGGTTACGGCAATCATGGCCGCTCGCACGCGCTCAATCTTCGCGACTCGGGGATCACCGATATCCGCGTCGGCCTGCGGCAGGGCTCGCCCTCCCGCGCCAAGGCTGAAGCGGAAGGGTTCACCGTGGGCACGGTCGCGGAGGTGGCGGCCTGGGCGGATGCGGTCTCGATCCTCGCCGCCGACGAGGCGCATGCCGAGATCTGGGAAAACGACATCGCGCCCAACCGGCCCGCGGGGCAGGCCCTGCTTTTCTGCCACGGATACTCGATCCAGTATGGCCTGCTCGATCCCGCACCCGACGCTGACATCATCCTCGCCGCAGCCAAGGGGCCGGGCGGGGCGGTGCGCACCGAGTACGAAAAGGGTCGCGGGCTGATCGGATACTGGGCCGTCCAACGCGATGCCAGCGGCACGGCCAGGGACCTTGCTCTCGCCTATCTCGAAGGCATCGGCTGCGGCCGGGTGGGGATTTTCGAAACCACGTTCGAGGAAGAGGCGGTGTCCGACCTGTTTGGCGAACAGGCGGTCCTGGTGGGCGGTCTCGTCGCACTGGCCAAGGCGTCGTTCCAGCGGCTGACCGCGGCCGGAGTCAGCCCGCGAATGGCCTATATCGATTGCGTTCACGAGATGAAATATCTCGCCGATCTGATCCACGATCGCGGGATTGAGGGCATGTATGCCGCCATTTCCGACACGGCCGAATTCGGTGCGCGCCTGTGCGAGACCGAGCTCGCCGAAGCGCTCGGCCCTGACTTCGACCGGCTCATGGACAATATCCGGTCGGGGCGGTTCGCCGAAAACTGGAATGGCGAACACCGCGCCGGTGCCCCCCGCATGAAAGCCTGGCGCGCGGGCGACCGTGCCGAACCGGTCGAGCAGGCCGGCCGGGAGTTGCGCGCGCGTCTCAAGGGCGGCCGGGATTGAGATAAAGCCCGTGCCACATTGGTACGATTGCGCTATGCCTCGGCGCGGGAAGGGGCGTTGCAGTGAACAAGGGATAGCAACGGTATGGGATTCAAACCGGTCAAGGTTCGCCCCTATGGCGAAGCCAAAGCGGTCGTGGCGCATTTGTTCGAGGAAGCCGGCGGCGTGCCCGCCGTGATGGAGTTGCTCGATCTGTCACGCACCCGCGTCTACGCGCTCGCCGACCCCGATTCGACGAACGAGATTTCCTACGCCCGGGTGGCGAAACTGACCGAGGCCTCCGGTGCGACCGCCGCGGCCAAGGACCTGGCCTTCCTGGCCGGTGGAATCTTCATGCCGCTCGAAGCCGCGGAAGACGACAACTGGTTGACACTGGCCGGAGACGCCAGCCGCAAGCACGCTCGCAATATTGCGGCCCTGATGGACTCGCTGAGCGAAACCGAACGCTCTCCCGGCAAGATCGACAAGCAGGAAGCCCGCGAGATTCTTGAAGTTCTCGACCAGCAACTTGCCGTTCTGGCGCGGCAGCGCGCCAAGCTCGCCCGCATCGCTGCTGGCGAGGAAGACGGCGGGGCATGAGGATTGCGTTGCGATTCTGAGTCCGGGAGCGCGCAAGGTCAGGCATGAACCGCATTCTGCAATTCATCACCCATATGGATGCCCGCGCCGCGCGCGCGGCGATGGTTTCGGTCGCGCTCCTCGTCGTGGTCGGGCTGGTTTTCGTGTTAGGCAAGCTCTTCTTTGATGCCGGACCTGACGATCTCGGCGCCGTGTTCGAGGCCGCCGCGACGCATTGGTATGCCCTGCCTGCAACCATCCTGATCTATGTCCTTCTTTCCTTCATCGGCGCGCCGCAATTCGTGCTGATGGCGGCGACCGTGCTGGCTTTCGGTCCGATCTACGGTTTTGCCTATGCCTGGGTCGCGACACTGGTATCGGCGAGTGTCAATTTCTGGCTCGGCCGGTTTTTCGGGGCCGACCTGCTCAACCGGTTCGGCGGGGACTGGATGAACCGGGCATCCGATTTCGTCGGCCGCAACGGTCTGTGGGCCAGCGCGCTGGTCCGGATCGTCCCGTCGGGCCCCTTCATTGTCGTCAACATGGCTTTCGGTGTCTCGAAAGTTCCGTACTGGGCCTTTCTCGTGGGCACTTCGATCGGCATTGCGCCGAAGATTCTGGTTGTCGGACTGACCGGACAGAGCGTCATCGCGATCGTCACAGGGCAGGGTCTATTGCTGATCGCGGTAGTGGCCGCTCTGGTCGCGGTCTGGGTCGGAATGATGCTCGCGGCTCGCCGGCGTCTGCCCGCTCCACCCGCTGAGGATGAAAACACTTGACGCGTGGCTGCAAAGCCGCGCTTGCAATCGCGGGCGCTCCATCGCACAAGGACATCTCTGTCTAACGCAGCGGCGCTCTCCCCCTAGGCGCCAGGATTGTGCGCGAATCCCATGTTCTCCAGCCTTTTCGGTCTCCTTTCAGCTGACATTGCCATCGACCTCGGAACGGCCAACACCCTGGTCTTCGTGAAGGGCCGCGGGATCGTGCTCAATGAGCCTTCCGTGGTCGCGTTCAAGATCGACAAGGGACGCAAGCACGTTCAGGCCGTGGGCGCGGAAGCGAAGATGATGCTGGGCAAGACGCCGGGCAATGTCGAGGCAATCCGTCCCATGCGCGACGGCGTGATCGCCGATTTCGATGTCGCGTCGGAGATGATCAAGCACTTCATCCGCAAGGTGCATAACCGCCAGTCCTTCGTGTCGCCTCAGGTCGTCATCTGCGTGCCGTCGGGTGCCACGGCGGTCGAGCGCCGAGCGATCCATGAATCGGCGCAGGAAGCCGGCGCCCGCCGCGTCTATCTGATCGACGAGCCGATGGCCGCGGCGGTGGGCGCGGGCCTGCCGATCGACGAACCGACGGGCTCGATGATCGTCGACATCGGCGGCGGCACCACCGAGGTGGCCGTGATGTCACTGTCGGGCATCGTCTATTCGCGTTCGGTCCGCGTCGGCGGCGACAAGATGGACGAAGCCATCATCAACTACATCCGCCGCTCGGCGAACCTTCTCATCGGCGAGACCAGCGCCGAACGGATCAAGAAGGAAATCGGCAGCGCCATGCCGCCGACCAAGGGCGAAGGCCTGACTCTCGAGATCAAGGGCCGCGACCTGATGAACGGCGTTCCGCGCGAAATCACGGTGACCGAGGCGATGATTGCCGACGCGTTGTCCGAGCCGGTCGAACAGATCGTCGAGGCGGTAAAGCACGCGCTGGAGGCCACGCCGCCGGAACTCGCCGCTGACATCGTCGACAAGGGGATCGTCCTGACGGGCGGCGGAGCGCTGCTGCGCAACCTCGATTCCGAACTGCGCGAGCGGACCGGGCTGCCGGTGTCGATTGCCGACGAACCGCTGTATTGCGTCGTCCTTGGATGCGGCAAGGCGGTTGAAAACCTTAAACTTTGGCGGCCCATACTTTCAGAAGCGGTGTGAGTTGACGCGCCGCGAGGCGGGAGACCTTCCCCTTGGCGCTACGACGGCCGGGACGGCGGGAGCAGGATGACGGCGTACGCTTCTCGCGAACGCTGACCCTGACGCTGTTCATCATTGCGGCATTGCTGATCGCCTTCGACCGTCCCGATGCGCGACCGGGCTTCCTGGTTTCGTTTCGGGCGGCCGTGAGTGACATGGCTGCGCCGCTGCTTGACCTCACCGCACGGCCCCTGCGCGGCATGGGCAATATCGGGCCATACTGGCAGCGCCAGCGCGAACTTGCGGTCGAGAATGCGGAGCTTCGCGAACAGCTCACCGAAACCCGCTACTGGCGCGACCTGGCGCTGCGCCTGCGCGACGAACGCGACATCTATCGCGAGGCACTGAATCTGACGCCGGCCAGCGAGCAGGAGCGGATCGGGGCCTGGGTCCTGGCCGATCCGACGGGGCCTTTCGTGCGATCCCGCCTCGTTGGTGCCGGAGCCGGGCGCGGCGTGAGTGAGGGCGATCCCGTGCTCAATGTCTATGGACTTGTCGGTCACGTTGTCGAAGTGGGAGAGCGCTCGTCGCGCGTGCTTCTGCTGACCGACCTGAACAGCCGTGTGCCCGTCATGGCCGACCGCTCGAACGCCCGCGCAGTTCTGACCGGCGACAATACGAATTTCCCGCGTCTCGAATATCTCGGCCGCGATGCCGACCTGCAGGAGGGCGATCGCATCGTCACGTCCGGCGATGACGGAATCCTGCCCCGCGGCCTGCCTGTCGGTACTGCGGCGCTCGACCGGAACGGACGCTGGCGCGTTCGCCTGTTTTCGGACAATGCGCCGGTCGATTTTGTCTGGGTGCTGCCCTATGACCGCCTGCCGACCCCGGAAGAAGAGCCGGCCGTGACCGGCGTCATGGCCTTGCCTGAAAACGCAGCGGCACCGAATTCCGCTTCCGAGGCCGGCGAGGAACCGGCCGGGACGATCGCGATCACGGAGGACGGCGAATGAGGGCCCCGATCGAACGCCGTCCGCCGTACGGGCTTGCGATCTGGTGCGCGATCACCTTGCTGCTTGCCTTGCTGGTCTATGCGACTCCGGCGCGCCTGACGCGCTCGACCGATCTGATGCCGCTTCTGCCGCTGATCACACTCTTCATCTGGTCAACGATCCGGCCCTATTTCATTCCCCCCATCGTGATCTTCGTCGTTGGCCTGCTGCAGGACCTGTTGACCGGAGGGGCGATGGGAATCTGGGCGTTGTCCTATCTGCTCGCCCTCACGATCATGCGGGTGCGCAAGGAGGATGCGACGACGCGCGAGATGGGCCCGCTGTGGTTCCGCTTTGTCGCGACGGCCGCCATTGCCGTGATATTTGCCTGGCTGGCAGGGAGCCTGGCGAACGGTCATCCGGCACCGGTCCAGCCCATGGCGATCGAGGCTGCGGCTTCGATCCTGATGTTCCCGCTTATCGCGCTCCTCTCCGTACGCAAGCGGCAGTCGCGCGGGGCGTTCAGCTGATCCCATGCGCCACGACCGTCAGGAACAGGAACTGAAATTCACGCGGCGCACACTGCTCCTGTCTGCGGGCGGTGTTGCCGTGTTCGGAGCGCTCGCAGCACGCCTCTACACGCTGCAGATCCTTCAGGCGGAACGCTACCGCCTGATGTCGGACGACAATCAGTTCAACTTCCTGCTTGTCCCGCCCTCGCGCGGTCGCATCCTCGACCGGTTCGGCGAGCCGATCGCGGAGAACCGCGACAGTTACCGTGTCCTGATCGTTCCGGAACAGGCAGGCGATCTCGAGGCCACGCTGGACCGTCTGGGTGAACTCGTCCCGATCAGCGACCGGGAACGTGATCGCATTCTGACCTCGGCACGCCGCGCGCCGGGCTTCCGCCCGGTCACCGCGCTGGAAGATCTCGACTGGGGCGCTTTCTCGGCGGTCAATCTGCGCGCGCCCGATCTCGCAGGCGTCATCCCGAATGTTGCAGAAATCCGGCATTACCCGTCCGGCCCCGCCTTTTCGCACGTCATCGGTTACGTCCAGCCCCCTACGGAAGAAGATGCCGGGAACGATCCGCTTCTGCGGCACCCGGGATTCCGCATCGGCCGGGCGGGTGTCGAGGCCGCGCGTGAGGATACGCTGCGTGGACAGGCCGGCTCGCTCAAGGTCGAAGTCAACGCGTTCGGCCGCGTCATTCGCGAGTTGCCCGATCAGTCAGTGCCGCAGACACCGGGCGAAGACTTGCGCCTCACGCTCGACGCGGGTGTCCAGAGCTTCGCCTACGACCGCCTGACCGGCGAAAGCGCGGCTGCGGTCGCGATGGATGTCGAAACCGGCGATCTGCTGGCCCTGGTGTCGACGCCGGGCTTCGACCCCAACCTGTTCGTCACCGGCATTTCGCATACCGCCTTCCAGGCGCTGCAGAACGATGAGCGCCGGCCGCTGTTCAACAAGGCACTTCAGGGCACCTATCCGCCGGCATCGACCTTCAAGGCCGTGACCGGCCTGGCCGCACTCGAAGCCGATCTGGTCAATCCGACCGAGACCGTGACCTGCACCGGCAGTATCCGGGTCGGGGACCGGGAATTTCATTGCTGGCGCCGGGGCGGACACGGCCGGGTCAATCTGCGCGAGGCCGTGAAAACGTCCTGCGACGTCTATTTCTACGAAATGGCACAACGGCTCGGGATCGACCGCATCCATGACATGGCCCTGCGCTTCGGTCTTGGTCCGGCTCCGGACATCGGTATCGCCGGCGTGCGCGACGGCCTGGTTCCGAACGAACAATGGAAGCGCGCCCGCTATGGCCAGGGTTGGAGCCTCGGGGAAACCCTGATCACCGCCATCGGGCAGGGCTTCCTGCTCGCCTCGCCGCTGCACCTCGCGGTCATGACGGCGCGTCTGGCATCGGGCCGCGCAGTCACACCGCGGCTCTACCGCGACGAAAGGGCGCCGCTCGCGCCCATGATCGGGATTGAACCGGATCATCTCGAACTGATCCATGACGGTCTGCGCGCCGTGGTTCATGAACCGGGCGGCACTTCCTACTACACGCTGGGCGGGCTGGGCGTCGACGGCGTCGAGATGGCCGGCAAGACCGGATCGGCACAGGTGTTCCGCATCACCGAGGCGGAGCGCGCTGCCGGTGTGCGTTCGCAGGATGATCTCCCCTGGCGTCTGCGCGATCACGGCATGTTCGTCTGTTACGCCCCTGCCGACCGCCCGCGCTACGCCGTGGCGACCGTGGTCGAACACGGCGGCGGAGGGTCGCGTGCGGCAGCCCGGCCGGCGCGCGACATTCTGCGCTACATGATCGAGAACGACCCGTCGCGCGCGGGCCCCTTTGCCGCGCGCACCAGCGCGACGCGGGAGGGCTGATCGATGGCCGTCTTCCGCGACACCGTTCCGCGCACTTTCCAGGGCAAGCTCTACGAGATCAACTGGGCACTCGTCCTCCTGCTTTGCCTGCTCGGCGCGGCCGGTATCGGCATGCTCTATTCGGTCGCGGACGGCGCCTGGGACCCCTGGGCGACCCGCCATGCGACCCGTTTCGCGGTCGGGCTGGCGATGATGCTGGTCGTCGCGCTGATCCCGCCGCGCTTCTGGATGGCGATGTCCTATCCGGCCTATCTCGGCGCGCTGGCCCTGCTTCTCGGCGTGGAGTTTTTCGGCCTGACCATCCAGGGGTCGCAGCGTTGGCTGGAACTGGGGCCGATCCGCGTCCAGCCCTCCGAAGTGATGAAAGTCGCGGTGGTGATGGCGTTGGCGCGCTTCTATCACGACCTGCCGCGGGAAAAGGTCTCGGGACCGACCGGCGTGCTCGTTCCGCTGGCGCTCATCGGAATGCCGGCCGTTCTCATCCTTCACCAGCCCGACCTCGGGACCGCCTTGCTGGTGGTCGCGACGGGGGCAGTGTTGATTTTCCTCTCGGGTCTCAACTGGCGGATCATCGGTGCCGCGGTCGTCGCCGCGGCCATCGCCATTCCGCTCGCCCTCAGATACGGGCTTCAGGACTATCAGCGCGAACGGATATTCACCTTCCTCAACCCTGAAGAAGACCCGATGGGCGCGGGCTACCAGATTCTGCAGTCCAAGATCGCACTGGGTTCCGGCGGGTTCACCGGCAAGGGCTTTCTCCAGGGCACGCAATCGCATCTCAACTACCTGCCCGAAAAGCAGACCGACTTCATCTTCACCATGCTCGGCGAGGAGTTCGGCTTCGTTGGGGGCATTGCCATCCTGGCGCTCTACCTCATCGTTCTCGCCAACGCGGTGGCGATCGCGACGTCCTGCAAGTCGACCTATCTGAAGATGACGGTCATGGGCGTCGCAACGACGTTCGCGCTCTACGTCATCATCAATACCGGCATGGTCATGGGCATGCTGCCGGTCGTCGGAGTGCCCCTGCCGCTGATTTCCTACGGCGGCACCGTGATGCTCACCGTCCTCTTCGGTTTCGGTCTGATCCTCGGCGCCCACGTGCACCGCAATGTCGAACTGCCGAAGGGTGCGGGCCTGTTCGGATAGCAGCGGACTGACACGTTTGTGTCACCCCGCTTGACCAAAATCGGCGGATAGGGAAGGGTCCGGCCCCAACGGAGGGGCGCGGTCACTCGCGCCATAAAGTCAGGGGAGACAGAGTATGGCTGCGGCTCACGCGCACTGGTCGTCGCGTTTCGGATTCTTGATGGCTGCGATCGGTTCGTCCGTCGGCCTCGGTAATTTCTGGCGCTTTCCCTACACGGCAGGCGAGAATGGCGGCGCCGCCTTCATCCTGATCTACCTCGTCTGCGTGGCGCTGATCGGCTTCCCGGTCCTGATGGCCGAACTCGCGGTCGGCCGCTACGGCCAGAAGTCGGCGATCGGCTCGGTCGCCAAGGTGGCCGCCGACAACGGATCCTCCAAGCTGTGGACGATAACCGGTGTGATCGGCCTGATCGGCGGCATTCTGGTCCTCTGCTTCTATTCCGTGGTGGCCGGCTGGGTCACCGCCTACATCCTGAAAATGGCGGACGGCGAACTGCTCGGCCAGGCTCCCGAAGCCGTCGCGGCCGCCTTCGGCACCTTCACGGCAGACAGCTATCAGGTGCTCGGCTGGCATACCGCCTTCATGGTTCTGACCATTCTGGTCGTGGCCCAGGGGGTTACCAGCGGTATCGAGCGAGCAGCCTCGATCCTGATGCCGCTCTTCTTCATCATGCTGGTCGGCATGGTCGGATACGCGGCCTATGCCGGGAATTTCGGCGCCGCGGTCAACTATCTGTTTGCGGTCGACTTCTCCGAAGTCAGCGGCGCGACCTTCCTCGCGGCGGTGGGACAGGCCTTCTTCTCGATCGGTCTCGGTTCGGCGATCATGATCACTTACGGCTCCTATCTCGACCGCGACGCGAATATCGGTCAGTCCGCCGGGATCATTTCGGCCGCCGATACCGGTGTGGCGATGATCGCCGGTCTGGCGATCTTCCCCTTTGTGTTCGCCTTCACGAACATCGAACCGAATGCGGGTCCGGCGCTCTTCTTCCAGGCGCTTCCCGCGGCGTTCGCGGCCATGCCGGGCGGCAATATCGTCGGTACGGTCTTTTTCGCCCTCGCGCTGATCGCGGCCCTGACGTCGTCGATTTCGCTGCTGCAGGCGGTCGTGGCCTGGGTTGAGGAGAACTCCTCCTTCCACAAGTCGACCATTGCCTGGACGATGGGCGGCTTCATCTGGCTGGTCGGCGCGGGTGTCGCCTTCTCGATGGGCTTCTTCGACCTGCTGGACTTCCTGTCCGGCTCCATCGCCCTGCCGCTGGCCGGTCTGCTGATGGCGGTCTTCATGGGCTGGGTGGTCGACCGGAAGCTGGCCAAGGCGGAGCTGTCCCACGCCTCGCCCCTGCTGTTCGGCTTCTTCCGCTTCTCGACGCGCTTCCTTGCACCGGTGGCGCTGGTGGTCATCCTCGCCCTGGGCCTGTCGGACCGCTTTGGCTGGGGTCTCAGCGAGATGATCTTCGGCGGCTAGGAAAACTGGCGGGCAAAGGTGTCGGCGGCGCGAATGATCGCGTCGGCGACACCCGGTTCGCCGGTCGAATGGCCGGCGTCGCCGATCACCTCGAACTTGGCTTTCGATCCCCACGCCCGCGCCAGTGACCAGCCGGTCCGCGCGGGCGTGATCACGTCATAGCGCCCCTGGATGATGACGCCCGGGATATGGGCGAAGCGCGGCACGTCACGAAGCAGTTCGCCGTCTTCGGCGAAGAAACCCTTGTTGACGAAGTAATGCGTTTCCAGCCGGGCGATCGCATCGTCTCTGAGCGGATCGCGCGGTTCGGGCGGCGAAGTGGGCAACAGGCTCACCAGCGCGGACTCGTACCGGGCCCAGGCCCGCGCGTCCTCGGCGCGGGCATCGCGCGTGCCGGCCTGAAGGCGTTCGTGGTAGGCACTGACAATGTCGTCCCGCTCGGACGGAAGCAGCCGGGTCACCAGCGCCTCCCACTGTTCCGGGAATAGCGCATTCGTGCCGTCGCGGTAGAACCAGTCGAGTTCGGCCTGCGTGCACAGGAAGACGCCGCGCAGGATCAGGCCAAGGACCCGATCGGGGTGGGTTCGCGCATAGGCCAGGGCCAGCGTCGTGCCCCAGGACCCGCCCAGCACCACCCAACGATCGATGCCGAGCGCTTCACGGATGCGCTCCATGTCATCGACGAGGTCCTGCGTGGTGTTGGCGTGAAGCGCTGCATGGGGAACCGAACGTCCGCACCCGCGTTGGTCGAACAGAACCGCCCGGTAGTGTTTCGGATCGGCGAACCGCCGCAGAACCGGAGAGGCGCCGCCGCCGGGGCCGCCATGCAGAATGACGATCGGAAGCCCGTCGGCCCGTCCGCATTCCTCGACATGGAGCGAGTGACCGTCACCAACCGGCAGTTGCCGGGTTGAATAGGGGGTCACAGCCGGATACAGCGGCCGCCTGACGCCCCGTCTGGCCTGGTCCATGCATTCCCCCGTACCGCGACCAATCGCGGCTAGCGCCAGAAGTCGGGAGAGAGTATCGTGTTTTCGCTGAGGGTGGGGCAAGTGCATTGATCGTGACGGGTAACGGTATTTTTCGAGTTGTCGGACTCTGTGCCGCCTTGGCGCTGACCGCGTGCGTGTCCACGCCGCAGACAGCATCGACCGCCGACGCTGTCGCGCTGACGCAAGGCCAGTCCGACCTGCGGACATCATCCCGCCAACTGGTTACGCATTTTCAGGAAGCCGGCTGGTCCGCGAACACCGGCGGATCCTTCGGTCAGCTGGCCAACATGTTGTTGAACGGCCGCTCCGACACCGATGCGCCGACGCCGTCGGAGACCTATCTGGCTCGCATTGCGTCAGACAATTCTGACAGCAGCGCGATCTTCACCGCGCTTGATACCGATCTGGCGACAGCGGCCGGGATGGCCGGAACCGTCGCGGTGAACGCGCGCGCCATCGGCGAGGGCGGCGCGGCCGACACCGCCGCCTTGGCCGGTGACCTGACCGCCACCGAGGACGCGATCGCCTCTGTATCCCGCGCGCTCGACTTCTTCGACCAGGCCATGTCGGAAGCGGAAGGCCGGATCGAGACCGATCAGGTCATGGCCCTGCGCGCCCGCTACAGTCAGCTCCGTACGGAGTTCGACCGTCTTGGCGAAAGCGCCGACGCGATTGCCGATCGCCGCCGAGCGGTGCGTTCGGGCGCTGTCAGCTGATCCGAACATGATCGATCCCAATACCGTGAAGGGCTTCCTCGATCCCGAGGAAGGCGAAGCCTTGGCCGCCGCCGCGCGCGAAGCGGGCCGTCTCGGCGCCATCGTTGAAATCGGCAGCTATTGCGGCAAGTCCGCGCTCTATCTCGGGCCCGCGGCCCGCGACGCGGGCACGGTCCTCTTCACCATCGATCATCATCGCGGCTCGGAAGAACACCAGAAGGGCGAGGGTTATCATGACCCGGACCTGTTCGACGCCGAAGCCGATGCCGTCGATACCTTGCCGGAACTCCGCCGGACCCTGCACCGCGCGGGTCTGGAGGACTGCGTCATTCCGGTGATCGGTGCCTCGGCAAGCGTTGCGAAATGGTGGGGCGGCGCCCCCGGCATGGTGTTTATCGACGGCGGACATTCGATGCCCGCGGCCCAGGCCGATTACGACGGCTGGGCGCACCGCATCGCGCCGGGCGGCCTCCTCGCCATCCACGATGTCTTCCCCGACCCCGCCGATGGTGGACGCCCGCCTTACGAGATCTGGTGCCAGGCTCGCGACAGCGGCCTGTTCACACCGGTTAAGAGGGTCAGAACGCTGGAATTTCTCCGCCGCGCCGTCTGACCGGATCATCCGGAAGCGGCGTGATGAGCAGATCAGATCCTGGTGTCAGACTGTCGATGGCGTCCGCCGCGAGCATGACTGCGGCCGTCGTCCAGGCGGGCTGTTCCTGCGGCCAGATCACCTCCTCGGCGAACTGCCACCCCATCCAGTAGCCCCCGCCATCCGCGGCGAGCGGCTTCAGGTCGGCGATCAGGCGGCGCGCCCGCTTCGTCCATCCCGCGGCGGCGCAGGCCAGCGCAAGCTCCGCGGTTTCCGCCGCCGTGACCCACGGCTCGTCCGCCACGCAGCGGCATCCCAGCCCGTCGACCACGAAGCGCGACCAGCCGGCCTTGAGCCGCCGCTTGCCGTCCTGCAACGACGAAACGCCTGCCAGGACCGGATAGTACCAGTCCATGGCATAGCGACGCCGATCGATGCCCTCGCGATCGAAGCGCCAGTCCTTGTCATGCAGGGCATCGCCCAGTCGCGCGCGCGCCGCGCGCCAGTCTCCGGTCTTCCAGCCAGCCAGTTCCCCCAGCCGGATCGCGCATTCGAGGCTCTTGTAGAGACAGGCATTTCCCGCCCGCAGGGAGTCGACATTCTCGCGCAGTTCGCCGGCATCGGGCGCGCGCCAGACAATGTCGCCCTGGCTGGTCTGGCAGGACAGGATGAAACCCATCGCGCGCTTCACCATCGCTCCATAGCGTTCGATCAGGCGCGCATCGTCGAGCGCGAGCAGGCTGCGCAAGACGGTCACGGCGGCATAGCCGGCGAAATTCGTGTCGCGCGCCGTCGCCGGCTGGTCCGGTATCAGGTGCTTGTTGTCCGCGTCGAGCGGCACGCCGGCGCCCAGTTCGCCCGTCCAGCCACCATCGCCTTCTTGCCGGGTGGCGAGATAATCCAGGCCTCGCAGGGTCGAAATCTCGTCGCCGGCCACCGCCAGCGCCATGACGCATTCGCCGTGATTCCACGGATCCCATATGCCGGCCTTGAGCCAGGGAATGGACCCGTCCGGCTTCTGGAAGTTGCGGATATGCGCCGCACCGGCGCCGATGTCGGTCAGGGCACTCATTGCGCCGGCCGATGAAAATAGACGACGAGGCTCTTGCCCAGAACCGGGTTGAGCGCCGTCTCCAGGCCGCGCGTCAGCCATGGGCGCTTCATCAGATCCCATTCCAGGAAACGGCGGTAGGCGGCCACGGCCCGGCTGCGATCCTTCCGGTGCCAGAGAGCGCACTGCAACCACCAGTACGGGCTGTGCAGCGCATGGGCCCAGTGCCGCGCAAAGAAGCGAAGACCCGCTCTCCGGGCTGATCCGCGCAGCGCCTCCTCCCGGAAGATGCGGACATGCCCGCCCGGCGTATTGTGGTAATCGGCCGACAGGGTCCAGCAGATCTTCTCGGGCCAATAGCGCGGCACCGACAGTGCCACCCGCCCGCCCGGGCGCGTGATGCGGACAATCTCGTCCAGCACGGCGTCCGGATCGGAGACATGCTCCAGCACTTCACTGCACACCACCGCATCGAACGCGCCGTCCCTGAAGGGCAGCTTCGCCGCATCGCCGGCCGTCAGCGTCGCACTGCGCAGCGGCGAGGGCGAAGGCGGTGGCAGGTCGAAGAAGCCATGGGCGGTCGCCTTCACTTCCGCCTCGGAGAGGTCGAGTCCCGTTACCTTCAGCGGCGTGTCCGACCAGTAGAAGGCGTAGGTATGCCGGCCGCGTCCGCAGCCGAGATCGAGCACCCGGTCGCCGGGACGGAGATCAAGCAGTGCGGGGCGCATGGTCAGCATGGCGCCAGCACCCGTTGGTACAGTGCCTCTGCGGCGGCGGCATGCCGGTCCCAGTCGAATTCGCGCCGCGCCCGCGCCGCGCCCAGTTCGCTCATCCGTCGCGCGCGGACCGGATTGTCCAGGACCGCCGCGATTGCGGCTGTCAGCGCTCCGGCATCGCCGGCGGGTACGATCGCGCCGGCCTCGCCGACCACTTCGGGCAGCGCGCCGCCATCGCTCGCCACGACGGGTGCGCCGCACGCCATCGCCTCGGCAGCGGGGAAGCCGAAGCCTTCGAAGCGGGCCGGGCAGACGACGAGGTTTGCGCGCCGGTAGAGCGCGGCGATCTCTTCTCGCGCCACGCCGTGACGGCAGGACACCCGGCTCATCAGCCCGGCCTCGGTCAGAATCTGCTTCGCCCGGCCGTCTCGCAGCTGGCCGATCAGTTCGAGTTTCAGGCCGGAATTGTCGCGCGCCAGCGCCGCAAAGGCGGTGGCCAGCACGTCCAGCCCCTTGATCGGCACGTCGGCGCTTGCTGTCGCGGCGATCAGTCCGGGAACGCGCTCGATGGCCGGATCGGGATGGAAGACCGTGTGATCGATGCCGTTGAACGCGACGTCGGTACGCATCGGGTCGACGCCGTAATGCGCGACATGGCTGTCGCGCGCTGCCTGCGAAACGGCCAGCAGAGCCGGCAGGCGGCGCGCGGTCCTGCCTTGCATCTCGACGAAATCATACCATCGCTTCGTGAGCCAGCGATCGATCCGCTTCGGCGCCGATTGCACCGCAAATTCGCGGTCGATGGCGATCGGGTGGTGGATCGTCGCCACCACCGGAACACGCTGCGCGATCCGCAGGAAAGGTGTCGCCAGAGTCTGGTTGTCATGGATCACGTCGAACTGGTCTTCGCGGCCCCTGAGCCAGGCCTCCAGCCGGCAGGCAAAGGCATAGGGCTCGCCGAAGGCCGCCGTATTATGACACGCCCATTCGGCGAAATCGGGCCAATTGCCCAGAAAGGACGGCTTGAACGCCAGCAGCGCATTCTTCGCCGAGAAGAGGTCTAGCGCCGGAAGTTCGACGCGGGCGATCCCGTCTTCAAGCTCCGGATAGGGGGGGCCGGAAACCACCGTGACCGAATGTCCGGCGCGGTGCAGCGCCCTCGCCAGGGCGCTCAGATAGACCCCCTGGCCGCCGACATGGGGGTGCGAGCGATATCCGGAAACGAGGACGCGCAACGGACGCTGCACTGCCGGATCCGGCGCGAGCTCCAGGGCATCGCCAGCAATATCTTTCATCGAGCTCCGGCCGTCTGCTGCACTGCGAAAATCCAGAAAGGCGCGCGAAGCTAGCCTGCACCGCCTTCCGGGCCAAGCGCGCATGACTTGTATCTCACGCCCCGCCTTTCCGGGGGCGCCAAGTCAGGCTATGCGGCTGCATGTCCTCGCCCGCGCCCGCCGCAGCCTTTTCCCGCTACGCGCTGCACTACAGCGTCTTCTATCTCGCTTTCGGCGCGGTCCTGCCCTACCTGCCCGTCCTGCTCGAGGAACGCGGCCTGTCGCCCGAAGCGATTGGCGTGGCGATTGCCGGCGGCATGATCGGGCGCAGCATCCTGTCCCCGCTCGGGGCGGGCATTCTCGACCGGTCGGACCACAAGAAGCGGCTTCTGACGATTTTCGCCTTCGCCGCACTGGCCGCCTTCGTCCTGCTGTTTCCCGGATGGCCTGCCGTGCTGACCATAGTGATCGCCGCGCTCGGTTCGGCGCTCAACGGAGCGCAGATACCGTTACTTGATGCTGTCACCATCCGCGCCGCCATGCGCAGCGGGTTCGGATTCGGCCCTGCGCGGGCTTTCGGGTCGGGCGCATTCGTCGTGGCGAATATCGGAGCCGGTGCGCTGGTCGCCCGCTTTGGCGGCGAGGCCGCGCTGATCTGGATCGTCGCCGGGTCGACAATGGCGATTCTCTCGCTTCAGGTCCTGCCGGCGGTGACGATGCGGTCGCACCAGCCGTCATCCGGCCTGAAATGGAATGTCGGGGAATTGCTCACGCCCGGCTTCGTCTTCGCCACTCTGGCGGTTGCCCTGGTGCAGGGGGCGCACGGCTTTCAATACAGCTTCTCGACTCTCGCCTGGCGCGCCGAAGGCATCCCGACCAGCGTTGTCGGCCTGCTTTGGGGATGGGCCGTCATCGCCGAAATCGTCTTCCTGTTCGTGAACGGCCGAGTCTTCCGCAACTGGTCACCCGCAGCGCTGATCGCGGCCGGTGCCGCCGTATCGGTGATCCGCTGGCTGGTTTTTGCGATGTCGCCGCCGGTCTGGGTGCTCTTCCTGTTCCAGACCACACACGCCTTCACCTTCACCGCCACCTATATCGGTTTCATTCGCTATTGCGCCGAACGCGTACCGGATCGCTATGCCGCCAGCGCCCAGGCGATCAATTCCGCCCTGTCGGGCGGGGTGATTCTGGCCGGTGCGACCGTGGTCTCCGGACTGTTGTATGAACGCTACGGTGCCGGGGGATATGCCGCCATGGCGGTCCCGGCTGCGCTTGGCGGCCTTTTTGCCGCCTTGCTGTGGCGGAACCTGAATTCCCAAACGGCGGTTGAATCAACTAAGACTGTCGGTGGAGGGGACGCTGAATGAGTGATGCCGCGGCAGGTCTGACGATCGAGGAGGAGGGCGGCCGCGTCGTACTCGTGCCGACCGGCGACTGGATCGTCGATACGATCGCCCGTTTCGCATCCGAGATTGCGCGCATCGACCATGACATCGATCCGGGCCGGGTCACGATCGACCTGTCCGGCATCGAACGCATCGATACGGCGGGTGCCTACCTGCTTGCGCGCCCGATCCACCGGGCGCGGGATGCCACGACCGAACAGCATTTCCGAGGCGATCACGCGACCGCGCGCCGGCTGATCAGGCTCGTCCTGGACAAGGCGATCACCTGCGAGCCGGAAGTCGAGGACCGGCGCTATGGCTTCATCCAGGCCGCGGCACGGATCGGGGCGGGACTGGAATCGGCCTGGAAGGAAATGATCGCGACCTTCGCCTTCTTCGGTCATGCCATCATCTCCTTCGCTTCGACCAGCGCGCGGCCCTGGCGGTTCCGGATGACGCCGATCTTCGCGGTGATGGAGGTGGCCGGGGTGAATGCCCTGCCGATCATCGCGGTCCTGTCCTTCTTCATCGGAGCGGTCGTCGCCTATATGGGCGCGAACCTGCTCGAGACCTTCGGCGCGTCGGTTTTCACCGTCGAGCTCGTCGGCATCGCGGTGCTGCGCGAATTCGGCGTGCTGATCACCGCCATCATGCTGGCCGGCCGTTCGGACTCTGCCTTCACCGCCGCCATCGGGTCGATGAAGATGCAGCAGGAAATCGATGCCATGCGGGTGCTGGGTATCGACCCCTACGAGGCTCTGGTGATCCCGCGGATTGTCGCCTGCGTGATCATGGCGCCGCTTCTGACCTTCGCGGCGATGATCGCCGGCATCGTCGGCGGCCTCCTCGTCTGCTGGAGCGCGCTCGACATCTCGCCGCAATTCTTCGTCACCCGGATCCATGACGCCGTCCCGATCCAGAATTTCTGGGTCGGCATGTCCAAGGCACCGGTGTTCGGAGCGATCATCGCCATCATCGGCTGCAAGCAGGGCCTCGATGTCGGCGGCGATGTGGAATCCCTCGGCCGGCACGTCACCGCGTCCGTGGTCCAGTCCATCTTCATGGTCATCATCGTCGATGCGCTCTTCGCCATGATGTATCTGGAGCTCGGCATATGAGCGCGGCATCGACCCCGCTCATCGAGGTCCGGGGCCTGAAGACCGCCTTCGGCACGCATGTCGTGCATGACGGGTTGAATCTCGAAGTTCGTCGCGGCGAGATCATGGGACTTGTCGGCGGCTCGGGCACCGGCAAGTCGGTCCTGATGAACACGATGATCGGCCTCAAACGACCCGATGCCGGTGAGATTTTCTACAATGGCCGCGCGCTCGGGAAGATGGCCGACCGCGAACGCGCGCGCCTTGAGAGCCACTGGGGCGTCCTGTTCCAGGGCGGTGCGCTGTTCTCGGCCCTGACCGTGCGCGAAAACGTCATGGCGCCGATGCGCGAGCACACCGATCTGCCGCGCGCGCTGATGGCGGAACTGGCCGACATGAAGATTGCGCTGACCGGCCTCGGCCCCGAAGCGCCTGCGAAGTTTCCGGCCGAACTGTCCGGCGGGATGAAGAAGCGCGCCGGACTGGCGCGCGCTTTGGCGCTCGATCCGGACGTGCTCTTCCTCGACGAGCCGACAGCGGGTCTCGACCCGATCGGCGCGGCGGCATTCGACTCGCTCATCCGCGAACTGCGCGATGCGCTCGGCCTGACCGTTTTCATCGTCACCCACGACCTCGATACCCTGTTCGCGATCTGCGACCGCGTTGCCGTGCTTGCCGAGAAAAGGTGCGTGGCGGTGGCCCCGATCGACGAACTCTTGCAGAATGAACATCCGTGGATCCGCGAATATTTTCGCGGTCCGCGGGGGCGAGCGGCCACGATGGCCCGGGAAGGATAAGCCATGGAAACCAAGGCCCATCACGTCCTGGTCGGCTTTTTCGCGATGTTCCTCGTCGCGGCCGGCGGGTTCTTCATCCTCTGGCTCTCGAACTATTCGGGCGGGCGGGAATATTCGCAGTACGACGTGGTGTTCGACTGGCCGGTCCGTGGCCTGCGCGAGGCCAGCGAAGTGCGGTTCAACGGCATCCAGGTCGGCGAGGTCACCCGCCTCGGTCTCGATCCGCAGAATCCGAACCGCGTGATCGCACGCATCCAGGTGCTTGCCGAAACGCCCGTGCGGGTGGATTCCACCGCCCAGCTTGAACCCCAGGGTTTGACGGGCCTGGCCTATATTCAGCTTTCGGGCGGCTCGCCCGATGCCGCGCGTCTCTACAGCCCGCCGCGCCAGACACCGCCGCGCATCTTCGCGGTCCAGACCCAGCTCGACACGCTGTTCCAGTCGTCCGAGGACGTGCTCTCCTCGGCGCAGACCGCACTCATTCGCGTTGCCGACCTCCTGAGCGAGGACAATCTCGACTCGCTGCGCAACACGCTCGAGAACATCGAGCGACTTTCGGAAACCCTGGCGAATGATGACGAGACGCTCGGCGACCTGCGCGGTGCGGTCGCCACGCTGGAACAGACCGGCCGGGACGTATCGGCCGCAGCCCTAGCGATGCAGCAATTCGCCGAGGAAACCGGCGCCTATGTTCAGGGCGATCTGACAACGGCGACGAACCAGACCAACCAGGCTTTCGCCGACATGCAACTCGCTGCGCAGCAGCTGAATGACATCCTTGAGGAATTGCGGCCCTCGCTTGAGGAATTCGCCGATGACGGCATCGACGAACTGACGTTGGCGGCTGGCGATCTGCGCCGGCTGATCGCCACGCTCGACCGTATCGCCATCGAACTTGAAGACGATCCCGGCGGCTTCGTCGCCGGTGAACCGCGCCGCACTGTGGAGGTGCCCCGATGACTTTCGTGAAACGTCTGGCGGCCGCCGGGGCGGCGCTATTCCTGGCGGGCTGTGTCAGCCTGCTGCCGGAAACCACACCGGCCAGCATCTACCGGCTGTCGACCCCCGAACCCTCGGGTGGAAGCGCGATGAACCGCCAGGTCGTCCGCGTGGACCTTCCGCTCGCGCCGCGCGGCATCGCCAGCGACGAGATCGCCATCTCGCTGCAGCACGGAGAGCTGGCCTTCATCAACGGGGCGAAGTGGATTTCGACCACGCCGCGCCTGGTACAGGATCTCGTGATCAGCGCGATCGACGCCTACGAGCCGGACCTGATCGCTTCGCGACCCGAAGACGGGGTCAATGCCGAATACGAGCTGCACACGGAAGTGCGCTCGTTCGAAGCGGTTTATCGCGACGGGCCGGATTTGCCCCCCACCGTCATCATCCAAATGCGGGTCCGGATGGTCCGGCTATCGGACCGAAGCCTGCTTGGCGTCCAGGCCGTTGGCGCGCAGGCGCTGGCCCGCACGAATACCGTCGGCGACATCGTGGCGGCCTTCGATGCGGCGGCGCAGGAAACGGCGGGTGACATCTCGTCCTGGGCAACACGCCAGGTTCGCGAACATCCGCCGGTCGAGGACGAGGACTAGTCCTCGCCGCGGCGTCCCGGTTTGCGCGGAGCCGGCGCGTCCGTTTCGTCCTCTTCGGGTGCCATCGTTGCCAGCAGGTCCTTCCAGCGCCAACCTGGATCGCTCGCCGCCCGGCCGCGCTCCGGGAAGCCCACATGGTCGCGGCGCTGGGCCGTTTCGTCGCCAGTGTCCGCTTCGGAAACCGCGCTGTCGTCGGCAGACGGAGCGTCCTTCGGTTCCCGCTTGCGCCGGCTGAGCGGGTCGGGGACCTCGTTCGACGGCAGATCGAGCGCACGCCGTCCGCCGGCGACCGAGCCCATTTTCAGCATGAAGTCGCTGAGAAGTTCGTAATTCTGGCGGATCCGGGCCTGGAAGGCGGCGTCGATTTCCTGTGCCTCCTCGGCAGCAGTCAAGGCCGCGGCATTGAGGCCTTCCAGCCCCTGGCGCAGCACATCAACGGTTTCACGCGCGCGGACACGCGCAGTTTCTGGCAGGCTGGACAGGCGGTCGCCGAGCGCCTCGATTTCGCGTTCGATCGCGGTGCTTTCCTTCTTCGCAGCGTCGAGCACGGTTTCCATGCGGCGGCGGACAGCGTCGGCCGCTTCGTCGGCGGCCAGCGCTGCGCGCGCGGTCAGCTTTTCGGCTTCCGCGATGCGCGCCTGGAAGGTCTCGTCGGACTTTCTGGCCGCATTGAACGCGGTTTCGTTGACCTGTTCCACGCGCTCCGCGATCAGGCGGCTCTGCGCTTCGAACGCGGCAGTCGCGTCTTCCGATGCGCTTCGCGCCTTGTCGGCTGCGGCCTGCAGCGTTTCGAGGGCTTCCCGATGCGACCTGCTCGCGGAGTCGGTTTCCCGCCGGACCGCCGACGCCAGTTCGCGCGCATTGGCCAGCGCTTCGTCGACCGTCTTCTTGAAACTGTCCGCGCCCTTGTGCGCGGCGGAGTTCAGGGCATCGGCACCCTCGCGGGCGGTCCTGGCCATGACGTCGAGCTCGGCGCGGTGGAAGTCGAGCGCGGCGGCGATCTTTTCCTGTTCCTTGCGCAGCGCCTCGCTCGCCTCCTTCAGGCGGCTCTGGTGCTTCACATAGGCGGCATCGAGCGTTTCGGTGCGTTCACGCAGCGAGTCGCGCAATTCGGTGAGCCGGTCGCCCTGCGTCGACATCGAGTTGGCCGCGCGCTCGGCCTGTTCGGCGACGGCGGTGCCCGCCCCGGCGAGCCGGTCCGCGCCCTCGCGAAGCTTCCGCTCGCTGGCGTTCGCCTGGTGCTCGGCCAGTTCGGCCGCGGCGGCGACCATCTTTGACTGGTCCGCGATCGCCGCAGCGATCAGCGCGGCCTTGTCGTCGAGCGAATCCGAGACTTCCGACAGCCGGGTGCGTTCGCCGCGCAAGCCTTCCAGCAGAGCTTCGGCGCGCTCGCGTGCGCTGCCGGCGGACTGTTCCAGCGCATCGGCGTGATGGGAGATGACTTCCTCCATCGCCGCCAGGCGGGCCAGTGCACTTTCAAGCGCGCTGTTTATCCGCTCGACCTCGGCCGTGATGGCGCCGGCCAGATGGCTGACATCGCGGTGGGCGGTTTCGACCGGTGCCGCGAGACGCCGCACGGCCATGTCGACACCGCGCGTGCGGTCCGCCATGCGCGCCAGTTCGCTGGCAAGAAAGCCGGTGATCAGGATGAAGAGGGCGGGCGCAACGGCGAAGACAGACAGGCCGACCAGCTGAGCCGGCGAATAGGTGGCAAAGAAATCACCTGTAAAGTCGATGCCCGCATAGCCGATGATGTAGGCCGCTGCGCCGCCGAACCAGACCAGCGCGCCGACAATGCCCAGCCAGGCCATCCAGCCGCGTTGCGGCAGGCGTACGGCGGGCGTGTCGTCCAGAGCCGAAGCCTGGGGCGAGTGACGCACCGGCGCGCGGCCCGGAGTCGCCTCGTCGAATTTCTTCAGCGAGTCGGTTGTTTCGCGTTCGGCCGCTTTGTCCGCCATGCGTCGGTCCACACCATCCTGAAATTCACCCCCCGGCGCGTACGTGCGCACCCGGTCTTTCAATCAGGATACGGCGAATCGAGGCGGGGATATACCGCCCGGATCAGATTTCGATGAGGAAAACCGGCTCGGCTTCCGGCAGCGGCGGCTCATCGCCGGTGAGGCAGGTCTCAGGAAGCTCGGGAGAGTAAGCGGCTTGCTCCCAGAGCAAGGCCCCGGCGTTCTCGACATACTCGACAGTGCGGGTTTCGGCCGGCACGTCGAGGCAGGCATCGACGGTATCGATGCGCACGCCGAATAGGCCAAGCGCGGCAGCTGCTATGATCTCGATCAGGGCAATGAGCCAGCCCATGGCGAACATCCCTCGAAAACGTCCGGTTGCGGTCATGCACCCGGGCGGGACAGGTCTCAAGTCAATTCCGGGTGATTGGCGATGAAATCTTCGTAAGCTGCGCTTTCAAGGGATACGATTTCGGATATGCCTTCGGGGGAGCAGGAGGGACAGATGGCTCAACCCAAACTCGACCGTCATTTCAGCATCGATGCCATTCGCGGCGTCGCCGTGCTGGGCATTTTTATGATGAACATCCAGGCCTTCGCCATGGTGTTCGCCGCCTACCAGTTCCCGCAGGTCCATATGGACTTCACCGGGGCCAACCGGGACGTCTGGTTCTACAGCCACGTCTTCTTCAACATGAAGTTCATCACGATCTTCTCCGCGCTGTTCGGTGCGGGAATTCTGCTGATGCTGGGGGAGGATAAGCAAGCAAACATCGGCGTCCATTACCGCCGCATGTTCTGGCTTCTGATTATCGGCCTTGTCCACGCCTGGGTTTTCTGGGCCGGGGACATTCTCGTTCCCTATGCCGTGATGGGCATGCTGGTCGTTCTGGCGCGCCGGATGAATCCGGTCGGTCTGACCATCATGGGTGTCATCTTCATCGCCTTGACCGGTGGGCTGATGGCACTCGCCTTCGCCCTATTTCCGATGATGCCTCCCGATGCACTCGAATCCATGCGCCCGGGCCCGGAACGCGTCGCCGAACTCGTCGCGACCTATCAGGCGGGCTTTGCGGACCGGCTCGGCGAGAACGCGACCCTGACCTTCTCGGCGGAAATCGCGCAGCTGACCTTCTTCGCCGGGCGACTGGCCGGCGTGATGTTCGTCGGCATGGCGCTGTTCAAATGGGGCTTCTTCACGCTGCGCTGGTCGTTCATCCAGTACCTGATCGCTGCGGTGGTTTCCCTCGGAATTGGCCTGCCGATCTGCTGGTATGGGGCCACGCACCTACTCGAGACGGATTTCGCGCTCGACCAGTTCTGGGTCGGCGAAACGCTGAACTATGTCGGTTCGCTCTTCGTCGCCTTCGGGTACGCGGCGGTGGTGATGCTGCTGTGCAAGCTGGGCGCCATGCTCCGCTTCGTGCTGCATCCCTTCGCGGCGGTCGGGCGGATGGCCTTCACCAATTATCTGACCCACACCCTGGTCGCGACCTTCATCTTCGTCGGTCCGCCAGGACTTGGCATGATCGGTGAGGTCGAACGGGTCGGCCAGTTCCAGATCGTCGCCGCGGTCTGGGTGTTCCAGCTGATCTTCTCGACGTTGTGGCTGTCGGTCTTCCGCTTCGGCCCGATGGAATGGGTCTGGCGCTCTCTGACCTATTGGAAGCTCCAGCCCTTGCGCAAATCGGCCGGTGGCGCGCCGCCGCCGATTCCTGCGTGATCCAGAGAGGCTAACGCTGCAGGAGGACGGGCCTAGTGCCCGTCCTCCGGTGCGTCAGGTTGGGATTCGGGCGCGGCAGTCACAAAAGCCGGGTGCGCCCGGGCGGCTTCGTCGGCCTTCGACAGGGCCGGGAAGGCTTCGACGTCCACGCCGAAGCGGCGGGCATTGTAGAGCTGCGGCACCAGGTAGATGTCCGCCAGCGTCGGTGACGCCCCCCACAGATAGGGCCCGCCCCGGTCATCGGCCTGTGCCATGGCTTCCAGAGCGGTCAGACCGCGCGTAATCCAGTGCCGCGCCCAGGCCTGAACGCCTTCGGCGTCCTGCCCGTATTCGCTTTTCACATGCTGCAGCACGGAGAGATTCTGGATCGGGTGAATGTCGCAGCCGACCACGGCGGCATAAGCACGCACCCGGGCGCGTTCCCGCAGGTCAGACGGCAGCAGAGCCGGCTCCGGCCAGGTCTCCTCGATCCATTCCAGGATCGCCGGCGACTGGATCAGCACGCCCTGATCGTCGGCGAGCGCCGGCACGAAGCCCTGCGGGTGAATGTCGCGATGCTCCGGGCGGCGCTGTTCGCCTTCCTTCAGATCGACCGGCTTCTGGTCGTATGCCACGCTTTTGAGATTGAGCGCGATGCGCAGGCGGTAGCTCGCGCTCGACCGCCAGTATCCGTAAAGCGTCAGGCTCATCGTGTTCGCTCCGTTACCGTGAAGGCCAGTTCCGGCAGATCGGCCGCGCGGGCCTCCACCCGGTCTCCCGGCTGAAGCGCCGCGACCCCGGCCGGGGTTCCGGTGAAGACGAGATCGCCCGGCTGCAGGGTGAACAGGGTCGACAGCTCGGCCAGCAATTCGTCAAAGCCGCGCGTCATCTCCTTCAGGTCGGCAGCCTGCCTTTCCTCGCCATTGACCGACAGCGTGATCCGGCCTTCCGCCGGCGGCATGCCGGGGCGGATCGTGCCGATCGGCGCCGAGGCGTCGAACGCCTTGGCGGCCTCCCACGGGCCGCCGGATTTCTTGGCCGCCGCCTGGATGTCGCGCCGTGTCAGGTCGACCCCCACCGCCGCGCCATAGATCAGCGTGTGCGCTTCAGACACCGGTACATTCGCCCCGCCTGACTTCAGCGCCAGCACCAGTTCGACCTCGTGATGCAGATCCTGCGTCAGCACCGGGTAGGGCACGTCATTGCCGCGCGTCACCAGCGCCGTTGCCGGCTTCATGAAGAAGACCGGTTGCGACCGGTCCGGATCGCCGCCCATCTCCTTCACATGGTCGGAATAGTTCCGCCCGACGCAGAACACGCGGCCGGCGGGAAAGCCGTCCTCGATGTTTTCAACGGGCAGCAGACGAAGCGGGGGCGGGGTGAAGATCGGTTTCATGATGCTGGCCTAGCGCGCTGAGGGGGCCGCCGTCGAGCGGACAATTTAGTTGCAAATGATACTATTTTCCGGCATGACCCGTTCCAAGCCCGCCCATTGCGAACAGCGATCCGGTACGTCCGGCGCGGCGGCCATCAGCAATATGGGAGCGCGACATGCCGCAGACCTTCGAAAATCCGCTTGGCACCGACGGCTTCGAGTTTGTCGAGTTCACCGGACCCGATCCGAAAGCCCTCGAAACCCTGTTCCGCCAGCTCGGCTTCGCTTGCGTCGCGAAACACAAGACGAAGGACATCCTCCGTTTCAAGCAGGGCGATATCAACCTGCTACTCAACCGCGAGAAGGGCGGCCAGGCCGGGGAATTCGGCAAGCTGCACGGCCCCTCGGCGAACGCCATGGCCTTCCGCGTGAAGGACGCGAAATTCGCCTACGCCGAAGCCCTGAAGAAGGGCGGCGAGCCGTTCGGCGAGGGCATCTGGTCCGATCCCGACCGCATCCCGGCGATCAAGGGCATTGGCGGCTCGGTGCTCTATTTCGTCGACAAATATGGCGACGAGTCGATCTACGAGGACGATTTCGAAGCGACCGGCGAGACGGATGACGGCGGCGTCGGCCTGCAGATCCTCGATCACCTGACCCATAATGTCGACAAGGGCCAGATGGCGGTCTGGGCGAAGTTCTACGAGGACATCTTCAACTTCCGCGAGATCCGCTATTTCGACATCAAGGGCAAGCATACCGGCCTGTTCTCGAAGGCGATGACCGGCCCGTGCGGCAAGCTGCGCATCCCGCTGAACGAGAGCCAGGACGACACCTCGCAGATCGCGGAATTCCTGAAGGAATACAACGGCGAAGGCATTCAACACATCGCCCTGACGACGCCGGACATCTACAAGACGGTCGACCAGCTGCGCGCAAACGGCATCGTCTTCCAGGACACGCCGGAAACCTATTACGAGCTGATTGATGCGCGCGTGCCGAACCATGGCGAGCCGGTCGCGGAGCTGAAGAAGCGCCGCATCCTGGTCGATGGCGACCCGGAAAACGGTCAGGGCCTGCTGTTGCAGATCTTCACCGTCACGGTAATCGGCCCGGTCTTCTTCGAGATCATCCAGCGCAAGGGCAATGAAGGCTTCGGCGAGGGCAATTTCAAAGCCCTGTTCGAATCCATCGAGCTCGACCAGATCCGCCGCGGCGTTCTGGCGGAAACCGACTAGGCGCCATGGCTTCGGCGCGGGGGACACCGCAGGGCGGGACCGGCGCGGACGACGCGCCGGCGCTGGATCTGGCAGATTACCTGCCCTACCGGCTGTCGGTCGCGTCCAACCGGACCAGCGCGCTCGTCTCGCGCGCCTATCAGGACCGGTTCGACATCACGCTGTGGGAATGGCGCATTCTTGCCGTGCTGGGCAATGTCGAGCCGAAGACCGCGCAGGAACTCGTCGAAGCCACGGCGATGGACAAGGTGACCGTCTCCCGCGCCGTGCGCGGGCTCGACGAGAAGGGCTTTGTCGCGCGCACCCGCCACAAGACGGATGGCCGCTCCACCCATATCCGGCTCACGGAAAAAGGCCGGGAAATCTACGAAACCGTGGCACCGGTCGCCCTGACCTTCGAGCAGATATTGCTGGAGGACATGACGCCGGACGAGATCGCGGTGCTCAAATCCCTGCTGATCCGGCTTCAGGCCCGCGCCGAGGCGTTGCTCTCCGAGGGCGGGGATATCCGCTAGCGGACGCTCAGGCCTGCGCCAGCATCATCGACAGCCATTCCGCACGCAGCGCCGGGCGGGTCGAATTCTCGATCTCGACCCGGACGTCGAATGTCAGCAGGAACTGGCCCGGCTTGCGCTCCTCGAGCGACTTGAAGGTAAACACGCCGCGGATCCGGGTGCCGACCGGCACCGGGGCCGCAAAGCGCACCGACTCGAACCCGTAATTCACCGGTACGAAGCCGGCCGGGAACACCGGCAGGCATTGCGCGCCGAAATAGGACAGCATCGACAGGCTGAGAAAGCCGTGCGCGATCGTTCCGCTGAACGGCGTTTCGCGCTTCGTGCGCTCGGCATCGATATGGATGAAATTGTGGTCGATCGTGATGTCGGCGAACGCATTCACCCGGTCCTGGTCGATCTGCATCCAGTCCGATGTGAAGTTCTTGCCAACCTGGCTTCGGAATTCGGTGAGGTCAGTCATCGCCACTAGATGCGTCCGTTTGCTGCGCTGCGTCAATCCTGCTGCGCCGGGACGGGGGTCAGCCACCCGTCTTCGGCTTCGGTCTTTCCGGTGAACAGACCGAAGAACGCATCCTGCAGCGCGCGGGTTACCGGACGGTCACCATTGCCCACCGCCATGCCGTCGACGCTGCGGATCGGCGTGACTTCGACAGCGGTGCCGGTGAAGAAGGCTTCATCGGCGGAATAGAGCGCTTCGCGGGGCAGGGTCTGCTCGATGACGGTATAGCCCATCCGCCGCGCCAGCGTGATGATCGTGGCGCGGGTGATCCCTTTCAGGATCGAGGCCGAGAAGGGCGGCGTATAGATCGCGCCATCCTGCACCAGGAACAGATTCTCGCCCGCACCCTCGGACAAGAGTCCGTCCGTGCCGAGTCCGATGCCTTCATGGAAACCGCGTTCCTTCGCCTCATAGGTGATCAGCATCGAGGACAGGTAATTGCCTCCGGCCTTGATGCCCGGCGGGACCGTACCCGGTGCCAGCCGCCGCCAGGACGACACGCAGACATCGACGCCATTCTTCAGCCCGTCCTCGCCGAGATAGGCGCCCCAGGGAAAGGCGGCGATGATGGTGTGGATCGGCGTATCCATCGCCGAGACGCCGATCGGGCCCGCGCCGCGGAAGGCGAGCGGGCGGATATAGCCGGCCTTCAGCCCGTTGGCGCGCGAGGTCTCGACACAGGCGTCGAACACGGCCTGCGGCGTATGTTCGATCCCGATCCGGTAAACCTTCGCCGAGTTGAACAGCCGTTTGACATGATCCATCAGCCGGAAGACCGCCGGGCCGTTCGGCGTGTCATAGACGCGGATGCCCTCGAACACGGAGGATCCGTAGTGCAGGGCGTGCGACATGACGTGGACTGTCGCGTCTTCCCAGCGCTTCAGCGCGCCGTCCATCCAGATCCAGTCGGCTCGCTTCGTCATGCGCCGGTCTCCCTCGCCTTGCGGTTTCATTCAATGCGCAGCGGTGTGCGGGGTCAATGCAGTTGAACTCTGAACCACTTGTCAGGAATGGCAGTTGGCACGGTTGCCGCATCAGGAGGTGAGCCTTAGACGCGGTCCTCCATAGAAGCCACCCCCCCAGTATTCGTATGGCTGCCAAGATCGAGTTCGACCCCGCTTTGGGGGCCGTTGTCTCCTGTTCGCAAGACGCCGTGACGCGCGACAGCATGCGCGACGCAATCCGCCGGATTACCGGCGAACTCGCCGCCAATGACTGCCAGCGCCTGCTCGTCGACATGGTCGCAGCGAATGTCCAGGTCTCCATCGCGGACATGACCTTCATCCTCGACCAGCTGCTCACGGCGACGCACGGCGATCTGCGCATGGCACTGATCCTGCCGGATTCGGCCCGCCCGCACGGTGATTTCGCGCACGACTATCTGACGGCGGAACATGTCGAGGTCGAACTGTTCCGATGCCCGGTCGAGGCGCGCCGCTGGATCGCCGCCTAGCCGGCGATTTCCCAGTTTTTCAGGTGGATGCGGTCGCCGAACTCGCTCTCGTCGCCATTGGCGATATTGACCGCCAGCCAGAAACGCACCGGCCCGCCGATTTCCTGCGGGGCGATCCAGACAACCTGCCATGACGCGCCGGTTTCGACCGAATGCGCTGCGCCCCCGTTGACGGCGGCGGCTGGATCGATGCGTTCGAACCTGCCAGCCGTCGCGGCCAGTTCGAAGCCGTTCGTTTCGCCGCTGTCGACGACCCGCACCGTCAAGGGATAGGTCTGCCCGGCCTCGTAGCGGCCGGGCAATCCCTCGATGACGATTGATTGCGACTGCGCCACGGCGTCATGCTGGAAGTGGCAGGCCGTGCAGTCCTCGCCGCCATCCACGCCGGCATGCCCCCAGGGTGGGCCATCGGGATAGGCGAGGCTGACTGCGGGAAGCCCCGCCGCCATCAGCATCGCGGCGAGCGTGCGCATGCCTATTCCGCTGGCTCCACGACGGCGCGGCCGATCGTATTCGTGTCGGCCCCGAACCAGATCACGCCGTCCGGTGCGTAATACTGCATGTGGCGCACCGTGCCGCCGCCCGACGGGACCGGGGTCTGCGAAAAGAAGGTCTCGCTCGCCGGGTCGAAGCCCACGAAATTGTTCGGCTCCACGCCCGTCTCCACGAACCAGATTCGGTCCTGACCGTCGACCGCCATCGCATAAGGGCCGCTGTCCGCACCGGCCGGGGCTGGCCATTCCTCGACCGCATTGGTTTCCGGATCGAACACGCCGACGAAGCCGTCAGCATAGTCGACATACCAGACCCGTCCGTCGCTGGTATGGCCGATGCGGCGTGGGCGCGCCGTTTCGCGCGGCAGCACGATCTCGGTCAGTTGCAGCGTTTCGGGGTCAACCATGGCCAGCTTGTTCGTCCCGAGGAGGGCGACCCAGACCCTGCCGTCCGGTGTGACCGTCACGCCGTAGGGGCGGGCACCTTCGGTCGGAACCTCGACGATATCGACGGCCCACTCGCCGGGGATCAGGCGGCCGATCACGTTGGCGCCCTGCGCGGAGAACCACAGCGCGGTCCCGTCATTGTTGAAGATCAGCGTATGGGGATCGCGCGGATGCCCGTCAGGCATGTCGATGCGCAGCATCTGGCCCGTTTCCGGGTCATAGCGGCCGATATAGGCCGCGCGGTTCCCGGCGATCCAGACCGCGCCATCCGGCCCGACGATCTGGTTGTGCGGCCCGTCGCCCTCGTTCAGCGCAACCTGTTCGAATTCACCCGTCGCGGTATCCAGCCAGGCGAGATAGTCGCCGCGCTGACCCACGAACCACACCGTCTCGCCATCGGCGGTGAACGGGTCGCGCGGACGCGAGTCCGGGTAGGGGACACTCCATTCCTCGATCAGGATCTGGCCGTCGGCGGGTTCGCTGGAGAAGTCCTGGGCGAACGCGCCCGAAGTCAGAGAGGCAGGCGCGAGGAAAGCGGTGAGGGCGAAAGCGGAAACGGCAAGGCGCATGGGGTCACTCCCTGTGGCGTGTCGGTTCTGAAGGAGAACCTAGCGCGGCGGAGCGTTGTTCCCAACCGGAGGTTTGGAAAATCCGGACTAGCCGTCCTTCTTCGCCGCCTCGATCGCCTTGGCGATCAGTTCGCGGGCCTTGTCCGCGCCTTCCCAGCCCTGCACCTTCACCCACTTGCCGGGTTCGAGATCCTTGTAGTGCTCGAAGAAGTGGGTGATCCGCGCCAGCTGCGCCGGCAGGATGTCGGTGTGGTCGGTGATCTGGTCGTAATAGGGCGTCAGCGCCTTGTGCGGGGCGGCGAGGATCTTCTCGTCCAGCCCGCTCTCGTCTTCCATCATCAGCACGCCGATCGGGCGCGCGCGCACGACGCAGCCGGGGATCAACTGGGTCTGCCCGAGGCAGAGCACGTCGATCGGGTCGCCATCGTCCGACAGCGTGTGCGGGATGAAGCCGTAATTGCACGGATAGCGCATCGGCGTGTGCAGGAAGCGGTCGACGAAGACCGCGCCGGACGTCTTCTCCATCTCGTACTTCACCGGGTCGCCGCCGAGCGGAACCTCCACGATCATGTAGAAATCGTCGGGCGGGTTGAGGCCGGCGGGAATGGCGGAGAGGTTCATCGTGTCTGTCCTGCATGCGCGTTTCGGGGAAGCGCGCGCGGCATAGGCGATGCCAGCCGGATTGGCAATCAGCGAGGGCGGTGGGGGCGGATGCGCGTCCAGCCGAGAGGATCAGGGAACCGGGCCTTCAGGCCCGCAAGCGCGAATAGCCAACTCTGACATTCCAGCGCCGGTTTCGGGGGGTCAATCGGGGTGAGGGGGCCGACGGCGCGCCCGAACGAACGGAGTGAGAGAGGATAGAAAAAATTGGTGCGCCCACAAGGATTCGAACCTTGGACCCGCTGATTAAGAGTCAGCTGCTCTACCAACTGAGCTATAGGCGCGCCGGGCTTCCGTCATGCCAGTCCGCAGGACTGCCGGGAAGGGCGCGGAAAATACGCGGAAATGGGCGAAGCGCAAGGGGGCTGATGCAAATCCGTCATGCACGCCCGGGCAGGGTGGCGCGTCACGCCCGCCTCCGCGGGTCCCGCCCCTGGTCTGCCGGGTCCGCAACGCGTTCGCGCCGCCCCGCCGTGCCGAAATGATGCAGACCGGTTTGTATCAGCCAGAGCGTGAAGCCGAGAAAGCCGGCGATCGTGAAGATCGAGAACAGCTCGCCGTCCTGCCCCTGGGTAGCCAGTACGCCTTCCGTCGTTCCGATCGCAATCAGCGCCGCGGTCGCAAAACCGGTCGCGCTGGTCAGTCTGCGCTGCAGGCGCCATTGAAGCGCCGCGAGGCAGACGATGAAGAAGACCAGCAGCCACTGACCGAGATGCTCGCCGATCGCGATTCCGCCATAGGCATTGAGAATGTCGAATGCGCGTTCAGCCGCGATCCGTGCGGCTTCGTCGCCGGTTGCATGTTCTCGTGCGAGGGCCGGGATCACGAATACCCAGCGCCAAAGGCCCATGGCCTGGATCACCCCGGACAGCGCACCGGATATTGCCGCAGCGATGGCCAGGGTCTCGGACTCGCGGCGATTTTCGTCGGTCAGGGACAGCGCAATGGCAAGCGGTAACAGCAAAAGCGCCGACCAGCCGAAGGCGTGCCAGGTCAGGATAAGGGCGTCCCCGCCCTGAGCGAACCGGGTCAGCGCCTCTCCGGCATCACTTCTCAGGATGTCCGGATAATCGTAGATTCGGGTGAGGTTGGCATAGGGCAGGTTGAAGCCTATCGCCATGGCGATGGCCGCTGTGGCCAGCAGGGGGGATCGGCGCGTCATTCGTCTTTCGCCTTATGAAGTCCGGAGTGACCGGATCGGTCGGAGTGTGCTAAGTCACCAACAGGAGACATTACGTATCACCGGCCGGTGACGTGTCAAGCGCGCCAGTCTGATCGGCCCGGCTTGCCGTTGTCGGCCTATCCGCCTATCCCCGTAGCGAGACTTGGCTTCAGGTACGGGACGGTTTTGACCGGGCGACAACCAAAGCGGACACGAAATCGGTCAGCGACCGAGATTCGGATTCTCGACGCCGCCCGTTCGATTCTCGCCGAGTCGGGCGCAGCGGGCTTCGGCATCAATGCGGTCGCGCGATCGGCCGGTGTCGATAAGCAGTTGATCTATCGATATTATGGCGGCCTTGACGGCTTGCTTGAGGCGCTCGGCCGGCATCTGGCGGTGTGGTGGCAGGACCGGATGATGCAGGACGCCCCGGATCGCACGCCCGAAAGCTATGCCGAGCTCATGGAAGGGCTTGCACTACGCCTGTTGCGGATCCTGCGGACGGAACCGCTCGCACTGCAGTCCACCCTGTGGGAACTCACGGATACGTCAGGGCTGGCCAGAACCGTGTCCCAAGCGCGGGGTCAGGCGCTCGGTGCCTGGATGGCGTCGGTGAGGGGGAGCTTGCAGCCCCCGCCCGGCATTGATGCACCGGCGGTCAATGCCCTGATCGTGGCGTCGGTCAGCTATCTCGTTCTGGCGAGCCGGACGTCCGACAATGTGATCGGCCTTCCGACAGCCGATCCGGCCACGTGGGACCGCATTGAGCGAACCCTGGTCCGTGTCGTGCGGGATGCCTATCGCTCCGCCTAGACCGTGCCGACTGTCACAACGTCCTCCGGTCACCGGGCCTCGATATGGCCGCGTCGCACGCGGCGGCGCTGTCCGCCGACCGCCGGGCTTGACGCTGACCGGGCGGCCGGTGCTATATGTCACCGCACGGTGAATTATGCTTTCGCCGTGTGGCGGCCGATAGGCCGGCCCGCTCCCCATCAAGCGCTGGAAACCGGAATGCGGATTGCGACGAAATCGGGCATGGGTGCGTTGCCGACCGGGGCCACACGATGACCCGGATTACGATCAACGGGGCCGACCTGTTCGTCTCGGACTCGGGCGGGAGCGGTACGCCGATCCTGTTCATCCACGGTCTGATGCTGGCCAGTCAGTCCTGGGAGGCGCAGATCGCACGGTTTTCCGCGGCGCATCGCGTGGTCGCGTTCGACCTGCGCGGGCAGGGACAATCCGAGAAGACCCGGGACCGGTTGGACCTCGACTCGCTCGCCGAGGACGCCGGGGCCGTGATCGACCGCCTGAAACTTGGCCGGGTCCATGTGGTGGCCTTCTCCATGGGCACGTTCATAGCCCTGCGGCTCGCGGCCTGGCGCCCTGAAATCGTCCGCTCCCTGACCCTGATCGGGCCAAGCGCCGACGCGGAGGAACCCGCCAATCTGCCCCGCTACCGCCTTCTGATCGCACTGGTCCGGATGTTCGGAACGCGGGTGGCCATTGGCCCGATGATGAAAATCCTGTTCGGAGATACCTATCTCGCCAATGCGGCTGCGAAGCCGGCCCGGGAGCGCTGGCGAAGGGAATTGCTCAGCCTGCCCCGGTCGCTGCATCGCGCGGCCGCGGCATCGGCAAGCCGGGAGGCGGTGGATCATCTTTTGTCGTCGATCCGTATGCCGACCCTGATTGTGTCGGGAGACGAGGATCGCCCAATCTCGCCGGAACGGGCATTCCGGGTTCACCAGGGGATTGCCGGGTCGCGCTTCGTGCCGGTTGCGCGGGCGGGCCACGCGGTGATGATCGAACACGCCGAGGCGTTCAACGGCATCCTCGAAGACTTCCTCGCCGAGGTTGAGGCTCTGGATGCCGACACTGAAGGACCGGCATTGCCTCGCATACCGTGACCCGATGACCGTACGGCATTGCCTGTTACGGCCCGGGCCTCAACGCTGGCCGGGCAGGGCGGCGCGCTCGACATAGCCTTGGCTTTCCAGCGTCCCGAGCAGCTGTTGCAGATGCTCGGGTGCGGCCTGCGGGAAGCGGGCGATCAATTCCTCCTCGGAAAATTGCCGCTGGCGCAGCAGCCAGTCGACCGCCCGGTGCGCCGCGCCGAGCGCGATCTCGCCGCCGGGTCCGACAAGGACATAGCCCGCGTCGCGCCGCGACATCTCGCAGGCGAGCCCGGCCACGGCGTAGAAATGCGGCGCGCGGGTTTCCGGCAGGCCGTATCCGGCGAGACCGATCCGCTTCTCGCGTTGTTTGCCGGCGATCTCCTCGGCGATCAGCGGCGAGGCGGCAATTTCGCGGATCCGGTCGGCGAGGCGTTCGAGATGCGCGCGCATCGCGCCGCCATGGTCGACGTCGTGGCTGGGGATGTAGTCGCGGAACAGCGCGTCATGTCGCGCTTCCTCCTTCAGCATGTCGAACAACACGAAACCCGTCAGCGGGGCGATGGAAAAGGTGACGTGCAGCGTTGCCCCGTCTTCCGCCAGCGCGTCGTGATACTGGCCGCGCGGCAGGTAGAGCACGTCGCCGGGCTTCATCCGGATCTGCCACATCAGCGAGCCACGCTGGCGCATCAGATAGGCCGCGCCGGCGTCGCCGGGCCCGACATGGCTGATCGGCCGGTCCTCGCGGCCGGTCCAGATATTCCAGGTCTTTTCGCCTTCGACCTGCACCACGAAGACGTCGTGAAGGTCGTAATGGCTCTGAAAGGCCTGCACGCCCTTGAAACTGCAATACACATTCGCCGCGATCGCGGCCTGCGTCCGGTCGTGGATCGCCTTCGCGGCGCGGCGCACGCCGGGACTGACTTCGTGAATGCGATTGGCGACGAGGGTTGCGCCGACACCGACAAGCGCCTTCACGCGCGCCGGGTCGGCGCGGTTGATCGTGTGGCCTTCCAGTGTTTCCACCGGCGTGCAGAAACTCTCCGGCGGGGCCGGGTGATTGTTGAAGGCGATGCGCAGCGACTGGTCGGTCCAGAACGGCGTCTGTTCCAGCGCGTCGTTGAAACTGTCCCAGGTCAGGATGGACGACACGTCAGCGCCCGGCCGCTGAATGTGCAGCGGCTTCTTGCCGTAATACTCGGCGAAGAATTCGTCTTCACTGAACGGCGCGATGAGGTCGGCAAACTGGCTCATGACGAAAGGCTTACCATGCCCGGTGCGGGCGGCAAGCGCGGCCCGGTGACACCCCTCCGGACGGTGTAGGAAAACCGTAACGCTCGCTGCGCTATCCTGCACGCATGGAAACCCTGATTCACAACGGCCCGGCTCCGGTCTTCGACCGCGATCACCTGGCGCAATACACGTCCGGCGACGCCGCGCTCGAGGCGGAATTGTTCGGCCTCCTGAAGGATCAGGCCGAGCGCTGTCTCGGCGCTCTTCAGGCTGCGAACGACGCCAATGCCTGGCGCGCCGCTGCCCACACGCTGAAAGGCGCATCGCGAGGCGTTGGGGCTTTCGAACTGGCCGAGGCCTGCGAGCGCGCCGAAGATGCCACCGAAGCCAGCTGGCCCGCCGCCGTCGCCAACGTTCGCGCCGCCGCGAACCGCGCCTTTGCGGAGATGAAGCGGGTATTGGGCTGAACCTGAATTGCCGACTTGGTACCTCCCTTCTCCCCTTTTTGAAGGGGAGAAGGTGCCCGTCAGGGCGGATGAGGGGTTCTGCTCCGTAATCGCGGTGAGGCGTTTGCCCCCTCACCCGGTCCTTCGGACCACCCTCTCCCCCAAATGGGGGCGAGGGGAGTAACGATCGGAAGTTCACACCCGCGTGCGGTCCCAGACCTCGAATTCGTACTGGATCGAACGCTCGACCAGTTCGCGCCACACGGGCTCGGCGATCGAGACCGGCAGACCCGCTTTTGCCGCTTCCGCCTTCACCTTGGTCAGCACGTCATTGACGCGCCAGTCGTCGCGCACCGTGTCGCGTCCCGGCTTGATCCGCGCGGCGGCTTCCATGTAGCGCGCGCGTTCGGCGATCAGGGCCACCAGCTGGCGGTCGAGCGCATCGACCCCGTCTCTCACCTCGGCCATGGTCTGACAGTCTTCGGGCGCTACGGGCATGTCGGTTCGAACTCCGGCAATGTGACTCGGGTGTTGCCTTATAGGCGTCCCGGACCGCTTCGCCCAAGGACGAGCTGCCGCACCCGCCTTCGTGTTGGGATTGTACCGGCGGCAGCCTAGACTGCGGGCAGGCGATTCCACGGGAGAGACGGGCATGACGACGGCACCGGTGACGATCTATGGCGACTCCCGCAGTGGCAATTGCTGGAAGGTCCGCTGGGTGGCCGAACGGCTCGGCGTGCCGTTCGATTGGCGCGAGGTCGACGTGACTTCCGGCTTCACCCGTACCGAGGAGTTTCTCTCGATCAACCCGGCGGGCCAGGTGCCCTGCCTGGTGCGAGAGGACGGGCGCATCCTCGCCCAGTCGGCGGCCATCATGCTCTACCTCGCTGAAGGCTCCGACCTGATCCCGGACGATGCGTTCGACCGCGCGAAGATGATGGAGTGGCTATTCTGGGAACAATACAGCCACGAACCGGCCATCGCCGTACGCCGCTTCCAGAAGGCTTTTCTCAAGAAGCGCGAAGAGGAAATCGATCCCTTCCTGATGAACAAGGGCCGCCGCGCGCTGGGCGTCATGGAACTTCGCCTCGTTGCGCGCGATTACTTCGTCACGGACCAACTCACCCTCGCCGACATCGCGCTTTATGCCTACACGCATGTCGCGGACGAGGGCGGGTTCGACCTCGACGATTTCCCGGCGGTGCGGTCCTGGCTCCACCGTGTGGAACGGGACCTCGCCGCGCTTTAGCCCCGCCCGCGGGGAGACAGCCGAGAGAGCACATGCCCGCCCCGACCGGCATCCCCACCTTTGGTGAGAAACAGCCCGAACTGAGTTACGCCGAACGCCCCTGCGCCTTCGGCGTTGCGGCCGGTCCCGACGGCCGGATCCTCTGCGTGCGCGTCAGCCGCGCCGGACAGACCTGGACCGACCTGCCCGGCGGCCGGATCGAAACCGGCGAGACCGAGACCGGCGCCCTGATCCGCGAATTCGAGGAGGAGACCGGCTCGACCTGCCAGCCCGACCGCCTTCTGGTGCGGACGAGGCAGTATCTCGTCACGGCGAAGGGCGAGCCGCGGCTCAACCAATCGGCCTATTACGCGGTCGAAACCACTGGCCCGGCCCGCCGTGACATCGATCCGGACCACCGGCCCGTGTGGCTGACACCCGAAGTCGCGATTGTCGAACTTCGAGACGAGGCAGCCGCGCTCGCAGTCATGCTGTGGATGCGGCGGCCGGACGCTTCGGCCGGCTGATCGGGCGGTGTGCGCGGACGCAGTCCCTCTTGGCCGCACGCAGGAGCAGTCTATTTTGTCTCGTCGGACCGGCAGGGGGCAGCGATGAAACACGCGTTTTTGGCGGCAGCGATCGCCGCGTTCAGCGGATCCGCCTGGGCGGATGGCGCGATCGAATTGCGAACCGCGCCCGGCGCATTTGCATCCGATGCCGCCGCCCGGCAACACATCGAGCAAACCCTGCGCGGTGCGGATGCCGATATCGAATTCGTCGACGCCGCCAACGGCGTCGTCCGGCTCGAGGGCGGTGAGGCCGCGGCGCGCGCGCTGCGCGCCGACCCGGTCTTTGTCTCGGTCCGTCATGACGGCGAAGCAGACCGGCAGACCCGCCTCTTCTCCGTCCTGCTGTCGGACGAAGGCATGCAGGTGGGCGTGGAGCCTGGGGGGCGCGGCGACCGGATCGAGGATGTCCCGCTGGGTTGGCCCGGCGAGTTCGTCCAGGTCATCGCCCGTGACGCATCCGGCACCGTGATTGCCGAGGGCTATGTCCGCGACCATCGCTTCATTCGCTATGAAGGCTGGAATGAGGATGGCACCCACCGGGCCGGATCCAATTATTCCGACGTCGATGAAACCCAACCGCTCGACATCTGGCTCGAACTCCCCGCCGCGACCGCGCGACTGGAGGTGATTGCGCCGGCCCGGCCGGCCGAAAACCTGCCGGAGCGCACACTCGGTGTGGCGGCGATCAATGCGGGAGAGGCACAATGATCCGCGCCCTGCTCGCCGCAGGTGCGGCCCTGTTCGGCGCGGCCTCTGCCTCCGCACAGACCCTCGTTCCGATCCACCTGACCGGCGACCCGGACACGCGGATCAATTATGTCATCATGGCCGACGGGTTTACCGCCGGCGAGATGGACGCCTTCCGCACAGCCGCGGACGGGTTTCGCGACTTCCTGCTCGGCGGTGCGCCCTATGTGCGTTACGCGGACCATTTCAACGTCTACCGGCTGGAGATCGCGTCGAACCAGAGCGGGGTCAGTCGTCCCGGCAATCCGGTCGACACTGCGCTCGGATCGGAACTTGGCTGCTTCAATATCGACCGGTTGCTGTGCGCCAATAACCAGCTCGCCAACGCCGCTCTGCAGGCTGCCGATCCGACCATCAGCTTCCACATCCGTCTGATCGTCGTGAATACGACGGACTATGGCGGTGGCGGCGGGTTCTATGCCACGACGACGCTCAACCAGTTCGCGCCGTCGGTTTTCCAGCACGAGATCGGCCACTCCTTCGCGAACCTCGACGACGAATATGTCGACGCCAATATCTGCGCCCAGCAACCCGGCCTTTACGGCCCGCCAGGCGAGATCAACACCACGGCGCAGTCGACGCGCGAAGCCTCGCCCTGGTCGGTGTGGATCGATGCGGCGACGCCGGTCCCGACAACCGGGGCGGCCGATGCGCTGCCCGGCATGTATCAAGGCGGTCATTATTGCCCGACCGAGGTCTGGCGGCCGACATTCAACTCGCTGATGAATTCGCTCAACCGCCCGATGGAGCAGATCAACACCGAGCAGTTCGTGCGGGTGTTCAACCGCACCGCTCCCGGAATCGACGGAGCCAATCCGGCACCGGGCGCGGTTTCGATGACGCGCAATGGCCGCATCCGCTTCAGCGTGATCCCGAAAACGATCGATGATCAGGCCTATGGCGTGACCTGGCGGGTTGACGGCAATGTGGTTCAGGTCCCCACGGCGGCCGATGACGGGATCGGCTTCGCCGCAGACGGGTCGCGCTACACCTTCCACGGCGTCAATTTCGCCCCCGGCACCTATCAGGTCACGGCAACGGTCCGCGACGTGACCGAACTGGTCCGCAATGATCCGGCATCCGATCTGACCCACGAGACGAGCTGGACGGTGACGGTCGAGGACCGGGACACGCCTTCTGCGGTGCTCGGCGGGGCGGTTCTGCCCTTTGCCCGCTCGGTGACGACCGGGACGGCTGCGACCGCCTTCGCCAGCTTCATCAATTCCGGCAGTACTGAAGCCACGAATTGCTCCATCACGCTGCAGCAGGGTGATGGCAGTGCGTCTCCGGCTGGCTTTGGCTACCAGGCCACGAATCCGGCCACGAACCTGCCTGTGGGCGGCATGAATCCGGTCTTCTCCATTCCGGCGGGACAGTTGGCGACTTTCGTGTTCTCGGTCGATTTCGCCGCGGCGACCGACAGTGCCGAAGTGTTTGCCGTGGCCGACTGCGACAATTCCGATCCGGCGCCGCGCGGCTCGGGTGTCAACTCGATGATCGTCTCGTCCTCGGCGACGGCGCAACCGGACATCGTTTCGATCGCCGCGACGATCACCACGCCCGGTGTCGCCGACATGCCGTCCAACGGTGCCCGCACGGCGGTGGCTCTGTCCGCGATCAATATCGGCACCGCGGGCGACGTGACGCTGCGGGCCGATCTCGGCGCGGGCAACCTCCCCGTGGAGGTCGAGATGTGCGAGACCAATCCGGCAACCGGTGTCTGTCTCACAGCGCGCACGCCTTTCGTCACGGTGAATTTCGCGCAGAACCAGACGCGGACCTTTGCGGTCTTCCTGCGCGCCCACGGGCCGGTCCAGTTCGCACCGGAGCGCTTCCGGACCTTCTTCGTCTTCGAGGATGCGGGGCGGGTCCGGCGCGGCGGAACGAACGTGGCGGTCAGGACGGTGCAATAGCGCTAGCGCGCCAGCTCCTTCATCGCCGCGTCGACGCCTTCCAGCGTTAGCGGGAACATGCGGTGCGCGCCGACGATTTCCTGCACCAGCCGGATCGAATAGGTGTGCTGCCACCACTTCTTCGGTTCCGGATTGATCCAGACCAGATCGGGCCATGTGTCGACCAGGCGTTTCAGCCAGACCGCGCCGGCTTCCTCGTTCCAGCCCTCCACCGACCCGCCGGCATGGGTGATCTCGTAGGGTGCCATGGCGGCGTCCCCGACAATGATCACCTTCCAGTCGCGCGGGTATTTGTGGATCAGGTCCATCGTCGGCACGGTCTCGGCGCGCCGGCGCAGGTTTGACCGCCACACGCCCTCATAGGGGCAGTTGTGGAAGTAGAAATATTCGAGATTCTTGAACGTGCCGCGCGCCGCGGAGAACAGCTCCTCGCAGGTCCGCACATGCGGGTCCATTGATCCGCCGACATCGAACAGGCACAGCACCTTGATCGCGTTGCGCCGTTCCGGGCGCATGCGCACATCGAGCCAGCCCTGCCGCGCCGTGGCGTCGATCGTGCTGGACAGGTCAAGTTCTTCCTGCGCGCTGTCGCGGGCGAATTTCCGGAGACGGCGGAGCGCGACCTTCAGATTGCGCGTGCCGAGTTCGCGCTCGCCATCGAGATCCTTGTAACGGCGTTCCTCCCAGACCTTCGCCGCCTTCTTGTGGCGCGACTGGCCGCCGATCCGAACACCGGACGGGTTGTATCCCGAATGACCGAAGGGCGAGGTGCCGCCCGTGCCGATCCATTTCGACCCGCCCTCATGGCGCTTTTCCTGTTCCTCGAGCCGCTTCTTCAGCGTCTCCATCAGCTCCTCGAAGGATAACGCCTCGATCGCCGCGCGCTCTTCCTCCGTAAGAAGACGCTCGATCATCGCCTGCAGCCACTCGTCCGGGATTTCCTTCTCCTCGAACAGCGCGCCAAGCGTCTCCACGCCCTGGAACACATGGCCGAACACCGCGTCGAACTTGTCGAAATTCTTCTCGTCCTTCACCAGGACGGCGCGGCTGACCGAATAGAAATGGTCGATGTCGGGATCAATCGCACCCTTCTCCAGCGCTTCGAGCAGGGTGAGATATTCCCGCGTCGTGACGGGGATCTTGGCGGCGCGAAGCTCTGAAAAGAAGCGGTGCAGCATGGCCTGGAGGATAGTGTGCACCGCGGAAAAGAAAACGGGCGCTGCCATCTCCGGCAACGCCCGCTTCTCGTGCGCGAACATGTGGCGACGGTCTAGCCGTCCACGCGCTCCAGCGCCGGAACCACGACCTTCTTGCGGGCGTCGAACCGTTCGCCCAGCTTTTCGGCCTCTTCCTTGGAAAATTCCTTGCGGCCGAGGGCGAAGAATTCCTCTTCCTCCTCGTCCATGTGGTGCTCGATCAGCTCGCACATGGCGTGGAATTTCTGGCCCCACTCCTGGGTGTCCTTGGCCATCGTATCGAGCTCTTCCAGCATGGAATTGACCATGTGGTGCTCGTTCTTGGCCTCCAGGGATTCGTCGCGCTCACCCTTGGTTTCAAGCTTGGTGTAGAAGGTCGCCTCCTCGATCTTGTGGTGCGCCCACAGGTCGAGCTTGAACGCCTCGAACAATTCCGCGCGCGTCTTGGCGGCGCGGCCGGTCGTGTCCTTGATCTGCTGCATCAGGTCGCGGGCGGTGTCGTGGTCCTGTTTGATGCGGGTGAAAATGTCGGTCATTGCGGGGCTCCTCGTGTTTCGGGGATTCCCGGAATGAACGCCGGCCGCAGCGACCGGTTCCGCAAAAGAAACGGGGGCCGCACTGCCGCCCGGAGGGATCGGAAAGTGCGGCCCCCGCCAGACAGCCCTTCAGGGGGATGAGGGGTTCGAGGGACATCGAAGGGCTGTTATTCCGTCAGTTCATTCACACGCCATGCAGCGGGAATTTCAGGTTGGACCGGCGCAGCTTGCGGCGGACCCGGCTGCGTGCGGCGAGGACCAGCTCGTCCTTTACCGCGAGCTTTTCCTTCTTCATCCGGGTCAGGGTCACCGTGTCCGGCGCGGGCCGGGCCTGTTCGGTTTCCACCGCCGCGTCGAGCGCGGCATGCCGGCGTCGCAGGGAGAGAAATCGGTTCAGCATTTGATCGGCGTCCTTTCAGTTGGGAGGGCCTTGTTTTTGTGTTTGGCCTCAATCGACATCCCCGATATGGGGCCCGGCTTGAATTCGGTCCAATCGAATTATATTGGGAGTTAGTTCGGAAAAATGGATTGAAACGCCCATGGCCCAACCCACGCTGAAGCAACTGGAAGCCTTCATCGCCGTGGCCGATACCGGCCTGTTCCGGCTCGCCTCCGAGAAGCTCAATCTCAGCCAGCCGGCATTGTCGGAACAGATCGCCCAGCTGGAATACCGGCTCGGCGCCCGCCTGCTCGACCGCGACCGGCGCGGCGCGCGGCTGACCCCGGTGGGGGCACGCGTCGCCGAACGGGCCCGGCGCATCCTCGCCGATGTGCGCGGCCTCGACGCCATCGTGCGGTCCGCGGCGGGTAATCTCGGCGGGTTGGTGCGTTTGGGCGCGCTTCCCACGCTCGGTCCCTATCTCATGCCGCACGTCGTACCGGTACTGCACAAGCGCTATCCGGAGCTTCGCCTCTATGTTCGCGAAGGCGCGGGCGAGGCGCTGGAAGAGGGGGTGCGGTCGGGCCAGTACGATGTCGCCCTGTCGGTGAAGCCCTACCGGCCGGAAGGCCTCCACGTCCTGCCGCTCATCGAGGAGCGGCTGTTTCTCGGCGTGGCGCGTGACGACCCGGCGTCGGGGCAGGGCGCAATCGGCCCGGACGCCCTGGCGGGACGGGATGTGCTGACGCTGGAGCACGGCCATCGCCTGTCAGAGCTTGTGCGGACCTTCGCGCGCGATGCCGGCGCGCGTCTGCTCGAGGACTATCAGGGCACGTCGCTTGACGGTCTCCGCCAGATGGTCGGCATGGGGGTGGGGGTGTCGCTTTTCCCGGCGCTCTATGTGCGTTCGGAAATCCGCAATGACCGCGCCGTCACAGCCTTGGCGCTCGACAATGCCGATGCGCGCCGCCAGATCGTGCTGCTGTGGCGCGAGGGCAGCCCGCGCGAAGGCGATTACCACGAACTGGCCGGCATCATCCGCGACCGCGCCGAAGCGCTGTTGAAGGATATGGGTTAGGGCCTACTCGGCCGCCCCGGTCCGGCAAGCCGGATTGTAAGCGACTCGATAGGGCTCGCCGAAACAGTTCAGCAAGCCGGTCAGGACGTCGCGGTTGGTGTGGGGGCCAGACGGAAGCGAATTTCGAGCCAATTCCAGAGCTTGGCGGTCGTTCACAAAAAACGCGATCGTGCCATCGACATAGCGATTCCAGATTTCAGCGGGCATTCCGGTCTCGTCGCCGTCGCGATAGGAAAGCTGCAACTGCGCCACGGCCCGCTCGCCTTCGCCAGCCATCCCGAACATCTGCCCGGCATGCCAATGGGCGAGGTAGCCGCGCTCAAGCGCACCATTGTGCCGAGCGACATAGTCGAGGATCAGTTCGGCCGCCGCGACCATGCATTCCCCGTCATGCCGCCCGGCGATCATGCGCCACCCGCCCTCCATGTCCTGATCGAAGGCGTCCTCATCGAGTTGCAAGAGCGCTTCGGCCTCGTTCCGGCTGTGGAAGCACGCCGGGGCAGGGGGATCGGTTGCGATCAGGGCAAGCGCGAAGCCGAGCAACTCAGACCGCTCCCGGGCCTGCCCCCGGTCCGCCGCTGCGGCGGGCCATGAAGGCCAGCTTCTCGAACAGCATCACGTCCTGCTCGTTCTTCAACAGAGCGCCGTGCAGCGGCGGGATCAGCTTGCGCGGATCGCGTTCGGCCAGCACCGCCGGGTCGATGTCTTCCACCAGCAGCAGCTTCAGCCAGTCGAGCAATTCGCTGGTCGAGGGCTTCTTCTTCACGCCCGGCACAGCGCGGATCTCGTAGAACAGCTTCAGCGCCTCGGCGAGCAGGCGGCTTTTGAGGTTCGGGAAGTGAACCTCGACGATGGCCCGCATCGTCGCCTCGTCCGGGAAGGCGATGTAATGGAAGAAGCAGCGCCTGAGGAAGGCGTCCGGCAATTCCTTCTCATTGTTCGAGGTGATGATGACGATCGGCCGCTGTTTCGCGGTGATCGTCTCGCCGGTCTCGTAGACATGGAATTCCATCCGGTCGATCTCATGCAGGAGATCGTTCGGAAACTCGATATCGGCCTTGTCGATCTCGTCGATCAGCAGCACCGGGCGCTCGGCGCTGGTGAACGCCTCCCATAGCTTGCCCTTGCGGATGTAGTTGGAGATGTCGTGAACGCGGTCGTCACCCAGCTGGCTGTCGCGCAGGCGCGCCACGGCGTCGTACTCATAGAGGCCCTGATGGGCCTTGGTGGTCGACTTGATATGCCATTCCAGCATCGGGGCACCGAGCGCCGCCGCGACCTGGCGCGCCAGCTCGGTCTTGCCGGTGCCCGGCTCGCCCTTCACCAGCAGCGGCCGCTCCAGCGCGATCGCGGCATTGACCGCCGCCTGGAGCTCATTGTCGGCGACATAGTGCTTTGTGCCCTCGAAACGCATGCGCGACCTCCTGATGCTGCGATGCAGGATAGGGCGGTTCGGGGCGGGGTAAAGCCGCCCTCGTGCACAGCTTCCACTCCAGACACGACGAGGACGGGTTGATCTCGATTACTTCTGTAGAATACAGACTAAAGGTCATATCGAACGACAATAAAGCGAACTGAATCGCTGAATCTCATACCAATCATTTGATATGTGCGATGAATGGATTTGAAGAAACAGTATCGAAAGCCTTGATTGTCAAAGCATTCAAATGCGGACTCATCGTCGGCATCATCGAAGATATCGAAGTTTTCTCGCCCATCGAAAGCGATTTCGAGGCGGTATGGTGTCGCTTGCGACCAGCGGCCCGTCACGACGATCTCTATATCGAACAACGAGCGCCAGTGCGCGCGCCTGGAATCGGCGGGAATGTCTAGAAAGTCGATTCGCGGTCTATCGCCGCCAGTTTCCGGAACAACAAGATACTGACAGCTACCCGGACGCAACTCGCCGGCTGAGGGGTCATAGTAAAACCCGCCGGATCCTGCGATGGAGTTGACGACAATGAGGAACACCTGGCCTTGATGTTCGACCCGCTCGACGCGATTGAGACTGTTCTGGAATGCGCGAGCGGTTCTCGTGATACCGCTTCCGCTTATCTCGACATCAGCGCGACAAAACGTGTCGGAGTCATTTGGGTTCGGTCGGTCGCGAAAAATCGCGATGACCCGGTCTTCGAGTTCGATTCTTCCATGGCCTTGGCTGAGCAGACGCGTTTGCGGAACATTGAGGATATACGCTTCGCCCGAACCGGCCAGAGCAGAAGCAAGGGTGCGCGGTGGGTCGGCTACGAGCTGCAGAGCGAATGCCGCCAATACGATCATAAGCCAGATCGCCTTTCTGCAAGTATTCTCCGTAACTTGCCATACCGCTACCAAGTCAGCAACCGAAAGCAGATCAAAGCTCGAAACACATGCGCGACCTCCTGATGCTGCGATGCAGGATAGGGCGGTTCGGGGCGGGGTAAAGCACCGGGCGGCAGGACATTTATCCCTCCCCCACTGGGGGAGGAGAAAAGGTTGGAGCGCCAGTGAGGGGTAAAGCCGCCACTACTTCTCATTCTCTGACGTTTCCCGGACGGCGACCCCCGCATTCACGGGGGCAGGAGCCGATCCGGGATCCAGATCTGCGTGATCGTTTAGACCCCGGTCTTCGTTTCCCCGCAAATGCGGGGACCCCGAAACCGGTACGCGACAGGAAAGCGCGAACCGTTTTCCTCCCCCGTTTACGGGGGAGGTGTCAGCGAAGCTGACGGAGGGGGGAATGCCGGTCTTCGCGACGCGATACCGGGGAGCGTGAAGGAAAACGGAACCCCGGGGTTCCCGCGAAATCGGGAATCCGAATTTGAGTGCGAAAGTCAGGCCCCCATTTTCATGGGGACCCCATGGAAGTGTTTTAAGCCGCCTTCTTTTCCTTCACCCGTTCGGCCAGCGCCGCCGCTACGTCCGCCATGATCGCCGTCCAGTTGGCGAAGCCTTCCGAGGTGAACAGGCGCGAGGTCGGATACCACGGGCTGCGCCCCGTCCCGAGCAGCGTCCAGTTGCGGTGCTGGCCGGCGATGATCCAGCCTTCACCGCCGACCGCGCAGGCGAGGTTCAGCGAGGCATTCATCGGCCCGATCGTGACATCGAGCGCCTTGCCCAGCGCCGCGATCCGGTCGAGGTCCTGCTTCAGGTCGAGACCGGGCGGTGTGTGGATTTTCACGCCGAACTCGCGCTCGGCGAAGGCGATGTCCTCGGCTGTGTCGCCGTACTGGAGATTGACAAACACCGCGCCCGGCGTGGTCAGGACCGGTTTCCAGCGCTCGAAGGCCGAGAAGTATTTCGACCGCTTCGCCGTCATCTTCAGCGACTTCCACAGAAGGCCGACCTTCGGTCCGGGACCGAGCGTCGCCAGCCAGTCCTGCCAGTGCTTCACCTCGTCCGGGTCGGCGGTCAGGATCGCCTTGCGGTCCGGGAAGGCCTCCGCCGTCCTGCGGAAGCAGCGCAGCGGATTGCCGATCGGCGTCCAGTAGTCGAGCTTCGGCAGATCCTTGATCGCCTGCGGCGCGACCCGCCAGTCACGGCCCTCCAGCCGCGCGGATGCGTGTGGCCGGACCAGGATGCCGGGGAAGGAGCGCTGGATCAGCGGCACCAGCCGCTTCTCGCACGCCAGGCGCACCTCACCCTCGGGGCCAACCGCCTCGATCACGTCGGGCAGGGTGTTGAGGAACATCACCTCGTCGCCAAGCCCCTGCTCGCCGACCAGCAGCAGGCGCTTGCCGCGGATCTGTTCGGGATCGGCCCCGTCCCAGCGTGCCTCGTCGAAGGTGAACAGCGTGGCATCGGGATAGTCGGGGTTCAGCCGGACCTGGTATTGCTCCCAGCCTTCCGCAATCCGCCCGGCCCCGAGCAGGGACAGTGAATAGCCGTGGCGCATCGACATCTCGTCGCTGCGCGACCCCGGATTCTTCAGCGCGATCTCGAACGCCTTGATGCTGTCCTCGGTCTGGCCGCACAATTCGTGGGCGAAGGCGATATTGTTCCAGGCGCGCGCAAAGTCCGGCTCCAGCCGCAGCGCTTCGGAATAGAAGGTGATGGCCTGCACCGGATCGCCGGATTCCAGCAGGATCGTGCCCAGCGCATTCCACAGATCGGCGTGCTCGGGCATGCCGTAAATGCCGGTGCGGACAACCTCGATCGCATCGTCGAACCGGCCCTGGTCGCGCAGCACACCGCCCAGATTGACGAGGCCGCTGGGATCGTTCGGCGCGCGCTGACAGTAGATGCGCAGGAATTTCTCGGCCGCCGGCAGCATGTCGAGCTTCCACGCCGTCATCGCCATCGACTGGTAGATGTCGGGGTTTTCGGGATTGATCTTCCAGGCGCGCTCGAAGAAGTCGAGCGCCAGCGACAACCGGCCCATCTTTTCCATCGCCACGCCCATGATGTGGTTGGCGATCGCGGTCTCGGGATTGTTCTGCAGGATGTCGAGCGCGATGAGCGCGCCCTTTGGCGCCTGGTCCTCGTTGCACAGCTTGATGGCCCGCTGCATCTTCGCGGTCATCTTGCGAAGCGCGGTACGCTGCTTGACGGGCGCGCTCCGGATCGCGTCGGAAATTTTCGGGTTGATCGCCCCGGATGCCGCATCGTGCGCATCGCGCTTCGCCGGCTCCACGGGCTGGTTCAGAAGGTCGTCGATCGAGAGCGTCATCGGCCCGTCCCGCATTGCAATACCAATGGGGCATGGGGACCTTATTCGCTTAACGGCGGGCTAACGCAGAAGCGCGTCCGGCGCGAAACCCTTTGTTCACGCTCCCTTGACTAACCTGTCGCTTCACGGCCCCAAAAAGGGTCCTGTGAAGGGGGAAGTTGCTCCATGCCGCTGAAACTCTCGCTCAAGCCCGGCGAACGCTTCGTGTTGAACGGCGCGGTTGTCCAGAATGGCGAGAAGCGGGCGACGCTGGTGCTTCAGAACAAGGCATCCGTCCTTCGCGAGAAGGACATCATGCATGCCGAGGAAGTCACCACGCCGGCGCGGCGGATCTATTTCCCCGTGATGATGATGTACCTGTCAGAGAAACAGGACAGTGGCGTCTACGACGAATTCGTCATGCGAATGACCGAATTCATGGGAGCCATAAGCGACACCGAGGCGATGGCCGAATGCGTGTCGGTATCCAGGGATGTGATGGCGGGCGAGTACTACAAGGCTCTGATCCGCTGCCGGAAACTCATCGAGTTCGAAGACAAGAGGCTGAGCAGTGTCGGTACAGGCATACCAGACCGCGGCGACTCGTAGCGAAGACCCGCGCGCAACCGAATACCGTCTTTTCGCGCAGGTGACGCGCGCGCTGATGAACGCCAGGCAGGCCAAGGCCGACGGCGATCTCCGCGCGCTGGCCGATGCGCTCGACTGGAACCGGCGCGTCTGGAGCGCTCTGGCGCTCGACTGCTCCGACCGTGACAACAAGCTGCCCGACGCGCTGCGCGCCGGCATCATCTCGCTGTCGCTCTTCGTATCGAGACACTCTTCCGCCGTGATGCGTGGCGGCGCCGACATCGACACGCTGATCGAGATCAACCGCACCATCATGCAGGGGCTCGAACCCTCTCCGGCGGCCCAGCGCCAGCCCATGGCCGCGGCGGGCTGACCTCCCGGCAATTTCTGCACGACTGACCCGAACGGCCCGGCAGCTTTCGCCGGGCCTTTTCGCATATCGCCCAGGCTCAGAAAAAAGTCATTTGAAACAACGGGTTCCGGTTGCGTGTTTGCGGCGGAAATGGCGCGGGAATTGCGCCTTCGCCCGCAGGACAAAACGTCCATTCGGCGGCGCACGAACGCGCCGCCGGTTTCTGCTTCCAGAATGGAGGAACCCAACGATGACGAATTCCGTCAACACCAATGCCGGGGCGATGGTCGCCCTGCAGAACCTGAACCGGACCAATATGGAGCTTGAACAGGTCCAGTCGCGCATCAACACCGGCCTCTCCGTGGCCGGCGCGAAGGACAATGGCGGCATCTATGCCATTGCCCAGCGGATGCGCTCGGAAGTGAGCGGCTACAAGGCCGTTCAGGACTCGCTCAACCGCGCGGTGTCGACGGTAGACGTCGCCCTCGCGGCGGGTGAGGCCATTTCCGACCTGATCATCGAGATGAAGGAGAAGGCCCTGGCAGCAGCGGACACGTCGCTCGACGCTGCCAGCCGGACCGCGTTGAACGAGGACTTCAAGGCGCTGCGCGATCAGATCAGCACGATCGTCAGCAATGCCGAGTTCAACGGGACCAACCTGATCAACAACTCGACCGCCAGCATCACGGCCCTGGCCAATGCTGACGGCTCCAACACGATCACCGTGCTCGACGAGAATCTCACCCTGACCGGCTCGGTCATCACTATCGCAGCGACGGCGTCGTTCTCGACGGCGACGCAGGCCGATACGATTGCCAGCCAGCTGGGGACCTCGCTCGACAACGTCAACGCCTCACTGGCGCGCCTGGGAACGAAGTCGAAGGCTCTCGAGATCCACTCGACCTTCGTGACCAAGCTGTCGGATGCGCTGACCGAGGGGATCGGTAACCTGGTGGATGCGGACCTCGCGCGGGAGAGTGCCAAGCTTCAGTCGCTGCAAGTCAAGCAGCAGCTGGGGATCCAGGCCCTGTCCATCGCGAACCAGTCGCCGCAATCCATCCTGTCCTTCTTCCGGTAGGGACGAACGGGGCCGCCTTCCACCCGGGCGGCCCCGCCCCTTTTTGGGGACGGGTCACAGGGAAAATTCTGCCTGCCCGGCACATTCTGCCGGGCTTTTTCATGCAAAACCCGGCAATTCCTGCCGCTTCGGCGTTAACCGGAGCGACCGGAACGGAAAACGAATCACCCGGCCGAATCACGCGAATCGGGATTAACGCCCCCGTCAACCCCTTGTCTGGCCTCATTCTTGCGACGCTTCCCGACGGGTCAGAAGACCCTGCCGGCAAAACGCCGGTGCATAGGACCAGAAAGGGAGATGGCTAAAATGGCCACGATCAATACCAATGCGGGCGCTATGGTCGCCCTGCAAAACCTCAACAAGACCAATCAGCAACTCGAACAGGTTCAGTCCCGCATCAATACGGGTCTGGCGGTTTCGTCGGCCAAGGACAATGGCGGCATCTTCGCCATCGCCCAGTCGATGCGCGCTGACGTGGCCGGCTACAAGGCCGTCCGCAACTCGATCGACCTTGCCGTCTCGACGACGGACGTGGCCCTGGCCGCGGGTGAGGCGATCTCCGATCTTCTCGTGGAAATGAAGGAAAAGGCCCTGGCGGCGGCGGACTCCTCGCTGGATACCGCTTCGCGTACGGCCCTGAACGCCGACTTCGGTGCCCTTCGTGACCAGATCAAGACGATCATCTCGAACGCCGAATTCAACGGCACCAACCTGATCGACGGTTCCACCGCCGGCATTTCGGCCCTGGCCAATTCCGACGGTTCGAACACGATCACGGTCGCCGACGAGGATCTGGCGCTGTCCGGTTCGATCATCACGATCGCGACCAACGCGTCCTTCTCCACGGCCACTCAGGCCGACAACATCGTCAGCCAGATCGGGTCGTCGCTCGACAACCTGAATGCGTCGCTGGCCCGCCTGGGTACGGCGTCGAAGTCGCTCGAAATCCACAAGACCTTCGTCGGCAAGCTGTCTGACGCTCTCGAAAAGGGCATCGGCAACCTGGTCGACGCGGATCTGGCGAAGGAAAGCGCGCGGTTGCAGTCGCTGCAGGTCAAGCAGCAGCTGGGCATCCAGGCGCTCTCGATCGCCAACTCGGCTCCGAGCTCGATCCTCGGCTACTTCCGCTAATCGCGGTCACTCGAATTCGGCGGGGGTTTGATACCCCCGCCGGATATGGCCGGCAAAACGCTGGCGACATGAACCAGAATGGGAGATGGCTAAAATGGCCACGATCAATACCAATGCGGGCGCGATGGTCGCCCTGCAAAACCTCAATCGCACCAATATGGAGCTGGAGCAGACCCAGGCCCGGATCAACACCGGTCTGGCGGTCTCGTCGGCCAAGGACAATGGCGGCATCTTCGCCATCGCCCAGTCGATGCGCGCCGATGTGGCCGGCTATGCCGCGGTCCGCAACTCGATCGATCTTGCCGTTTCGACGACGGACGTGGCGCTCGCCGCCGGTGAAGCGATTTCCGATCTCCTCGTGGAGATGAAGGAAAAGGCGCTGGCCGGTGCCGACACCTCGCTCGACACCGCGTCGCGTACGGCCCTGAACGAAGACTTCAAGGCCCTGCGTGACCAGGTCTCCACGATCATCTCGAATGCCGAGTTCAACGGCACGAACCTGATCAACAACTCCGTTACCAGCATCTCTGCGCTGGCAAACTCCGACGGCTCCAACACGATCACCATCCTCGACGAGAACCTCTCGCTCGGCGGCGGTGTCGTGACGGTTGCGGCCACGGCCTCCTTCGGCACGGCAGCGGCTGCGGCCACTCAGGTTTCGGCGATCGAAACGTCGCTCGACAACCTGAACGCCTCGCTCGCCCGTCTGGGTACCGGCGCCAAGGCGCTGGAAATCCACAAGACCTTCGTCGGCAAGCTGTCTGACGCCCTCGAAAAGGGTATCGGCAACCTGGTCGATGCGGATCTGGCCAAGGAAAGCGCGCGTCTGCAGTCCCTGCAGGTCAAGCAACAGCTGGGTATCCAGGCCCTCTCGATCGCCAATTCGGCGCCGAGCTCGATCCTCGGATACTTCCGCTAAGCGGTCACGGGCGGCGGGGTGTTGGTTGGGTTCCTCCCCCGCCGCCCGCCCGTTAGCTCTGGAGGGTCGGCGGACATCCGCCGATGAACGGAGATGATAGAACTGATCAAACTGGCGACGGCCGCGGCCACGGTCGCCGAAAAGCCCGCCGCAGCACCGCGCGCCATCGAGGCGAGTGCGGCCGTGGCCACGCGAAATGCCGATGCCGAGGCAAAGTCGCAGGACGAGCGCAAGGCCGACATCGAGCGCATGCGCGAGGCGATTGACCGCCTGGCTGGAACCGCTCTCGAAGGATCGCGCCTGTCGATCCAGAAGCACGAGAGTTCCGGCATGTTCGTCTACAACCTGGTCGACAGCGAGACCGGCGAAATTGTGCGTCAATGGCCGCAAAAGGAGATGGTCGAGCTGAAGGAATACCTTCGCACGCGCCAGGCCGGACTCGTCGACAAACGCGCCTGATCGACCCGGTCTCGCGGTTGTTTCTGCCGGGCTGACCCGGCGAATTTTGCCTGCCTGCGTTTCGCCGGCAGGTTTTCATGTTTTTCAAGTCATTGAAATAAAACGAGTAAGGCGAATGCGCTCAACGGCACGCTGATTGCGACACCTCCTCCGAACGCGCCCGTGAGCGCAAGGCACAGAATGACGGCCAGGAGGGGGACCACCATGACCCTGTCGATCCATACCAACACGGCGGCGATGATCGCCCTTCAGAACCTCAACAAGACCAATGATCAGCTGAACGACGTTCAGAACCGGCTGAACACCGGACTCAAGATCGGCGGCGCGAAGGACAATTCGGCGATCTACGCCGTGGCCCAGAACATGCGGTCTGACGTCAAGGCGCTCGGCGCGGTCCAGACCAGCCTCGACCGGGCCACGACGATCGGCGATGTGGCGCTCGCGGCAGGCGAGGCCATCTCCGATCTCCTCGTCGAGATGCGCGAGAAGGCGACCGCGGCGATGGACCCGTCCATCGATACTTTTTCCCGCCAGGCCTATGACGCTGACTTCAAGGCGCTGATCGAACAGGTCCAGGTCATCCTGGCGAACGCCGAGTTCGACGGGGCGAACATGCTCAACGGTTCGATCACCGGTGGCATCGCCTTCCTTGCCGACGCAGACGCCTCCCGGTCGGTCACGCTGGGCGCCCAGAGCTTCAGCCTCGGGGGGTCGATCATCACCGTGCCGTCGACCTCGAGCCTCGGCACCGTCACGCTGGCCTCGGCCGCCGTGTCGCAGATCAAGTCGAGCCTCGACAACGTCAACCAGGCGCTGGCCAATCTCGGTTCCGACCTGAAGAAGATCGAGGCGCACTCGAAATTCGTCGGGAAGCTGATGGACTCCCTGACCGAGGGTGTCGGCAATCTCGTCGATGCCGACCTTGCGGTCGAAGGTGCCCGCCTGCAGGCGCTGCAGGTCAAGCAACAGCTCGGCGTGCAGGCCCTGTCCATCGCCAACTCGCAGCCGCAGATCATCCTCAACCTGCTGCGCGGCGGCTAGACCGAACGCCATCGAGAAGCATTGGGCGGCGCTCCGGGGACCCGGGGCGCCGCTTCGCTTTTAGCGCGCGGTTAAGCCCCGCCTCGCTAGCGTTGGCGCATCTGATTCGAGCCTGGACACAGCCCCATGCGGATATTCGAGGAAAGCTCGCTCGACGCGATGATCGCCGAGGCGAAGCGCTGGCGGATGGAACTCGACGCCACGCTCAGAAGCGAGTCCGCCGTCATTCGCGGGCTGTGGTCCCGCGACCGGCTGCTGGAATTGCGCGACCATGTCTTCCGCTTCCGGCAGGCCAATGGCCTGTCCGGCAACATGGCCTACAACGAAGGCACGCCGGATCACGTGAAGATCGTCGACAAGCCTCTGGGGTCGAACCGTCCGACGCGCTTTGTGCTGTCGCAATTCTTCCCGTGGAACACGCAGGCACACGCAGATATCCCCGCCATCTCGCAGGGCCTGATGCGGTTCCGCAATCTCGCCAGCGGCTTCGCGCCGGACACCGGCATGCGCGCCGGTTGCGAATATGTCTCCTGGCCGAGCGTGATCCAGTACCGCAGGGGCGGGGATTTTCTGGCCGCGCACCGGGACCAGTATGCCTTCCAGTGCATATTGATCCTGTCGCAGATGGGCGAGGACTTCACCGAAGGCGGCAACTACTATCTCTCTGCAACGGGCCACCATTTCGAGGAGCCCAATCTGCGCTTTGGCGATGTGCTGCTGCTGAAATCCGACCTCGTGCATGGCGTCCATCCGATCGATCCGCATCTCACGGATGACGGGGCCATGGGCGGGCGCTGGATGATGTTCTGCCCGCTCGCCAAGCGCTCCGAAGTGTTGCGCGCGGCATGAGCGGAAAGTCGGACAGCTGGGGCAAGGGCAATCTCGGTCTCAACCGGGCGGCCTTCATCCGCCACCACCCCAGCGAACTGATGATGCGGGCGCTGTTCGCCGGCCGCTATTCCGGCGTGAAGCTCGACATCGGCCCGGACACGCGCGTGCTCGATATGGGCGCGATGTATCTCAACAATCTCGTCCCCTTCCATGATCGCGGGGCGCAATGTTTCGGCGTCGAGGTGAATGACGCCATGGCGGCGATCTCGCGTGAAGCAGCGGAGATCCAGGGCCTGACGGTCGATGTGCGCACCGGCACCAACCGGTCCATCCCGCACGAGGACGGATTCTTCGACATCGTTCTGGGGCTGAACGTCATCCACTACGAGGACGACACCAAGGGGCTTCGGGCCGCCTTCGCCGAGTACGCCCGCGTCGTGAAGCCGGGCGGACTGGCCTTCATCGTCTCGGCGGGACCGGGGCATTATCTGCGCGAGCCATCCGAGCGTCTCGGCCCCAATCGCTACCTCATCAGGGATGGCGATTTCCGCACCGGACAGGTGATGGCGTATTTCGACAGTCTCGACGATCTCTCTGTGCTGGCACTCGGCGCGTTCGACAGCGTCATTCCGGGCCGCTCGGTCGAGGAACATGCCGAGGCGCAGATCGAGTTCTATTACGCGATCTGCTTCAAGGCGGAGTAGCGCCTACTTCCGGAACAGCCACCAATGGCCGTTGTCAGCGGCGCCGGCGCGCATCCACTGGAAGCCGTAATCGACAATGGTCAGCTCGGGGTGACGGTCGAGCATGAAGCCGCCGAAATCGCGCTTGAACAAGAGGCCCTGCTGGCCGCGATAGGTCTTCTCTTCCGGCTCGTGCGCGAAATACTCGCTCATCAGGATGTATTTGGAGGAGACGCGATGAAGCTCGTCGATCGCCGCCGGCAGCTCGCTTGGCGGCACATGGATCAGCACGCCCGTCGTGAACGTCATCTCGAACTGACCGTCCTTGAAGGGCAGGGACTTCGCCTCGCCCTCATGGATGTGCGACTTCGGCAGCACGCCCTCGTCGGCCAGCACCCGACGGGCGGCCTCATTGGGTTCCAGCCCGTGCAGCTCCGCATCTACCAGATTGTTGAGCGCCCTCAGATTGATGCCGACCGAACAGCCGACTTCCAGGATGGAGCGCGGCAGGTCGGGCAGGATGTTCTGAAGATAGCAGCCCCAGCTGCGCGTGCGCTGGCGCACGGCGGCGGCATTCGCCGAATTGCGGCCGATATATTCGGAGCCGAAATCTCCGCGCCAGAAATCAACGGGTCGGTGTTCAGCCAACGGCGCGCTCCTCTTCAGTGTCTGCATGCCCGGCCAGGTCGCGCGCGATGGCGGCCAGCTGGTCTTCGGTCAGGTCCAACCCGCCCAGCGCCGCACCGGCGGCGAGGGTGAGGGCAGCCGGATCGAGCGAGTATTCAGCAGCCAGCGCATCGATCCGGTCCTGCATGCCGGAATGGACATAGGCCATGCCCTGCACCAGGTCCGCCTCGTTCCATTCGGCGAGATCGGCATTACGCACATGCTTGTCGGCGAGCCGCGCCAGCCTCACCGGGTCGATCCCGGTGTCGTGACCGGCGCGATTGAGTGCAGCGGTGAGTGCCTCAAGCGAGGCATTGCCGGACGACCGGCCGAGGCCTTTCAGCGAGGCGTCGAGGATCGTCGCCCCGGCTTCGACCGCCGCGAAGGCATTGCCGACGGCGAGTTCCAGATTGTTGTGCCCGTGAAAGCCGCAGGGCTTTCCGGTGGTCTCGATCACGGCGCGGACATAGGCCCGCACGCTGTCCGGCGTCATGCCGCCGGCGCTGTCGACGATCAGGAAGCCGTCGGCCCCCCATTCCGCGATGCGCGGCGCGGCAATGCGAAGATCCTCGACCGGCAGCGTGTAGGACTTCATCAGGAAGCCGAGCGTGTGCAGCCCTTTGGCGCGCGCGCGGCGGACCAGCGCCTCGCCCTGTTCATAGCGCGCCGCATCCATGCCGATCCGGATGAAGTCCATTCCCGCCTCGGCGGCGGCATCGATGTCGTCTTCGGTGGCGAATTTCGGCATGGCGAAGACGCCGACCTTCGCGTTGCGGGCCGCCATCCGCGCGGCCTGCATATAGGTGAGGTCGTCTTCCGCCGAGGCGATGCCCGGCGCCCGGCAGGCTCCCAAGCCCAGCCCGTGACCCACTTCGACCGCCGGAATGCCGACGGCTTCGAGGCCCTGCACCAGCGCAAAGGTCTGTGCCCCGGTGAAGCCGAACCCGACCCGGTAGCTGCCGTCGCGAAGCGTGGTGTCGACGAGCGTGATCATCGCCTAGCCGTATTGCCTTCCGCCATTCGCCGCTGCGCCGGTTAAGACATTGCTGACGATCGCTGCACTGCGTTCGATCCGCGCCTCATCGGCGCGGTCATCGACCCAGAGATTGAGGATGCCGCGCTCGATCGCCTCGCCACCGGGGTACTGACCCCGGTCGCCGAAGAAGGGGGCGCAGGAGGGGTACCAGCAGCTGGCGTCGATCCCGGCTTCGCGCAGGGCGGTGGCGGCGGCATCGCGGACATCGCTTGTCAGCATCAACCCGTAGCGCCAAGGCACGCCCGCGCCGGTCCGTTTCAGGGGCGTTCCCATCCCGGCAAAGGCCCGGTCATAGGCTTTCGCACGCTCGCGGCGGCCGGCGATTTCCGCGTCGAGGCGTTCGACTGCCGAAAGGATCAGCCCGGTCTGCCCCTCGGCCAGGCGGTAGAGGTAGAGACCCGGTTCGGCCCGGCAGACCGCCCCGACCCATTCCTTCGCCTCCGGCGAGCCATCCCAGACCGATTGCGCGGCGTAATAGGTCGACCGATAGGTCTCCGCCCACGCCGAGGCCTTCGGCGACTTTTCCGGCAGGGCGTCGGCCTTGCGCTGCATCGCGGCAGCGAGAACCGGATCGCGCGTCAGCGCCGCGCCGCCTCCGCCCGCCTCGACGATCTTGGTGTGCCCGAAACTCAGGATCGTGACATCGCCATAGGTGCCGATGCCGTCAGCCCCGAGCGCCTGTGCCGCGTCCTCGACCAGGAAAACGCCAGACCGGTCGCAAGCCGCGGCGATGGCCGGCATGTCCGCCGGTTCGCCATAGAGATGCGCCGCGAGGACGCAGAGAATGTCGTCCCGCTCCGCCAGCAGTTTCGAAAAGGCTTTCGGGCAGAGATTGCCCGTCTCCGGATCCGTATCGCAGAAGACCGGGTTCAGCCCTGCATGGATCACGACCGCCGGCGGGCTGGTGCAGAGCGTCACCGGCAGGATGACGCCCGTGCGCTCAGGTGCGCGCTCGGCGAAGGCTTTCAGCGCCAGCCAGATCGCCGCCGCCCCCCGTCCGGTCAGCACGCAATGGGGCCGGCCGGTCAGGCCGGAGAGCCGGGATTCAAGCCGCGTCCGCATCGCGTCCCAGCTCCTCTGCGATCCGGTCACCCAGCGCACCCAGCGTCGTGAAGGTCAGTTCGCGGCACTTCGCCGCCGCCGTCTCGGCGAGCAGGCGCAGCGTCCGCGTCATGTTCTCAAGGTCGAACGACAACAGGCCATGCCCGCCCATCGGCGCGAAGTCCGGCATCAGCGCGCTCGGATGCGTTACCGCCACCAGATAGGGGGCTTCAGAGACCAAACTGTCCATGCCACAGGCAACAGCTTCGGTGCGGTAGGACAGGTCGAGATATCTGAGGAAGGGTTCGGCATCGTAGTCGGCCTTCACCTTCAGCATCGACATCGGGATTTCGATCACGTCATGTGCAGGGCTCCCCGGCACGCGGTGATCGGACTTCGACGGGCGGTAGGCGGTTCGTGGCGTGTCGAGCCAGTCGATCGAGCGTTCGCCATCGATGCGCTTGCGGCCTGACATGGCGGTGGAATCGTAGGGAATGCCGCAGGCATCGAACGCCGCCATCAGCCCGGTCGAGCCATAGGCCTCCCCGATCCGCCCGCAGCGCGGCTCGAACCCCAGCGCCCGCATGTCGGCGATCGCCGCCTGCATCGCGGTCAGGAGGGCAGCGTCGTCGGTTTCCTGCTCCCAACCTTCATCCTTGCGGCGATAGAGGTGAGGGTGCCAGGCGATTTCGTCGCCGCGGGCGCGCAAATCCTCGAACAGGCCGCGGTGCTGCTCCAGCAGATGTCCCGGCCGCCCGTAAATGTCGGCGATCTGGTTGTCGACGCGGACAAACCACGTCACCGGAATACCCGGCGCGAAGACGTCGAGCGCGGCGCGGATCGCCGGAACCCCCTCGGAAATGCCGCGCCAGCTGAGGCGCGTCCGCGCATTCGAGGAGGAAATCGACTCGTCGAAAATATCCGGGTCGAGGTCAAACGTCAGCGCTGCGGGAAGCTCACGCATGGGCCTGCGCCACGGACCGTACGGGCCGCGTCACGAAGTCGAGGGTCTCATAGAAGCCGTCGAGCGTCGCCTGCGCCGCGCTGGCGGTTTCGCCGCGTACGGCGATCGCGGCGACCCGGTCCGCGCCGGAGCGCAGCGGTTCGACGGTGTCGCCAATCCCTTTGAGCCGCATCGCGAACAACGTGTCGGCGTGGCGGGTGACCCGCTCCCAGCCGTGAACGGCTTCGAGCCGTCCCGGTTCGACCTTCGGGAAGTCCAGCACCGCCCCGCGCAGCGGCGTGTCCGGTGCCCCGAACGTCTCGCCCAGAGCGAGCGCCAATTGCAGGCCGAGCGTATCGACGCCCGTCACCCACGGCACGATCTCGGCGAAGACGTGGAAGCCCGCGCCGCGCGCGGCGACCTCGACGAGGTGCGGCCCGCCGTCGGTCATCATCAATTCCATGTGCACCGGCGCGTTGTCGATGCCGAGTGCAGTGACGGCGCGCGTGGCGACGTCGGTGATCGCGGCCTGTTCGGCGGCGTCGCGCCAGGACGGGAAGTGAATGCGCGTGTCGAGCAGGAAGGGCGGACCTGTGCGGATCTTGTCGCTGATGCACATCAGCCGGAACACGCCATTCTGGACGAAGCCTTCGACCGCGACTTCGCGGCCCGGCATGAAGCGCTCGACCACGACCGGCGCACCGCGGGTCAGCGCCTTGGCGGCGAGGAAGGCGGCGGCGACCTGTTCGCGCTTGCCGACATAGGAGACCCCGCGCGATCCCGCACCGTTGGAGGGTTTCACCACGCAGGGGCGGCCGATCCGGTCGAAGGCGGCGATCGCCTGGTCCGGCGTGTCGCAGCCATGAAATTCGGGGGAGGGCAGTCCGGCCTCGGCAAAGCGCGTGCGCATGACGAGCTTGTTGGTCACCGCTGCCGCCGAGGCGACAGGCAGGCCCGGCAGGCCCAGCGTTTCCGCGATCAGCGCCGTGGCGGGCACGCCCGCTTCCGTCGCGAACACGGTCACCGCGTCGATGGCGTGGCGCTTTGCGGCTTCAAGACAGGCCTGGCGGTCGAAGATATCGACCGGTTCGAACACGTCGCACAGCGGTGCGCCGGCGGCGCTGGTGTCCCGGTCGCAACCGATCACGAAATGACCATCCGCCTTCGCGCGCCGAATGGCGGGAAGTTGAAACGCTCCGGCGCCTATGAATAGGATTCGCGCCAAGCGCGGCCCCCCAAAGTGAGTCGGTCCAGTGGACCAGTTGGGGGTGATCCGGGTTAACGATTTCTCACGGAGTCTGCTCCGGGAAGGCGATTATGACCGTCACGGCGATTATCCAGGCGCGCATGACCTCCTCGCGGCTGCCGGGCAAGGTGTTGATGCCGGTCCTCGGAGAACCGCTTCTGCTCCATCAGCTTCGCCGTCTGCAAAGGGCGAACACCATCGACAGGATGGTTCTGGCCATCACTGAGAAAGCCGCCGACGACCCGCTCGAGGCGTTCGCGAAGCGTCAGGGCCTGCCGGTGTTTCGCGGGTCGGAGAACGACGTACTCGCCCGCTTTGCCGGCGCCGCGGAGACCTGCACCCCGGAAGCGGACGTGATCGTGCGCGTCACCAGTGATTGCCCCTTGATGGACCCTGGCATCGTCGACAGCCAGGTCGGCTGGTTCCTCGATCATCGCGATGACTACGACTACGCGACGGTCGGCCCGGAGCTGCGCCTGCCGTGCGGGACCTCGGTCGAGGTTTTCACACGTGAGGCGCTGATGACGGCGCACGCAAAGGCCGTCACGAAGCATGACCGCGAGCATGTCACGCCGTGGATCAAGAACCCGGACAATGGCCTGCGGAATGGCATCACCCCGATCGACATCGACGCGCCGGACGTGCGTCTCTCGGTCGACGAGGAAGCCGATTTCGAGGCCGTATCCGCCATCATCGAGGCGCTTTACCCGGTCAATCCGGACTTCACGCTCGGTGATGTGTTAGCCTTCCTGGAAGCCCATCCGGAGATCGCCGCGATCAACAGCGACGTGACGCAGACCACCGGCCCCTATGCGGTCAAGCCGGTCCGGGCGAAATAACCCTACGCCGCGTGCGAGATCACGCGCCGCATGGTGTCCGCTGACGGATCATGATTTAGAGGAAGCTAAAGCAGACGCGCGAGAGGCACGCCATGGAATTCGACGCCCTGTTGCTGTCGCGGCTCCAGTTCGCCTTCACCATTGCCTTCCACATCATCTTCCCGTCCTTCACGATCGGGCTGGCGAGCTTCCTCGCCGTGCTGGAAGGGCTGCATCTCTTCACCAAGCGGGAAAGCTTCCGCACGCTCTACCGCTTCTGGGTGAAGGTGTTCGCGCTCGCCTTCGGCATGGGTGTCGTCTCCGGCGTGGTCATGAGCTACCAGTTCGGCACCAACTGGTCGGTCTTCGCGGATCAGACCGGCAGCGTGCTGGGGCCGCTGCTCGGATATGAAGTGCTCACCGCCTTCTTCCTCGAAGCCTCCTTCCTCGGCATCATGCTGTTCGGCTGGAAGCTGGTCGGACCGCGCCTCCACTTCGCCTCGACCGTGATTGTCGCGCTCGGCACGCTGGTCTCGGCCTTCTGGATCCTGTCGGCGAATTCCTGGATGCAGACCCCGCAGGGTTTCGCCATCGAGGACGGTCGCTTCTTCGCGACGAGCTGGATGGAGGTGATCTTCAACCCGTCCTTCCCGTCGCGTTTCGCGCACATGGTGACGGCAGCCTACCTCACGACCGCGCTGGTTGTGCTCGCAACGGCGGCCTGGCAGTGGATCCGCAAGCGCCCGGGCGAGGAAGTCACCATCATGGCGCGCATGGCGATCCTGACGATCGCCGTCCTGGCTCCGGCCCAGCTCCTCATCGGCCACGAGAGCGGCACGGTCGCGCACGAATACCAGCCCGCCAAGGTCGCAGCGATGGAAGGCTGGTGGGAGACCCGCCCGGGTCAGCCGACCCTGCTCTTCGCCTGGCCGGACCAGGAGAACGAAACCAACCATTTCGAACTCGGCATTCCCGGCCTTGGCAGCTGGGTGGTCGCCGGTGACGCGTCGGCCGAACTTGAAGGACTGAACGCCTTCGCCGCCGAGGACCGGCCGCCGGTCTTCATCACCTTCTGGGCCTTCCGGGTCATGGTGGGTCTTGGGCTGCTGATGATCGCACTCGGCTTGTGGGGCGCCTGGACATGGTGGCGCGGTACGACGCACAAGGCGAGCCTGCTGCACTGGGCTGCGCTCGCCATGGGGCCGTCGGGCTTCATCGCCATCCTGGCAGGCTGGATCACCGCCGAGGTCGGGCGCCAGCCCTATGTCGTCTACGGCGTCCTGCGCACAGCTGATGCCGTGTCCCCTGTCGAGGCAGGACAGGTCGCCGCCTCGCTGCTCGTCTTCATGGTGGTCTACGCCATCGTGTTCAGCGCCGGGGCGCTGTTCATCCTACGCATTCTCGGAAACGGTCCGGAAGCGGAAGGCCGTGACCACCCCGAACCCCAGAGCGCGCCTGCCGATGCGCTCGCCGCCGGCGCACAGGAGAACTGACCATGGATCTCCCTCTCATCTGGGCGATTATTATCGCCACGGCGGTAGCGCTCTACGTTCTGCTCGACGGGTTCGATCTCGGCGTCGGGATTCTCTTCCCGCTGGCCAGTCCGAAGGAACGCGACACCATGGTCGCCTCCATCGCGCCGGTCTGGGACGGCAACGAGACCTGGCTGGTGCTCGGCGGCGGCGGCCTGTTCGCGGCCTTCCCGCTCGCCTACGCCATCATCATGCCGGCCCTCTATCTGCCGGTCGGCATCATGCTGACCGCGCTCATTTTCCGCGGCGTCGCCTTCGAATTCCGCGCCCACGGCCGCAAGTCCGGCAAGAAATGGTGGACGGTGGCCTTCGCGGCCGGCTCGACCGTCGCGGCGATCGCGCAGGGCTTCGTGCTCGGCGGCTTCCTGCAAGGCATCACGATCGAGGGCCGCAGCTTTGCCGGCGGCCCGTTCGACTGGCTGACGCCCTACACCCTTCTGGTCGCGGCAGGACTCGTCGCCGGCTACGCCCTGCTTGGCGCAGCCTGGCTGGTGTTCAAGACCGATGGTGAATTGCAGCGCCGCGCCCGCGTCTGGGTCCGGTCGCTGCTCGTCGGCGTCGCGATTGCGCTCGGTGCGGTCAGCCTCGCGACGTTGTCCCTCGGCGGCGACATCATTGCGCGCTGGGGTGTGTCGCTCGAAGGTGGACTGGATCTGGGCCAGTTCGCGAAATTCGCGGTCATCCCGATCCTCGGCGCGATTGCGTCGCTCGCAATCTGGCGCTTCGCGATGAAGGGTCCGGACTACATGGCCTATCTCGCGACCGTCGGCGTCTTCCTTTCCGGCTTCGCCGGGCTCGCCGTCTCGATCTTCCCGCACATCGTGCCGTTCAGCATCACCGTTCATGAGGCGGCGGCGCGGGACAATGCCCTTTCCCTCATGCTGGTCGGGACCGTCGTGCTGTTGCCGATCATCCTTGGCTACACCGCCTATGTGTACTGGATTTTCCGCGGAAAGGCCGAGGCCGGTGCCTATCACTGAGCGCCGCAGGAGGCTCGCCAGGCGGCTGGGGTGGTTCGCCCTGTTGTGGGTCGGTAGCCTCCTGGTGACCGGTGCGGTGGCCTATGCACTGCGCGGCCTTCTTCTGCTCGCGCAATAATCCGGTCCGCAGGCGGACCTTTACCCCTCGTTAGCGCTCCGGCGCGACACTTCGCTTGGCAACGGCGGAGGGGGAAATGTCGCTCGCCGTAATCGTTCAGGCGCGCATGGGGTCGCGCCATGTCGAGGGCAAGATCCTCGAAGCGCTGGGGGAGCGCAGTGCGATTCTGCGCTGTCTCGACCGGTGCGCTCGCATTCCGTCCGCCGGCCTCGTCGTGGCGGCCATTCCCGATATCGAAAGCGATGACGAGCTGGCCGAGGAAATCCTCGATTCCGGCTACATGCTCGTGCGCGGCCGCGAGAATGATGTGCTCTCCCGTTACGCAAAGGCGGCACGCGAAGCCGATTGCGAAACCGTCATGCGCGTGAACGGCGACAGCCCCTTCATCGATCCGGAGATCTGCCAGCGCGTCGTCGATCTCTACGCGCAGTCGGGCGCGGACTATGCCGCCAACACCATGCCCGCGGCCTTTCCTGACGGTCTCGACTGCGAGGTGTTCTCTGCCCGCCTGCTGGCGCGTGCCGATCGCGAAGCGGAATGGGCCCGCGACCGTGAGCAGGTCACGCCCTGGATGCGAAGCCATCCGGAACTGAGAACCGCCAATCTCACCGGCCCCGGCGGGGCGGTCGCCCGCATGCGCTGGACGATCGACTATCCCGAGGATTTCGGCTTCTGCGCCGCGATCTATGCCGAGCTCGGGGAACGCGCGGCGGAGGTCTCGGCCGCCGAACTCGTGGCGCTGTGTCTGCGCCGCCCCGACCTGGTCGCGATCAATGCCATGCATGTCGATCCGGAGCGGACGGCCGCCTCCGAGACGGCCGCAATCGTCACCGAGCCGATGTCGTTGAAGCTCGCCGTCTGATCGCTTTGGCTGCAGGCAATTAACCGGCTTTCTCAACGCTTTCCTAAGGCGTCCGCGCGACACTGTTCCTTCATGGGCGAACGGAGTTTTCCGTGGCGGACATTATCGGCTTCGATCTGACGGCCCTGCAGGGCTGGTATCAGGCCAAGAACGCGGTGCGTCTGGCGAACGCATCTCCGCGCCCGTCCGGCGCCTCCACCGGCAATGGCCAGCAATCCTCCAGCGCGTCCGCGGTTCTGCCGCCCTGGGACGTGCGCGGTGAGATTGCCGACGCCGAGAGCCTGTCGCGCAAGGCGTTGGCGACCGGCATATTCTTCGAGAAAAATCTCGGCAGCTTCGCGGATCTTGACGCGCCGGATGACTACAAGAACCTCTTTTCCATGTATCAGGGCCTGCGGCGCATGCACGCGCTCGCACTGGAAGCGGCCGACAAGACCACGACAGACACCCGCCGCAACTTTCTCGACAACCGCTTCGCGCAGGGCTTGTCGCAGTTCGAGGATGTCTTCAACGAACTCGATCTCGAAGGCGTCACTCTTCTGAAGGGCGAGCAGCTCTCGAAGGTCGAGAGCGGTGTCGCGATCAATCGCGGCACGTCGGAATATACCACCGGCATCATTCACACCGGAGATTTCGACGCCGAGGTCGCGAGCCTGACCGGCAATGTGCAATTCACCGTCTCGGTCAAGAAGTCGGGTACGACCCAGGATATCAACATCGATCTCGCCGATATGGGCGCGACCGTTCGCAACCTCGACAACATCGCCGCCCACATCAACACGCAGCTCGAGGCCGCCGGCATCCTGACCCGGTTCGAGCGCGTGAAGATCGGGGAGAAGGACGACAGCGGCGTCATTCCCGGAAACGATTTCGGCTTCCACATCCAGGGCGTTCTGACCGAGCAGGTCAGCTTTTCCACCTCGACCTCTTCGCCGGCGGTCTATCTCGCAGGCGTCACGGGAATCGGCGAGGACAGCGCCGGCCAACTCGTCCGCCTGACCGATCTCGGTTCCGGCACGCCGGTGGTCGACTATACGCGCCGCATCGAAGCCACACCCGACTCGACCGAGACCACGAACGATGCCGGCGAGACCAAGACCACGACCGAGACCAATCCGCTGACCGTCCGGGCCACCGCCGTGTCGAGCGATGGCGGGGTCTATGTCGTCGGTGAGACCGCTTCTGGCATCGAGGGGCAGACGATCAAGGGCGAGACCGATCTTGTCCTGCAGAAGCGCGACTCCACCGGCCGGGTGGTCTGGACGCGCACGCTGGGCGCCGCCGGTGAAGCCGAAGGCGCGTCGATCGCCGTCGATGCCTCGGGCAATGTCGTCGTGTCCGGCACGGTCAAGGGCACGCTGGGAACCACCACGAATGTCGGCGGCGAGGACAGTTTCGTCGCGAAATACAATACTGCCGGCGTCGAGCAATGGCTGCAGCGTTTCGGCGGCACCGCGGACGACCGCACAACTTCGGTCACGCTCGGCAGCGACGGCACGGTCTATGTCGCGGGCGAAGCCAAATCGGGCTTTGGCGACACCGCCCATGCCGGCGGCGCGTGGGACGGATATGTCCGGGCGATTTCCGAAGACGGCACGCATCAATGGACGCGCCGCGTCGGCGATACCGGCGAGGAGCGCGCCAAGGCGATCGCCGTCGCCGACGATGGCGGCCTGCTGGTCGCCAGCGAGGAAGATGGCCGCGCCATCCTGCGCAAATATTCCAGCGCTGACGGCACGGGTGCGGCGCTCTGGGAAACCGATCTCGGCGATCTCGACGGCGGGCGCATCGGCAGCATCGCGGTCGACGGAACGGATATCTATCTGACCGGCGCGGCGGGGTCCGCCTTCGCGCCGTCCGCGCCGCTCGCCGCCAATGCCGGCGGACGCGACGCCATGGTCGTGAAGCTGACCGACGGCGCCAGCGCCAGCGTCGCCTGGACGACTTTCATCGGCTCCGATGCCGACGACAGTGCCGCCGCGCTTCAGGTGTCCGGCGGCAAACTCTACGTCTCCGGCAAGACGACGGGCAGTCTGCCGGGCTCCACTCTCAACGGAACGCGCAACGCCTTTGTCGCCGAAATCGACGGCGCGACGGGCGGGCTTGGCTGGACGCAGCAGATTTCCGGTCGCGGCGGTATATCCGAAGCGACCGGTATCGCCGTCGACGCCGAAGGCGACAGCGTGCTGTCCGCGCTCGGCCTGCCGCGCGGCGCGCTGACCTATTCCGACTCCCGTGTCGTCACCGACCGCACCTCGGTGCGCGATGGCGACCATTTCTTCATCTCGGTCGATGGCGGGCGCCGCAAGAAGATCACCATCGACAGCGACGACACGATCCGGTCCCTGACCTTCAAGATCAACGCCGCGCTCGTGCTCGACGGCACGGCCGATGTGCGCCGGTCGTCTGCGGGCGACCAGCTGCGCATCACGCCGAAGGAAAACGTCACCATCGAGCTCTTCTCCGGTGTGGAGGGGCGCGACGCCCTCAAGGGCCTCGGCATTCAACCCGGCGCGGTGCACAAGAAGCCGTCGCTGCTGAACGCGGACACGACCTCGGATGCGCCGCCCCTGTTCGCGCTCGGCCTGCCGGCCACGATGAAGCTCGACACGCGCGACAAGGCGGCGACTGCGGTCAAGGCGCTCGAAGAGGCGATGAGCGTGATCCAGCGGGCCTACCGTGACCTGACCACGCCGCAATCGGTCAAGGATTTGCTGAACGGCAACAAGAAGGGCAAGGGCGGCGGCACGGTTCCGGCCTATATCCAGGCGCAGTATGCGAATTATGCGGCCGGCCTGTCCCGCCTGACCGGTGGCGCATAGCCGCTACCCGCTGAAACATGAATTGCCATTCAGGTTTCAACTTCCCGCCGGAAACGTGTCACCTTTCTGCCCGAATGCGCGCCTAGATCGCGCCCATCACCTGATCGAGGCGTGGTTGCGCCCGGAACAGGGCGCGTGATGGCTGCCGGGAACGGTCAGCAGCGCCTGTCGTTGAGAATACGAGACAGATTCGGACCGGCGCCCTGAACCGTACGGCGTGTTGGGCCGTAAGCCGTTTAGCGGGTGCGTTTGTGTCATTCATGCCGGAGCACGGGTCATGCCCCACGGAACCGTAAAATTCTTCAATGCCGATCAGGGCTTCGGTTTCATCACGCCGTTTGGCGGCGGGCGCGATGTCCTGGTCCAGGCCACGGAAGTCGTACGCAGCGGTCTTGGTGAATTGCTCGTCGGTCAACGTATCCGGTTCGAGATTGCCGACCGTGGACACGGACACGGCGACGAAGCCGTCGAGCTCAGCCTGATGGCCGCCAACGAGGACGACGGACGGCTCAAGCGGTTCGGTTGACCGCCACGGCAGGGGCTCCCGCCGTCCTGGGCGAGGGCGAAATGCCCGGCCCGTATCCATTCAGAGTATCGCGCTGGCGTCCCGCCTCTTCGGCGACCGAACGGATCACGCCTTCCGTCAGGACGCGTAGCGTATCGACCGCCATGCCATTGGCATGAAGCGCTTCGGTAAAGCGCTCCGTCACCTCTTTCAGCGTCCGCTTTGCCGTTTCCGGAATTCCGGCGAGACGTGACGGGTCTTCCTTCACCGCGCCGATCTCGCGCCGGTAGAGCGTCGCAAGGCGCGTCTTTTCGTGCTGGAAATCCTCGGTGTCGAGCGGCCGCCGCGCATTGAACAGCGCGGTTTCCTTCTCCAGCAATTCGGTCAACCGCCGCGTCAGGCGGATCAGGGCGTCGGCGCGTTCGCCAGGCGTGTCGGCTGCAAGCGTGCTCATGCGTCGCCTCCCGCTTCCTGGTAGCGCAGGATTTCGGTGGTGAGATTGTCGCTGAGGCCCAGCCCGCCGGCGCGGGCCATCACCTTGGCGTATTCCTCGTTCAGCAGGCCGCGAAACGCCTGTTCGCCCGATCCGCCGCCGAACGGATTGTTCTCACCGACGCCGGTGAACATCTGCTCGAGTATCTGCGACAGGAAGAAGGCTTCGAACTCTTCCGCGACCTGGCGCGCCTCGGCTTCGTTGGCGACCTGGCGCATTTCCGGCGCGCGGCCACTGCCGCGTCCCGCCAGGACCTGGGCCAGTTGTGCGTCGGCTGAGGGCATACCGGTCATCGTGTTACAGGACCTCGATTTCGGCCTGCAGGGCCCCTGCAGCCTTGATGGCCTGCAGGATGGCGATCATGTCGCGCGGGCTGACGCCGAGTGCGTTGAGCCCGTCGACGAGATCGCGCAGAGAAGCACCTTCCTCCATCACGCCGAGCTGGGCCATGTCCTCGACGACATCGACCTGGGTGCGCGGCACCACGACAGTTTCCCCGTCCGACAGCGGGCCGGGTTGGCTGACCTGCGGGGCCTCGGTCACGGAGATGGTCAGATTGCCCTGCGCAATGGCAACGGTGGACACGCGGACATTCTCGCCCATCACGATCGTGCCGGTGGATTCGTCGATCACGACGCGGGCGGGCAGGTCGGGGCGGACGCGCAGCTGTTCAATCTCGCTGATCAGCGCGATCATGTCGCCTTCGAAATAGTCGGGACGGCTGAGTTCGACCGTGGCGGGGTCGGTGGCCCGGGCGGCGGTGGCGCCGAGATAGGCGTTGATCGCCTCGGCCATGCGGCTGGCCGTGGTGAAGTCCGGATTGCGCAGCGCCAGGCGGATGCTCGGCAGATTGGCGATGTCGAAGCGCAGCTCGCGCTCGATCAGCGCGCCGTTCGAGATCCGGCCTGACGTCGGCACACCGCGAGTGACGCTGGCCGCATCGCCGCCGGCATCGAAGCCGCCGACCGCAACCGACCCCTGCGCCACGGCATAGACCTGCCCGTCCGCGCCCATCAGCGCGGTCGCGATCAGCGTGCCGCCCTGCAGCGACTGGGCGTCGCCGATAGCCGACACCGTCACATCGATCCGCGAGCCGGCAGTGGCAAAGGGCGGCAGGTGGGCAGTGATCATCACCGCCGCGGTGTTTCGGGTATTGAGATTGGCGTCGCGGGTATTGACGTCGAACCGCTCCAGCATCGCCGACAGGGACTGGCGGGTGAAGGCGGCATTGCGGAGCGAATCCCCGGTGCCGTCGAGGCCGACGACGAGGCCGTAGCCCACCAGCTGGTTCTCCCGCACGCCTTCGACATCGGCGATGTCCTTGATCCGGGTCTGGGCGTGGGCCGGAAGGGTCAGCACGAAAACCCCGGCGATGGCCAGGGCGAGGGCGAGGATGGGTTTCGCAAGACGCATGGTCGGGTTTCTCCCGTGGATCCGGAACATGCTCTGCGAAGTGCGTGCCATCGCGGGTGTGACGAAAAACCAAGGAAAAACAGCACTGAAGCCGTTCAGGAGCCGGTCGGACAGGGCGGCAATATCCGCCGCTCCGCGCGCAATCCGGCAAATTCTGCCGCCTCGCGCAGCGCGCGTTTAGCCCCTGTTAACGCGGCGCACGTCAAGGCTTCAAACGAGGCATTAACCATTGAACGGCGACACTGACCCGCGATGAAAATCACTGGCCCCCGTCCGACCGAACAGACCAGCGCGGCCCGCCGCAAGGGCGGTTCTTCCTCGTCCGGAGACGGCTTCTCGATCGAGACGCCGCAATCGGCACGTGCCGCCGTCGCGACGAGCAGCGCATCGGCGCTGGGGTCGGTCGACGCGCTTCTGGCCCTCCAGTCGGTCGGCGATTTCCGCGAGGCGAAGAAGCGGGCCACCGAACGGGCGATGAGCCTGCTCGACGTGCTCGACGATCTGAAACTGGCCCTGCTGGAAGGCGGAGTGCCGCGCCAGCGCCTGGTCGCCCTGATGGATATTCTCAAGAGTCGGCGGGATGAAACCCAGGATCCGCGTCTTGAGGCGATGCTCGACGAAGTCGAGGTCCGTGCAGCCGTCGAATTGGCCAAATACGACGCCTGATCTTCCTGTTTTTGTTGACGTATTTGTGACGGCACGAAGTATGCGTGCAACAGCGCCTGCGCGTTGACTTGAAGCGCTGCGTGACTTATTCCCGCCCCGCCTCACGAGGGAGGGGCGAGAGTCGAAAGGGGAGAGGACGATGACTTCTGCGGTCAAGGAATCCCGGATCGAGCTTCCGTCCGGCTACATGCCGAGCTCCGACGAGCCGTTCATGAATGAACGCCAGAAGGAATACTTCCGCCGCAAGCTGATGGCCTGGAAGGAAGAAATCCTTCGCGAGAGCAAGACGACGCTGTCCGTACTTCAGGAAGACATGGGCACCCAGCCGGATCTGGCGGATCGCGCCTCCACCGAAACCGACCGGTCGCTGGAACTGCGCGCCCGTGATCGCCAGCGCAAGCTGATCGCCAAGATCGACTCCGCGCTGCGCCGCATCGACGAAGGCACCTACGGCTATTGCGAGGAGACCGGCGAGCCGATCGGCGTCGCCCGCCTCGACGCCCGCCCGGTCGCGACCCTGTCGATCGAGGCCCAGGAACGCCACGAACGCAACGAGCGCGTCCACCGCGACGACTGATCCGCTCCGGCGTTACGAGATTTCAAAACCCCCGGCCATCGGCCGGGGGTTTTTTTGTTCAGCACTCCTAACGCAAGTCCGGTGCGTACAGACCGAACTCCCGCATGCCATTCCCGCGCAGTATCGTCATATGCGCGACCGTCACCCTTCCGGTTTCGCGTGAAAACTCGAGCGGATAATAGGCTGCGACCTGGCGGTTCAACGTCAGCGAACATCCGGACAGATTGATCCCGGAATAGAGATTGCCGCTGATCGTGCACAAATCGCCTGTCGGCGGCCGGTTCGGCGGCACGTCGGGAATCTCGCCCGAAATATCGCCGGTCTCGGAAATCACGACGCGGGGCCGGTCCGGGTCGAACGGCGCGCGATGGCTGTGGGTCTCTTCCCGAACGACATACTCGCCGGCAATCGAGACGTCCGTCATCGAACGGGTCATGACGGCGCGCTGCGTGTCTTGACGGTGCGCGAGCGTCATCATGCCGTCGCTCACGCTGATGGTGGCTGAAAAGCCCTCATCGTTGTCGAATTCGACATCGGGTGTACCAGCGATGGAAATGATCGCATCACCCGGACTGGCGACGAAGGTTCCGGTCGACTCGATCGAATATCCGGCTGACCGGCCCGGATTGTAGTTCGATGAGTAGAGGATGTAGCGGCCGTCAGGGGTCAGCCTGAGGGACATTGCCGTATCGCGCCGCCCGGTCCGCCAGATTCCCGTAACCGCGATTGGTTCACCCGACACGCCGTCGTCAGTGACCGCGACGGACGTACTACTCAGACTGCCGATGTCGGTATCCGACAATTCGTCGAAACGAACCCAGAGCCGGACGAAGGCCGGGGCGAGGGGGATACGAGACCGGGCGCGATCCCTGACGACAATGCTGAAATAGGCGATTTCGTTGGTGGCCAGCGACAGCGGCACGGCGGCGCCCCGCGAGGTCAGACAGGCGCCGTTCGCATCGGACCGGCAGGCAAGAACGTCCAGGTCTGCGAATGCCTCGAGATTGAAGATCAGGTCGGCGGACTCACCGAGATTTATCGCTGCAACACTGGCAAGGCCGATTCCCGTTTCCGGATCGATGCGCAGGATGCCGTCGCCGCTCGGGGTGACGATCACGGGAAGGATGTCCGCGGGCGCCCGCTCGCCGAATCCGAAAATGTCGAGGAGGGCGGCGTCTGTACTCAGTGCCGATGAAACTGTCCCAGACGCTGTCTCGGTACAGTAATGATAGAAGTATGGCCCATAATTGATGACATCGCCGGTGCCGAACCAGTCGCTGTTGAACGCACCAGGCCGGGGCCGAATTCCGATGATGAAGTGCCGGGTGGTCCCTGCCGGCAAATCGAAGACCTGTCGTGTCTGGTTGAGCAGGAAAGCCCCGTTCTCATCGATTTCGTGCACGAAGAATTCGTTCGGAGGCGTCAGTTGCGACGGGTTCATCCGGATCGTGCAGTTCGCCGCAACCCCGTCCCCCGCATTTGTCCAGGCCATGAAAACGGTTGCCCAGTCATCTGCCGCGACCGACCGGGACGACGGCAGGAAGGACCGCACAAGCAGCTCCTCCTGAGCGTAAGCCGATGCGCCGAGCCACAAGCCCAGCAAAGCCAGTATCAGAGTTCTCGTCACCGCAGCCTCCAGTGCCGTTGCTGCCGTGCAAGTATAAGTGATCGATGGAGTGCTCTGAAACCGTAAAATGCCCCGACTGATCGTCGAACAGCGGCGATCTCGTCTTAACGCAGGCTCGGCGCGTGCAGTCCGAATTCGCGGCGGATCGTGCCGTTGTCGAGGACAAGGTATAGCGAAAGTGCGCTTTGCGAATCCGCGCTGTCCTCGATGACGTGGAGGCTGGCCGAGTGCCCTGCGCCGGCAATGGCGCAACCGTTCAGTGTCACCGGCCCGCCGATGGAGCCGGTAATGGCGCAGGTCCGCCCCCGGTCTGCGTAATCTGACAGGGAGTCGATGAAGCTGCCGGAAATCTGTCCGTTCGCCGTAACTGTCACGCGCGGATAGTTCGGGTCGAGCGGGGCGGAGATCGAGCGGCCCTCGGGAATGCCGATATATTCGCCTGCCAGGGCCGTCGGCAGGCTCGCATCAATCTGGAATGCGCGATGCTGCACGCCGGTCTGCCGGATCATCAGGCCGTCGGAACGTCGGACCGTGGCGGTAAATCCGGTGTAGGTGGGAAATTCGGCGTCGGGCGTCGCTGTCAGCGAAAACGCATCGGCAGTCGCGGAGACCGTGTAGCGGCCCATCGACACGGCGTGGAACCCGGCCTGCTGTCCGGCGACGTGAAACGACATGAATGTGATGTAGCGACCGTCCTCCTGCAGGTTCAATATGTTGTTTCCGTAGTCGGAACCGAACCGCCATTGGCCGACAACAGAATCCAGGGGCTGGTCCTGACCCAAATCCGTCAGGGCGATCGAGGTTCGGTTGCGCGTGCCGGAACCGCCCTCGCGAACCTCGTCGAAATTGGCCCACAGCCGGGCCGTCGCCGGCAGGAAGGGCGTGCGGGTCGTCGGGCCGTCCGTGACGAGAATGCTGATCAGCACGCTCTGCCCTGTCTCCATCCGGAAGCTCAGCGTCTCGGAGCGCGGCGCAAGGCAGGTGCCGCTGCTGTCGGTGAGGCAGGCCAGCGCCTGCATGTCGGCGATCACATCCATGCTGAATGTGACGTCGGCAGGTGAGCCGGCATTGATCGCCGCGATCGCAGCGACGCCGCGGCCGGTCTGCGGGTTGATCCGCACCACGCCGTCGGCGGTTGGTGAAACGATCACCGGGATGATGTCGGGAGGACGCCGGTCGCTGTGAACGGAGAAGTTCAGCACCGAAACGCTGTTCTCGACAGCTTCGACCGCCAGGCCAGGCGCGCCGCATACCGCATAGACGGCACCGCCATACTCGATCGATGTGGCTCCGCCATCGAAATGGTGTGCCGGCGCGCGAAGGCCCAGAAGGAAGTGGCGGGTCTGCCCCCGATCAAGCGAGAACGCCTGATAGCGTGTCCCCGGAATGATCGCGCCATTGATGTCGATCTCGTTCAGATCGATGTCTGGCGTCGGTCCCTGCCAGAGACCGTCCCGGCCAATTGCGCAACTGGTAAAGTCGACATCGCCGGAATTCGTCAGCGCCACGAACACCGTGCCCCATTCACCGACATAGATCGTACGCGTTGCCGGAAGGTAGGAGCGCAGCAATTGCGCCTGCGCCAGGGCGAAGGCCGGGAAGGCCATGGCGAACGCAATCGCAATCAGGATTGGCCGGAACATGACGCACTCCGTGTATCTTTTCGAACCGCAAGCCTAGATCAGTTTCGGGGGCCGGGCCATCAGAATCCAAAAAATACCCCTGCGACCGAAGTCGCAGGGGCCAGGTGCGCCACTTGGGTGGTGGGCGTGTACCGGCGGTGCGCCGGGATTCGTGAAATCAGAAGGGCCAGAGGATGTCGTAGATTTCCTGGCCGATGCCGGGGCGCTGGACGTCGGAGATATGTCCGCGCCCGCCATAGGAGATGCGCGCTTCGGCGATCTGGGTGTGGCGGATCGTGTTGTCCGAATTGATGTCTTCCGGGCGCACGACGCCGGAGATCAGAAGCTCGCGGATCTCGTTGTTGATCCGCACTTCCTGACGGCCCGCAATGACCAGATTGCCGTTCGGCAGGGTCTGGGCCACGACCGCGGCGATCGAGAGGTTGATCGTCTCCGCGCGGTTGACCGAGCCGGTGCCGTTCACGCCGCTCGACCCGCCGAAGCTGGTGATCGAGGACGGGTCGATCGCGTCGTTGAAGAAGGATGACAGTGCCGCTTCCCCGCCGAGGAAATTGGTCAGGTCGCTGTCCGCGTTCGAGGTGCGGTTCCGCGAGGTCGTGTTCTGGACCTGCGCATTGTCGGCAATGTTGATCATCACCGTCAGGATGTCGCCCGGCGCATTGGCGCGCGGATCGCCGAAGAAGGTGCGGCTGCCCGCCGCCCACAATGAATTGCGGCCGCCGCTGGCCTGGGCGTTGGCCTGCCGCTGCGCACGCGACGGGCTGTAGTCCGGCTGGGCATAGGGCGCGATCTGCTGCGCCTGTTGCGGCTGATAGGCAGGCTGTTGCTGCTGATAATAGGCCGGCGGGACCTGGTATTGCGGCTGGCCATAGGCCGGGGCGCCGCCCGCGAACAGGGCCGGATTGTTGATCGGCGACAGGTCCGGCGTATCGCCGACTTCCGACAGGCGCTGCGCCGTGGCGCAGGCGGTCAGGCTGGTGCCCATCAGGAGAATGGCGAAGAGGCGTTGGGCGTTCATCGGTGTTCCCCCCGGATCAGGATGCGGTGCCGCCGGAGACGACCCGGGCGCGGCCCGGACCCTCGACCATGGCTTCCACGGTGCGGTTCGATTGCAGGTTCACGAAGCGGGCGATCTCGTCCGCCCCGGCGTTTTCCAGCGCGCGGGCCCGCGCCGTCAGCGTCATGCCCGGCACTGTGAAGACCAGCGCGACGATCTCGCCGCGCGCGACCACGACCGGCGCCTGCAGGTCATAGCCGCGGACCGGCTCGCCGGGTCTGAGGGCGCGGCGCGCCGCCATGTTCTCCATCGCACCGGCATCCATCACCGCGTCGGCGCGGATGCGATCGGCGCGGACGGGGAGCCAGTCGATGTCGGCCGGTTCGATCACCTCGCCGGCGGAAATGTGACGCGTCAGCACCGGGACGAGCGCCGTGGCATAGGCCCGGCCGGTCACACGCACCGGCTGGCCGCCTTCATGAGTGACGATCTCGGCGGTGAACAGCCCGCTCGACGTGTTGTGTTGAAGGTTGGCGACCTGAGGCAGGCCGGTCGCGCCGGCCGGGGCGTGAAGGCTTTGCGTGCCGGAGAATTGCACCTCGTACTCGTCGCCGGTGCGGGCAAAGAGCTCCGCCGCGACCAGTTCGGTGACGAGATCCATGCCGATCATGCGGCTTTCGCGGGTGACCGAGATCCGCCGGACGCCGCTGGCATTGGCCCATTCATAGCCGTGGCGCGCGGCCATGTCCCGGACATAGCCGGGGTCGATCGAGCCGCGCTGGCCCGGTTGCGGCGCGCGGGTGATCGGCGTGTCCGCTGCCTCGCCCTCGATCCCGAACAGATCGCCCAGCGTCACCATGTCGCCATCGACCGTGATCGCGTCGCGCAGGATGACGGGCTCGTCCGCGAAGGCGGGCGCGCCAAGGAGGGTGGCGGCGAGAAGAGCGGCTCTGAAACTCATGATCAGCCTCCTCAGCGCAGGTTCGAAGACGCGGCGAGCATCTCGTCCGATGCGGTGATCACGCGGGCATTCATCTCGTAGGCGCGCTGCGCCTGGATGAGTGCCGTGATCTCCGACACCGAATTGACGTTCGAGGTTTCCACGAAGCCCTGACGGATCAGGCCGAAGCCGGGCGATCCCGGCGTGCCACCGGTTGCCGAGCCGGAGGCCGCGGTTTCGAGGAAGAGATTGTCGCCGACCGCTTCGAGACCGGCCTCGTTGAAGAAGTTGACCAGTTCCAGCTGACCCACGACCTGCGGCGTCGGATCGCCGTCGAGGATCGCCTGCACCTGGCCCTGCTGGTTGATTGCGACATCGCGTGCGCCCTGCGGGATGGCGATCCCCGGCGCCACGGTATAGCCGTCCGTGGTGACGATCTGACCGTCCGGGCTGGTCGCGAAATTGCCCGCCCGTGTGTAGGCGTCCTCGCCCGAGGGCAGCTGGATGCGGAAATAGCCGCGCCCGGAAATCGCCAGATCGTAGCGGTTGCCGGTCTGGATCAGATTGCCCTGTTCGGTGATCCGGTAGGTCGAGGCCGCCTGTACACCGAGACCGATCTGCACCCCGGTCGGGACGATCGTGCCGGCATCCGACGAGCTGGCGCCCATCCGGTCGACATTCTGGTACAGCAGGTCCTGGAATTCGGCGCGCTGGCGCTTGAACCCGGTCGTGTTCATGTTCGCGATGTTGTGGGAGATGACTTCCACATTCATCTGCTGGGCCATCATGCCCGTCGCGGCGGTGGTGAGCGATCGCATGGCGTTTGCTCCTCGTTCTCTAGACGCGGCCGAGGCGTTCGATCGCCCGGCGGCTCAGTTCCTCGCCCTGGGACAGGACGCGGGACACGGATTCATAGGCGCGCATCGTCTCGATCATGCGCGTGAGTTCGACGACCGGCTGGGTATTCGACTGTTCGAAATAGCCCTGCCGGACCGAGGCGTCGGAAAGATCGGCCTGCATCCCGTCGGGTGCGGCGTAGAGCCCGTTGCCGAGCTTTTGCAGCGCGCCGCGCTCCTCGAAACTGTAAACGCCCAGCCGGGCGATCTCGGCGCCGTTCTGGATGATCGCGCCGGTGGACCGGATCTCGACCGGACCTTGCGCAATGTCGATCAGGATCGGTGCGCCGCCATCATCGAGCACCGGTGCGCCTGACGTGGACACTAGCAGCCCTTCGGCATTGGTCTGGAAGCGGCCGTCGCGGGTGTAGCGCAGATCGCCGTTCTCGGTTTCGACGGCGAAGAAGCCGTCACCTTCGATCGCGGTATCGAGCGGCCGGCCGGTGAATTCCAGCTCGCCCGGCCGGAAATCGCGGCCGACACCCCAGTCCTCGACATATTGCAGGCGCTGCGGACCGTCGTCCGAGCGTGCGCGGTTGGCCGGATTGGCCTCGAGCAGCAGCATCTCGGCCTGGAAGCCGGGCGTATTGGCGTTGGCGATGTTGTTGGCGAGCACATCCATCTGCCGACGCAGGGTCAGCTGACGGGAGAGCCCGATCATGAAGGCGTTTTCCATGGCGCGTCCGTCCGTTCATTGACGTTCGGTGTGTTCCGGCCCCGTCTGACGCGGGACTCGTCAGTCACGTTGCACCGACTGTGCCATAGTTAATTGTGAGTGTTTTCAATTACTTGCTGATACCGAGCCCCCGGCGGAGCCTGCCGCCCCGGCAGCTTCGCCCCGGCAACTGGGCAAAACCTGCCGGGAAGGGGTGTTTGCAAACTCCTCGTTAACCGGAGCGGACGTTAATCCTTGAGCAGGGCGAACAGCCTCTCGCGGAGCGTCGAATGGCCAAGAAAGACAAGCAAAAGCCGGAAACCGAAGCCCCCGAATCCGGAGCCGGATCCGAGGAGGGCGCGGAGGGCGATCAGCCGAAGAAGAAGGGCGGCATCATGAAGCTCGCCCTGTTCATCGGCCTGCCGGTCCTGATCCTGGCGCTGGGCGGTGTCGCGGCGATGCTTCTTCTCGGCGGCGGCGGTGACGAGGCTCAGGTCGCCGAGGCCGGAGAGCATGGCGAAGTGGCTGACGATCATGGCGGCGGAAGCGGTCACGGCAGTGGCGGCGGCGCGGCCGAGCACGCCTATTTCTATGAAATCCCGCAGATGCAGATCACCATCCAGAACGGGTCGGGCGGCTTTGCGCACGTCCAGATCACCTTCTCGCTGGAAATCTCCGACGAGGATCTGGCGCACGATCTCGACGAGAATCTGCCGCGCATTCTCGACCAGTTCCAGGGCTTCCTGCGCGAGCTGCGCCCGGAGGATCTGGCGGGCAGTGCGGGCGCCGAACGCCTGCGCCTTGAACTCTTGCGCCGCGTCAACCTCGTGATGGGCGAGGGGCAGGTGCGCGCCGTGCTCATCACCCAGTTCGTGATCGCATAGTCCATGGCTGATACCGCAGAGACCCAAGCCCAGGCCGAAGAGGACATGGCCGCGACGGCAGCCCCGGCAGATGCCGGAGGCTCGGACGGAGAGGACGAACTTTCCGCCGAATGGGAATCCATGGTCGGTGAGGAGGCGGGCGGTCAAAGCAGCGCCGCCCACGAGCGGATTCTCAATCAGGACGAGATCGACTCACTGCTCGGCTTTTCGGTTTCCGACGATGACGGCAGCGACCGGTCCGGCATCCGCGCCATCATCAACTCGGCGCTGGTCTCCTACGAACGCCTGCCGATGCTGGAAATCGTCTTCGACCGCCTCGTGCGGTTGATGACCACCAGCCTGCGCAATTTCACGTCGGACAATGTCGAGGTGAGCCTCGACAACATTTCCTCGATCCGGTTCGGTGACTATCTGAACTCGATCCCGCTGCCGGCCATCCTGTCGGTCTTCCGCGCCAAGCAGCTCGACAATTACGGCCTGCTGACGGTCGATTCGAACCTGATCTACTCGATTGTCGACGTGCTGCTCGGCGGCCGCCGCGGCACGTCCGCCATGCGCATCGAGGGGCGGCCCTACACCACGATCGAGCGCACGCTGGTGCAGCGGATGATCGAGGTCGTGCTCGGCGATGCCAAGCAGGCCTTCGAGCCGCTGACCGAAGTCGATTTCACCCTTGAGCGGATCGAAACCAATCCGCGCTTCGCCGCCATCGCCCGGCCGGCGAATGCGGCGATCCTCGTGAAGCTGCGCATCGACATGGAAGACCGCGGCGGCCGGGTCGAACTGCTCCTGCCCTACGCCACGCTCGAGCCGATCCGTAAAATGCTGCTGCAGCAATTCATGGGCGAGAAATTCGGCCGCGACAACATCTGGGAAAGCCATCTCGCGACCGAACTCTGGTCCACCCAGATGGACGTGAAGGCCGTGCTCGACGAGCAGCAGATGCCGCTTGGCAAGGTGATGAACCTCAAGGTCGGCGACACGATCATGCTCGATGTCACGCCCGAAAGCACGGTCAAGCTGCGCTGCGGCGCCGTTCCGCTCACCAAGGGGCGCATGGGGCGTCTCGGCCATTCCGTCGCGGTGCGTCTCGACGCGCCGCTCACACCCACTGCCCGCAAAGCGATGTTGAAACTCACATGACCCTGGCTGCCCTGGCATTCGAAGGCATTGTCGCCCTGCTCCTGCTCGCTGCCGCCATCATGATGTGGCGGGTCGACCGCAAGCTGAATGCGCTGCGCAACGGTCAGGACGGCGTGCGTCAGGCGGTCGTGGCACTGGACGAGGCGACGGACCGGGCGCGCGCCAGCCTGGCCGCGCTCAACCGCGCCACGCATGAAAGCGGCGCTGATCTCGAGCAGACGGTGCGCGAAGCCCGCAAGGTCGCCGACGAGCTGCGCCTTCTGACTTCGGGTGCGGACCGACGGTCTGAGTCGATCGCTGGCGTCCGTTCGCCGCGCAAGCCGATCGGGGATGTCTTCCCGCAGGGCGGCCGCCCCAACGTGTTCTCTGACCTCAAGGATGTGCGCTGATCATGGCCGCCCCCGTCCGCCTCCTCGCCACGGCCGGCATTCTCGCCGGCGGTCTCTTCGTCATGAAGGCGATGGACTTGGCGGTCGGCCTGCCCGACGCCTGGGCGGCCTGGGCGGAGGACAATCCGGCCCCGCATCAACAGGCCGAGCACCCTGAAGACACCGCCGAGCCCTATCTGCCGAACTTGGCGCAGGCCGAACAGGGCGCGGACGCGAACTGCCCGGCCGTGTCGAATGATGTGTTTGCCGAACGCGTTGGCGCATCGCCCAGCGAACTCGAAGTGCTGCGCGCCCTGTCCGAACGGCGCCGGCTGCAGGATGCCCGCGCCGACGAACTCGATACACGCGAAGCCTTGCTGGAAGCCGCCGAGCAGCGTGTCGACGGACGGATCGCCGAATTGCGCGAACTGCGCGACGAGATCGAATCCCTGATCGGCTCGCTGTCCGAGGCCGAAGAAGCCGAGATGGAACGCATCGTCGCCTTCTATCGCGGCATGGACCCGGCCGATGCGGCCGAGCGCATCGCGGCGCTGGCGCCCGATACCCAGGTCCAGATCGCGGCCCGCATGCCGGCCCGCAACTTTTCCGCCATTCTCGGCGAAATGCCGGTGCCGCAGGCCGCGCAACTGACCATGCGGATCGCCGCGCGCAACGACCTGCCTGACACCGTGGCCGAGCTGGAGACCCGCCTTGGCGAGGAGGGCTGATACCACGGCCCTGGTCGGCGCGCTGGCCGCGCTGACCTTTGCGGGATCGGTGCTGGCCGCCGAGCCGGTGGAATTCCGTGTCGAGACGATCGGCAACACGGCGCGGCTTGTGATCACCTATCCCGAAACTTTTGGCGGTGAAGCCCCGACGGCAGAGATCGAATCCGCGGCTGGCGGAACGGTGCTGATTGCCCGCTTTTCCGAGCCGGTCGAAGGCAGCACGGACACGCTCGCGGCGGCACTCGGCGACCGGGTCGCCATGGTGCGGCTCGATCCCGACGGATCGGCACTGCGCCTGGCCATGCGCGGCGCTCAGGAAGCCCGCGTCACGCGCAGCTGGAACATGGTCGCCATTGATCTGGTGCCGCCGGGCGGATCGCCGCCGCCGCGTATCATTTCCCCTCACGAGCAGGCTGAAATCGACGCCGCGGCCGCGGCCGCTGCCGCGCCGCCTCCGCCGCCTCCACCGGCCCTGCCGGTTGCGCTGCGTTTCGGCACCGCGGCCAGCAATACACGGATCGAATTCCTCTGGCCGGAAGAGATCGGCTATTCGCTCGAGCAGGACGGCAACACGATCTCGGTGCATTTCGAAGCGCCCGGCGAGATGGACCTGGCCGAGTTGCGCGCCTCTCCTCCGCGCCTCCTGCAGATGATTTCCGCTGCCCGCGGGGACACCGACCACGCGCTCGAGCTTCTGGTCGATGACGGCGTCACCGCGCGCATCTGGAACGAGGAAGGCCGGATCGTGCTCGACCTGCTCGATCCCGACCGGACCGAGGCCGCCGACCTTCTCAACGCGCTGGCCGGGATGGGCGAGGTCTCGGGCAGTCTCGATGACCCGGACGCCGTCGCCGAACCGGAACAGCATGCCGATGCCGGCGATCACGTTCCGGGGCCGGACGAAGCCGCCACGGAGCATGTCGCCCCGGTCCAGCATCATGAAGATCCGGAACTGCCGCCCGAGACCGAACGTGAGGCGCCGGAGCATCTCGCCGTCGAACACGACGAACCGCGCGCCGACCCTGTGCCGCCTGGCGGTGTCGTGCATGTCGCGGCGACCGAGGCGAACGGAGATCTTTTGGCCCGCTTTGAATGGGCGGCTCCCGTGGGTCTGTCGGTCTTCCGCCGCGGCGAGGCGATCTGGGCGGTGTTCGATGCCGATGCGACGCTCGACATGGGTGAAGTGGCCCAGGGCGCGCGGGGGCATATCGTCGGATTCGAACTGGTCGATGGCGACGGCTACACCGCCGTGCGCATGGTTGCGCCGACGTCGACCAATGCGGAAGTCCGGTTCGATGGCGCCTACTGGACCCTGGCCTTCTCGGAACGCATCGAGACCCCGCCCACGCCGGTCGTGGTCGACCGTCAGACTGCGCCCGGTGCGCCGTCCGGTGTCGTGCTTCGCGTCGCTCATCCGACCGCGATTCACTGGGTCGACGACCCGATCGTCGGCGACCGCATTGCAGTCGTGACGGCGCTCGCCCCGATCGAGGGACTGCTCGCACCGCGCGTTTTCCCGGGCGGTTCGCTGCTGGCATCAACGCAGGGCGCTGCAGCGGAAACCTATGCCGACGATCTGCTGGCACAGATTGGCGAGAATGGCGTGCGTTTCGCGCGGCCAGACGCCGCCAGCGGTCAGCAGCGCGCGGTCACGACGCTGGCGATGACGGCAACGGCGCGCCACTCGCCGGCCTTCATGGATTTCGAGGCCTGGCGCGGCAGCGGCAATTACTGGCGCGACCTGACCCGGCGTCAGAATGCGGCGTCGCAGGAAGATGCAAACGCCCGGGTCGATCTTGCGCGCTTCTATCTCGCCAACGGACTCGCGCCCGAAGCGCTGGGCGCGCTGGACGCAGCGCTCCAGATCCGCCCGCAACTGGCGGACGACCCGCACGTGCATGCGCTGGCCGGCGTCGCCAGCTACATGATGGGCCGGATCGAGGACGCGCATACCGCCTTTGCCATTCCGGTCCTGATGAGCGACCCCGACGCCGCGCCGTGGCGCGCCATGATCGCCGCCGATCAGGAAGAGTGGGAGGAAGCGAGCCGCCGTTTCGATGCGGGCAATGAGTCGATCTACGGTTACACCCCGGAATGGCGCGCGCGTTTCCGCGTCGCCCGGGCCCGCGTCGCGCTCGAGAACAACGACTTCGCGGCGGCATCCGCCTATCTGCGTGACCTGTCGCGTGACGAGCCAGGCCCGCACGACCTCGCCGAGGCGGAATGGATTGCTGCGCGAATCGACGCCGAAAGCGGCGAGGAAGACCGCGCCATCGAACGCTTCCGGGCGCTGAGCCGTTCCGGATATCCCGGCGTCGAGGCTGCGGCATTGCTCGAACTTTATAGGCTTGAACTCGCCAATGGCGAGATGACGGCGGAAGAGGGCGTCGAGGCGCTGGAGAATCTGCGCCTGCGCTGGCGCGGCGATGCGCTCGAACTCGATACCATCCGCCTGCTGGGTCATATCTACATTCGCGAAGGGGCTTACGCGCAAGGTCTCGAAACCATGCGCACCGCCCAGGCCCGCTTCCCCGACAGCCGCGCCAGCCGTCGCATCGGCAGTGAGATGGCGGAGGTTTTCCGCGCGCTCTTTCTTGAGGGCGAAGCCGACAATCTCGATCCGATCGAAGCGGTGGCCCTGTTCTACGAATACCGTTTCCTGACGCCGATCGGTTCCGATGGCGACCGAATGGTCCGCCGTCTGGTCGACCGTCTGGTCGCCTTCGACCTTCTGGGACAGGCTGCCGACTTGCTGGAATACCAGGTCGAGAACCGCCTGCGCGAGCCGCAGGCCCGCGCCCAGGTCGCGACCGACCTGACCGTGATCTACCTGACCGACCACCGCCCCGCCGATGCCTTGCGTACGCTGCGCAATACGCGCGTCGCCGGCCTGCCCGAAGACCTCGTCGCGGAACGCCGCATGCTCGAGGCGCGCGCCCACGCCGAACTCGGCCGTTTCGAACATGCGCTGGAACTGGTCGCCGGGGACGAAAGCGCCACCGCGCGCCGCCTGCGCGCCGATGTCGCCTGGGACCGCCGCGACTGGCCCGATGCCGGCCGCCGCCTCGAAAGTGCGCTTGGCACCCGCTGGCAGGACGATACCCCGCTGGGCGAAAGCGAGCAGGCCGACGTGCTGCGCACCGCCATCGCCTTCAACCTCGCCGGGGACCGCGATTCCATCCGCCGCCTCGACCAGCGCTATGGCGCGCTGATGCGCGCAACAGCGCAGGCCACGTCCTTCGATGTGCTGACCAGCGAACTGACCGTGACGGGCGACGCCCGGGTCGGCGATCTCGCCCGCCGCATCGCCGACATCGATACGCTAGACGCCTTCATGCAGCGCTATCAGACGCGGTTTGAAACGGGCGGTGAGAGCTAGGGCTCCCTCCCTCCCCTTGAAGGGGAGGGACACGAGCGGCGACCTTCAGGTCGACGGGAGCGGGGTGGGGTGAACGCGCAAACAAGACACCCCCACCCCGGTCGGCTGGCTATCGCTCAGCCTCCCGGCCCTCCCCTCAAGGGGGAGGGCGAAGAAGCAGGGTCTAGTTGACGGTGGACAGGTCCCGGCACATGGCCGGGACAGGTGATTTCCTTGAACATCACCCCGGTGGCGCGCCACTCCCGATCGTGCCGAAACTCTCCACCAGCGATCCGGCGACCAGCCGCCAGCCGTCCACCAGGACGAAGAAGATGAGCTTGAAGGGCAGCGAGATCACGATCGGCGGCAGCATCATCATGCCCATCGACATCAGGATCGAGGCCACGACCAGGTCAATGATCAGGAACGGGATGAAGAGCAGGAAGCCGATCTCGAACGCCCGCCGCAGCTCCGAAATCATGAAGGCCGGGGCGATCACCCGGAAGGGCGTGTCCTCTGCCGTGGCCGGGCGGTCTTCCGGCGGCAGGAAGGAAATGAACAGGCCGAGATCGTCCTCCCGGACATGCGCCATCATGAAGTCCTTCACCGGCGAGGACGCCCGGTCGAAGGCCTCGTCCATCTCGATTTCCTGGTTGATCAGCGGCTGGATGCCCTCCTCGTAGGCCTCGGTGAAGACCGGGGCCATGATGAAGGCGGTCAGGAAGAGGGCGAGGCTGGTCAGGACCACGTTCGGCGGGCTCTGCTGCAGACCGACCGCGGTTCGCAGCAGCGACAGCACCACCACGATCCGCACGAAGCTCGTCGTCATGATCACGATCGACGGGGCCAGCGACAGGATGGTCAGGAGCGCGGTGAGTTGCAGCACGCGCTCTGTCAGCGTGCCGCCATCACCGAGATCGAGCGAGAATCCGGGCCCGGTTGTTGGCGCGGCGGCCTCTGCAGATGATCCGAAGATCGCGAAGATGACGGCGAAGACCGCGAAGATGACCGGAAGACGCTTCATGATGCGGTCTCCGTGGTGGTTCTGGCCGGCCGCCGGTCGAGGACGATTTCCGTTCCGGCCCCGAGTAGGAGGACCTGCTCTTCATCATCGATCTTCACGATCACGACGCGCCGCCGCGGGTCGAGCACCAGCGACTCCATGACCCTCAGCCTGCGCTCGCGTTTGGTACGCTCCAGCCCCCGGGTTGCGAGGCCGTTCACCAGCCGGGTGAACCAGCCTTGCGTACCGGCGAGCGCGAACAGGCCGAGCAGGCCGAGCACCACGGCGAGGGCAGCGAAATACTGGGCGAAGTCAACGACATCCATGGCGCATCTTTACGACTCGGAAAGCTTGGTTAACGCCATTGCGCTTTGTGCCCGTTAACGCCGCGTTAAACGGCGCGGCGCAGCTTCACTCCCAACGATAAAAAACCAACAGGTGCGCCATGCGTCCCGGAGACGCCCCGGTACTCACGCTCTTGCGGGAATCCCTTGGATTTCATTCCGCACGGCAAAGCGTGCTGGCCGACAACATCGCCAATGCCGACACGCCGAATTTCGTGCCGCGCGACATCGAGGAGGCCCAGTTCCACCGGGCGCTCCAGAACGAGCTGCGCGGGTCCGCCTCGGCCTCCGCGGCGGTCGCCATGGCGGCGAACCGTCCCGGTCATATCTCGCCATCCGGCGGTGATGCCGGTATCGGCCGCACCTATCGCGCCGTGTCCTCGCCCGACAGCGAGACGACCGTGAACGGCAATGCCGTCTCGCTCGAGGAGCAGATGGTCCGCGCCCAGGACAACCGCATTCGCTACGAGACCGCACTGGGGCTCTACGAAAAGAGCCTGGGCCTGATCCGCATGGCCGCGCGGCCCGTGGCACGCTGACGGAGGATAGACGATGAGCGAACCTTCAGACGCCCTGACCATCGCCGCGGCAGGCCTGCGCGCCCAGTCCGCGCGCATGCGGATCATCGCGGAAAACCTGGCCAATGCGTCATCGACCGCGCGCGAGCCGGGCGGGGATCCCTATCGCCGCCAGATCCCGGTTTTCGAATCCGAACTCGACCGCCAGAGCGGTCTCGAACTGGTTCGCATGGGACGCGTCAGCGCCGACCAGAGCGAGTTCAACCTGCGTTACGAGCCGGGCCATCCTGCCGCCGACCAGGAGGGATATGTCCGCTATCCCAACGTCCAGACCCTGATCGAACTGATGGACATGCGCGAGGCCCAGCGCAGCTATGAAGCCAATCTCAACATGGTCGAATCGAGCCGCGCGATGATGCAGCGCGCGCTCGACCTGCTGCGCCGTTAGGGAGGGGATAGATGGCTGCCGATCTTTCCGCGCTTCGCGCCTACGCCGCCGCCGCGCAGAACATGGCGCGCGCCGCCGAGGGGCCTCAGGCCACCGAGGCCGCCGGTGCCTCCGACTTCTCCGCCATGGTGTCGAGCGCGGTCCAGAATACGGGGACTTCCCTGGCCCAGGCCGAACAGTTCACCGCCGGCGCGGCAATGGGCCAGACCGAGCTGATCGACGTCGTCACCGCCGTGTCCGCCGCTGAAGTCCAGCTGCAGACCGTCATGGCGGTCCGCGACGAGGTGATCCGGGCCTATAACGACATCCTGAAAATGCCGATCTAGATCATCCCGGTCTTCTGAACGCATCTTCGTCATCTTCGACATGAAAAACCCCGCCGGATCGCTCCGGCGGGGATTTCTTGACTCAAGAAGCGGGGATTACTCCGCCCCGGCCTGTTCGGCCTCGATCCAGTTTTCGACCCGTCTCTCCAGAACCGAGAGCGGCAATGCGCCCTGGCGCAGAACCACATCGTGATACTCGCGGATGTCGAAATCCTCGCCGAGTTCCTCCCGCGCCACTTCACGCAGGCGCACGATCTCGTTGCGGCCGATCATGTAGGCCGTCGCCTGACCCGGATAGACGATGTAGCGGTCGATCGCGTTGACGATATCGCCCTGCGGGTTGGGCGTGTTCTCGGCGAGATAGTCGACCGCTTCCTGACGGCTCCAGCGGTGATGATGCAGGCCCGTGTCGACCACGAGGCGGCAGGCCCGCCACAGCTCCATCGCCAGTCGTCCGAAGTCGGAATACGGATCATCATAGAAACCGAACTCGACCGGGAAATATTCCGAATAGAGCCCCCAGCCCTCGGTGTAGGCGGTGTAGCCGCCGAACCGGCGGAAGGACGGCACGCCCTCCAGCTCCTGCATGATGGCGAGCTGCATGTGGTGGCCGGGAATGCCCTCGTGATAGGCGAGCGCTTCCATCTGGTAGGTCGGCATGTCGGCCATGTCGCGCAGATTGGCGTAGTAGACGCCGGGGCGTGACCCGTTCGGCGCCGGGCGCTGGTAGAAGGCCTTGCCCGCCGAGGCTTCGCGGAATTCCTCCACCCGCCGCACGACCAGTTCGGCCTCCGGGAAGGTGTTGAACATCTGCGGCAGGGCATCGCGCATCGTGTCGATCAGCGCGGTGGCTTCCGACAGGTAGCGCTCGCGGCCCTCGTCCGTGTTCCCGTAGTAGAACTGGCTGTCGGTCCGCATGAATTCGAAGAAGTCCTGCAGCGTCCCTTCGAAGCCGACTTCCGCCATGATGGCTTCCATCTCACCATGGATGCGCTCCACCTCGGCGAGACCAAGATCGTGAATTTCCTCTGCGGTCATGTCGGTCGTCGTGTAGCCGCGCAGCATGTAGGCGTAGTATTCGCTGCCGCCGGGAACGTCCCACACGCCATCGGTTTCACGGGCGGCGGTCTCCTGCTCCCCGAACATCGCGATTAGCCGTTCATAGGCCGGGGCGAGGCTCTCGGTGAGGGCGGTTTCCGCCTCGGAGACGAGCCGGTCCTTTTCCGCCTGCGGGATGTCGAGCGCGTCCACCTTCGACCGGAAATCGGCGAGGATCGGGCTGTCCTCACCATCGTCGAACGGCGCCCCGGAAATCACATTGCGCGAGGTCTCGATCATCGGCTGGTAGGTCCAGCGCGGCGTCGTCACCCCCATCTCGTAGGAGCGCTGCGCATTGGCGGCATTCTGGTCGAGATAGGCTCCCGCATTGCGGATACGGGAAATATAGGCCTCGGCATCCTCGACCGTGTCGACCCGGTGATTGTTGATCAGGAAGGACGGCACGCCCATGTGCGGGCCGGACCGCGGTGTGAAGGTGTAGCCGTGGTCGCGCCACTGCCAGCCCTCGGCTTCGCGCTCGCCGTCATACGCGAACAACTCGTACGACAATTGCTCCGATTCCGGCAGCGATGCCGGATCGAAGGTCGCACGCATATAGGCGAGGTCGGCCTGTGACAGGCGATAGCTTTCCTCGGCGAATTCCGGCGAGGCGTCATTCCACGCGCCGTAATTGGTCTTCCGGCCGAGGAAGGTCTGTGTCATCGGCGAGCGGGCAACGCCGGCCTCGAACGTGTCCTCGAACCACGCATTGATCTGTTGCGCGGCGTCGGGATTGTCGTTCGCAGCGGGCGCGTCCGCTTCCGAGCTGACCGCCGCCGCATTGTTGTTCGCGGCGGTATCGACGGCGCCGTCCTCGGTCTCGCCGGAACAGGCGGCCAAGGCGATCGTGGTCGCGGCACTCATCAGGGCGAGGCGGAATCTCTTGATGCTCATTGTGTCGTCCTTTCGCGGCTTCAGCCGTTCTGGTTGTCCGCGATATACTCGTCGACGAGTTCGCTCAGCAGGGTCAGCGGCACCGAGCCATTGCCCAGCACGACGTCGTGGAATTCGCGGTAGTCGAAATCCTCGCCCAGCGCTTCCATCGCGCGCTGGCGCAGGTCGAGAATGGTTTCCATGCCGACCTTGTAGGACACGGCCTGACCCGGCCACACGATGTAGCGGCGGATTTCGTTCTGGATATCGCCGGCGGTCATCGGCGTGTTTTCAAGCATGTATGCGGCGGCCTGTTCCTCGGTCCAGCGGTGGTGGTGGATGCCGGTATCGACCACGAGGCGAGCCGCGCGGAACACCTCGTAGGAGAGGCGGCCGAAATCCTGGTAGGGGTCTGTGAACATGCCCATGTCCTTGCCGAGCCGTTCGGAATAAAGCGCCCAGCCTTCACCATAGGCGGAATACCAGGTCACCCGCTGGAACATCGGGACATTGTCGAGTTCCTGCGCGATGGCGGACTGCAGGTGGTGACCCGGAATGCCCTCGTGATAGGCGAGCGTCTCCATCTGGTAGACCGGCAATTCGTCCATGTGGGCGAGGTTGACGTAATAGGCGGCCGGGGCCGAACGATCGAGCGGGCCGGGCTCGTAGAAGGCCCCGGTCGCGGTCTCGATCCGGTAGGGCTCGACGGCGCGGACTTCCATCTCGGCCTGCGGCAGGCGGCCGAAATAGGCCGGGATTTCCTCGCGCATCGTGTCGATCATCGCGGTCGCTTCGGCGAGATAGCGCTCGCGGCCTGCGTCACTGTCCTCGTAGTAGAATTCCGGGCTCTCGCGAAGGTGCGCGAAGAAGTCCTGAAGCGAGCCTTCGAAGCCGACCTCTTGCATGATGCCGCGCATCTCTTCGTGAATGCGGTCGACTTCCGACAGGCCCAGCTGGTGGATGTCTTCGGCGCTCATGTCATCGCGCGTTGTGTAGTTGCGCAATTGCGCCGCGTAGTAGGCCTCGCCGCGCGGCAGGTGCCACACGCCGTCCTCGTCGCCGACCGTCCCGGCCTGACGTTCCATCTCGGCGATCAGCGCCTCGTAGGCGGGTTGCACCGAATCGATCAGCGCCGCCCGGCCGGCGTCCAGGATCGCGTCTCTTTCCTCCTGCGGGATGTCGAGCGCATTGGTCTTCTGCTGCAGATCGGCCCATAGCGGGCTGTCGGCCCCGGTTTCGTCGAACGGGGCTCCGGTGATCAGGCCGCGCGCAGTATTGATGATCACGGGATAGGCGAATTCCGGCGGTTGCACGCCGGCCTCTGCACGGGCGCGGGCCTGCGCGGCCAATTGTGCGATCGCCGGGCCGAGACCCTGCAGGCGGCTGACATAGGCGCGCGCCTGGTCGGCGCTGTTCACGCGGTGATAGCCGATCAGCAGGGACGGCATGTCCGAATGCGGACCGAAAAATTGTGTGAAGATGTAGGTCTGGTCGCGGAAATCGCCCTGGTCGAGCGTGTTCTCCTGAACAAATTCGAAGAATCGGTAGCTGACTTGCGCCTCTTCGGTCAGCAGGTCGTAGTCGAAATCATTGCGCAGGCGTTCCAGGTCGCCCCGCGCCCGGTCCATGCCGGCCTCGAAGGCCGCGTCGCTGACATCGTCCCATCGGCCATAGGCGTCATTGTCGTCAATCATGCCGAGATAGGTCTGGCCCTGCGGCGACAGCGCCAGTTCCCGCTCGAAGACCTCCTGGAAGAAAGCGTTCAACCGTTCGGTCTCCGCAGCCTGGGCTTCCGCGGAAACCTCGGTGCCGGCCCCTGCTTCGGGGGTCGCGGCCTCGCTCGATGCCGCGGGCTCCGCCGCGGTGTTCGCGTCTTCGGATTCGGGGTTGCCGCAGGCGGCCAGAAGCGCTGCCGCGCTCACGCTGATAAGAAAAGCACGCATAAGGGTCGGACCTCCCCGTCCAGACAAAGGGTTTCTCTGCCCCTTTCTTAACGCGAAGGGGCCGCGCGTAAACCTGACGCTTATGTAATATGTCCGCTCGCACCCTGCGCCGTGTTTACACTTATTGACCCTTTCTTAACGCGAACGGGCGGAGCGTCGGCGTCGCAACTTGGTTAACTCCGGGCAGGCGGCGTCCCATGAATGGCAGCGAAGTTCTCGATCTGGCGCGCGACGCGATCTGGTTGATGCTGGCGCTTTCGGCGCCGGTAATGCTGGTCGGTCTCGCCGTCGGCGTGGTCATCGCGCTCTTTCAGGCACTGACGCAAGTTCAGGAAATGACACTGGTTTTCGTTCCGAAAATCATTGCGATCTTCGTCGCTCTGCTGATCTTCCTGCCGGTCATGGGGGCGCTTATGTCCGCTTTCATGAACGGCATCGCCGACCGGATCGTCGCGTCGTGAATATGGAGCTGGCCGCCCTCGTCTACGCAGGAGCGCTTATTTTCGCGCGGCTCGGGGCGATTCTCATGCTGATGCCCGGCATTGGCGAGCCCGGCGTGCCGCCCCGTGCGCGACTGGCCTTTGCGCTGATGTTTTCGCTCGCGCTCGCGCCCTTCATCGCGCCCGAACTGCCCGCCGAACCGGTCCAGCCTCTGGCGATGGCGGCCATGCTGATGAGCGAGGCGGTGATCGGCCTGATGATCGGCGCCGTGATGCGCATGTTCATGTCGGTCGCGTCGGTCGCGGGGCAGATCGTCGGTCAGCAGACCGGCCTCGCCATGGCACAGGCCTTCGACCCCTCACAGGGACAGTCCGGCGCGTTGATGTCGACCTTCCTCAACCTGCTTTTCATCGTGCTGATCTTCGTGACCAATCTGCACCATCTTTTGCTGCTGGCCGCCCGCGGTTCGTATGAGGTCATGCCGGTTGGGGCGCTGCCGCCGCTGGCGGACATGGCGGAATGGGCGCTGACGGTCTTTTCCGACAGCTTTCGCATCGGGATTCAGATTTCCGCGCCGCTGATCGTCTTCGGCCTGGTCTTCTATTTCGGCCTCGGCGTGCTCTCCCGCCTGATGCCGCAGGCTCAGATCTTCTTCATCGCCATGCCGGTGAACATCCTGGCCGGTTTCTTCATCTTCGCGATCGCTGTCGGGGCCATGGCCATGGTCTGGCTCCAGCGGCTCGAGACGTTTGCCGTCGAATTCCAGTAGGAGCGCGCGATGGCCGACGATCAGGACGAAAGCGAGAAGACAGAGGAGCCGACACCCAAGCGCCTGCAACAGGCGCGTGAGAAAGGCGACGTTCCCAAATCGCAGGAAATCCCCGGCTGGTTCGTGCTCGCGTCCGGCCTTGTCGTCATCGCGCTGCTGGGTCCGTCGATTGCTCGCTATCTCGCGGGCAGCCTGTCGGTCTTCCTGGCGCGCCCGCATGAGATCAGCCTCGATCCGGCCGCCGCGCTCGACCTGACCGCGTCGACCGCGTGGTCGGTGTCAGTGGCGGTCGGATTTGCCTTTCTGATTCTCATGGCAGCAGGACTCGCCGGCCACCTGGTCCAGACCGGGCTGATGTTCTCCACCGAGAAGATGCAGCCCAAGCTGTCGAAGCTGAATCCGGTCGAGGGCGTGAAACGGATGTTCGGCCCCCAGGGCTGGGCCAATTTCCTGAAAGGCCTCGGCAAGATGGCGCTGGTCGCCGGAGCCATTTTCATCGTGATCTGGCCGAAGCGGACCGATCTGGCGGCGCTTCCCGCGATGGATGTGTCCGGCATCCTGCAAGTCGTGCTGGTCGACGTGATCCTGCTCTTCATTGCCGCGCTGATCGCCTATGCGGCCATCGCGGCGCTCGATTACGTCTACCAGCGCCAGAGCTTCATGAAGCGCAACCGCATGTCCCGCCGCGACCTGAAGGACGAGCTGAAGCAGACCGAGGGCGATCCGATGATCCGGGCGCGTCTTCGCCAGATCCGCCAGGAACGCGCACGCCGCCGCATGATGGCCGCCGTGCCGGACGCAACCGTGGTGATTACCAACCCGACCCACTATGCGGTGGCGCTGAAATACGAGCAGGGCGTGACCGCCGCCCCGATCTGCGTGGCCAAGGGGGCCGATGCCGTGGCGCTGCGCATCCGGGAGTTGGCGAGGGAGCACAACGTGCCGATCGTCGAGGATCCGCCGCTTGCCCGCGCGCTCCATGCCAGTGTTGAGATCGACGAAACCATTCCGGCCGAACACTACAAGGCGGTCGCCAAGGTGATCGGTTACGTCCTGACGCTCGCCCGCAAGCGGGCGTGACGGCGCATTGCGATGTAGAGTTTCGAACGGATTCGCGATTCGGATCGCGTACGGAGGAATCCATGGCCGAATTCACACAACCCGTGAAAGCGATGCGGGCACCGCTCTGGACCCAGCCAGTGGCGCGCGGCCTGTTCTGGACCGCCGCCCTGTGCGCCCTGGCGTCAGCCGGTGTCGCGCTGTTCGCTGCCTCCGAGGCCGGTTGGCATGGATTTATTCTGCTGGCCGGGTTCGCGGTCGCCGCCTTCCTCCTGCTTTACGCCCTCGCCGCAGGTGAGGCCGCCGGTCGTGCCCTGCGCGAGAAGGCCGAGCGCCATGCCCTGCCGGGACCTTCCGCTCTTGCACTCGAAGCCCTCGACCTGCTGGCCGACCCGGTCCTCGTCACCAACCGCAAGGGCGCGCCGCGCTGGGGCAATGCCGCCTATCGTGACATCGCGAAGACCGCAGGCGGGCTGGGACAGAGTCTCGCCCTGGCCGGCCCCGACCGGATATGGGCGGGCAGCGACGGGGCGGTCTACCGCCTGATCCTCGCCGCGGCGAGCGGTGCGACAGCGCGCGAACGCATGCCCGTGCTCGACGTGAACGGCGAACTGCGCCGCTACGACATCGAGGTTCGCCCGTCGGGCGACGATCACATCGTGTGGCGCGTCATGCCGTCGGTCGACGCGGCCGAGGGCGAAAAGGACACGCGCCTGCGCCCGGACTGGGCCGACAATGCCCCGGCCGGCCTGATGGCGATCGATCCGAAGGGCAAGCTGCTCGACGGCAATGCGACGCTGCGCGAATGGCTCGGCCTCCGGCGCGAGGATGCCCTGCCTGCCCTGCGCGACATGTTGACAGGGGACGGCGCGCGCGCCGTTCTGAAGACTTGTGGCCAACCCGACACGGTGCGTCTCGACGCCCGTCTGAAGGGGCGCGAAGGGGTGGAAACGCCGGTCGCCGTCGCGATCCGTTGGGAAGCTGGCAAACACCCTGTTGGCCGCGCCATCGTCTATGGCCTGTCGACCACCGGTGCTCCGCCGGGAATCGCACAGGCCATGCCGAGCGGGACCAAGGCCGGCCGGACCTTCGACGAGATGTTCTTCTCCGCGCCCTTCGGCGTCGCCCGTCTCGACGGGGCCGATCCGGAAGCCGCGATCATCGAGGACGCCAATCCGGCCCTTTTGCAGTATTGCGGCGGGGCGGCCATTCCGGGCGCCAAATTCATCGACCTGTTCGACTGGAGCGATGGCCGCACTCCGGGCGAGGCGGTCGCCCGCGCCTCCAGCGGTACCACGGAACCTGCCGAAGTCGTGCTCAAGGGCGAGACCAAGCGCGAAGCGCATCTGGTGTTCGCGCCGGCCCGCGGCGGCAAGCGCGTCGCCTATGTGATCGACGTCTCGGCGTGGAAGGACCTGGAACGGAAATTCGCGCAAGGCAACAAGATGCAGGCTGTCGGCCAGCTCGCCGGCGGGGTGGCGCATGAGTTCAACAACCTGCTCACCGCGCTGCGCCTGACGGTCGACGAATTGCTTGGCCGCCACCCGGTCGGCGACCCGTCCTATGCCGACCTGCAGCACATCAATTCGACGGTGTCGCGCGCCGCCGGCCTGGTGAAGAAGCTGCTCGCCTTCTCGCGCAAGCAGACCTTCCGGGTCGAGACGCTGGAAGTGGCGGACGTGCTCTCGGACTTCTCCATCCTGCTGCGCCAGATCCTCGAGGAGACGGTGAAGCTGGAAATCGTCCACGGCCGCGACCTGCCACCGATCCGGGCCGACAAGGGGCAGCTGGAAACCGCCATCATCAACCTGGTCGCCAATGGCCGCGACGCGATGCGCGAGAAGGGCGGCGGCACGATGACGATCCGCACCGCGTCTGCCACCGCTGAACAGGTGCGTGAAGCCGGCGCGCCCGATCCGGTGTCCGGCGACTGGGTCCTCATCGAGGTCCAGGACGAAGGCACGGGCATGGATCAGGCGACGCGGGAGAAGATTTTCGAGCCCTTCTTCACCACCAAGCCGCAGGGGCAGGGGACCGGCCTCGGCCTTGCCACGGTCTATGGCATCGTCAAGCAGTCCGGCGGCTTCCTCTTTGTCGATTCGGAACTTGGCCGGGGCACGACTTTCCGCCTCTTCCTGCCGGCCACCGAGGCCACGGAGGAAGTGCGCGAGGAGGTCGAGCGCAAGAAGGCCGAGCGGGCATTCGAACCCAAGCCCGCCGACCTCGCAGGGCGCGGCCGCATCCTCCTCGTCGAGGACGAGGACAAGGTGCGCATGATCGCCGCCCGCACGCTGGTCAAGCGCGGCTATGAGGTGACCGAGGCCGAGGACGGGGAAAAGGCCCTGGCCATCCTGCAGGATGGCGAGAGCACGTTCGATCTGCTGATCTCGGACGTCGTGATGCCGGGGCTCGACGGACCTGGCCTCGTGGAAAAGGCGCGCGATCTGCTGGCCTCGACCCGCATCGTCTTCATCTCCGGCTATGCCGAGGAGGAGTTCTCGCACACGCTCTCGCGTGAGCACGACATCTCCTTCCTGCCCAAGCCCTTCACGCTGTCGCAACTGGCCGAGAAAGTGAAGTCCGAGATCGGCGCACGGACGGAGAACGCCGACGCGGCCTGATCCGGATGAATGACGCCCCGTCCAATGTTCCTGTTGCGTTCCCGGAACAAACGCGGTACAAGTCCCTTCGATTGCCCCGCCTCCGGGGCCGTGAAATAAGGGACAGGACCCATGGCCAGCAATGCGATTCGTCTCGTGAGAAACACTGACAAGACCGACAAGTCCAAGGCGCTTGAAGCCGCGCTTTCCCAGATCGACCGTGCCTTCGGCAAGGGATCGGTGATGAAGCTGGGCGAGCGCCCGGACATGGATATCGAGGCGATCCCGACCGGCTCGCTCGGTCTCGACATCGCGCTCGGCATCGGCGGCCTGCCCAAGGGCCGCATCATCGAGATCTATGGTCCGGAATCCTCGGGCAAGACCACGCTGGCGCTGCACTGCGTCGCCGAGGCCCAGAAGGCGGGCGGCGTCGCCGCCTTCATCGACGCCGAGCATGCGCTCGATCCCGTCTATGCCGGCAAGCTGGGCGTCGACGTTGCCGAGCTTCTGGTGTCCCAGCCGGACGCCGGCGAGCAGGCGCTCGAGATTGCCGACACGCTGGTCCGGTCCGGCGCCGTCGACGTGCTCGTCATCGACTCCGTCGCGGCCCTGACGCCGCGCGCCGAGCTTGAAGGCGAGATGGGCGACAGCCTGCCGGGCCTGCAGGCCCGCCTGATGAGCCAGGCGCTGCGCAAGCTGACCGGCTCGATCTCGAAGTCCCACACCATGGTGATCTTCATCAACCAGATCCGCATGAAGATCGGCGTGATGTTCGGCAATCCGGAAACCACGACCGGCGGCAATGCGCTGAAATTCTATGCCTCCGTCCGCCTCGACATCCGCCGCATAGGTCAGATCAAGAATCGCGACGAGGTGATCGGCAACCAGACCCGCGTGAAAGTGGTGAAGAACAAGGTCGCACCGCCCTTCCGCGAGGTCGAGTTCGACATCCTCTACGGTGAGGGCATCTCCAAGACCGGCGAGATTCTCGATCTCGGCGTCAAGGGCGGCATCGTGGAGAAGTCCGGGTCCTGGTTCTCCTACAATTCCGAACGCATCGGTCAGGGGCGCGAGAATGTACGCCGCTTCCTGCTCGACAATCCGGATATCGCCAACGAGATCGAGGCCAAGGTCCGTGCCAATTCCGGCGTCATTGCCGACGAGATGCTGACCGGTCCCGACGTCGAGGATGACGGGGGTGACGAAGCCGCTGCGGGCTGATCCCGCCGGCACAGTTTTTCGCAACCGCAAAAATTTCAGCAGCGGGCGCTTGGCGAGGCCGGGCGCCCGTTCGTATATGGAGTGACATTCACCGCCCGTAACACCGGCACGAGACAGCACCTGGCCCGTTCACGCGCCGGGAAGGACAAGATGATGACCAGCCTGCGCGACATCCGCAGCGGATTTCTCGACTATTTTGCCAAGCACGATCACGAGGTCGTGGCGTCGAGCCCGCTTGTTCCCAAGGACGATCCGACGCTGCTCTTCACCAATGCCGGCATGGTGCAGTTCAAGAATGTCTTCACCGGGCAGGAAAAGCGCGCCAGACCGCGTGCCGTGACGACGCAGAAATGCGTGCGCGCCGGGGGCAAGCACAACGACCTCGACAATGTCGGCTACACCGCGCGCCACCACACCTTCTTTGAAATGCTGGGGAATTTCTCCTTCGGCGACTATTTCAAGGAGCGGGCGATCGAACACGCCTGGACGCTGCTCACGAAGGATTTCGGCCTCCCGAAGGACAAGCTTCTGGTCACCGTCTATTCGGAAGACGACGAGGCGCATGGTCTGTGGAAGAAAGTCGCCGGCCTGTCCGATGATCGGATCATCCGGATATCCACGATGGATAACTTCTGGATGATGGGCGACACCGGCCCGTGTGGCCCGTGCTCGGAAATCTTCTTCGATCACGGCCCATCCATCCCGGGCGGTCCGCCCGGATCTCCGGACGAGGACGGCGACCGCTTCATCGAGATCTGGAATCTCGTCTTCATGCAGTTCGAGCAGAAGGACGGCGGAGAGCGCATTTCCCTGCCCAAGCCGTCGATCGACACCGGCATGGGGCTGGAACGCATCGCGGCGGTGCTGCAGGGCGTGCACAACAACTACGAGGTCGACCTGTTCCGGGCGCTGATCGAGGCGTCGCAGGACGTTCTGTCCTCGACGGCCGAAGGCGAGGCGCTGGCGAGCCACCGGGTGATCGCCGATCACCTGCGCTCGGTCTCCTTCCTGATGGCGGATGGTGTGTCGCCGTCGAACGAGGGGCGCGGCTATGTCCTGCGCCGCATCATGCGCCGCGCGATGCGCCACGCGCATCTCCTCGGCGCGAGCGAACCGGTGATGCACAAGCTGGTGCCCGCGCTCGTGGAGCAGATGGGTGAAGCCTTCCCGGAACTGCCGCGCGCGCAGGAGATGATCCAGTCCACCCTTGAAGCCGAGGAGGAGCGCTTCCAGCGCACGCTCGGCCGCGGCCTGGCTCTGCTCGATGAGGCAACGCGCGGCATGAAGGCCGGCGACGCCCTGTCGGGAGACACCGCCTTCCGCCTCTACGACACCTACGGCTTCCCGCTCGACCTGACGCAGGACGCGCTGCGCGCCCGCGGCATGTCGGTCGACACCGACGCGTTTGAAGTGGCGATGGAAGGACAGCGCGACGCGGCCCGAGCCAACTGGAAGGGGTCCGGCGACGCGGCCCCGGATGCCGTCTGGTTCGCCGTTCGCGACCGGCTGGGAAAGACCGAATTCCTCGGCTATGACTGCCATGCCGAAAAGGGCGAGTTGACCGCCATCGTCGCGGGCGGGTCCGAACAGGACCGTCTCGAAGCCGGTCAGAGCGGTGAACTCGTCTTCGACCGCACGCCCTTCTACGGCGAAAGCGGCGGCCAGATCGGCGATGCCGGCGTGATCGAATTTGCCAATGGCGCGCGCTTCGTCGTCGACGACGTGCAGAAGCGCGGCGGCGACATGCATGGCCATGTCGGCCACCTCGAATCCGGGTCGATCGCCATCGGCGATACGGCCACCCTCACGGTCGATGAAGGCCGCCGGTCGCGCACCCGCGCGAACCACTCGGCCACCCACCTTCTGCACCGTGCCCTGCGCGACGTCCTCGGCACGCATGTCTCCCAGAAGGGTTCTTATGTTGGCCCGGACCGGCTGCGTTTCGACTTTTCGCATCCCAGATCGGTGAGTGCGGACGAGATTGCCCGCATCGAGGCGGAAGTGAATGCGGTCATCCGTCAGAATGATGTCGCCGAAACGAAGGAAATGGCGCCCGAAGACGCGATCAAGGCGGGCGCGCTGGCACTGTTCGGCGAAAAGTATGGCGACATGGTCCGCGTGCTGGCGATGGGCCGCGATGTTGAGCCCGGGCGGCGCTATTCGGTCGAACTGTGCGGCGGCACCCATGTCGCGCGCACCGGCGATATCGCCCTGTTCAAGATCGTCTCCGAAGGCGCGGTCGCGTCCGGCGTACGCCGGATCGAGGCGCTGACCGGCGAAGCGGCGCGGCAATGGCTGGAAAACCAGGCCGGTATCGCCCGCAAGTCCGCCGAGGCCCTGAAAATTCCGGTGGGCGATCTCCAGACCCGCATCGCCGCGCTGGTCGACGAGCGCCGATCGCTGGAGCGCCAGCTGGCCGAGGCCAAGAAGCAGCTCGCCATGGGCGGCGGCGGTGCCGCGGCCCCGGCCGGCCCGGAAGATGTCGACGGCACGAAATTCATCGGCCGCGTCGCCGAAGGCGTTGGCGGCAAGGACCTCCGCGCGCTGGTCGACGACGCCAAGGGTCAGCTGGGCTCCGGCGTGGTTGCCTTTGTCGGCGTCAATGACGGCAAGGCGGCTCTGGCGGTTGGTGTGACGGACGACCTCAGGGACCGGTTCTCGGCCGTCGAGCTTGTCCGCGTCGGCGCCGAAGCGGTCGGTGGCAAGGGCGGCGGCGGGCGCGAGGACTTTGCCCAGGCCGGTGGGCCGGACGGGTCGAAGGCGGAAGACGCCATCGCGGCGATCAAGTCGGCCATTGCCGGCTGATGGCGAGGACGCCGAAGCCCGATATCCAGCTTGCCGGTGACAAGGCCGCCGCGCGCGCCATCGCATCGGTGCGCTCCGCCTTCAACACGGCACTGGAAACCCGGTCACTGAAGGCGATTGCCGATTGCCTGCACGCAAACGCCATCCTCGTCCCGGGCGAGGATGCGCGCCTGATCAATGGCCGTGACGCCCAGATCGAGGCCTGGACCTCGATCTTCACCCAGGCACCGGATGTTCATTACGTCCGGATGCCCGCGCGGATCGAAATCAATGAGGACGGGCTTCTCGCTGCCGAAAGTGGCCGTTGGACCGGCGGCTGGACGGTCGAGGGCATGACGGTGCGCTATACCGGCCGCTATTTCGCGAAATGGCGGCTCGACGGTGACGACTGGCGGATCGAGGCCGAAACCTTCGTCACGATGCGTCGGCAGACGGTCTGACGCGCAAAGAAAAAGGCCGGGCGATGGCCCGGCCTTTTCCATTTCGTGAGTCGCAGGGCCTTAGCCCTTCATCGCCGCGGCGAAGCGGTCATTGACCTTTTCCAGGAAGCCCTCGGTCGACAGCCAGCCCTGCTGGTCGCCGACGAGAAGCGCGAGGTCCTTGGTCATATAGCCGGCTTCGACGGTCGAGATCACGGTGGCTTCGAGCTTCTCGGCGAAATCCATCACCGCTTCATTGCCGTCCATCCGGCCGCGGTGGTGGATGCCGCGCGTCCAGGCGAAGATCGAGGCGATCGAGTTCGTCGAGGTCTGCTCGCCGCGCTGGTGCTGGCGGTAGTGACGGGTGACGGTGCCGTGTGCGGCTTCCGCCTCGACCGTCTTGCCGTCCGGGCTCATCAGCACCGACGTCATCAGGCCGAGCGAACCGAAGCCCTGGGCCACGGTGTCTGACTGCACGTCGCCATCATAGTTCTTGCACGCCCAGACAAAGCCGCCGGACCACTTCATCGCGGCTGCGACCATGTCGTCGATCAGGCGGTGTTCGTAGGAGATGCCCTTCGACGCGAAGGCGTCCTTGAACTCGGCGTCATAGATCTCCTGGAACAGGTCCTTGAAGCGGCCGTCATAGGCCTTGAGGATCGTGTTCTTGGTCGACAGATAGACCGGCCAGCCGCGCTGCAGGCCGTAATTCAGGCTGGCGCGGGCGAAGTCGCGGATCGACTCGTCAAGATTGTACATGCCCATCGCGACGCCGGCAGACGGGAATTCGAACACTTCGAATTCCATCTTCTCGCCGCCGTCCTCGGGCGTGAAGGTCATGGTCAGCTTGCCCTTGCCCGGCACCTTGAAGTCTGTCGCGCGGTACTGGTCGCCGAAGGCATGGCGGCCGACGACGATCGGCTTGGTCCAGCCCGGCACCAGCCGCGGCACGTTCGAGATCACGATCGGTTCGCGGAACACGACGCCGCCGAGGATGTTGCGGATCGTGCCGTTCGGCGAGCGCCACATCTTCTTCAGGCCGAATTCCTCCACCCGGGCCTCGTCCGGCGTGATGGTCGCGCACTTGACGCCGACGCCGTAATGCTTGATCGCCTCGGCCGCCTCGACGGTGATCTGGTCGTTCGTCTCGTCGCGTTTCTCGATCGACAGGTCGTAGTATTTCAGGTCGACGTCGAGATAGGGGTGAATGAGATAATCCTTGATCAACTGCCAGATGATCCGGGTCATCTCGTCGCCATCGAGCTCGACGAGCGGGGTATCGACTTTGATTTTGGCCATGTCGGTCTGCTTCCGTTCTGACTGGAAAACGGCACGTGCACGTGCGTGAGGATTGAAAAATGTGGCGGGTTCCTAGCACCCGCCGCGCCGGATCGAAAGGGGCCTTGGTATGCGCGCGCCCGCCATCATTCTGGTGAACCCGCAAATGGGCGAGAATATCGGCGCCGCTGCGCGCGTCATGGGCAATTTCGGCCTCGCCGATCTGCGCCTCGTCGCGCCGCGTGATGGCTGGCCGAATCCCCAGGCCGAGGCCATGGCGGTGGGCTCGCCCGTGCTTGAGTCGGCCCGCGTCTTTGAAACCGTTGCCGAAGCAACGGCCGACCTGTCGCGCGTCTATGCCACCACGGCCCGGCCGCGCGGAATGGAAAAGCGCGTGCTGACCGGCCGCGCAGCGATCGCCGAAGCGCGGGGTGCGCTGGCTGCGGGCGAGGGGACGGGCATTTTGTTTGGCGCGGAGCGCCAGGGGCTGGAGAATGACGCGGTCGCCGGCGCGGACGCCATCCTCACCCTGCCGGTCGATCCCGCCTTCAAGTCGTTGAATCTGGCGCAGGCCGTGGCCGTCGTCGCCTATGAGTGGGCCTCGGGTGACCCGGTGCCGGACGCCTTCACGGAGATGGCCCCGCCCGCGCCGCGCATCGAGATCGACCGCCTGTTCGAACATTTCGAGTCCGAACTGGACCGTGCCGGCTTCTTCCATCCCCCCGACAAGACGCCGCTGATGATCAACAATCTGCGCTCCGCCCTGATCCGCGCCCGCTTCACCGAGCAAGAGGCGCGCACCTTCCGCGGCGCGATCAAGGCGCTGGCGATCGGCCGGGGCAAGGCGCGGATTGTCCGTGAGGATTGACGCGCGCGACGTAGGACGCCAAAGACCCGCCCATGCCGAAGATCACCTGCACCCGCCTCATCGCCTGGGACGCCCTGCACCGGATTCCGGGGCATGAGGGCATCTGCCGCGCCTTTCACGGTCACCGCTATTCGGCGGAAATCACCTGCGCCGCCGACGCGCTGGACGGGGTCGGCCGCGTCGTCGACTTCTCGGTGATCAAGAAGAAGGTTGGCGGCTGGATCGACACGAACTGGGACCACACCGCCATTCTTATGCGCGGCGACCCGGATCCGGCGGTGAAGGCGGTCTGCGACTCCAACGCCCGCTATGGCCGGCCCGTCTACATGATGGACGTACCCCCGACGGCCGAAAATATCGCCGCCGAACTGTTCCGTATCGCCACGGACCTCTTGCGCGAGGACGGCGTCTCGGTCCAGCGCGTGCGGGTCTGGGAAACCCCGAATTGCTATGCAGACGTCACCGGCTAGAGCACGGGCCGCGCGATCATCAGCCAGAGGATGGCGAGCACGCCGGCGAAGGCCGGAAAGCCGCAGGCGAACCAGATCCGGAACAGTCTGAAATAGGCCGTGGGCAGGGCCTCGCCAGCCGCCACGGCGGCTTTCGCCAGCGCGCGCATCCGGTGCTGCATCCAGACGACGGGCAGCCAGAACGCCCCCACCATCACGTAAAGCACCAGCGACCAGACGATCCAGCCCTCGCTCAGCGGCCATCCGACGGCGCGGGCGAGGAAATATCCGGTGACGGGCTGCAGCACGACGGCGCTGGCGGTGAAGACCCAGTCGGCCAGCACGACCGTCCCCGACACATGGGCGATCAGCCGGGCATCCTTCGTGCGGTGTGCCATGACCATGAAGAAGGCGATGCCCGCCCCCGTGCCGAGGAGGACGGCCGCGCCCCCGACATGCAGCCAGCGCAGGATCAGCTCGGCCGTCATCGCTCGCTTCCATTCATCGCCAGCGCCGCGAGCGCGGCCAGCACGATGGGGAGCATCTTCACCAGCGTTCCCATCGGGTCGGCCCAGAGATGCGGCGTGATCACGGTCGCGGACGCCGCATAGGCCAGCGTCAGCGCGATCGTGCCCATGAGCGCGAGCGACGAGGTGCGCCGGACGGCAATCCCTGCCCCGAGCGCAATGTCGAGCGCCGCCCCGCTCAGGGTCAGCGCGAGCGCGGCGTCCAGTCCCACGCCCTGCGCGGTCAGGATGGCAGCGGCCGCGTCGCGCTGGAACACGGCGATCAGGCCCGACACGATCCAGAAGACCGACAGGCCGGCGATCAGCACGGGATGCAGGAAATAGGTTCGCGCGAAGCGCCGCGCCTGGATGTCCGCCCCGAACCCGCCGAGCGTCTGCGCAAGGGTCGAGGGCGGCGATCCGCGCGCGGCGGTCCACGCCGACGCATCGCCCGTCACGCCCGCGCCCATCGTACGCATCGCGGTCGAGCGCAGCGGTGTCTTCCAGCCGAGATCGGCCGCGAGGTCCCCCGCCAGTCCTGCCGCGTCCGACACCCAGTCGGGCAGGGCGGCAATCGGCACCCGGCGAAAACCGAGCCAGTCCCGAAAAGCGGTCACAAGTTCCGCCAGCGTATGCGTCTTTTCCTCCACCAGGTCGGCTTCATAGCCGGGCGGACGCAGCCCGGCGGCGCAATCGGCCGCCTCCCGGGCCAGTTCGAAAACGCTGACGGTCTGGGCCGGCGCATCGGCATGGGTGAGAGGGATTGCGAAGGGCAGGGCGGCCAGTCCGCGCAACAAGGCGGACCCGCCCCAGGCGTGCGGCGAGAGCACCAGGCCCGGCTTCAGGATCGCCCAGTGAAGCGGGCTCTCGCGGACCCAGGCATCGCCTGCGGCCTTGGTGCGCATGAATTCAGTGGCGGCGTCCGGTTCGGCACCCGGCGCGGAAATCTGCACGAAGCGCGGCACGCTTGCCGCCGCGCAGGCCGCGACCAGCGCAGCGATCCCGGTATGGTGAACCGCCCAAAGATCGTCGCCGCCGCCATCCTGCAGCGCGCCGGCGCAGTTGATCACCGCATCATAGCCGTCCAGCCCGCCGGACCAGTCGTCCGGCCGCGTCAAACGGGCGAGGTCGGCCGCGACCCACTCCGCCCCCGGAATCGCGCACCGGCCCCGGTCCGGATTGCGCCCGGCACCGGTCACGGTCCAGCCGCGCGCGAGGCATTCGCGCACCACCGCCGAGCCGATCAGGCCATAGCCGCCGAGAACGAGTATCCGCATCCCTGCCTCCCGGCGCGAACGCTTTCCTGTTTCGCGAGCCATGGCAACCCGTCCGCACCTTGCGGCATTGACTTTCGCGCGCCTGCGGGTAGAAACCCCGCTTCCCTCGACAGGGCAGGGTCTGACCGCTGCCTTTGATGAACCCACGGGACGACGCGGATACCGCCGTTTTAATCGTGGATCCGGCCGAGGGACCGGAGCCACCGGCCCGCGCCAAAGAGAGAGACAATGACGAAGCGTCATTCGCAGAAATACAAGATCGACCGCCGGATGGGCGAAAACATCTGGGGCCGTCCGAAAAGCCCGATCAATGCCCGTCCCTATGGCCCCGGCCAGCACGGTCAGCGCCGCAAGGGCAAGCTGTCCGACTTCGGCATGCAGCTCATGGCGAAACAGAAGCTGAAGGGCTATTACGGCAACATCACCGAGAAGCAGTTCAGCCGCATCTATGCCGAAGCCCAGCGCCGCCGCGGTAACACCGCCGAGCTGCTGATCGGCCTGCTGGAATCGCGTCTCGACGCAGTGGTCTACCGCGCGAAATTCGTGCCGACCGTGTTCGCGGCGCGCCAGTTCGTGAACCACGGCCACGTCAAGGTGAATGGCCGCAAGGTCAACATTCCGTCCTATGTCTGCAAGCCGGGCGATGTCATCGAAGTGCGCGACCGTTCGCGCTCCATGGCGCTGGTCCTGGAAGCCCTGCAGAGCCCGGAACGCGACGTGCCGGACTATATCGACCTCGATCCGAAGGCGATGAAGGCCACCTACGCCCGTATCCCGGAATTCGCCGAAGTGCCGTACCCGGTGAAGATGGAACCGAACCTGGTGGTCGAATTCTACTCCTCGTAATTTCGGGGACCATCGACGACTTTGCGAAGGCCGCGCCGGATTGTTCCGCGCGGCCTTTTGCTTGCGCGGTTATCTGCCGGTCTTGAGTCCGGTTTTCCGCGCAAGTGGAGTCAATTTCTCCTGAAACGGGAATTTCACTCGAGGATTTCTCTTCACACGGAGAGTCCGGTATCGTGCGCAAGTGGAATCGGTGCGATCGCACCCCGAGCGGCGGCACGCGGTTTGCGAGCGGACCGGACAGGGTTATCACTCTGATTCAGGAAATCCGGGGAGTCGCATGATGTTGTTCAGAATCGCGCTCATTGCAGCGTCGGCCGCCGCGCTGGCAGCCTGTTCGACTGTCCAGCGGCTTCCGCTCGTTCCGGGCGGCAATGACGAACCGGAAACCCAGATCGAGACGGTTCTGGGGTCGCGCTTCATCGGCGACGATATCCTGGTCGTCCGCGTTGCCTCCAACGGCTGCACGCAGAAGGGTGATTTCCGGGTCGATGTCAGCCGCCGCGACAACGCCTATTCGATTCTGCTCGAACGCGTGCGCGAGGACTATTGCCGCGCGCTGATGCCGAACGGTGTCGAGATCGCCTTCGGTTTCGAGGAGCTTGGCGTGCCGCAAGGCGCTGCGGTCACGGTGGCCAATCCGGTACGCTAGGCCCGGTTACGCCGCCGGGGCGACGCCCTTGTCCTTGAGGTAGGACTGAAGCTCGCCCGCTTCGAACATCTCCTTGACGATGTCGCAGCCGCCGACAAATTCACCCTTCACATAGAGCTGGGGGATGGTCGGCCAGTCGGAATAGGCCTTGATGCCTTCACGAATGTCGTGGTCTTCCAGCACGTTGACCGAGTGGTAGTCGACCTCGAGATGGTCGAGCACGCGCGCCACGACCGAGGAAAACCCGCATTGCGGGAAGACCGGCGTGCCCTTCATGAACAGCACCACGTCATTCGACTGGATGATGTCGCGGATATCGTCCTGAACGGTCGCAGTCATGGCGGATGTCCTCTGTTCCGATAGGCAGAGAGCTATGCAGCCGCCCCCCGGCGGTCAAGTCCCGGCCAGCGCCGCATTCGCAGCGAGATTGTCCGCGCGCGTCGTCGTCGTCATCACCACGTCCACATCGGTGCGTTCCAACGCTGCCTTGAGCGCGGCTTCCGCGTCGACCGCTGCACTCGTGCGATCCGGGGAGAGGACCGAGCGAAGCTGCCGCGCTGCATACCAGACATCGCCGCCCGTCTTCGGTAGTCCGGTTCGCTTTAGCCCCTGCATCACCTCGATGGCGATCGTGCCCATGCCCGCCTTGTTGGCGCGTTCGAAGCGATGCAGCTGGGTCTCGTCCGCATTTGGCGGGCAGGGCGCCATCATCAGGTCGAACAGGCCGCTGTCGATACCCGCATCGAGTTCCTCGCCGCGCCCGCAAATCCCGAGGAAGCGGAATGCCCCGACACTGCGCAACAGATCGAGCCTCTGCATCAGCCTGTCGGTCAGCTCGTGCGGGGCCGGGCCGTGCAGGAAGAGCGCGTCGGCATGGCCGAGCGCGAAGCGGCGCAGGCTGTCCTGCAATGACAATTCGATGGCGTCAGGCGCGAAATCGCGCCGCTTGCGGCCCATGCCGGCGGACTGGACGCCCGCCTTCGTCATGATGAAGAGCGCATCGGCGTCCTGGTTCTTCAGCGCCAGTCCCAGCCGGCTTTCCGCCTCGCCATCGCCATAGGCGGGGGCCGTATCGAACACGGTATAGCCGGCCCGGATCGCTTTCCGGATCAGTGCAACGCTGTCATTCCGGCTCACAAGTTGCGAGCCATGCGGGCCGGACACGCCAAAGCCCAGCTTCGAAACCTCTTCGCCCGTCTTCCCCAGCCTGACTTTTCTCACGGTGCGCGCGTCTCCAGTGCCAGGGCATGCAGTTCGCCGCCCATCCGTCCTTGGAGGGCCGCATAGACCATCTGGTGCTGTTTCACGCGCGGCAGGCCGCGGAATGCTTCGGCCACGACCACGGCCTTGTAGTGATCGCCATCGCCCGCCAGATCGATGATTTCGACCTCGGCGCCGTCGATCCCGTCACGGATCATCCGGGCAATGTCATCGGCGTGCATGGGCATGAGAAATCCGTAACTGGTTCTGCTAGCGTCCCATCTCTAATGCAGGGTTTCGGCGCTTCGGCGCAAGTCAGGGGAAGAGAGATCGTGATGCGCAACTGGATTCTCGCGTTGGGAATAGCCGCCACCGCCTGTGCCACAGCGGGGGTCGGTGCCGATTCGCATCCCATCGACCGCGAAACCGCTTTGAGCGACCTGCGCATCCTGTCGGCCGACGACATGGACGGCCGCGGCACCGGCACCGAGGGAGCCGAGCGCGCGCGCGCCTATATCACCGGCCGCTTCGAGGAGATCGGCATCGTCCCGGCGTTCGAGGACTATCAGCACGCCTTCACCTATCAGCGCCAGGGTGCCAGCCATGACGGCATCAATCTCGTCGGCCTGATCGAGGGGACGGCGGACAGCGACACGGTGATGATCGTCACCGCGCATTACGACCATCTCGGCAATTGCGGCGGACAGATCTGCAATGGCGCGGATGACAACGCGTCCGGCGTGGCCGCCCTGTTGGCCGTCGCCGCCGACTTCGTCGCCAATCCGCCGGAACATGACATCTACTTCGCGGCACTCGATGCCGAGGAGGTCGGGCTGCAGGGCGCTGCCGCACTGGTCAACGATTTCCCGGTGGACCTCGACCGCCTGGCGCTCAACGTCAATCTCGACATGCTCGGCTACCAGACCGAAAACGAACTGCCCGCCGCCGGAGCCTTCCACTACCCCTTCCTGCGCGACCGTGTCGCCCGCGCCGAAGTGGTTGAGCCTGTCATCCTGATCCAGGGCTATGACTCGCCGGAATGGGGTCCGAACGGCGACTGGACCTTTGCGTCCGACCACGGCCCCTTCCACCGCGCCGGCATTCCATTCATCTACTACGGCGTTGATTTTCATGAGCATTATCACCAGCCGACCGACGAGTACGAGGTCATGACGCTGGACTTCTTCGTCGGCGCGACCGAGACGGTGCTGAATGCCGTGCGCCTGTTCGACAGCGAACTGGACGCCATACGGGATGAGCGCGACGCCGCGCGTACCGCGCGTCCGACCAAGCCGGGCATGGGGCAGTAGATCGTTTCATGGGGTTCCCGCGAAAGCGGGAATCCGAAACAGGGTGCTTGCTTCAGGTCCCCATTTTCATGGGGACCCCGGATCTTTCATCGAGAGACTTGTTCGCGCCGATGGCAGGCCCCGGAATAAATCCGGGGCAGATCGTCCTCTGTGATACCTACCCGCCCATCAGCGCCGGCAGGAAGGCCGTGTTGACGCGCTTGAGATCCTCGATCGAGACCGCCCACTCGCCATTGACGGTGAGGGCGTCGCCGCCCGCCAGACCGATCACGGCGAGCGGTACGCCGGACTCGTCCGCCGCGGCGCGGACGGTTTCCGCCTGTGCCTCGCTGGCGGCGATCAGATAGCGCCCCTGGTCTTCCCCGAAGAGGAAGCCGTGCAGCGGCAGCTCGCCCTCGTGGGCGAGGTTGAGGCCGGTGCCTGACGCCATGGCAATTTCCGCTGCCGCGGCGGCCAGACCGCCATCGGACAGGTCATGGACGATCGAGAGCCGGCCTTCGCGGATCTGGGTGCGGACAAAATCGCCATTGCGCTTCTCGACCTTCAGGTCGACCGGCGGCGGGGCGCCCTCTTCGCGGCCTTCGATTTCGCGCAGATAGAGCGAGGCGCCGAGCCAGCCATGGCTTTCGCCGACCAGCATCAGCACGTCACCCTCGGCGAGATTGCCGAACGTGCCGCGCTTTGAAATGTCCGGAATCAGGCCGACCGCACCGACCGCCGGGGTCGGCGGGATCGCCTTGCCATTGGTCTCGTTGTAGAGCGAGACATTGCCCGAGACGACCGGGAAATCGAGCGCGCGGCAGGCCTCGGCCATGCCTTCGACGCACTCGGCGAACTGGCCCATGATGTCCGGGCGTTCCGGATTGCCGAAATTGAGGCAGTCGGTGATCGCGATCGGGTCCGCGCCCGCGGCCGTCAGATTGCGCCAGGCTTCCGCGACGGCCTGCTTGCCGCCCTCCACAGGGCCGGCCTGGCAGTAGCGCGGCGTGCAGTCGGTCGTGATCGCGAGCGCCTTCCTTGTCTTGTGCACGCGCACCACGGCGGCATCCGACGGGTCTTCGGAACTGGCGGCGGTATCGGCCATCACGTGGCGGTCATACTGCTTCCAGATCCACGCCTTCGACGACAGGTCCGGCGACACCATCAGCGTCAGAATGGCTTCGGCATAATCCTCCGGCGCGGCAACATCGCCGGCGAGGATCGTCTCGCGCTGCGGCGCGCGCACCCAGGGGCGCTCATACAGCGGGGCTTCGTCGGCCAACGGCTTGATCGGAATGTCGCAGACGGTTTCGCCCTTGTGCTTCAGGATCATGCGGCCGGTATCGGTGGTCTCGCCGATCACCGCCACGTCAAGTTCCCACTTCCGGAAGATCGCCTCGGCCACGGATTCCTTGCTGGGCTTCAGGATCATCAGCATGCGTTCCTGGCTCTCCGACAGCATCATCTCATAGGCCGTCATGCCGGTTTCGCGCTGCGGCACGGCGTCGAGATTCATCGTGATGCCGACACCGCCTTTGTCGCCCATCTCCACGGAGGACGAGGTCAGGCCCGCCGCGCCCATGTCCTGGATGGCGGCGATGGCGTCGGTCGCCATCAGTTCGAGGCAGGCCTCGATCAGCTTTTTCTCGGTGAAGGGATCGCCGACCTGAACCGTCGGGCGGTTTTCCGCGCTGTCGTCGTCGAACTCGGCCGACGCCATGGTCGCGCCGTGAATGCCGTCCCGGCCGGTCTTCGAGCCGACATAGACGATCGGCTGACCGGGCTCCGCGCCGCGCGCATAGAAGATGTTGTCCGCGTCCGCGAGGCCGACGGCCATCGCGTTGACGAGGATGTTGCCGTCATAGCCGGAATGGAAATTCGTCTCGCCGCCGACCGTCGGCACGCCGACGCAATTGCCGTAGCCGCCAATGCCTGCGACCACGCCGGACACCAGGCTTCGCGTCTTGGGATGGTTCGGCGCGCCGAAGCGCAGCGCATTCATCAGCGCCACCGGGCGTGCGCCCATGGTGAAGACGTCGCGCAGAATGCCGCCGACGCCGGTCGCCGCGCCCTGATAGGGCTCGATATAGGACGGGTGGTTGTGGCTCTCCATCTTGAAGATGCAGGCCTGACCGTCGCCGATATCGATGACGCCGGCATTCTCGCCGGGACCCTGGATCACCTTCTCGCCGGTGACCGGGAATTTCTTCAGATGGACGCGGGACGACTTGTAGGAGCAGTGCTCCGACCACATCACCGAGAAGATGCCGAGCTCAACGAGATTGGGCGCCCGGCCGAGGATTTCGACCGTTCGGGCATACTCTTCCGGCGGCAGGTGATCGTCGATGATGTCCTGGGACAGGGCGGAGGCGTTTGCGGTCATGTCAGACGGGTCCGGATTGTGCTTCGGCGTTTCCGCCTTCTAGCCGTCCCGGACCCCGTGCGCAAAGCCTCCGTCACCTGCCGGTCAGACGTTCGGCCTATTTGCCGGCATTGGCGTCCCAGTAGACGACGATGCGCTCGGCGGTGGCCGCAATATCGGTGTCATTACGCGTGTCATGCACGATCAGCAGCGCCTGGCCGCCGGTATCGACCGCGGTGCACTGGATCGTCACGTCCCGCTCGATGCTGTCGGTCTGGTAGGCATAGACGCCGATCGAACCGCGTTGAAGTTCGCCCACCGAGTAGGAGCGCGAATAATTGGTCAGGATGCGGTAGGCGCGGCTAAGGCAGTCCGCCGTGCTGGTCGAATTCAGCAGGCCGCGAATCTCCCAGCCTGCGGCATAGGATGGCGCTGCGGTCATCACGGCCGCAGTGGCCGCCACCGCGATGGCAACAAACGTCTTCATGGTCACTTCCCCTGTCACTGTGAGATGGACAGGTTTCCACAAGCCGTCACGACCGGCAATCACCGGAACGGAGGATTCGCAAAAAATCAGGCGCTTCCGAGAAGACTTTCGAACACGCCGAGCCCGTCCGTGCCGCCGTGATCGGAATCCACGGCGCGTTCGGGGTGGGGCATCATGCCCATGATCGTACCGCGCGCATTGGTGATTCCCGCAATGTCGCGCGCCGAGCCGTTCGGATTGTTTGCGTAGCGGAACACGACCTGGCCTTCGCCTTCGAGCCGGTCGAGCGTGGTGGCGTCGGCGAAATAATTGCCGTCATGGTGTGCGATCGGAAACACCACGTCCCGTTTGCCGCCGTAGGCACTGGTGAATTGCGTGTTGCCGTTCTCGATCGTCAGCGGGGCCTTCTCGCAGATGAAGGTCAGACCCGCATTGCGCATCAGCGCTCCGGGCAGAAGGCCGGTCTCGGTCAGGACCTGGAAGCCGTTGCAAACGCCGAGGATCGGCGCGCCGCGTTCGCCATGCGCGCGCAGCGCCGGGATGATCGCCGAACGCGAGGCCATCGCGCCGCAGCGCAGATAGTCGCCATAGGAAAACCCGCCGGGCACCATCACGAATTCGGTGCCGCCGGGCAGTTCGGTTTCCTGGTGCCAGACCATGGAAGGGGCGTGGCCGGTCACGCGCTCGATCGCATCGTGCGCGTCGCGGTCGCAGTTCGAACCCGGGAAGACGATGACAGCGGATTTCATGGGCAGGCCTTTAGCAGGACGCTTCGGGATTGGCGAGCGGGGGTTTCAGACACCTGAAAGCCTAAAGATTGTCGTCAGGCAGCATCCGCCCATGGAGCACCCGAAGGATCAGAATCGATTCGCCACGAACCTCGTAGAATATGGCATGCGCGTTGTGGATCAGATGGCGGGTTGGTAGCCGAATGCCGTCCAATTGTCCTCCCGCGTGGGGGAAGCGGACAAGCCTGTCGAATGCCGCCGCGAAGCTCTGGCTGTACAGTTCGGCCTGAGCCGGCCCGAAGCGTTCAATTCCTTCCAGATACAGGCGCACAAGGTCGTCAGCGGCACACGAGGGGAACTCAATCCGCATGACCGCGCTGCGTCGCCGCGGCGCGGGCATCGTCCATGATGTCGACGAACGACTTGCCGCTGGGGCCGCTGGCAATGCCGTCGTCGATGGCGCGCTGAAGCGCCTGCAGCTTGCGGTGATTGCGCTCGCTGCGACGGATCAGGTCGCGCACGTAATCGCTCGAGTTGGCGTACTCGCCCGAACGGACGCGCTCTTCGACGAACTTCTTGAGCTCGCCCGGCAGGGAAACATTCATCGTAGCCATGCGGCGCTCCTTGTTTTCAAAGGCAAGAATAGCGCTAATGGCAAACTTTGCCAATGTTCGGGCGTCGGCCGCTAGTCGATCTCGACGGTGAAGTTCTCGATCACCGGATTGGCGAGCAGCTTGTCGCACATTTCCTTCACGCGCGCCGCGGCGGCAGCCTTGTCGTCGCCGGACAGTTCCAGCTCGATCAGCTTGCCCTGGCGCGCTTCGGTCACTTCGGAATAACCCATCGTCTTGAGTACGCCGGCAACGGCGGCGCCCTGCGGATCAAGAACACCGGGTTTCAGGAAAACGTGGATGCGGGCTTTCACTTCCAGGCCTCGTCATTGGCGGCGCGGGGCGCCTCTTTCATGATTCCCAGACGGCGGGCGACTTCCGCATAGGCCTCGGTGACATTGCCGAGATCGCGGCGGAAGCGGTCCTTGTCCATCTTCTCGTTGGTTTCGATGTCCCACAGGCGGCACGAATCGGGGCTGATCTCGTCGGCCAGCACGGTGCGGACCATGTCGCCTTCGTAGAGCCGGCCGAATTCCAGCTTGAAGTCGATCAGGCGGATGCCGACCGCGGCGAACATGCCCGACAGGAAATCGTTCACCCGCAGCGTCAGCGAGATGATGTCATCGATCTCCTGGGTCGAGGCCCAGTTGAACGCCGTGATGTGTTCCTCGGCGACCAGCGGGTCGTTCAGCGAGTCGTTCTTGTAGCAGAACTCGACGATCGAACGGGGCAGGGCATCGCCCTCCGGAATGCCGAGGCGCTGGCTGATCGAGCCCGCGGCCACATTCCGGCAGATCACTTCCAGCGGGATGATCTCGACTTCGCGGACGAGCTGTTCGCGCATGTTGAGCCGCCGGATGAAGTGGGTCGGCACACCGACCCGGCCCAGATTCAGCATGATGAATTCGCTGATCCGGTTGTTGAGCACGCCCTTGCCTTCGAGCGTGGCCTTCTTCTTGTTGTTGAAGGCGGTCGCGTCGTCCTTGAAATACTGGACGAGCGTGCCCGGTTCGGGCCCCTCGTAAAGGATCTTGGCCTTGCCTTCGTAGATTTTCTTGCGGCGGCTCATGGGTGCGCTCCCTGCCCGAAAAGCGCGAACGCGGCCCCGAATCGGATCGCGGGCCGCGTTTCGGATGGCGAAACTAGACCCGCGCCCGGCGGGCCGCAACGCGCACTGATACGGGCGCTTTGCGCGATTGATTTAGTGGGTTTGCCAAGCTAACGAAAGCCCTCAGGACAGCGTAATGCGGAGACGCCCGAATGACCTCGATGGACGATCGCGAAAAAGCCTTTGAGAACAAGTACGCCCACGATCAGGCGCTGGAGTTCAAGGCGGTCGCGCGCCGCAACAAGCTGCTCGGCCTGTGGGCCGCGGAGCTGATGGGCCTCGACGGCGAAGCCGCCGCGAACTACGCCAAGGCCGTCGTGAAGGCCGACTTCGAGGAAGCCGGCCATGAGGACGTCTACCGCAAGGTGAAGGGCGATCTCGACGCCAAGGGCGTGGACGTGTCCGAGCACATCGTGCGTAAGCAGATGGACGATCTGCTCGCCACGGCGCGCCAGCAGGTCCAGTCCGAGGGCTGATCCTAGCTTCCGTACCGGCCCCAGCGCGCGCGCGTGCCGCGGCCGTCGATGTGCACGAAGGGACCATGCACGGCATTGGCGTCATAGGCGCCGATGCCGCCTTCGGGCAGATCCTTTTCGGCGAACAGGTCTTCGGCGTAGTCATAGAGAAATTCCGCGTCGGCGCGGGTGATCCGGCCATCGCCATCGAGGTCGTCCATCACCGCGTCATTGCCGATGACGTCGGGATAGATGTCAGCCGCATCGCCATACATGTGCCGCGACAGGCGGGCCGAGCGGATCGCCGTGTTGTAGAACGGCGTCCGGTATCCGCTCATCACGAACAGGCTTTCCGCCTCGGTGAGGTCGTCCGTCTGCATCTCCGTCAGCACCGCTTCGAGCCGCCTCAGGAGATTTGGCGACACCAGCACGAATTTCGGCCAGTGGCCGGGTTGCTGCTTGCAGATGAACTGGCCGATCGTGAAGCTGGGTGACACCGGCACGTCCAGGTCTTCCTGCGTCAGTCGGATCAGACCGGCCGGCGCGTTTTGCGGATATTCTCCGATACGATAGCCCTCCATCACGGTCGCGCCGTCGAGCGGCGCCATGACAAAGAGCGCGATGTCCCGGGCATCGCCCATCTCGTCGACAAGCCGGACCTCGAACGTCCCGGGGGCGTCCGGCGCGGTCCACTCATGCTGCTCCGCGGCATCGCCGAGCTTTTCGCCGTCGACGAAGAGTTCGATGGGCGCGTCGGCCTCGAACGTCACCGTCTCGCCCGGCATTGCCAGATGGTGCCAGGTCGTGAACGGCAACTCCTTTCCATCGATGCTGAGTGTTTCGGCCGGTACACCGCGTTCGGACTCCGCATTTTCCGCTGTGTCAGCCTCGCTCGCTGCCTCTTCGGAGACATCGGCCTCCGCGATAGCGGGCCCCTGCGAAGACAGGCGGGTGGTCGTGAACTCGGGAGCGGCGTCGCCGCTGGCGATCGTCGTCTCGCGCTCGGGCGGCGCACCGCAGGCCGGCAGTCCGGCTCCGCAGACGGCCAGCACCGCGAGGGACAGTCCGTAACTGAGACGTTTCATCGATCACGCTCCACGGGTTCCGACGGGGCCGGTTTCGCTGGATGCGAGCGCATGGATCACGGCTTCGTCGCGATTGTAGACGTCATTGTGGAAGAGGATGTCGCCGTCTGCTTCGACCTCGACGGTGAAGTAGACGATGTAGACCGGGACCGGCTCCACAAGGTCGAACTGGGTGTGGTCGCGATTGTTCCAAGCCGCTTCGATGGCGCCGACCTCGCCGGGAATGCCGCCCGCGCGCATCGTCCAGCGCGCCATGTCATGCGGCCGTGCCAGACGGATGCAGCCCGAGGAAAAGGCGCGGATGTCGTTTTCGAACAGGTGCGTGCCCGGCGTATCGTGCATGTAGACCGAGTGGTCATTCGGGAACATCAGCTTGACCGTGCCGAGCGCATTGCCGGCCCCGGGGCGCTGCACCAGGCGGTAGTGGTTTTCCACGCCCGGCTGGGTCCAGTCGACGGTATGCGGGTCGACCTGCTCTCCGGTGTCGCGGCTCAATACATAGTAGTCGTGGCTGGTGATGTATCCGGGATCGCTTCGGATATCGTCTAGCTTGTCCGCGCTCAGAATGTTCTCCGGCACGTACCAGCGCGGATTGGCGATGATGTACTCGATCGATTCGGAAAAGACCGGCGTCTCCCGGGTCGGCATGCCGACGATCGCACGCATGTCGAGCACCGTTTCGCCCGCCTCGCGGGCCTCGGCGCGGAACGCCGGAATGTTCACCCGGATGTACCGCTCACCGAAGTCGGCCGGCGCCTGGCGCCAGCGCTCGATATTGGCGTCGATGCGGTCAAGTTTTTCCTGCGCCGTGACGTTCAGCGCCTCGACCGTGTTGGGGCCGAGCAGGCCGTCACGTTCAAGACCATTGCGACGCTGGAACTCAATCAGCGCGGTCTCGACCGCTTCGGTGAACGCCCGCCCAGGTGGCGCGGCCGGGGCGGCTTTCGATGCGTCGGCAGCGTTCGGCTCCGACTGCTGTTCCGGTTCGTCGATCACATAGCCCTCGTCCTCGAGCCGCCTGCGCAGCGTTGCGATGGCGGGGGCGTTGTCGCCGCGCTCCAGTACTTCACCCGGCGGGGGCACCGGGGTGAATCCGCCCTCGGCGACATATCCGGCATAGACGGCGCGCGCCTCGATCAGCTCGCGGTACTCCGGGTGCAGGGGTTGCAGTTGCGCATAATCGAACGCGCCTTCACCGGCATAGGCCAGTTGTACGTCCAGCGGTTCGGGATCGGGTGCCGCGGCGCCGCCCGGCATCAGATCCGCTTCGGGATCGAGGCCATTGTGTTCGCGGTCGGCGATGGCAAGGAAGACGCGCGACAGGAAAACATCGGCTGCAGCGCGGTCCCGGCCGCTTCCGTCGAGCGCGTCGGCTGAGGCCTCGACGCGTTCGATCAGGCCCGGCTGCAGCCTCATGCCTGCCGCTTCGGCGCGGCGAAGGCGCGAGAGCAAGTCGTGGGCGCCGGACTCGGACCAGATCGGATCGTATATGCGCTTGGCATAAGCCTCGCGCAGCGCGATTTCGAGCGGCGCTTCGGTGCGCTCGTTGTGGACAAGCCGCGCCGCGTCGTTCGGGAATTGCGCCCGGATGTGCTGCGACGTGCTGTCCTCCGGTATGTGTCCGGACGGGCCGTTTTGTTCGCCGACAATGCCGGCGGCGTCCTCGCGGACCACGACCTCGTGATCGTCGGTCATAGCGATGGCCGGTTCGGTACCGGTCTCTGGAACGGGCGGCTTTCCGAATGCGACGACGCCCGCCGCGATCACGGCGATCACGCTCGATCCGGCGAGAAGGGGTTGAAGATAGGCCATGTGCCGCGCCTCCCTGAGAAGCGTTTGCTTACAAGGCCAATTCGGCGCGGCGAGGCGAAGTTCCGGCTTTCGGCTGCAGAAATAAAAACGCAGTTTCGCCCGGAACCCGGGCAAGGGGCATGCGTTGGCGCGCGCGCTCAAGCGCGTCGCCGCTCTCTTTTGAAATCTGCTTTGAGAAGGCCTGGGAAGATGTGGATCATTTCCCGGAGCGGGCGGCCGGTCTGGCCGGTCAGAAACGCTGCACCGAGCCGGGCAGGTTCAAGCCGATGCGCTCATTGTCCCAGATCATGTGAATGATCTGCCAACGGCCGTCCGGCCCTTTCAGGAACTGGATCGAGTTGATGCCGCGGCGTTCGGGCACGACATCGCCGAGGCTGGTCCGCGCTTCGTACTGGCTCCACGCATGCGCGATGTTTCCGAACACGCGGATCTCGCTCGCCAGTTCCACTTCGTAGAAGTCGTTCGCAGCGAAGAAGGGCTCGGTATCAGCGCGGTATGCCTCGCGCCCCATCACCCGCATCCACATCGATCCGTCCGGATTCACCCCGGTACGGATCTGGCGGCTGTCTTCGTGGAAGACGGCGTCCTGCCGGCTCCAGTCGCGCGGCCCGGCGGGACCCGACACCATGCGGTAGGCCTCGAGGATCAGTTCGTGGATCTGCTCTTCGTCGCTCGGCTGGTCAGTCATGGGCGAACACCCGGTCGAAAATCGTATCGACATGCTTCAAATGATAGGCGTCATCGAAGCAGGCTTCGATCTGGTCCGCCGACAGCCGCGCGGTCACGTCCGCATCGGCCTTGAGGTAATCGACCAGCATGCCGCCCTCGTCCCACGTTTTCATCCCGTTGCGCTGGACGAGCCGGTAGCTCTCCTCACGGGAGGCCCCGGCCTGGGTCAGGGCGAGCAGAACCCGCTGGGAATTGTGGATGCCGCCGAAGGCATTGAGATTTTCCCGGCAGCGTTCCGGGTGGACGATCAGCTTCTCGATCATCCCCGACGTGCGGTGCAGCGCGAAATCGAGATGGATGTTGGCGTCCGGCCCGATGCCGCGCTCCACGGACGAGTGGGAAATATCCCGCTCGTGCCACAGCGCGACATTCTCCATCGCCGGGATCACCGCAGAGCGAACGAGGCGGGCGAGACCGGTCAGGTTTTCTGTCAGGATCGGATTGCGCTTGTGGGGCATGGCGGACGAGCCCTTCTGCCCCGGCGAGAAATACTCCTGCGCCTCGCGCACTTCGCTGCGCTGCAGATGGCGCACCTCGATCGCGATATTCTCGATCGCCGAGGCGATAATCCCGAGCGCGGCGAAATAGTTCGCATGCCGGTCGCGCGGGATGACCTGGGTCGAGATCGGTTCGACCGTCAGACCCATCTTCTCGGCGACATGTTCCTCCACCGCCGGGTCGACATTCGCAAACGTGCCGATGGCGCCGGAAATCGCGCAGGTCGCGATCTCGTCGCGCGCCCGCACGAGGCGTTCGCGGCCGCGGGCGAACTCGGCGTAAAAGCGCGCGAATTTCAGGCCCATCGTCGTCGGCTCGGCGTGGATGCCGTGGCTGCGCCCGATGCAGATCGTGTGCTTGTGCTCCATCGCGCGGGCCTTCAGCGCCGCCAGCACCCGGTCCATGCCCTCAAGCAGCAGGTCCGCGCTGCGCTTCATCTGAACCGCGAGGCAGGTGTCGAGCACGTCGCTGCTCGTCAGCCCCTGGTGCACGAAGCGCGCGTCCTCGCCGACGATCTCACCCAGATGCGTCAGGAAGGCGATGACGTCATGCTTCACTTCCGCCTCGATGGCGTCGATGCGGGCGATGTCGAAATTGGCGTCCTTGGCCTTCCACACGGCTTTCGCCGCGCTTTCGGGCACCACGCCCAGCTCGGCCAGCTTGTCGGTGGCGTGCGCCTCGATCTCGAACCAGATCCGGTATTTCGTCTCCGGCGACCAGATCTCGGCCATTTCCGGGCGGGTATAGCGGGGGATCATCGGCGCCTCATCTCACACGTGTCGGGATGGGCGCGGTTTGGGACGGGCAGGGGAATTGGTCAAGAGGCGGACACCCTCGTGCTTCGAGGCTGGCCCGGAACAAGTCCGGGCTCGCACCTCAGCATGAGGGTGAAATATTCCTCCTCGTCCTGAGAGGCTCGCGCAGCGAGCCTCTCAGGACGAGGAGGAATCAGAGAGACGACCAGTCGATCGCTGCATCCTTGTCCAGCGTCTTCGCCGCGTCGGGCATGGCGTATTTCAGGCCCGAGCCGCAATTGTAGAGCACGGCCTCGGCGTCGCGATCGATCAGGCCGTCGGTGAGAGCTTTCTGATAGGCCGCCAGCGTCGCCGCGCCTTCGGGACAGAGGAGGAGGCCGTCCTCCCGCCCGCAGGTGACGCGCGCCGCCTCGATGGCGCTTTCTGAGACGGCCAGCGCCGCGCCGCCGCTTTCGCGCACGGCCCGCAGGATCAAGAAGTCGCCGATGGCTTTCGGCACGCGGATGCCCATCGCGGCGGTCTGCGCATTCTTCCACTCTTCGGCGTGTTCCTCGCCCGCCTCATAGGCTTTCACGATGGGCGCGCAGCCCTCGGCCTGGACGGCGAACATCTTCGGGCGTTCCGGGCCGATCCAGCCCAGGCGCTCCATCTCGTCGAATGCCTTCCACATGCCGATCAGGCCGGTGCCACCGCCCGTGGGGTAGAAAATCGCGTCCGGCAGCCGCCAGCCGAGCTGGGCGGCAAGCTCCAGCCCCATCGTCTTCTTGCCCTCGATCCGGTAGGGCTCCTTCAGGGTCGAGACATCGAACCAGCCCATTGCCGCCTTGCCGGCCGCGACCAGCGCGCCGCATTCGTGGATATAGCCGTTGACCCGGTAGACATGCCCGCCATGCAGCGCGATCTCGCGCAGATTGACCTCCGGCGTGTCGGCGGGCGCGAAACACCAGCTTTCCATGCCGGCACGGCTGGCATAGGCCGACAGCGCCGCCCCGGCATTGCCATTGGTCGGCATCGCCATGCGCGTGATCCCGAAGGATTTTGCCATCGCCACGGCCAGCGCCAGGCCCCGCGCCTTGAAACTGCCGGTCGGCAGTCGGCCCTCATCCTTGACGATCAATCGCCCGGTTCCGCCGGACCTCGCCATTGTGGCCGGCACGTCGATCAGCGGCGTGTCGACCTCGCCGAGCGCGACGACATCCTCGTCCCGGTCGACGGGCAGGAGTTCCCGCCACTTCCAGAAGCCGCCGCCGCGGGCCCAGATCGCGTCGCGGTCGAGCGCCGGCTTCGCCGCGTCGAGGTCGTAGCGCGCCAGCAGCGGCTTACCCGCTTCGGACAGGTTGTGCGGCTGGGAGCGGTCATACCGCTGCCCGGTCGCGGAACATTCGAGATGGGTGAAGAAGCTCATGCGCGCATCTTCGCGATTCCGGTTCGGGAGACAACGCCATCCATCTTTTCCTCCCCCGCTCGCGGGGGAGGGGGACCGGAACGGGCTACAACAGCCCCAGTGTCCGGAAGCTCGCCGTCGTCTCCCGCCCGATCACGAGATGATCGTGCAGGACGATGTCGAACGGTTTCGCTGCCTCGGCGAGTGCCTTGGTCATGGTCACGTCGGCGCCAGACGGCGTCGGGTCGCCGGACGGGTGATTGTGCACGAGGATCAGCGCGCTGGCCTCGTGGGCGAGGGCACGTTTGAGCACTTCGCGCGGATAGACCGGCGTGTGATCGACCGTGCCCTTCGACAGCACTTCGTCGGCGATCAGCTTGTTCTTCTTGTCGAGGAAGAGAACGCGGAACTCCTCTGTCCGGGAATGCTGCATCGCGGTGCGGCAGTAATTCACCAGCGCCGACCAGGACGACACGACCGGCTTGCCGATCACGCCCTCGCGCGCCATGCGGCTCGAAATCGCGAGCAGGAGTTTGAGGTCGAGCGCGACCTTGCGCGACACGCCCCTGATTGCTTCGAGTTGATCAACCGGCGCGGCCGCCACCCCGCCGAGATCGCCGAACTCCGCGATCAGCTGTTTCGCCAGCGGCTTCACGTCGCGGCGCGGAATGGCGTTGAACAGGAAAAGTTCGAGGAGCTCGTAGTCGTGCAGACCGGCACCGAGCCCGTCCGCGAATCTTTCCCGAAGCCGTTCGCGGTGACCGAGATGGTGCGGCGCGTCCTCCCCCATGGGCGCGCCCGCCGTCAGACCTTGTAGGGCGGGCAGTCGAGCCCGGCGGGGGATTTGGTGAAGATCTCGACGCCGGTTTCGGTCACGCCGACCGAGTGTTCGAACTGCGCCGACAGCGACTTGTCGCGGGTCACCGCGGTCCAGCCATCGGAGAGGATTTTCACGTCCGGCCGGCCGAGATTGAGCATCGGCTCGACGGTGAAGAACATGCCCGCTTCCAGCACCGGACCTTCGCCCGGTTCGCCGTAATGGAGGACGTTCGGCTCGTCATGGAACAGCCGGCCCAGACCGTGGCCGCAGAAATCGCGGACCACGCCATAGCGGTTCGCCTCGGCATGCGTCTGGATGATCGAACCGATTTCGCCGAGCGTCACGCCCGGGCGGATCGCCTCGATCCCCATCATCATCGCCTCATAGGTCACTTCCACAAGCCGTTCGGCCTTGCGCCGCGACTCGCCGACCATGAACATCCGGCTGGTGTCGCCGTGCCAGCCATCGAGGATGATCGTCACGTCGATATTGACGATGTCGCCGTCCTTCAGCGGTTTCGGACCCGGAATGCCGTGACACACGACATGGTTGATCGAGGTGCAGCTCGACTTGGTATAGCCGCGATAGCCGAGCGTGGCGGGCACGCCGCCCTTGGAGATCATGAATTTCCGGATGCGCTCGTCCAGCTCTTCCGTCGTCACGCCCGGTTCGACGTAAGGCGTGATGTAGTCGAGCGTTTCCGCCGCCGCGCGACCCGCCTTGCGCATGCCCTCGAACCCGGCGGCGTCATGGATCTTGATCCGGCCGTCGCGCAGCGGGTGAGAGATGTCTTCGTCGAGGTCGTAAGCGAGATTCATCGGGTTTCCGTCGGCGGTCATGGTCCCGATATAATCGGGGCGCGCGGTTAAGGAAACACCGCGCGCCCCGAAAGGCTCAGCCTTGAGGTGTGAGCGGCCTAGCGGTCGGCTCCGAAATACGCGCCGAAGAAGTCGCCTTCATTCCATCGCGGGCGTTCCTCGGCATTCGCGATCTCGCGGGCGATCACGAAGTTGATGTCGGCGAATTTCGCGGCCTGGTCATAGAGCAGCTCAAGGTCCACGGAGTCCGACACGCGGTGATAATGCGTGTTGAGGAAGCCCATGAAGCCTTCGCCCTGGTCCCAGCGCGGATCCGGAGACGAGAAGCCGGTCATGAGGAAAAGCGACGGGATGCCCTGGCGCACGAAATTGTAGTGGTCCGAGCGAATGAACAGATTCTGCTCCGGGATCGGGTCTTCGCTGATCGTGACGTCGAGCTGCGAGGCCGCGCGCGCCGCGATCGGTCCCAGCTCGGAACGTTCCGCGCCGAAGGCGATCACGTCGGAGAATTCATAGACGATCACCGGCATGTCGAGATTGACGTTGGCGACGATGTCGGCCTGCGGCACGGTCGGATTTTCCGCGAAGTATTCCGAGCCCAGAAGACCCTTCTCTTCCGCGGCCAGTGCCACGAAGACGAGCGAGCGGCGCGGCGCGCCGTGTTCCACGAAAGTTCGCGCGGTTTCCAGCATGATCGACACGCCCGAGGCATTGTCGACGGCGCCGTTGCAGACCTGATCTTCCGGCGTCGCGCTGCGGCAGCCGGAATTGACCAGCGTGCCTTCCTCGAACGTGCCGATATGGTCGAGGTGCGCGGTCAGCACCACGTATTCGTCGGCCAGTTCCGGGTCGCTGCCCGGCAGCATGCCGACGACATTCGGCTCTTCGTAGAGTTCGCGGTCGGTCTGCACCGCGATGGTCGCGGACTGGTTCAGAGCAAAGCTTTGCGGGCCGTCGGCGAGCGCCGCGGTCGCTTCCTCGAGCGTCATCGGTGCGCCGGCGAACAGGGCCGCGGCGACATCCGACGACACGGTGGCATTGACCTGCAGCTGTTCGTAATTGCGTTCCGCGCCTTCCGGGCCGATCGCGACATTGGCGTGGCCGACGCCGCGGCTGGCGAACCCGGCGAATTGCTCGGAATTGGCCGAGGAGATGGTGATCATGCCGACCGCACCGTGCGCGGCGGCATAGTCACGCTTGGTCGAACCGCGCAGCTGGTGCGAACGTTCGTCCGTCGGCATCACGTCCTCTGGCGCACCGCCGAGAACCACGACGATGCGGCCGTTCACATCGACGCCTTCATAATCGTCATAACCGTGATGGGGCAGGGACAGGCCATAACCCACGAAGACCAGTTCGGCGGTGACGTCAGCCGCGTCGATGATCGGGTTCGGGCTGATGAAGACCTCTTGTCCGTGCGTGTATTCGGTGCCGCCGATGGCAAAGCGGGCGCTCTCCGGGTTCGAGCTCATCCGCTGGAACGGCACCATCGCGAAATAGCCGTCCGCGTCACCCGCCGGTTCCAGGCCGATCAGGCGCATCTGGGTCGCCACATAGTGCGACGCGATCATGTATTCCCGCGAACCGGCATCGCGCCCACCCATCAGGTCGGTCGACAGGAAGCGGATATGCGCCTCGATCGCGTCGGACGAGATGTTCGGCAGGTCGACACTGGCCGCATCCGCCACGATACCGGCATCAGCCGCATCTTCGGGACCGGTCGTGCTGACATCAAGGGACGCATCGCCGCAGGCGGCCACACCAAGAACCGCAGCCAGCGCTGCGTAACGGAAATCGAACATGCCACTCCCCGGGATGAATTCAGACACGCCGGACTATAGGCACCATGCGGGTATGGGCAATCTTGCGGTGCTTTAACTTTCCGTCATCAGCGCCGCGGCGACCGAAGGTTTCACGCAATAGTGTTCGGCGAGTTTTGGTGACATCCGCGCCGGTCGTCCGCTCGTCAGTCGGAAACAGACGAGATCCATCCGCGCCCGGAACACGGTGGCACCGTCACCGGCACGCCGGAACTGGTAACGCCGTTCCGCGCGCAGCCTGCCGTCCGACTTCGAGATCCACACCGCGCAATCGATCGCGTCGCCGGTGCGCAGATGCCCCAGATAGTCGCACTCCGACCGGATGATCGCCATGCCGTAATCCCATTCGGCGAACTGCGTGCGCGGATGTTGCGGGAAGTGATCCTCCCATTGCGCCCAGGCCGTCTCGTGCGCCCAGACCAGGTAGCGCGCATTGTTGACGTGGCCGAACTCGTCGAGATCGGCCTCGCCCGCAGTGATCCGCAGGATGAAGGGGTCGGGCAGGTCCCAGCCGTCGAAATCGCTCATGGCATCCTTCCGTCTTGGCCACCGCTCACGGCCCGGTCTATATGCCCGCTTGAGCGAGGGAGGCAAACCGATGAGCGAGCGGGTGACGGCGGGCGTGGTGCTGATCGGCGACGAGCTTCTGTCCGGCCGCACGCGCGACATCAATCTGCAGCAGATCGCGCAATTCCTGGCGCCGCTGGGCATCCCGGTGATCGAGTGCCGCACCGTCTCCGACGAGGAGGATCATATCGTCGAGGCGGTGAACGCGCTCAGGCGCCGCTGCACCTATGTCTTCACGACCGGCGGCATCGGCCCGACCCATGATGACATCACCGCCGACAGCGTCGCGAAAGCCTTCGGTGTGCATATCGGCGAACGCGCCGACGCCATGGCCATCCTCGACGAGTGGTATTCCAGGACCGATACGCCGCTCACCGAATCCCGCCGCCGCATGGCGCGCATCCCCGACGGGGCGGCGCTGGTTGCCAACCCGGTCACCGGTGCGCCGGGCTTCCAGCTGGAGAACGTCTTCGTCATGGCCGGCGTGCCGAAGATTGCGCGCGGCATGCTGGAAGACATTGCCCCGCGCCTGACCCGCGGCGCGGTCACCCACGCCGTGACCGTCTCGGCCGGGGGCCTCAGGGAAGGGGATATCGCCGATGCGCTGCGCGCACTGCAGGATGCGCATCCCGGCGTCTCGCTCGGCTCCTACCCCTTCTTCGTCGAACAGCCCGGAGGTGCCATCAAGCGCGGCACGAATCTGGTCGCCCGTTCGACCGATGAGGGGGAGTTGGAGACAGTGGCGAAAGCGCTCGAAGCCCTGATCCTTGAGGCGGGCGGCATTCCGGCGCGGATTGCGGAGTAAACGAATTCATGGGGTTCCCGCGTACGCGGGAATCCGAAACCGGGTGCAAGCGTCAGGTCCCCATTTTCATGGGGGCCCCAGGATGAGAGAAAATGCCGCATCCCGCCGCATTTCTCTTCAAATCGCCCTGTTTCGGCCCGCCTGTGGCGCGAATCCGGCTTAACGTGCCATCCGCGGGGACAGACAGGGAAGGGACCCAACATGCATCGCCGATTACTGACGGGCGTGGCTGCGTGCGCGATCGCGCTGACGACGCTGCCGATCACGCCGATGGCCGCCGCGCAGGAGCGCCGCCCGGACGCCGACTCGGACGACATTTTCGCCCGCTGCCCGACCCTGGTCGCGCATCGCGGCGGATATGGTGACAACGACTATGCCCGCCGCGGCGGCTACGCCCCGCAGCCGATGTATGGCGCGACACCGCCCCCGCCGCCGCCACCCCCGCCACCGCCTCCTCCGCCGCCACCGCCACCGCCACCGATGGCAGCCGAGCAGGAAGATGTCACCGTCACCGCTTCGCGCATCGCGCGGGACCAATTCACGACGACCTCGCCCTTGCAGGTCATCAATCCGGAAACCGCAACTGCAGCCGGATTGATTGGACCCCAGCCCATGCCCGGCGATATCGACCGCGAGCGCTATGAGGATGTCGAGATCAATCCCATCGCGGTGACGGCCGAAGACCCGGTTTCCACCTTCTCCATCGATGTCGATACGGCGAGCTATTCCAATGTCCGCCGCTTCCTGCGGGACGGCGAATTGCCGCCGACGGATGCGGTGCGGATCGAGGAGATGGTGAACTACTTCAACTATGATTACCCGCTGCCCGAGACCATGGACACGCCCTTTGGCGCCAATGTCACCGTCCTGCCAAACCCGTGGAATGCCGATACCGAGCTGATGCATGTCGGCATCCAGGGCTATGACATTCCCGAGGGCGAGCGCCCCGGCGCCAACCTCGTCTTCCTGATCGATGTGTCGGGTTCGATGAGTTCGCCGGACAAGCTGCCGCTCGCCGTCAGCGCCATGCACATGCTCACCGACACGCTGGCCCCGGAAGACCGGGTCTCCATCGTCGTCTATGCCGGGGCCGCCGGCGCGATCCTCGAACCGACCCGCGCCGCTGACCGCGAATGCATCCACGCTGCGCTCGACATGCTCGAGGCCGGCGGATCGACTGCGGGCGGGGAAGGCATCCAGCTGGCCTATGACTTCGCCCGGGCCAATTTCGACGACAGCGCGATCAACCGGATCATGCTGCTCACCGATGGCGACTTCAATGTCGGCGTGACCAGCGACGAACGCCTCGAAGACCTCGTTACCCGCGAACGCGAAAGCGGCGTCTACCTGTCGGTGATGGGTTTCGGCGAGGGCAATTACAACGACGATCTGATGCAGACGATCGCCCAGAACGGCAACGGCATCGCGGCCTATATCGACAGCGAGCGCGAGGCCCGCCGCTTCCTGGTGGAGGAGAGCTTCTCCGCCCTCTTCCCGATCGCCAATGACGTGAAGATCCAGGTCGAGTTCAACCCGGCCCGCGTCGCGGAATACCGCCTTGTCGGCTATGAGACGCGCCTGCTTCGCCGCGAGGACTTCAACAATGACGCGGTCGATGCCGGCGAGATCGGATCGGGCCATTCCGTGACGGCGATCTACGAGATTGCCGCCCCGGATTCAGACGGTCTGCGCAACGATCCGCTGCGCTATGGAGATGCCCAGCCGGAAGCTTCGACCGATGGCGAATACGCCTTCGTCCGCATCCGCTACAAGCGTCCGGGCGAGGATGAGAGCATCCTGATCGAACAGCCCGTGACGGACGACAACGCCGTCGGCAGCTTCCGGTCGGCGTCGGACGATGTGCGTTTCTCGGTCCTGGTTGCGGGCTTCGCCCAGATGCTGCGCGAGGATCCGTGGATCGCAAACGAGGACTTCACCTACGACTACATCGCCGAGGAAGCCGCTCTGGCGCTCGGTGCGGATGAATACGGCCACCGCGCCGAATTCGTCGAGTTGGTGAACGCCGCCGCTGGCCGCATTGCGCTCGGCACGACCAAGCCGGGCATGGACTCCCCCGCCCGGTAAGCAACAGCCCCGGGTCAGGGGCGGACGGCTTTCGGGCCTTCGTCCGGGGACAGGGCCCAGGCTCCACCACGAGCCCCCGGGGTGGTGAAGGCTGCGGCACACGCCGCAGCCTTTGCCTGTTCGTGTTCGCTCCCCCTGCAATCGGGCGTGGAAAGCCGCGCGCCTTCGGCTAGGCGCGGCGGCGTTTTGCGGTAAGACTCCGAACGTGTGCGGGCGTGGCGGAATTGGTAGACGCAAGGGACTTAAAATCCCTCGGCCGCAAGGTCATGCCGGTTCGATCCCGGCCGCCCGCACCAGCCTACGCTCGCTTTCGCGAGCTTCGGCTGGGCGAGCCAGAAGTTCGAAGGCTGTCCTGCGAAGCCTCGGCGAAGCAGGGCAACTTTTCGGTGGATCGAATTTGAACGCAGAATGCCCCGGCAATCCCCGGACGGCGGTGCCGCCGCCCGGGGGTGCCAGGAGCGCTAGCCCCGCCAGCTGAGGCGCAGGCCGAACCCGCGCCCGGCGCCGGGCAGGCGCTGGCCCAGACCGACATCGCCGGAGGCGTTGCGGTTGTATCCGGACAGATGCTCCTCGTACGCGGCGTCGAGGAGATTGGTCACGCTGGCCGACAGGCGTACCTGATCGGTCACATCCCATCCCGCATGCAGGTTGAGAAGGCCGTAGCCGTCCGTCGGGGCTTCGGAATTGGTCAGCGAGACATCGTCCTGCTGGGCCACGCCGACGCCTTCGGCGGTCACGAACCAGTCCCCGGCCTCGCGCGTCACGGCGAGGGTGAGGGAGGGCGGCGCCACGCGGTAGAGATGGTCGCCGATGTCGCGGCGTTCGCCGCGCACGACGCTGGCCACTCCGTCGATCCGCCAGACCGGAGACAGCCGGTATCCGAAGTCGAGATCGACGCCGTAGAGCCGCGCATCGACATTGGCGAAACGCAGCGGCGTCGGGTCGCCATTCATCGAGGCGACCATCTCCACCGGCGTGTCGATCACGCCGACCGTGGCGTCGAACGGCACACCCTGAATGTAGTCGTCGACCTGCCGGAAGAAGATGGTCGGGCGCAGGTTGAAACTATCGCCCGCAATGTCGAACCCGGTCTCGACGATCCATGCCGTTTCGGGACGCAACGCCCGGTCGCCGACATAGACATTGCCGTCGGCCAGACCGCTGCTGGCCTCGGTCGGCAGCCAGGCGAAGCGCTCGATATAGCCGGGCGCCCGCGTCTTGCGCGCCAGCGTGACTCGCCAGGTGACGGCCTCGTTCAGCGGCCGCCAGGCGCGGAGTGCCGCGTCGACCGTGGTGTCGTCGAGATCGCGCGGCCCGGCATTGAACGCCGCCGCCAGCATACCCGGCATGGCAGGCACGGCAGGGCCGACGCTGGACAGTCCGGCGACCGCCTCGTGCCAGTCGGCGCGAAGCCCGGCCTCAACCGTCCAGCCCAGCGCCAGACCTTCCCATTCGGCGAAGACGCCGGTGCGGTTCATCTCCGTGCCGTTCACCGTTTCGATGAAGAAATTCACATTGTTCGGATTGGTGATCCGCACATCATGCGTGTCTTCGGTCCGGTCCACTCCGGCGCTGATCGTGCCGCCTGCCAGCGGATGCGACAGCCGCAGATCGAGTGTACGGGATTCGCTGGAGGCGAAGGTCTCGCGCCACATCATCATGTTCGCCGGGGCCGGCCGCAGCGTGAAATTGTTCATCGCGTGATCGACGTCCGCGCCCGACAGCGTCAGCGACACATCCGTCTCGCCGAACCGGCCGCGCCAGCCGGCCCGGGCGATGTCGGTGTTGAAATAGCGGATGTCCATCGCGAAGGGCGGATTGCCGGTCAGGCCGGTTTCCTGCCGCCTTGCATCGAGGAAGAATTCGTTCGACCCGATCCGGGCGCCCGCGCCGACGCCCCAGACGCTGCGCTCATGTTCGGTCCCGCCGACAATGCCGCCGGGGAAGGACAGGTCGCCGCCTTCCTCGCGCGAGGCGAGCAGGTGAAAGCGCAGCGTGTCGTTCGAGACTGCGGCGAGCCCGCCCGCCAGCCAGGAATCATCGGCGGTGTTTCCGCCCGCCATGACATCCCAATGCGGGGTGAAGCCGGGGCCGGAGGTGAAATCGCTCGACTTCAGAACGGCATCGAGACCGCCAGCGAGGCCGGGGCCTTCGGACACCGGCGAGACGCCGCGGTCGAGCACGATCGCCGCAACGAGCGGCATCGGCGCGTAGTGGAGCGGCGGGTCCATCAGGTTCGGGCCGCCGGACGCGAAACGCTGACCGTCGACGCGGATATTGAGGCGCGGGCCGAACAGGCCGCGATACTGTACCTGGCCCGAGAGGCCGCCATTGTCGATCAGGGCCGCACCGGGCAGGCGCGCGGCGAGGGCGGCGGCATCGGGCCCGGCGGCTGGTTCCTCGCCAGGGTCGAGCCGATCGGTGTCGGTGGAAAGCCGCTGACCGGTGACGACGATCACGTCGGTCAGGGGATTGGTTTCCTGCGCATAGGCAGGGGCGGAGAGCGCGGTCAGCGCAAGGGCGCTGGCCGACAGGCAATAAAGGCGGGGCATGGATATGTCCTCCATCCCGGCGCGACTTGGCGCGTCCGGACATGTGATCTGAAACGGTGAATGGGGTTCAGATCAGGCGCGGAGGATCGCGGTTGCCTGCGGGGCGCAGGCGGATCGTGTCCGGTGCGGCGGGCTGCAGGGGGGCAAGGTCGGCCGTGTCCGAAATTGACGGTAGAGGCAGATACTGCGCGTCGACCGCGAGGACCGGTGCTGTCCCGGCGGAGAAAGCGCAGGGCGCGCCGTCCCGGTCATGGTCCGGCGCTTTCGGCGTGCGGGTCTCGCCGGTTTCCAGATTGATCTCGAGGAAGGCCGGCTCGATCCCCGAGCAGATCCGCACCGACAGCCAGCCACCATCCGTGGACGGCATATAGCCGTCGGGCGTCAGCGCACGCGTTCCCGCACCCAGAAGAGCGAGCACCAGGAAGAGCGGTGCCAGCGCGGCGCGCAGATTGGCGAACGGGCGGTTCATCCAGCCCGGTTAGCACCGGTTTCCCGACGAGCAAATGCGGCAATGGAGCGCGCAATCCTGTGGCGCTGACCCGGGCGCAGCGCTAGCCTCCCGACATGCCGCACCGCGCCATCCATGCCCGCTTCGTCGAGACCGCCGCGCCGCTGAGTGCGGATCTGGCGCGGGCGATCGAGCGCGCCGGGCCGCTGGAGCTGCCGAACCGGGCCGATCTGCCGCTGGCGGAATATCTCTGCCGCGCCATCGCCGGGCAGCAGCTGTCGGTGAAGGCGGCACGCACGATCTGGGGCCGGGTCGAGGCGAGCGCTGAAGGCCGTCCGCTGGTCGGCCACTTCCACGAAGGCAATACCGAACTTCTACGCACCTGCGGCCTGTCCGGCGCCAAGACGAAATCGATGATCGCGATTGCCGCCGCGGCCCGGGACGGCGCGCTGGACGCCGAGAAGATGCGCGGCCTGACCACGCCGGAACGCGCCGCGCGCCTGACCGCCATCTGGGGCGTCGGGCAGTGGACGGCGGACATGCTGAACATCTTCTGGTTCGGTGATCCGGATGTCTGGCCCGACGGCGATGTCGCCGCCCGCAAGACGCTGCAGCGGCTCACCTCACCGCGCCGGAAATCGGTCCGCACCGCCGAGCGCTTCGCGCCGCACCGCTCCTACCTCGCCCTCTATATGTGGACGCATTGCGACGCCCCGCCGGATCAGTAGGTACGAATTGCGTTGAACGCGGTTAGCGTCATCAGTAGAAAGAAATTAAAACCTTTAATGTTAACCTATAGAGAGCGCACTTTGAAAATTTCTGAACAAACACAAAATGAGTTGAAAAGTTTGGTTGAGATCGAGTGCGCTGCGGTGCAGGGCTCCGATGAATCTCGGCTGGCATTAAATTTAGTTGTTCGCTGCGGTGAACACGAAATATTCAGCGACCGCTACCAAGCCGTGTGCGGAGTTTCGGAATGCCGAGTGAAAATTACATACGAGAACCTCGAGATTGCGAAAAACACACGCCTACAGGATGGGCAAGCGCCTCATCAGATTGATTATCTAAGTGAAATTTCTAAAACCGAATTTGCCGGTACGCAAACACATGTCGAGGCAAGAGCTTTAGCGAGCGCGAGCAAGGGAATCGGCGCTGAGGGACGCGCTAAGTGGGAATCAAAGAGTTTCAGGAAAAATAGAACTAACGAAAGTGTTAGTGGTATAAAGTACAGAGTGCGGGCGCTCAGCGCAGACTTGTGGAGCCTTGCAGAAGTAACCGGAGGCGTTTTAGAGGGACGAATTATAGGTGATGACAATATATGCGACCTTGCTAAAACTGATGATAAATTGGGTGAGATTTATGTCGATCTTTTTGTCAGGCCGGATTGGATTGTCTTAAAGGAATTATATAAGATTGACGATGGTTCCTCAGTCAGGATTACAAACGGAAACAAGGCAAAAATAATCGAGATACTTATTAAGAAAGCAATCGGAAGGATTGGTGCCAATATAACGCTGTCGCAATCGAGGCTGATTGAGGTTGTAGAAAATGACGAAATTTGATAATGTTCATCTTGATGACGACGCAATCGACCGAGTTATTTCAGAAGAAAGCACTAGATTCGATATATTGGTTAATTGTGCAAAATTAAATCCAAAGGAAGACTTTCGAGGAATGGATTTGAAGGGCGTTAATTTTTCGGGTAGCGATTTGAAAGGATTTAATTTTTCTGGTAGCGACTTAAGCGGTGCGAATTTTCGAGGTGCATTATTTGTTGAGGCGGATTTTCGAGAGGCAAATTTGGAAGGCGCGGAGTGGGATAATACCCAGGAAGACGTGCTCATTGAATATTATGCTCGGGCATTCAAGTATTACGATAATAGTCTTCATGAATACCTATTAGAGAGAATTCAGTTAAGCTTGGTTGAGGACACATTAACGTTTTTAAGTAAAAGTGTTATAAATTCCGAATACAGTGTTGGAGAAAAAATACGAAAGGAAATTTCTTCAACTGTATTGATACCAGTTGGCGCAGACGGTTCCATAGACTCAAAAATATACCCAAGAAATTTAAATTTAACAAAACGAGTGCGTGCAATACGAAATGCGCTGCAAGGCCAATCTTTAGAATCGCCGATTAGAAATAATAATTTGATTCTACCGAATATTTTAAAAAAAATAATTTCGGAAAGTTACCGAGGAAAAGACGGATTGATGACAATTTTTGATTTAGAGCAATATTTCCCAGAACGTATTGTTCGCAATCGATCTTGGTTCATTCAGCGACTAAAAGCTAAGCGATCTCTGATTATGTCCGCGAGCGATCAAGATGAGGTGAACGATCAGGTTCAGTCACAGCTCGACTTCCCGCCTGCCGCCCCCTAGCTTCCCCGTAAACGCTGTTCACCGCCCTGTGGGGCGGACGAGGGAAGGGGACCAAACGCATGGCCGAAGCCGAAGCCCTGAAGGGAAAACTGCGCCTGCCCGTCATCGGGGCGCCGCTCTTCATCATCTCCAATCCGGACCTGGTGCTGGCCCAGTGCAAGGCCGGTATCGTCGGCAGCTTCCCGGCCCTCAACGCCCGCCCGCAAAGCCAGCTCGACGAATGGCTGGATCAAATCACGTCCGAGCTCGACAGCTACAACAAGGCGCACCCCGATGCGCCCGCCGCGCCCTTCGCCGTCAACCAGATCGTCCACCGTTCGAATGACCGGCTCGAGGCCGATCTCGAGACCTGCGCGAAATACAAGGTGCCGATCGTCATCACCTCGCTCGGCGCGCGGGTGGAACTGAACGATGCCGTCCATTCGTGGGGCGGGATCACGCTGCACGACATCATCAACGTCACCTTCGCCCGCAAGGCGCTGGAAAAGGGCGCCGACGGCCTGATCGCCGTGTGCGCGGGTGCGGGCGGCCATGCCGGCATCAAGTCGCCCTTCGCGCTGGTGCAGGAAATCCGTGAATTCTTCGACGGTCCGCTGGCGCTGTCCGGCTCGATCTCGACCGGCGGCGCCGTGCTGGCAGCGCAGGCGATGGGCGCGGACTATGGCTATATCGGCTCGGCCTTCATCGCGACGGCGGAAGCGCGTGCTGCCGAGGCCTATAAGCAGGCCATCGTCGACGGCACGTCAGACGATATCGTCTATTCCAGCCTCTTCACCGGCGTGCACGGCAACTATCTCGCCCCGTCGATCGCGGCGGCCGGGCTCGACCCGCACAATCTGCCCGAAAGCGATCCTTCGGCGATGAATTTCGGCGGCGACGCCAGGAAGGCCTGGAAGGATATCTGGGGCTCGGGCCAGGGGATCGGCGCGGTGAAATCCGTCGTCCCCGCCGCGGAGATGATCGCCCGCCTGTCGCGCGAATACGCGGCGGCGAAGGCCCGGATCTGCGGCTAGAATCGAAACGGCCCGCCTCATCGGACGGGCCGTTCGCATCGGGTTGAGCGGCAAACCTAGATGCTCGTCAGCCAGGACGGCTTCACATACGGGACCTTCAGGTCGTGGGCGACCGGTTCGTAGGTGATCTCGCCTTCCGCGACGTTGAGGCCGCGCGCCAGGTGCGGATCGTCATTCAGCGCCTTCTGCGTGCCCTTGTTCGCCAGCGCGGCGGTGAAGGGCAGGGTGGCGTTGGTCAGCGCGAAGGTCGAGGTCCGCGCCACCGCGCCCGGCATGTTCGCCACGCAGTAGTGAACGATGCCGTCGATGACGAAGGTCGGGTTGTCGTGCGTCGTGGCCTTGGAGGTCTCGAAGCAGCCGCCCTGGTCGATCGCGATGTCGACGAGAACCGCGCCGTCCTTCATGCCCTTGAGCATCGCCCGGGTGACCAGCTTCGGCGCGGCCGCACCGGGGATCAGCACCGCGCCGATGATGAGGTCAGCTTCCATGACGGCCTTTTCGACCGCCGCGGGGGTGGAGAACGCCGTCTTGATCGCGCCGGCGAATTGCGTGTCGAGTTCGGCGAGGCGCTTCACCGAGCGGTCGAACACGGTGACGTCGGCGCGCGCGCCAACGGCCATTTCCGCTGCATGCGTGCCCGCAACACCGCCGCCGAGGACCACGACCTTCGCGGGCAGAACGCCCGGTACGCCGCCCAGCAGCATGCCGCGTCCGCCCTGCGTCTTTTCAAGGCAGTGCGCGCCGACCTGGATCGACATGCGCCCGGCGACTTCCGACATCGGCTTCAGCAGCGGAAGGCGATTGTCCGCGTCGGTCACCGTCTCGTAGGCGATCGCCGTGCAGCCCGACTTCCTGAGGCCTTCTGCCTGAACCGGATCCGGAGCCAGATGCAGATAGGTGAACAGTGTCTGGTCGGGGCGCAGCATCGCCGTTTCCGACGGCTGGGGTTCCTTCACCTTCACGATCAGGTCGGCGTCGCCGTAAACGCTGGCGGCGTCGGGCGCGATCTTCGCGCCGGCAGCGGTGTAGGCCGTGTCGGAGAAGCCGACGCCTTCACCGGCACCCGACTGCACCAGCACGTCGTGGCCGGCGCGCACGAGTTCCGAAGCGCCGTCTGGGGTCAGGCCGACCCGGTACTCGCGAACCTTGATTTCGGTGGGGACACCAATCCGCATCATTCGTCTCCAAAGGGCAGGTCTTGATCTCGGCACGACCGCTCCGGGTCCGCGCCACGAATTCCGCGCCCTCTTACACCGGGAATACCGGTTTCGCCATCATGCGCTGTCATTGCCATGAAACCGAACGGCGTCCCAGGCGTTTGCGCGACGGGTAGTCACTTACTGGAGCCACGCCGTGGATGGATCGCCTGCGCCTTCCGAACCGATCAGTCTCGATGAGCGTGACCTATCGATTCTCGAAGCCTTGCAGAAGAATGGCCAGCTGACCGTCGCCGATCTGTCGGCGCGGGTCGGCTTGTCGCCTTCGGCCTGCCATCGCCGGGTGAAGGCGCTGGAACGCGCCGGAATCATCGATCGCTATGTTGCCGTGCTGAATCCGCGCGCCATGGGCCGCAAGACCTTCCCGGTCTGGCTCGACGTCAACCTGTCCAGCCAGAATGCCAAGGCGCAAGGCGAGTTCGAGGCCGCGATCGAGGACGTGAGCGAGATTCGCCTGTGCCATTTCGTGGGCGGTACCACGGACTATCTCCTGAAGATCGAGGTCGAGGATTCCGACGCTTTCGACATTCTGCACCGCAAGACGCTGAGCGTGCTGCCGCATGTCGAGCGCATCGTGTCGAAAGTGCAGATTCGCGAGGTCTTTTCCCGTCCCGGCGTGCCGCTGCGGGACGAGGCCTGATTGCCTTCACCGGGGATCGGCGCTAGCTAGCCGCCCCATGACCGATACGCGCTACGAAACCCTCAATCAGCTGGGCGGAGACACCGCGCTTCCTGCATCGCCGGAGGCTGCGATTCTCGAACGCGTCGCCAATCCGTGCGACGCGCCCTACCTGATCCGCTTCGCCTGCCCGGAATTCACCTCGCTCTGCCCGGTGACCGGCCAGCCGGACTTCGCGCATCTCGTCATTGATTATGCGCCGAAGGACTGGATCGTCGAATCCAAGTCTCTGAAACTGTTTCTCGGCAGCTTCCGCAATCACGGCGCCTTCCACGAAGCCTGCACGACGATGATCGCGCAGCGCATGGTGAAGGAGCTGGACCCGGCCTGGCTCAGGATCGGCGGCTACTGGTATCCGCGCGGCGGCATTCCGATCGACGTCTTCTTCCAGACCGGCCAGCCGCCGGAAGGGCTGTGGGTCCCGGACCAGGGCGTCGCGCCCTATCGTGGACGCGGCTAGCTTCACTCTCCCCAGAAACCGACCATCGCGTCGGGCCGGATGCGTTCGACCGGGTCCTCGCCCGGCGATCCGATATGGATGAATCCGGCGATGCGTTCGCCGGACCTGAGGCCGAGCGCGTCCTTCACATGCGGGTCATAGGCATACCACTCGGTCAGCCACTGGCCGGCGAAGCCCATCGCATTCGCGGCCAGGAGAAGGTTCTGGCACACCGCACCGGCCGACAGGATCTGCTCCCATTCCGGGATCTTGTGATTTTCCAGCACGGTGGAGACGACGGCGATCACCAGCGGCGCTCGGGTGAAGCGTCCCGCCTCCTCGGCAATCTTCGCGTCATCGGTCCCGCCCTCCTTGCCGGCGAAGATTTTCGACACGATCGCGCCGGCGCGTTCGCGGCCTTCGCCGCGGAACACGATGAAGCGCCATGGCGCCAGCTTGCCGTGATCGGGCACGCGCTGGGCGATCTTGAGCAAGGTCTTCAGCTGCGAATCGTCAGGCCCCGGTTCCGTCATCGCCCGCGCCGCCGTCGAGCGCCGGCGCGCCATCAGCGCCAGTGTCTCCGGGCTGGGCCGCGCGCCTTCAAGGCGCTCGCCGGGCTCGGGGAAACGGTTCGCGGCGGTGTTGGTTTCATCAGACATCTGAGAGCCTTGTGCGGGTGAATTTTGACGCGTCGATAACGGCGTTCTTATATGAGCGGGGCTGCGGACGGAATAACGTCCGACTTTCAGGGAAGATTACATGGCCACCGAGACCACGCTCGAGGACGTCACGCCGGCGGAGCGCCGGCGCCGACGGGTTCGCGACGCGATCATCGACGCAGCGGAAACCATCTTCGCGGCGGACGGCGAGGCGGGCATCTCGATGCGGCGTCTGGCCGAAGCCATCGATTACTCCCCGGCGGCGATCTACAAGTATTTCGATTCCAAGGAAGCGCTGTTCGCGGAAATGCGCGAACTCTTCTTTGAACGCCTGATCCGTCGCATGGACGAGGCTGCCATCGAGGCCGGTGAGGTCCAGATGCTCTGCGAACGCTGCGGCCGGGCCTATATCGAAACCGCGCTGGAGGAGCCGAAACACTACCTGATGGCGTTCTCGAACTGGGACAAGGACGACGCCCCGGACGAGACCAGCTACGCCTTCGTCGCGGAAAAAAAACTTAAGGACATGGTCGAGGCCGGAATCACCAATGGCAGCTTCCGCCAGATGGACCCCGCCGTAGCGTCGAAATGCGTCTGGGCGAGCGTCCACGGCCTCGCCATCCTGTTGGCATCCATGGACGAATTCCCGCACGGCATGCCGGGGTCCGAGCATGTCACGCGCGACCAGGTGATCGACTTCCAGACCAACATGCTCATCCGCGGCCTGGCCGCCGACCGGGTCTGCGCATAGCGGACATACAAAAAAGTGAACGCTGTTCACTTTTCAAACGCCACACGAAGCCCTAGATGTGTCCCGGCCTGCAGATGTGGGAGCGGGGGATATGTCGGTTCATCTCGGTTTCAGAAGGTTTGGTGCGGGCGCAGCAGTTGCGGCCGCCGCGCTCGGTGTCGCCTTCCTGGTCGTGCTGGTCAGCGCCTCGCGCGGCGCCGATGCCCGCCTTGAACTCGGACAGGCGGCCACGCCCTCGGTTCCCACGCTCACGGTTGAATACCGGTCCGACGCCAGCATGGGAGAGTATTTCCCCGGCCTGGTGACGGCCCGGCGCGAGAGCGAGCTGGGCTTCGAACGCGGCGGACGTATCGACGACATCGCTGTGGATGTCGGCGACCGGGTTGTGTCTGGTCAGGTCCTGGCCCGGCTCGATACCCGCGCGCTCGAAGCCCAGATTGCCGCCGCCGACGCCCAGACCGCGGAGGCACAGGCACAGGTGGCTCTGGCGCAGTCCACCCAGGATCGCCAGCAGACCTTGCTCGAACGCGGACACATCTCCCGGCAGCGCCTCGACGAGGTCGCTACGTCCACTGACGCGGCCGAGGCCCGCCGCCGCGCTGCCGCGGCGTCAGCGAACGCGCTTCGGGCGCAGCTGGCCCTGTCGGTGATCGAGGCTCCGTTCGACGGCGTCATCACCGCCCGCCTGTCCGATGAGGGCGGCATTGCGGCTCCCGGGCAGGGATTGCTGCGAATCGTCGAGGATACGGCGCTGGAAATCCGAGTCGGGCTGCCGGCGGAAGACGCCGCCGCGCTCGAACCGGGCACGCTCTACGCCTTCGAAACCGCCGCGGGAGAGATCGCCGCGCGTTTCCGCGCCTCCACCGGCGTCGTGGACACACGCACACGATCCGTGACCGCCGTGTTTGACGTCGAAGGCCGCGCCCAGGCCGGTCAGGTCGCACGCCTGCGCCTGTTGCAGACCATCGGCACGTCGGGCTTCTGGGTACCGACATCGGCACTGGCCGAGGGCCGCCGCGGCCTGTGGTCTGTCTATGTCCTCGAGGCCGACGCATACGGCACCTACACGATCGCGCCCCATGCCGTGGAAACCGTGCGGATCGACTCCGGACGCGCCTTCGTCCGCGGAGCGGTTGAGGACGGGGCCATCATCCTGCGCGCCGGGCTCGACCGGGTGACACCCGGCCAGCGCGTGCGCATCGGGGACGAGGCATGAGCACGCTCTTCTACCGCTACGCCCGCGTCACCATTCTCGCGATCATCCTGCTGGTCGCAGCGGGACTGGCCGCCTTCTTCACGCTGGGCCGCCAGGAAGACCCCAGCCTGACCGAACGCTACGGATCGATCGTCACGGTATTTCCCGGGGCGTCTGCCGAGCGCGTCGAAGCCCTGATTACGGACCCGCTGGAACAGGCCATCCTGGAACTGGCGGAAATCGACGAGCTGGAATCGGAATCACACAACAGCGTCTCGATCATCGAGATCGCGATGCGCGAAGACCTGTCGCCGGGCGAAGTTGACGAGGGTTGGACCCTGGTCCGCGAACAGGTCGACAGCGTCCGCCCGACCCTGCCTGCCGGTGCGGGCGAACCCGATGTCACCCGCTTCTACATGGGCGCGGCAACACTGGTCGTGGGCCTGACCTGGCCGGAGGGGCAGGAGCCGAACCTGGCGATCCTGTCGCGTCTCGCACAGGATCTTCAGGACCGGCTGGGCAATCTCTCCGGTACGGACGAGACCCGCGTCTTCGGCGCGGCCGAAGAGGAGATCCGGGTTCTCGTCGATCCCGACGCCGCCGCCGCGCTGGGTCTCACGGTCGGCGAAGTCGCCCAGCTGGTTGCCAGCGCCGATTCCAAGACCCCGGCCGGGGAGCTGCGCAATGGTGAAGTGAATCTCTCGGTCGAGGTCGCCGGCGAGTTCGACTCGCTTGATCGCATTCGGTCCGTTTCGATCGCCGAAACCCCCGAAGGCGACTTCGTGCGCCTGGCCGACATCGCCGAGGTCGAGAAGGGCGTGCGCACGCCAGCCGCCACCGCCTCCTTCCACAACAATCGCCAGACCGTGATCGTCGCGGCCTATCTGCAGCCGGAATTGCGGGTCGACACCTGGTCGGCGCGCGCGATGGAAGTGGTCGAGGCCTTCGCTTCGGAGACGCACGGCGTCGATGTCGAAATCCTGTTTCGGCAGTCCGACTATGTCGAAAGCCGCCTGAACGGGCTCGCGACCAATCTCGGCTATTCCGCCCTGATCGTCTTCGTCGTGCTCTTCCTGATGATGGGGTGGCGCTCGGCGCTGATCGTCGGCTCGGCCCTGCCGCTGACCGTCCTGTTCGTGCTCTTCCTGATCAACATCTATGACGAGCCGTTGCATCAGATGTCGGTGACCGGCCTCGTCGTGGCGCTCGGACTGCTGATCGACAACGCCATTGTCGTGGTCGACGAATACCGGCTGATGCGCGGCAAGGGATTGCCGCCGCTCGACGCCATCAACCGTTCGCTGAAACACTTGTTCGCGCCGCTGCTGGCCTCGACCCTGACTACGGTCTTTGCCTTTGCCCCGATCGCCCTGATGCCGGGCAGTGCGGGCGAATTCATCTCGATGATCGGCATCTCGGTCATCTTCGCCGTGGTCTCCTCCTTCCTGCTCGCCATGACGGTGATCCCGGCACTGGCCGGATGGTTCGACGGCGGTGTGCCGCAGCACAATTCGCCCTTCTGGCAGGAGGGAATCTCCAGCCGCCGGCTGACCGCGATGTATCGCGGTGTGCTCGACACGATCGTGGCGCGCCCCTGGGTCGGCCTGGTCGCGGGGATCATCCTGCCGGTTGCGGGCTTCTTCGCCGCCTCGACCCTGCCGATGCAATTCTTCCCGCCCACCGACCGCGACATGTTCCAGGTCGAGATGGTGCTGCCGTCCAATACCTCGATCGAGGAAACCGAACGTCAGGCCCGCCGCGCAACCGATCTGATCCTGTCGCATGACGGTGTGATCGACGTCGTGTGGACGCTCGGCGAGAGCGGACCGCGCACCTATTACAATGTCGCGGGCAGCCAGTCGGACTCGCCGTATTTCGCCACCGGATTCGTGCGCACCGAATCCGCCGCGGTCACGCGCAACCTGTTGCCCGGGCTGCAGCGCGAAGTGATGGACGCCTTTCCGCAAAGCCGCTTCCTGACCCTGCCCTTCGAGCAGGGACCGCCCATACCCGCACCGATCGAGATCCAGCTCGTCGGTCCGGATCTCGCCGTGCTCGATGCGCTCGGGGACGAGGTGCGCGGCGTCCTGGCCAGGACTCCCGGTGTCACCGCGACGACGGCCAGCCTGCGCATGGGCACGCCGGTGGCCCGGCTCGATATCGACGAAGCCTCGGCGCGCATGGCCGGTATCCGGCTCGAGGAACTTGCCAACCGGCTGCGCGCCGACTTCGACGGTGCGCCCGGCGGCAGTGTGCTTGAAGGCGTCGAGGAATTGCCGGTCCGTGTGATCGCCAGAGATGATCGCCGCGCCAGCGTGTCCGACCTTTCAGCCGCAACGATCGCCGACCGCACGGATCCGTCCTCCCTCGGTTCGCCGCTGGGAGCGTTGGGTTCGGTCTCGCTCCAGCCGGAAGTGTCCAACATTTCCCGGCTCGACGGGCGGCGTGTGAACACGGTCTACGGTTTCATCGAACCCTTTACCCTGCCGGCACCGGTTCTCGATGTCTTCCTGGTCAGACTCGACGAAGCCGGGATCGAACTGCCCCCCGGCTATGAACTGCGGATCGGCGGCGAGGCGGAATCGCGCGGCGACGCGGTCGGTGATCTGTTCGGGACCGCCATACCATTGCTGATCCTGATGGTCGGTTCGGTCGTGCTCGCCTTCAACTCCTTCCGCTATGCCGGGATCGTGCTGGTCACGGGCGTGCTGTCGGTCGGTCTGGCCCTGTTCGGCGTCTGGCTGTTCGGCACACCGCTGGGCTTCAATGCCATCGTCGGCTCGATGGGTCTCGTCGGTCTGTCGATCAACGGCACGATCGTCGTCCTGTCGGCTCTGAGAACCAGTGACGCCGTGAAGGCGGGCGGGCACGACGCGATCCAGGACACGGTGATCGACGCGACCCGCCACATCCTGTCGACCACGCTGACCACGATTGGCGGCTTTGCGCCGCTCCTGATCGATGGCGATGCGTTCTGGATGCCCTTCGCATCCGCCGTGGCGGGCGGCGTTGCGGGCTCGGCCCTTCTGGCGCTGTTCTTCGCTCCGGCGGCCTTCGTCCTGTTGCAGCGCATCGAGGCGAAGAAGGCGGGCTTCAAGGCCCGGCTGAAGTCGCGTGCCCGCAGCGGCTCCTTGATCGGCGCTGCCGAATAGCGCCAGTGTCGCCGCGTTGGCGACGGAGCAGGACATGGACGAGACCCGCGGCCCCTGGCGCGTGCACGGCACGCGCATCGCCTACGACAATCCGTGGATGCAGGTCGTCGAACATGACGCCACACGCCCGGACGGAAAGCCGGCCGTCTACGCGGTGATGTGCCCGAAGCATGTCGCGATCGCGGTTCTGCCGATTCACGCAGACGGCAGCATCGAAATGGTTGGCCAGCACCGTTTCGCAACCGACCGCTATGAGTGGGAAATCCCCGAGGGCGGTGGCCGCGTCGGCGGCGATCCGCTGGAGGACGCCAGGCGCGAGCTGAAGGAAGAGACCGGCCTGACCGCGATGCGCTGGCTTCAGATGCTGGAGGTCGACCTTTCGAACTCCATCACCAACGAGCCTGCGATCGGCTTCATTGCCTGGGACCTGACTGACGGCGAGGCCGAACCCGAGGGGACCGAAGTCATCGAACCGCGCCGCCTGCCTTTTGCCGAAGCGGTTCAAAGGGCGGTGAACGGCGAATTCCGGGACATGCTGACGGTGGCGATGCTGTTGAAGGCGCACTATATGGCGGCGAACGGGCTGCTCGATGCCGGGCTCGCCCGGGCGATGCTGAGCGGAGAATAAAAGCGATGACTGCCGAACCGATCAAGGCCCGCACGGGCCTCTCTGCCGTCTGGTCCCGCCTGCGCGTCGAAGCGGCCTCTGCGGCGGCTGAAGAGCCGATCCTCGCCAGCTTTCTCAATGCCGCCGTCCTGCGGCACAATTCCTTTCAGGACGCGCTGATCCACCGTCTCGCGGCAACCCTGGCTGACGCCCAGCTCGACAATCTCGTCGCCCGCGACGTGGTCGCCGAGGCGATCCATGCCGATCCGGCGATTGCCGAAAGCGCCGCTGCCGACATGACGGCCACCGACGAGCGCGACCCGGCGTGCAAGTCGCTGCTGCAACCTTTTCTCTATTTCAAGGGCTGGGCCGCGCTGCAGGGGCATCGCATCGCCCACTGGCTGTGGAATGAGCGCCGCGAGACGCTGGCCTTTCACATCCAGTCGCGGATATCAGAACGCTTCGCTGTGGACATCCATCCCGCCGCGCGCATGGGCCGCGGCATCATGATCGACCATGCGACCAGCGTCGTGATCGGCGAAACGGCAAGCGTCGGAAACGGCGTGTCACTGCTGCATGGCGTGACTCTTGGCGGCACCGGCGCCAAGGGCGTGGATCGCCACCCGAAGATCGGCAATGGCGTGCTGATCGGGGCCGGGGCCAGCGTGCTCGGCAATATCCGGGTCGGCGACGAGGCGCGTGTTGCAGCCGGCTCTGTCGTGCTCAAGGACGTGCCGGAGAACTGCACCGTGGCAGGCGTGCCGGCCCAACCGGTCGGCGGACGCTGTGCCGAACCGGCCCGGCGCATGGAACAGACGCTGCGCGACGACGACTGAAGCGGTTTCCCATCCCGGCAATTGATCGGCTATGGTCCGCGCGAATCCGAAACTCCATTCCAATCAAGCGACAGGGAAATACCCGTGACGCCCACCATCTCCCCGCAGGAATCCGACAAGCTCCAGGCTTTTCTCCAGAAGAAGCTGAACCCCGGCATCGTCGTCCAGCGCCGTCAGCGCGCTGACGAGTGCGCGGAAATCTATCTCGGCCAGGAATGCCTCGGCGTCGTCTCGAAGATCGTCGATGAGGGGGAAACCTCCTTCTCCTTCGAGATCACCATTCTGGACATCGACCTCGAAGAGGTCTGATAGGCTGGCGTGACCCTCTCCGCCGACGCCCTGACCAAGCGCTTTGCCGACGGCACGCTCGCCGTTGACGGGGTCAGCTTCACGGTAGCGGCCGGCGAATGCCTCGCCATCATCGGCGAGTCGGGCTGCGGCAAGACCACCACGCTCAAGATGCTGAACCGCCTGATCGAACCGACGGGCGGGTCGATTGCGTTTGCCGGCGGGAATGTCACCGCGCTCAGGCCCGAGGCGCTGCGCCGCCGCATCGGGTGGGTGATGCAGGGCGATGGCCTGTTCCCGCACATGACGGTCGCGGAGAACATCGCGGTCACGCCGCGCCTGCTCGGCTGGGACAAGGCGCGGATCGATGCGCGGGTGGACGCGCTGATCGAACAGGTCCGCCTCTCCGTCGCCGAGCATCGCGGCCGCTATCCGGCGCAATTGTCCGGTGGCCAGCGCCAGCGCGTGGCGATTGCCCGCGCCTTGTCCGTCGAGCCGGAACTCCTGTTGCTCGACGAAGCCTTCGGTGCGCTCGATCCGCTCACCCGCGGCGCCTTGCAGTCCGATTTCACGGCGCTTCGACGCGAACTCGGCTTCGCCGCCGTTCTGGTCACGCACGACATGGCCGAGGCCCTGCTGATCGCCGACCGTATCCTGGTGATGAAATCGGGGCGGGTCGTTCGCACCGGTACGCCCGCAGATCTGCTCCAGGATCCCGGCGACGCTTATGTCGAGGATCTTCTCGCCATGCCGCGCCAGCAGGCGCGGGCGATCGAGCGGCTGGAGGCGGGGCATGCCTGACCGCCTCGACGAAGCCGTCGCCAGCCTCCCCGCCTATCTCGGCGGGCACATGCAACTGGTGCTGTCGGGACTTGTCGTCTCGGTCCTGATCGCCGTGCCGCTCGGCATCCTGGCCGCCCGCAACAGGACGCTCGCCGGGCCGGTCCTCGGGATCGCCTCGACGCTGCAGACGATCCCCTCGCTGGCCCTTCTTGCCCTGATGGTGCCGATCCTCGGCGGCCGGATCGGCTTTGCCCCGGCCTTCATCGCGCTCACGCTCTACGGCATCCTGCCCATCCTGCGGAACACGGTGGTCGGGTTGCAGGGCGTCGACCCGGTCGTGCGCGAGGCCGCGCGCGGCACCGGCATGACGCCGCTGCAGTCGCTCCGGCAGGTTGAACTGCCCCTGGCCCTCCCGACCATCATTGCCGGGCTTCGCACCGCCACGGTGTGGATCGTCGGCACGGCCACGCTGGCGACCCCCGTGGGGGCCACCAGCCTCGGCAATTACATCTTCTCCGGCCTCCAGACCCGCGACTGGACGACCGTGGTGTTCGGCTGCCTCATTGCGGCGGGGCTCGCCTTCCTGCTCGATCAGGCGATCCGCCTGGCCGAACTGGCCGCCCGGGAGCGCAAGCGCGCGCCGGCCTTCGCCGGGATCGCGATTGCGGCCGTGCTGGCGATGGGCGCAGCCCTGCCATTGGTCACCGGCACGTCCGCGGCGCGCGGCATCGGCGCGGGCGAGGGCGAGGTGATGGCCGGGATCGAAGGCCGGACCGTTGTCATCGGGGCCAAGGGCTTCACCGAGCAGTACATTCTCGCCGCACTGCTGGAGCGTGTCCTGGAAGACGCCGGGGCGGATGTCGAAGTCCGGGAGAATCTTGGCTCGACCATCGCCTTTGATGCCCTGCGCTCGGGCGAGATCGACGTCTATGTCGATTATACCGGCACGATCTGGGCAACCGTGATGGAGCGCGAGGAAGGCGCGGGGCGCTATGACATGTTCGTGCGCATGGCCGGCTGGCTGCGCGAGGAGCATGGCATTCTCGCCCTCGGCCGGCTCGGTTTCGAGAATGCCTACGGCTATGCCGTCCGGCGAGACTGGGCCGAGGTGAACGGAATCGCGACGATCGGCGATCTGTCGGGCCGCAGCGTTCGCGTTGGCGGCGACCCGGAATTCTTCGTTCGCGCCGAATGGACCCGCAGCCGCGACGCCTACGGGCTGCAGGATGTGCGTACCAGGCCGATGGATTCCACCTTCATGTATGGCGCACTGCGTGACGGCGAGGTCGATGCGGTCAGTGCCTACACGACCGATGGCCGGATTTCGGACTACGACCTCGTCGTGCTGGATGACCCGCTGCAGATCCTGCCGCCCTATGACGCGGTGATGCTGATCTCGCCCGATGCCGCCCGCAATCCGGCGCTGGCGGGCACGCTGTCGGTGCTGCTCAACGCCATCCCGGCCGAGACCATGCGACGGGCCAATGCCATGGTCGATCTCGACGGCGCGACGCCGGGCGAGGCGGCAGCGTGGCTCTACGGGGAAGTGGTGGTATCGACCGACTGACGCATAAGGCAAACCGGCGGAGCCATGGGCCCCGCCGGTTCAACGCGTTCGAATTGAAAACCGCTACAGAACGTCGAGCATGCTGGCGACCAGCGGGTGGCGGACGATATCGCCCTGGTCGAGCCGGATCACGCCGATATCCGCGACGAGTTCCAGCTTTTCGGCGATGCCGGCCAGGCCGGACAGTTCGGGCAGCAGGTCGGTCTGGGCCGGGTCGCCGGTGACCACCATGGTCGAGTGCCAGCCCAGACGCGTCAGCAGCATCTTCAGCTGGCCATAGGTGCAGTTCTGCGCCTCGTCGACGACGACGAAGGCGTTGTTCAGCGTGCGTCCGCGCATGTATCCGATCGGCGCGATCTCGATCAGGCCTTCGGCCATCAGCGCCTTGAGCCGCTTCGGCGACAACCGGTCGGAGAGGGCGTCGTAGAGCGGACGCAGATAGGGGGCGAGCTTCTCTTCCATCGCACCGGGCAGGAAGCCGATGCTTTCCCCGGCCTCGACCGCCGGGCGGGACAGCACGATGCGCGACACCGATCCCTTTTCCAGCGCATCGACCGCCTTGGCGACGGCGAGATAGGTCTTGCCGGTACCGGCCGGTCCGAGGGCGAGGACGAGGTTGTGCTCGTCGATCGCCTTCATGAGTCTGGCTTGGCCTTCCGATCGCGGTTTGACATTCTTGACGTAGCTCTGGTCCCGCATCGGCTCCTTGTCGTCCGGACTCCAGTTGGTGCCGGGAAAGAGCGCACGCACCTTGGTTTGTTCGTCCTGGTAGTGACCGGAATTGAACTCGCCAGCAGCGCGACGCTTCACAGACCTTTTAGCCATGAGGTTTTCTCCAGATACGAAAAACCCCCGTGCAGGATGCAGGGGGGCGGGACAGAGCGAAATGCAGGGAGAGGGGTCCGGAGTCAGGGGACTCAACCGCCGTGTGCGGCATCGTCCCGGATGGTGGTGCGAGTGACTTTCGCACGGGTGGCATACCCCCTTTCGGACCCATCTGCGGCTTCGACCTTGTGCTCGAATCGCAGACACAGTCTCATCCTACAGGGATGAAGAAAGTCTGATCACTGCCGTCGCAGAAACTTCGTGAACCCGTGTCCGGAAGGAAACACCATGCCGCTCTACGCCATTGCCGACGCCGTTCCGCAAACCCCCGAGAGCGGGAATTTCTGGGTCGCGCCATCGGCGCAGGTGATGGGGCGGGTGATCCTGAGGGAGAATGCCAGCATCTGGTACGGCGCGGTGATCCGCGGCGACAACGACCCGATCGAGATCGGCGAGAATTCCAACATCCAGGACGGCTCGATCCTGCACACCGATGTCGGCTTTCCGCTGACGATCGGACGCAATGTCACCGTTGGCCATCGGGTGATGCTGCATGGCTGCACGATCGGCGATGGCAGTCTGATCGGGATCGGTTCCACGCTGCTGAACGGGGTGAGGATCGGGAAGAACTGCATCATCGGCGCACACACCCTGCTGACCGAGGGCAAGGAAATCCCCGACAACTCGCTGGTTGTGGGGTCGCCGGGCCGGGTGATCCGCACGCACGGCGAGGAGATTGCCGAACTGCTGCAGGCCTCGGCCGATCACTATGTCGAAAACTGGAAGAAGCACGCCGCCGAGTTGCGCGAAGTGGGCTGAACCCTAATTGGGCTTCTTGCCCCACAATTCGCGGATCTTCTGGTCGGTTTCCTGCCCCAGATTGAACCACGCCGTGCGGTCGTGACTGGCATCGACCACCATCAGGCGGTCGTCGCGGTCGAGGAGGTGCGACAGCTCGTTGCGCAGCGTGGTCGCATTGAGGCCGGCGCGAAGCAGCCAGACGCCAGCACTGATCTTCACGCATTCGCCGAGATGCCCCATCGCGGCCTCGAACGGATCGGCGGTGGTGGCGCCGGTCTCGGCAATCACGATGAAATTCGCGAGTTGCCCGGTTTGCGCAGCAGGCTGGCGCGCACCGCGAGCCTCGTCCAGCCAGCCGCGAAGCAGTTCGATGTCTGCCGCGGGCTTCCAGCCTGCGTCACGTTCGATGGAGACCAGCGAATGCGCCGCGACGCGGCCTTCGCCGACATAGGCGCGCATCTGCGCAGCCGTGTACGGGCCGTAGACACGGCCATCGACCTTCACGAACCAGGTCTTCGTACTTCCATCGTCACGCGGCATTTCGGGACACTCTTTTCGTGCTCAATCGAGACATACAGCTCGCGTGGGGCAAGAATCGGGCCGCCCCGTTCACATTGAACTCATCGTGTGACGATGGGTTCAGCTGGCCTGTTTGAGATCGGTCGCCGCGCCGGGTTCCGGCTTGGCTTCGCCTTCCCCCGCCGAGGGCGGATCGAAGGCCACGGCAAAGCCGCGTTCGAGTATCCGGGCAACCCGGCCGGTCATTTCGCCGACCCGCACGCGTTCGCCGATCCGGGGGCGTTCGAGGCAGGCGAAGGCTGCGCCGGTGATCGAGATGTCGAGTACGTCGGCCCGGATGAGCACGCCGTCGCGCAGGCGGATGGTCGCCTGGCCCTTGCCGGGCTTGCGCGGCGCAATCCGGTCCTCCTCGAGACCGAGGCGTTCCATGTTGAAACGCCAGGTAATCGCATCGGCCAGACGGTCACGCTTGCGCGTCTGCATGGTGAAGCGCGTGGTCAGCCAGTTCGCCCCGATACGGATCACATCGCCTTCAAGGCGTCCGAGACCATCGACCAGCAGCACGATATGGCTGTTGGGCGGGGGCGGATCCTTGACCAGCAGCTTGGCGCCGCCGGGGGAGACATCGATCAGGCGGCAGCGCTGTTCGCCGCGCCCCTTTTCGTAGAGCCGGCCGGGCAATGCCAGCGGGACACGCTTGTGCCGGCGCCGTTCGGCGGCACCTTGTGCGGCAATGCGCACCTTGCGTTTGTCCAGACGTGACGGTGTTTCCACCATGCCCACACTTCTCCCGTTGGCCGGGCAGAATAGGGCAGGGCGGTTAAGAAAGCTTTTGAGAGAGCGGCTGAATCAGCGGTCGTTGGCGACCAGTTCAAACGACACTGCCGCCAGCGGGCGCAGGGCCACCGGCGTGTAGATTTCGCGCGCCGGCGGTTGCAGTCCGGTCAGCTTCTGACGCACGACGGGACGGTCCTGCAGTCCGCGCAGCGCAGAGAGCGGCTGATACAGTCCGAGAACCCGGTCGGCCTGTCCCGATGGCCCGCGCAAGGGCAACAGGGCCAGTTCGGCCTCGATCGTCTGTCCGTCCAGCGCATAGGCCGTCGCGGTCGCGGTTGCCGGGGCCGGGGCGGCGAGGGCCGATTCGATCAGCGCCCTGACGTGATGACGGTCGAACCCCCGCCACAGGTCGAGGAAATTCTGCTCGCGCAATTCCCGCCGGTAGAGCTGGCACAATCCGGTACCGGCCAGCCGGAAAACATGATGGTCGGCATCGGCCCGTTCCAGGATGAACAGCCAGGACAGCAGGTTCGACAGGTCGCGCGGAACGATGTCGGCGCGTGCCGGCGCGGGACGGCCATTCCGGCGCGTCTCCCAATAGGCCAGCAAGGTCTCGGTATGCGCGTGCATGGACACTCCGTGTACTCCCGCTTCCGGACCCTCTCCGGTCCCGACACGCATTTCGTCTTCAAATTCGGGGCCATACCCCTGACGGGCGAGCGCGGGACACGCCAGCGGCGAAAACGGCCCGTCGCTTGCACCATCACCTCCCGGAACAAGGGAGTACGACCATGCGCGTATCAGCACGGCACGCCTTTATGGCTGTATTGTTCGGCGCGGCCCTGATCGGGTCACCGGTTGGCATGCCTGAAGCGGCGGCCATTGGTGGCGGAAGCAGCGGCGGGGGTAGCGGCGGTGGCTGCGGAACGACCTGCGGCGGCGGTGGCGGACATGGTGGCGGCGGCGGAAGCTGTGGCAGCGGTTGCGGCGGTGGTGGACACCGTGTGCGCCCGCCAAACATCACGATCCACGGTCCGCGGATCAATATCGGCGTCAATGTGAACACCAATGTGTCGGTCAACACCAACGTCAACGTGAATGCGAACGCCAATGCCGGCGCTGGCGCCGGTGCCGGCGCGTCCGGCGGCGCCACGGCGATCGCGATCGGCGGCGGCGGGGGGGGGTCTTTCGGGGCACCGCCTCCGGCCACGGCGATCACCGGCCTGACGCTGGCAGGTGTGATCGAAACCGAAATGGTGGCCGAGGAGCGCACGCGCATTCTCGAGGAATGGCGTGTCATCCGTGCCGTCTGCATGGATGATCGCGGCACGCCGCACCCGGCATCCCGCCCGGATCCCGAGGAGCGCGTCGCCCCGGATTGGGATGGCGAGATCTTCCGCTGTGTCGCGGGGACCTGGATGCAGGTGACGATCGGCTGGCGCGTCGATGGCAGCGATGTCTGGGACGAAGCTTTCACGATGGCGTGCGAGCGCGGCGAAGCCCTGCGCCACCAGCCGGGTGGCCGCGTCTATTGCGCCACGGAGGAGCCGCGCCGGAACTGCAATGAACGGTCGCTTCTGCGCCAGTATGGCCCCGGCGTTCGCGTCGTCTATTTGCGGCGGGAAGAGACCTATACCGAAATGGTGGAGCACCGCCGCGAAGTCTCGTCGGGAACGAACATGACGCTGATGCTGGACGGGGGTGTCGGCGGCTATCGCTGAGTTCACGAAAACGTGAAAACCAAATGGCCCCGGCTTCCGCAAAGGAAGCCGGGGCTTTTTCGTTCCGGGCAGTCCCCGACCTTACCCGGATATGGCTATACACATCACCGATCAGTCGGCGATAAAAGACCGCGCACGCAGTTGCGGGGACGGGAATGACAGAACTTGAGGGGGCGATTCTGACCCTTCTGGATATGGAAGGGCCGATGACCGCCTACGGCGTGCGCCGGGCCTTCCTCGATTCGCCGTCATCCTTCTGGAGTGCCAGTGCCGGTGCGATCTATCCGGCTTTGAACCGCATGGAAGAGGCGGGATGGGTCGCCTCGAAAGACGCGACACGCGGGAAACGGCCTGCCAAGGCACTGCAGCTGACAGCATCGGGAAAAGCAGAGATCAGCCGATGGGCAATCGATACCGCGACGGCGATAGGGCCAGGCTTCGATCCTTTCCGTCTTCGTGCGCCTTTGTGGATGCGCCTGGAAGTTGCAGAAAGGGCGGAATTGAAAGCTGCACTCGAATCCCGCGTGCTGAAGCGGATCGAGGTGATCGACGCGCTCGACCCCCGGCATCCTGATGCCTTGCGGCATGCGCTGGAGCGCGTGCAGCAGACCACCCGGCTCGAATGGATCCGGAAAACGCTTTAGCTGCACCGGAGACGGCATGGGCATGCGGCTCGGAAACGAACGGGACCACGACGCCCTGGGCGAAGTGATGTTCGATGCGGTTCGCAACGGACCGAGTCCTTATGCCGAAGCGCAACGCGCCGCCTGGGTTCCCGCGCCGAGGTCGGGTCAGGCCTGGCGCGAGCGCCTGTCATCCCAAACGATCATTCTCGATGAAAAGAACGGTGAGATCCGGGGCTTCATGACGTTGCGGAGCGACGGCTATGTCGACTTCGCCTACATCCGCCCCGGCTGCCGGGGCGACGGCGTATTCCGCAAACTCTTCGATGAAGTCCGGCGCATCGCGGTTGCGCGTGGAGAAAAGCGCCTGTGGGTCCATGCCAGCCTGATGGCGCAGCCGGCCTTCACAGCGATGGGCTTCCGGATCATTCGCCGGGAGACCGTGGCAATCGGTGACGAGGCATTGGATCGGTTCGAAATGGAAATGATGCTGACCGGAGATTGACCGGTCGGCTGCAACCTATTCGCTTTCGCCGGGGCGTTCGCTGACAAAGGTCGCCGAATTGCCGACCGCCGTCGCCGACCCGATCACGCCCCAGCCCGATTGGTAGGTCGTCTGGAAGGTCGAGGTCACATTACCCGAGTTCGTCTGATTCACCTGGCCGCGCGCTTCCACACCGGGACAGTTCGAGCAGACATAGCTGGTCGCGGCATTGCCATAGGCCGCCGCCGAACCGGTGACTTCACCGCCGACACCGCCTTCGAACGTGGTCGTCGCATTCACATTGGCCCGGTTGGTCTGGGCCACGCCCATCCAGGTATCGGCCCCCTGGTTCGAGAGCAGGGCTGAATTGCCGATCGCTTCCGACGCCATGATGATGCTGTCGATGTCGAAATCATCGATCACCACCCGGGTGTTCGCGTCGACTTCGCCGTCATTCGTCTGCTGGCCCTGGATGTGGGCATAGCCCCACTGATTGTTCAGATCGACGCCATTGCCCTGCGCCTGCGAGGCAACGGTCATGAATTCCGAACCCCCGCGGGCTTCGACCTGCATGTCGGAGCTGATGCGCCCGCGATTGGTCTGGTCGATATCGAGAATCTGGTCCGCGTCGAAGCCGCTGGTCGTGATGTTGTTGCCATTGGCCGCAGCCGCCCCTGCTGCCATCCAGCCGAGTCCGCCCGTCGGCGCGTTCAGCGTGGTGCGCGCGCTCACGTCGGCGCCGCTGTCCTGGGTGAACTGCCCGACAACGGACGCGGTCTCGGCATTGATCTCGACGGCGTTGGCCGCGGCCTGAGAGGCTGTGATCGAACTCATCGCATAGGCATTGACGTTCAGCGTCGCGGCCGCATCGACGGTCGAACCGTCGGCGGCGGTCTGCGTCGAGGTCAGGTCGGCGTCGGACTCGAAGTCGAACACGGCGGCATTGCCGATTGCCGTGGCTGACGTGATCGCAGTGCCATCGAGGGAATTGAGCGTGGTCTCGGCTTCCGCGCGGACGCTCCCGGAGAAGCTCTGGTCGTTCGAGACATCGTGCGGCTCGTTGACGTCGACCTCGAGCGCGTTGCCCATGGCCGCCGTCGCGAGCGTCGCATTGCCGGCGTCGCCGGTGTCCAGCCTCAGAAGGGACAGGACATCGGCGGCGTCATTGACCTGCGTGTTCTCGATCTCAGTTGTATCGTCCGCGAAGGCCGGCACGAACATCAGGGTCACGGCGCTCGTGCCCGCGATCAACGCTTTGGCGTACTTGGACATTTCGGATCTCCGCTCCGGTCGCATAGGCCGTGTGGGTGTTGACGCCGCCGGTCTCGTTGGTCGGACCGAGCGGATCATCGAAACGGCACACGGAACCGGCTTCGACGCCGTAGAGAGTGGACGAGAATTCGAGGACGGCGCGCTCGATCAGCGAGCGCACGGCCAGCTGCACCGGCTCCATCGAGCGGCCGCCGGCCGACACGTCGATCACCGCGCTGTCCCAGAAGGAGAACACGCCGGCGCTGATCTCGCGCCCGATGATCTGCTTCTGGTAGGAAATGACGTCGACGACTTCGAGCGTGCGCGTGTTCACCAGACGCAGATCGACCCCGACATTCATCACATACATGCGCGCATTGAAAAGGCCCGTCGGGCTGGAATCGCCCCGGTCACCGCCGAGAATGTCCACGCCCTGGCTGCGGATGTTGTAATTCACCTCGGTGATGCCGCCGACCAGGGTGAAGTCCGACCCGGGGATCGAGCCGGCATAGATCTGCCGGAAGCCTTCATCCTCGGCCTCGTCGCCGATCAGACGGTTGTTGGCATAGCGCATTTCGAGTTCCGACACCGATGTGTCGAAGCGCTCGACGAGGTTCACGCCGGCCTTCGAGAAGGCCGACATCGCCATCAGCGATGCGCCCTGCGTCACCGCCGGACCGCCTTCGGCCCCGACCGCACCCGTATAGTCCGAAAGGCGGCCGACCGCGACGCGCGGCGAGGGATGCCCCTGCGCGCGGGCATAGTTCGCCAGGCAGACGAGCGCCTCGGAATAGGGCGTCGGATTCGGCGTCACCGGCGCATTGCCGATCGGACGGGCATAAAGGCCGTCGCCGCCGGAATTCGGCGTCACGGCGCAGCCGGTCACGGCCAGCGCGGCAATGGCGGCGGACAGGAGCTTCCTAGCGCTCATTGGGGTTGTACTCCCATTGCGGCTCGCGATCATCATTGCCGCCGGTCCCGGAAGTGGCAGTGACTGTGCCGTTATTGGTCTGGGTCGAATTGACGACGACCGTGTTCCAGTTGCCGTTCACGACCACGTTCAGCTGGTTTCCGATCGCCGTGGCGCTGGAATACTGATTTCCGGTGGACGAGGACTGGCCAACGCCGCCCGTGCCCTGGCCTGCGGCCTGCACACCGACACCGGTCTGCATCACCCCGTTCACGACGACACGGTTGTTGTTCGCGTCGCGAGTGCCGGCCTGGTAGGGCTGGCTCGTCTGGCCAGGGCTCGTTCCCCACGGGCGCTGGTAGTCCGACGCGCTCTGGGCCAGGGCCGGAGCGGTCGACAGGGCGCCGATAGCGGCGAAAAGCATGAGGGCGGTCTTGCGCGGCGTCATGATCGCTTGTCCTCTTCGTGAACACATTCGACCGCGTCCGCTGCAACCGTCATGCCAGCGGGGGAAGTCCGCTACAGCCTTTCTCCTTTGGGGGGAATCGGTGATCCGGCCCGAATCGGCCCGATATGGTGCAGGGGAATGAAAGGGGAGACCGTCCCAATGGGAGACAGTCGGCAACCGCTGTTCAACGACGTGCCCGTCGCGGTCATCTGGCTGACCACGGCCGTCGCGCTGACCGGTGTCGCCGCGGAACTGTCCGTGCCGCTGTGCGATCTCGCATTCGAATGGGGGGCGTTCGTCCCTGCCTATGCGTTCGACAGGCCCGGCCCCTCGGTGGCGATTGCGCCGTGGCTTCTGCACGTCTTCGTGCACGGCAGCTGGTTGCACCTCGCCATGAACACGATGGCGCTGCTGGCCTTCGGAGCGGCCACGGCACGCCCGTTCGGGCGCGGGTTCCGGGCATCGGCCGGATTCCTGCTCTTCTTTGTCGTCTGCGCCCTGGCAGGTGTCGCGGCCGAGCTCCTGGTCGATCCGGCGTCGCGCATCCCGATGGTCGGCGCCTCGACCGGCATTTCCGGCTGCCTGGTTGCCTCAGGTTGGGCCAGGGGCGGGGTGAGGGGCATGCTCTCCATGGCGCTGCCCTGGCTGCTCATCAATATCGTTCTGGCCCTTGCCGGGACCCAGATGTGGATCGCTATCGCCTGGGCGGCGCATGTCGGCGGGCTGGTTGCCGGCGCGATTTTCTACCCGCTCTTCCTGGCTGCTTTTCGCCAGCGCCACTGAATTCCGCGCGCGCGTCTGCGCGATGTGCTATCATCCGACCTCCCGGAACCAGGGAGAGCCCAATGAATGTGGCTGCCATTCTCGACGAGAAGGGCCGGGACGTATTCAGCCTCAGGGCGGATGCGACCCTCAGCGAAGCAGCGGCACTTCTCGATCAGAAACGGATCGGCGCCATCGTGGTCGTCGATTCTTCCGGCGCGATCGCCGGTGTCCTGTCGGAACGCGACATCGTCCGCCAACTCGCCAGAATGGGCGCCAGCGCCCTGACCGAACCCGTCGCTGGCTGCATGACCCGTGATGTGATCACGGCCTCGCCGCGAGACACGGTGGAGGAGGTCATGGCGTCGATGACCGATCGGCGGATTCGCCATTTGCCGGTGCTCGAGCAGGGCCGGCTCGCCGGAATCGTCTCGATCGGCGATGTGGTCAAACGCAAGATCGAACAGACCGAAGCCGACGCCGAGGCGATGAAGGCTTATATCGCATCTGCCTGATCGCCTTGCGGGCAAGGGCTGCAGGCCGGGCCACTGCAGAAGCGTGACGCTCTTATGAAAAAAAGGGGTTGCGCGAAA
>NZ_JBHRSV010000028.1:297500-489839 GCF_042643335.1 Hyphobacterium vulgare
CAAGGCGATCATCGAGCTGGCCCAGCCGATGGAGCAGCCGTCCGGCGAGGCACGAGGCCGGGGCTTTTCGATCCGCTATTATGACGAGGCCCGCGAACGATGGGTGATGGCCCAGCACTGGCCGAACCCGCAATTCGACGGCGTCGCCTTCCTCGATCAGTTGACAGGCCACGCCGATCACGGGCGGATCATGGTCTATTCCTCGGCGCTTCAGCAGACATCCGATGCCGGACGACCGACGATCCGCCGCTATCAGTTTTCCGACATTACCGGGGACCGCTTCCGGTGGGACGGGGCCAACACGACCGACAATGGTGACAGCTGGACGACCTGGATGGTCGTCGATTTCGACCGCGCCGGCCCGCAACCGGATCTGCCCGCGACGTCGGCGGCCTTTCCGGGTCAGGACGAGGATCTGCTCTGCACCGAGCCGCCGCACGGCGCGCTGGACCGGCTGGAAGGCGTGTGGTCCGGCACAGCCCTGTCTCCTGACGGAACGTCCGAGCCCGCACGCCTGACCGGCACGCGAATGCTTGATGGCTGCGCGGTGCTCGTGGTGTTCGAACGCCCCGAGAGTGGCTATCGCAGCTTCACCTTCTGGAGCTACGCCCCGATCTTTCAGCGCTGGTACGCGCTCTATCTCAACAACCAGCCGGGCGAGGGGCATCGCTACTATGCCGGCGGTGTGGCTGAGGAGGGCGCATGGTTCGGCGCCCTGCCGGGCGCGGCCATCGCCGACGAAACCACGCCCTTCATTCGCAATGCGGCCGGCGACCTGCCCAATGCACCGGCGCGCATCGGCTGGACCACGCTGGACGACGACCACGTCGTCTTCCGGGTCGAGGTGCGAGGCGCGGACGGGGAATATGCCATGCGCCGCGTGTACGACCTGTCGCGCGACTAGCCGCGCTTCACTTCCGTACGAGCGCCCGCACGGGAAGCGACACGATGCTGGCGGCCAGAGAGAAGATCGTATCGGCCGGCCCCCCGTTTTCGCGTGTCGAACGCCCCATCAGGGCGGCTTCCAGCGCGCCGCTGGTGACCATGTTCATCAAAGTCGGGGAACTGGCGAAGGTGGTGTGGTTGAACCCACCGCCGTCGCCGAAACGTGTCAGGTCGATGATCGTCACGCCCAATGCGGTCAATTCCTCAGCGTGATTGCCAAGGCCCACGCGCGGGGCGCGCTCGCCGCGCAGCAGGCTTGAAAGCGCCAGCAGGCGATCACGATGTGAAACGATGACGACCAGGTGCTCGGGCATCGCGGCCAGCGAGCCGACTTGGTCCCGGAACACATCGCTGTCGATGTCGGGCGAGGCGAGAATGACCGCGTCGAGACGTTCGATCACTCCGGTCTCGCCGTGAAGACTCAGTTCGCGCAGCGCTTCCATGGCCAGGAGCGCGCCCATGGAGTGAGCGATCAGGGTGATCGAGTCAGCTTCGCTGCGGGCGAGCAACTCCACGGTCCGGGCCAGCCCGCTTCGGCTGAATTGCGCGCTGTCCCGGTCGTAGAGATAGGACGAGACCTGCCCCGCGGACGGCCAGGCGAAGTGAACGCCAACGGCATCCGACTGGAAGTCGGTCAGGATCTGCGCGTTGAGATACAACCCGTTCGAAAACGGGGTGTTGAAGCCGTGTACGAACAGCACGGCATGCCGGTCGCCTTGCGGCAAGCTCTCAAGCTGTGTGTTCAAGCGATCGAGGAAGGCATCGACGTTTTCAATCGGAGCATAGCCTGTCAGGGCGAACTCCCGTGCCGGGTCGAGTCGCTGGCCCGGATAGTCGATCTCGCCGGGATCGCGCTGGTTCGGAACCCAGACCCCCGTTTCGGCGAAATTCAGCTTCGGAGAGCGGGCATCGGTGAATCGCCGGCCGGGTTCCTCGCTCGGCATGCGCACGCTGGCGACGAGCAGGGTCCGGACCTCGCCCTGTCCGGCTTCGGGCGTGATGACCGGCATGCGGGCAATTGGCGTGGCACACGCCGTCAGAAGGCATGCCAAGAGACAGCCGGTCATGGCTGCACGGAGGGTCGCGAACATGCGCCGCGCGGTCACACTTCCAGCGCCGTGTTGCGCCCGGTGTCCATCACGACGCGGTAGCCGGCGGCTTCCGCCATCGCGACCGGATCGCGGCCGGACAGATGCGGCAGGCGTTCAAGGACGAGGCGTTTCGGCCAGCGCGTCTTGGGTGCCGTAGCGAAGAAGGCTTCCAGAATTTCCGGCTCGGCGCCTTCGACGTCGATCTTGATCGCATCGGCTTGGCCGATACCGGCCGAGTCGAGCAGGTGCACGAGGGTGACGGCCTCGACGCTCAGCCCGCCTTCGCCGATCAGGCCGCTTTCGCCGCGATTGTGCGTGTTTTCGGTGAAGGACAGCATGCCGGCCTGTCCCGCCACTGCGACGGGTCGTACCTCGATCCGGTCGTCAAAACCCGATGCTGAAATGTTGAAGCGCAGCCGCTTCAGCATTTCCGGCTGCGGCTCGATCGCCAGGATGCGGCCGGGCCCGTCGGGCGCAGCCGCCAGCGTCAACGAATAGAGACCGAAATTCGCCCCGATATCGATGAAGCTGCTCTCGGGGCGCAGCGTCTCGATCAGATAGTCGAGTTCGCGCCGTTCCAGCTTGTCCGGCCGCGCAAGTGCGCGTTTCTCGGAGAGATTGTCCCGCGGGTGCAGGCGGGCGCGAAACCCGTTCACCTCGATATCGACCGGACCGGGATTGAGCCAGGCCACAGGCCGCACCGCCAGGCCAAGACCGCCGCGCGACGCCTCGATCAGCGATTTCCGGAAGCCTGTCGGGGCATGCTCGCCCCACACGGAAGGGGTGGTTTCAGCGCTCTGTGTCATGGGGTGGAGACTTAGCCCGGCCTGCCACTGCACGCCAAGCTGTTCCGCACACGGACCCGCCCTTGCATCCTCTGCGCCCATGCTCTAGATACGCCGCTCCCCCGGATCAACGGGGGCGCGCGGCAAGGCCGCATCTGACGCGGGGTGGAGCAGCCCCGTCCGCCCGCAGCGGGTTTCCCGCGAGGACGGACAAATGAGACGGAACCGGGCTGCGGCTCTTTTCCGGATCTGCTCACACTGACGCGGGGTGGAGCAGCCCGGTAGCTCGTCAGGCTCATAACCTGAAGGTCACAGGTTCAAATCCTGTCCCCGCACCCAAAATGAAGGCCCTGCCGCAAGGCGGGGCCTTTTCCTTTTTGCCGCCGCGTCCGGTTTGACACGAGGGTGCGATATGGTACCCACGCCGCGTCACTTGGGGAGTAGCCACCGCCTGCGGGCGGACCCTCGCGTCAACACACTCGGCCGGCAGGCCGTGGCGCGTCGGGAATGGATTTTCCGTTCAGGCAAGACCGAGGACATCGCGTCACCGCATGCCGGGCGGGGGACGGGATGTCTTTGGTTCATTGTCTGCCCGGCTGGAATGCTTCCATGGACGCGCTTTTCACATCCACTCTCGTCGTGGCCCTTGCCGAGATCGGCGACAAGACGATGCTGCTCGCCATCATCCTGGCGGCGCGCTTCAACCGGCCGGTTGCCATCATTCTGGGCATTCTCGCCGCTACGCTGGCCAATCACTTCCTCGCGGCGCTCGTCGGATCGCAGGCGGCGTACTGGCTTGACGGTTTCTGGTTCCGGCTCGCCGTCGCCCTCTCCTTCATCGCGATGGGGCTCTGGACCCTCATTCCCGACAGGTTCGAAGACGACGACAAGCCGGCGGCATCGCGCTTCGGGGCCTTCACCGCGACGCTGGTCGCCTTCTTCCTGGTCGAGATGGGTGACAAGACCCAGGTGACGACGATCGCGCTCGGTGCCCGGTTCGAGAACGCCGTGCTGGTCACGATCGGCACCACGGCCGGCATGATGCTGGCGAATGTTCCCGCAGTTCTGCTCGGCGACCGGATACTTCGCCGAGTGCCGTTGAACGTCGTGCGGTATCTCGCCGCCGGCCTGTTCGTTGTGATCGGGCTGTGGATGCTGCTCGCGTTGCTTGGCGGTTGACACCTTCGCATGCGCTGGCCGCGAAAAAAAGGCGCCCCGCAGGGCGCCTTTTCCAATTTGCGATGAGGGCAGGCCTATTCCGCGGCGAAGCGAGACAGGGCGGCCTGGTTCACCCGCGGCGCGGCCGCGATGACATAAGGCGCGACATGGTCCTCGTACTTGGCGAAATTCTCGATGAACATCGCTGCAAGGCGGGCGGCCTGGACGTCATAGGCGTCGCCATCAGCCCAGGTCGAACGCGGGTTCAGGATCTGGTCGTCGACGCCGGGAACCGAGGTCGGTACCATGAAGCCGAAATTCGGATCTTCGCGGTAGGTCGCATTCTTCAACGAACCGTCGAGGGCCGCGTTCAGAAGCGTGCGCGTCGCCTTGATCGGCATGCGGTGACCGGTGCCATAGGCGCCTGATGTCCAGCCTGTATTGACCAGCCAGCAATCGACATCGTGCTCGGCGATCAGTTCGCGCAGCAACGCGCCGTATTCCGCCGGATGGCGCGGCATGAAGGGGCCGCCGAAACAGGCCGAGAAGGTCGCCGTCGGTTCCTTCACGCCCTTTTCCGTGCCGGCCACCTTGGCGGTATAGCCCGACAGGAAGTGATACATCGCCTGCGCCGGCGTCAGTTTGGCGATCGGCGGCATCACGCCATAGGCGTCGCAGGTCAGCATGACGAGATTGCGCGGCTGACCGCAGCGCCCGGTGGCGCTGGCGTTCGGGATGGCGTGGATCGGATAGGCCCCGCGGCTGTTTTCCGCCAGCGTCGCGTCATCGAGATCGAGCTTGCGCGTGACCGGGTCCATCACGACGTTTTCCAGCACCGTGCCCCACTGTTTCGTGGTGGCGAAGATTTCCGGCTCGGCTTCGGCCGACAGGCGGATCATCTTGGCGTAGCAGCCGCCTTCGAAATTGAAGAGGCCGTTTTCCGACCAGCCATGCTCGTCGTCGCCGACCAGGGTGCGGCTGGCATCGGCCGACAGCGTCGTCTTGCCGGTGCCCGACAGGCCGAAGAAGATCGCAGCATTGTCGTTCTCGGTCGTGTTGACCGAGCAATGCATCGGCATCACGCCCTTCGCGGGCAGGAGGTAATTCAGGATGGTGAAGACCGACTTCTTGGTCTCGCCAGCATAGGACGTGCCGCCGATCAGCACCATGCGGCGGTTGAAGTCGACCGCGATGATCGTCTCGCTGCGGCAGCCATGGCGGGCCGGATCGGCCTTGAAGCTCGGCAGGTTCACGATCGTGAACTGGGCTTCGAAATCATTGAGTTCGTGTGCTTCCGGGCGGCGCAGCAAATGGCGGATGAAGAGATTGTGCCAGGCCAGTTCGTTGACGATGGTCACCGGCAGGCGATGGTCGAGATCGGCGCCGCCGAACAGGTCCTGCACGAAGAGCTCCTTGCCCTTCATGTGGGTCTTGAAGTCTTCCCAGAGCGCCGCGAACTGGCCGGGCGTCATGGAGGCGTTCTTTTCCCACCACACCGTGTCTTCGGTGGTCTCGTCGCGAACCGTGAACTTGTCGTTGGCGGAGCGGCCGGTATGCAGGCCGGTCTTCACGACCAGCGGGCCGCCTTCGGCGATCTCGCCTTCACCGCGCTTGACGGCTTCCTCGTAGAGCGCGGCCTCGTTGAGATTGCGGTAAACTGCGGCGGCACCTTCGATACCCAGATGCTCCAGACCCGTCGCTTGGCCGTTCGTTGCCACTGAAGACATGTCGTCCCCCGTCTCAGCAGGTCGCGCGCCTGTTGCCGGCCCGCCTTACCCGATCCACTTCACCTTACCCCGAGCGAACGCCGGAATCACCCCCGTCTGGGTCGTTCCGGGACGCCGCGTGCGGGCCGCTATAAAGGAAGAGCAAGCCGCCTGCCAGTCTGTCCGTTGTGGCTAGCTGTCATCAGGTAACGGAATATGTTCGGATTCTCCCGGAGGCAGTCTGAACACGCTGTCCCTGAAACCGGCTTCCGCCGAGGCTGCCCAGTCGCGTTTGGCTTGTTCTATGCGCTCCGGGCGGCTGGAAACGAGATTCCAGAAAATGCTGCGCTTCCCGGCCAGCGGTGCGCCGCCGCACACAAAGACATGCCCCTCGGTGAGGGCGCGGATCTCCGGTTCATGCCCCGGCTCGAGCACGGCCATCCTTCCCACCGGCAAGACTTCGCCATCAATCGTGATGTCGCCGGTCGCGGCATAGACCGCCCGGTCCTCGTGTTCGGCAGGCACGCTGAAGGCGCTGCCTTCCGGCATCCGCGCATGGATGTAGAGGGTGGGCGAGAACACTTCGACCGGCGAAACCCGGCCGTGCGACGTGCCCAGGATCAGGCGCAGCGTCGCCCCGCCTTCATCCCATTCGGGCAGGCTCGCCGCCGGATGATGGTGGAAGGAGGGTTCGATTTCCTCCAGGTCTCCGGGCAGGGCGATCCAGGTCTGGATCCCGCTCATCGTGAAGCCGCGCTCTCGCGCTTCCGCCCCAGTCCGCTCGGAATGGACGATGCCGCGTCCGGCCGTCATCCAGTTCACGTCGCCGGGGCGGATCGTCTGGAAACACCCCAGGCTGTCATTGTGATCCATCTCGCCTTCGATCAGATAGGTGACGGTCGCCAGGCCGATATGCGGGTGAGGGCGCACATCAATCCCCTTGCCGGGCGCGAAGGTCGCCGGTCCGATCTGGTCGAAGAAGATGAAGGGGCCGACGGTGCGGCGGCCGGCGGCCGGCAGGACGCGGCGAACGGAAAACCCGCCGATATCGCGTTCGCGGCCCTCGATCATGCGCTCGATCATGATGCATCTCCTGCTGGTTCACTGCGCAATCTAACCTCGCACGGTCCGACTTGAACCCGCCGCTCCGCGCAAACGTCATTCCGGTTTGGAACAGATACGCGCAGTCCCCGGCGTTGAGCCGCCGCACGGCCTCGGCTAGCGTCGCTGCGGATTTCAATTCGGGGAGTGGGTAGCATGCGATTGAACATGCCGATGACTGCCATCGTGGCGGCCGCCTTGCTGGCGGCACCGTCCTTTGCACAGGACGGATACGAGATTCCGTCCGATCTTGCCGAAACGGCGACCGGTCTGGCCGAGGCCGGGCTGGAAAGCGATCTCGCCTGGCAGGTCCTCGAAAGCCTGACGACCGAGATCGGTCCGCGCCTGGGCGGCAGCGAGGCCGAGGCCCGCGCCCGCGACTGGGGTGTGCGGACGCTTACCGAGCTGGGTTTCGAGAATGTCCGCATCGAGGAATTCGAGATGCCCTACTGGGAGCGCGGCGAGATCGAGACGACGCTGGTCAGCCCCTTCCCGCAGGCCGTCTTTGCGACCGAACTGGGCGGGTCTGCTGCCTCGCCGGAGGGCGGGGTAACGGCGGAGATCGTCTTCTTTGAATCCTTCGAGGAGCTTCAGGCTGCGCCGGCCGGGTCGCTCGAAGGCCGCATCGCCTACGTCAATGATCGTATGGTTCGCGCCATGAACGGGTCGGGCTATGGGCCGGCGAACCGCAAGCGCAGCCTTGGCTGGATCGAGGCGCAGGCGCGCGGTGCGGTCGCACTCGTGATCCGTTCAGTCGGCACGGACAGCCACCGTTTCCCGCATACCGGCATGATGTCGCGCCCGAACCAGCGCACCATCGATCAGGGCGGGCTGTCCCAGGTGGCTGCGGACTACCTTGTTGCAACCTATCCCGACATTGCCGAACAGGCCGCGCGGGCGCAGATCCCGGCGGTGGCGGTCTCGGGGCCGGATGCCGACCAGATCGAGCGCACCCACCGCATGGGCGAGACGATAGAGATGCATGTCGCCACCTCCGGCGGCTGGCAGGAGATGACCACGTCCGGCAATGTGATCGGCGAGATCGTCGGTCGCGAGAATCCGGACGAGATCGTCGTGATTGGCGGCCACCTCGACAGCTGGGACGAAGGCACGGGCGCGATCGATGACGGTGCCGGCATCGCGATCACGGTTGCAGCGGCCCGCCTGATCGCCGAACTGCCGGAAAATCCGCGCCGCACGATCCGCGTCGTGATGTTCGGGGCAGAGGAAGTCGGCCTGCTCGGCGGCTTCGCCTATGCCCAGCTTTATGCCGACAGCCTCGGCGATCACGTGGTCGCGTCGGAGTCCGACTTCGGCGCCGGCCGGGTCTGGCGCTTCTCGTCGAATGTCAGCGAGGCGGGCACCGGGGCGATGGATGCGGTCGGGCGGATCCTCGAGCCCTATGGCGTCATCCGCGGTGAACGCAACGGCGGCGGCGGCGGTCCCGACATCACCCCGATGGTGATGGCCGGCGGCGTGCCGACCTTCCGCCTCGAACAGGACGGCACCGACTATTTCGATCTGCACCACACGCCGGACGACACGCTCGACAAGGTCGACCCCGACGCCCTGGCCCAGAATGTTGCCGTATGGGCCGCCACGACCTTCCTCGCCGCGGAGCTCGATGTCGAATTCCGAACGGCAGATGAACAGGATGGCCCCAACTAGGCCGGATTCGAGCGGCTTTGAGGCAGGCCCGCCCCGATTGGGGCGGGCTTGTCCATATTAATCTTTCATTTGCCATGCCGCGGCGTCATTGCCTCCACATCGGCTGACGACAACTGACCCCGTCAACGGTCCCGAGGGACCAACTGCTGGGGGCAGTTATGAAGATCGTTCTCGTCGCGGGCACCCGCCCGGAAGTTATCAAGCTCGCGCCGGTTCGCGCCGCCGCGCTCTCCCATCCCAATGTCTGCGTCGAGTGGATCGCCACCGGTCAGCACACCACGCTGGCCGACCAGGCGATGGAGATGTTCACGCTGCGGCCCGACCGGCGCCTGGCGCTCGACTGGGACGGGTCCAGCCTGACCAGCCTGACCGGCGCACTGGTCAGTGAACTGGGGGCCGCGCTCGCCGACGCGAAACCCGACATGGTTGTAGTGCAGGGCGATACCGCGTCGGCCTTCTCCGGCGCCGCGGCTGCGCACCTGAACCGCATTCCCGTGGCCCATGTCGAGGCCGGTCTCAGAAGCGGAGACTTCGCCAATCCCTTCCCCGAGGAAGGCTTCCGCCGCCTGATCACGCCGATCGCGGATCTCAACTTCGCGCCGACGCGCGACGCGGCGAAGAATCTGCGCAATGAGGGCATTGCCCGCGGCAAGGTTTTCGTTACCGGCAATACGGTGATCGACGCCGTACTGGAGATCGCCAAGCAGGACCGGGTTCCCGAGGTTCTGAGCCGCGCGAAGCCCGGAGAACGCCTGGTCCTGGTGACGACGCACCGCCGCGAGAACTGGGGCGAGGGCGTGTCGAACATCTGCTCGGCGATCCGCGCCCTGCGCAGCGCCTATAACGATATCCGCTTCATCCTGCCGGCCCATCTCAATCCGCGCGTGCGTGACACCGTGGCCGCCGAGCTGGCGGGCGAGGACCGGATCGAGGTGATCGAACCGCTCGCCTATCCCGATTTCATCGCGGTTCTGAAGAACTGCACCCTGGTCCTGTCGGACTCGGGCGGCGTTCAGGAAGAAGCGCCCAGCTTTCGGATTCCCGTCCTCGTTCTTCGTGAAAGGACCGAACGTATGGAAGCCGTGAAGGCCGGAACCGCGAAACTCGTCGGCACCGACCGCGAGACCATTGTCCGGGAAGCCTCGCGCCTGCTGGGTGACGAGACGCGCCGCCGCGCCATGATGCGGTCCGGCAACCCGTTCGGTGACGGGAAATCGTCCGAGCGCATCGTCCGCGAAATCGCGAAATTCTGCCGTGTGACGCTGGCCGAGCCGGCAAACGCAGCGGGTGCGATCAACCCCGTTGGCGCTGCGGCGTCGGCGCGTGCATGAGGCCGCGCCATGACCGCCCAGCTCATATCCGCGGCGGCCCCCGTCCTCGCTGAACTCGGTCAGCTTGGCGACTGGCTTGGCTCCGACGATTTCCGCAACGATGCGGGGGCGGCCGTGCGCCTGTACTGGGCCATCCTGTCGGGCCTGACGGCCTATTCCGCTATCGCGATCTTCCTGTCCTCGATCGATGACGCCTTCATCGACCTCTACTACTGGATCTACCGTGCCCAGCGCCTGATCACGCGCCCCTTCCGCAAGGTGCCCAGCCTGAAGAAGCTGCACGCCCTGCCGCAGAAGCGTTTCGCCGTGATGGTGCCCGCCTGGCAGGAAAGCGACGTCATCGCGCGCATGCTCGTCCACACGCTAAAGACGATGGACTATGCGCAATACGACATCTTCGTCGGCACCTATCCCAATGATCCGGACACGATCGCGGAGGTCGACCGCGTCGCGCGTCAATATCCCCAGGTGATCCGCGCCAGCGTCGGTCATGCCGGCCCGACGTCGAAGGCGGACTGCCTCAACTGGGTGATCGCCAACATCACCAAGGTCGAGGAAGAGCGCGGCCAGAAATACGACGCCATCCTGATGCAGGACAGCGAGGACGTGATCCATCCGCTCTCCTTCAAACTGGTCAACGCCTATCTCGACCGCGCCGACATGCTGCAGCTGCCGGTCCTGTCCATGCCGCGCAAATGGACCGCGCTGGTGGCCTGCCACTACATGGACGAGTTCGCCGAATGGCACACCAAGGACCTGCCCGTGCGCGCCAGCATGACCGGCCAGGTGCCGTCCGCGGGCGTGGCGAGCGCCTTCTCGCGCCGTGCGATCCAGCTTCTGTGCGACGAGCGCGACAACCAGCCCTTCAACACGGACTCGCTGACCGAGGACTATGACATCGGCCAGCGCCTCTACGAGGCCGGCTTCAAGTCCGAATTCGTGCGCTACCGCGCCAGGACGGCGGTCGCCGAGCGCAAGGCGCGCCTTCGCCCCGGCATGGTCACGACCTACAAGCGCCAGCTTGTCTGTACGCGGGAATTCTTCCCCGACAAGGCCAAGTTCTCGATCCGCCAGAAGTCGCGCTGGATGCTCGGCATCTCCTTCATGGGCTGGAAGCAACTCGGCTGGGTTGGTCCCGCCGCCCACCGCTATTTCCTCTACCGCGACCGCAAGGCGATCTGGACCGCGCCGACCGGCATGCTGGCCTATGCCATCGTTTTCCAGTGGGTGATGTATGCCGCGCTGGTCTCGCTGGTGCCGTCCACGGGCGGACTGCCGCCGCTGATCGACCCGAATTCCTGGCTGTGGACCATCGTCCAGATCAACTTCATCTTCCTGGTGAACCGCGTCCTGCACCGGGTCATCTTCACCGGCGCGGCGCACGGCGTGAAATACGCCATCCTCGCGCCCGTCCGGATGGTGATCGCCAACTATATCGGCTTCATGGCGTGCTGGCGGGCCGGCCGCCGCTGGGCCTGGCACCTGATGTCCGGCACGCGCCTGACCTGGGACAAGACCGCCCACGCCTATCCCTCGATGGAGGAGCTTCAGGCCGCCGGCGCGGCGAATGCTGCCAAGGCCCGCCGCCTGGGCGACATCCTCCTCTCCTGGGGCATGGTCGGTGATGCGGAACTGGAAGCCGTCGTGGCCGAGCAGCGCCGCCAGTATCGCCCGCTGGGCCTCGCCCTGCTCGACAATGCCCTCGTCACCGAGGACGAGTTGGCGACCGCCTTCTCCGACCTGACCGGCCTGCCGCGCATCGATCTCGACCCGCTGAAGACCGAGCCGGCGCTCCTCAAGCGCATCCCGCAGGCGCTCGCCGCGCGGCTGACGGCCTATCCCTATGGCCGCGAGAATGGCTCCATTCATGTCGCCATCGCCGAGCCGATCACCGAGGACCAGCGCGCCATGCTGGAAAAGGCCGCCGGCAAGCCGGTGAAGCTGGCCTTCGCGCCGCTGAGCGACGTCGCCTTCGGCATCCGCTTCGGCTGGAACCGCGCCGAGCTCGACACCGATCTGCGTGCCGACCGCGTGCTGACGCAGATGACCATGCTGGCGGGCGAGGAAAGCGCCAATGTGTGGAAGCACATCCGCCGCCAGTGGACGCGCGCGGGCGATCTCCTCGTCCGGCGCGGCGCGCTCAGCCACGACCAGCTGATGGCGGCACTCGACCGAATCTACACGACCGGCGAACGCCTCGGCGACCATCTGCGGGCAAACCGCATCGTCCGCCCGGTCGATATCGCCGCGCTCGACGCCGCCCAACCGAAAACACCCTTCGGCTTTGTTCATGTCGCCACACGTCTCGGCTATCTTAAGGATGCCGATCTCGCCGAAGTGGCGGCGAAGCAGCCGGAAATCCTGGAGAACGCGTGATGTCCAAGACGCCGAAAACCCGCCGTCATCGCCGCCTGCTTCTGGCCACCTCCGCGCTGATCTTCGGCCTCGCCGCCTGGCCAGCCGGGGCGGAGCTTGACCCGGCGGAGCTGGAAGCCCTGCGCATCCGCGCCGTGGAACTGGCCAATTCGAACCAGTGCGCCGAAGCGCTACCGCTGATCGAGGCGGTGGCCGCGTCGAGCCATCAGGCGATTGACTGGATGGTCGCGGCGGAATGCGCCGTGCGAGATGGCCAGCCCGAACGCGCCGCCGATGCCTACTGGCAGGCGGTGACCTACCGCGACCAGTTGCCCGAGGCGCAGGCGCTCAATGCGCTGCGCGGGCTCGGCTACCAGGCTGAAGCCGCCGGGCAGGCGACCCGGTCCCTCATTGGCTGGGAAGCGGCCTCGCGCCTCTCCAGCCTCGCCTCCGACCGGTTGATGGCCGCCCGCGCCGCGCGAATGGATAACCGTCCGGGGCAGGCGATGGCCCGCCTCAACGCGATCGACCCGGGTGAACTTCACGGCCCTTCGCTCGCCCTGTTCTACGAGGAAAAGGCCCGCTCCATGGCCGATGCCCAGCCCGACGCGGCGGCGGCCTATTACGAGCGTGCCGTCGCGGTCGAGGATGCGCCCTACCGCCAGTATGAGCTGGGCCTGCTCTATGACCGGCTGGACCGCCCGGTCGAGGCGCGCCGCGCCTTCGATGCCGCGCTGGCCGGCGATCCGGACAATGTCACCATCGTGCTCTCCGCCGCCTATGCCGCGCGCCGGGGCGGGCAGGATGCCCGCGCCGCGGAGCTCTTCCGCCGCGCCCTGCGGCTCGACCCGAGCCGCAACGAGGTGCGCGAGGATCTCGGCTATGCGCTGATCGCCGCGGGCGATCGCCAGGGCGCTGCAGGGGCCTTCCGCGCGGCGCTCGACAATGGCGTGGCGGGCGAGGGCGAGGAGGCCGAACTTCACCGCTACCGCCTGCGCCGCGAGATCGAGCAACTCGAGCGCTCGACCTATGGCTATGCCTTTGCCGGCTACCGCTCCGAAGCCGCCATCCCGAACCCGCTGCAGCAGGGCGCGTCGGAAACGCAGGTCGGCGCGGAGGCCGGCTGGCGGCCGGACGCGCTGCGCGATGTCGGCGGCGGCGTCACGATTTACGGGCGGGGTTATGTCTCGACCCAGCCCGGCGACTTCGATCTCAACGAGGACACGCTGCAATTCGGCGCCGGCGCGCGCTGGCGGCCCTTCCGCGATCACGACTTCAATCTCAGCGCCGAACGCCTGATCGCTGGCGGCGATCTCGCCCGCGATGCCTGGCTCTTGCGCGCCTCATACGGCTGGACGGACGGCTATGACTGGAACCCGGTGCGGGACAACTGGAACTACACCGCGCTCTACGCCGATGTCAGCTACATCCCCGACGACCCGCAATTCCTCTCCGCCTATGCCTCGGTGCGCCAGGGCCGCCGCTTCCGCGTCGCCGACCGCTGGGCGGTCACGCCCTATGTCGTCGCGGTGGCGCAGACGACCGATGACAGCTTCACCACGCGCGAGCGGTTCGAGGCCGGGCCGGGCGTGTCCCTCAGCTACTGGTTCGACGAGGACCGCTACACCGCCCCGCGCCAGCGTGTCGATTTCGAGCTGGAATACCGCGAGAGTCTCGCCGGCGACGGCGACGACGCGGTCATCGGCCGCGTGGTGTGGAGTTTTTAGGGTGGCTTCAGCCTAAAGCGAAATATAGTCCTTTAAGGCGTTGACCGACGCTAGACCGAGCCAAGCGAAAATCACCGTGCCCACGAGCAGAGCGACCGGTTGATCGCTGGCACCCACGGTCAGCCAGCCGCCACCCATGGTCAGCCAGAACGCAAGCGGAGGGACGAGACCGAAGATCCAAGAAAATAATCGAGGCACGACGATGACAAGAATTGCAACGGCAATAAGGAATCCCAAGAGCATACCCAAGGAAACTGGGTGCGCCTCGGCGAAAAATTGCTGCCACATCCCAAAAATGATCTCAGGGGGCCCGGCGGACACATACAGGATTTCACTGTCGGGGAGCAGATCGGCAAAAACTGTATCGAGTCCGATGCTTCGAGAGCCGAGGCCCAGCGTCATGATCCCGGTCGTTCCCCACAAAAATGCTGCCAAGATCAAACCAAACAGAACGCTGATCGGACTCGAGCTGCCACCAAAGGACACGATATAATAACGCATATTCCTGCTCCCCTATTCCCTGCTCGAAAATAGGGTTCAGGACTGCCCTGATATCAAGTCGAATCTCTCGGTGGGTGTCGATAGAAATGACTAACCCACCGCCCCACTCCCCCCCGGCAGCTCGCTCCAGTAGGCCCGGACGCCGAGCTGGCGGAAGACAAGGTCCCAGTAGTCGCGAAGCGGGCCGGCCTGGTCTTCCTCCCACCCCGCGCGGGGGATGAGGCGGATTTCGAGCGTCACGCCCATCAGCCCGTCACCATGCTGCGCCTCGAGCGCGCGGGCGACCTCGACCGGGTCGGGCAGGCGGTCCTCGATCGAACCGCGGCCGCGGCCATAGACGGTGAAGATCTCCGAGTTCTGCAGCATGTCCGAGACGAGGACGATGTGACGCCCCGGCACGGAGCGGTCGAAGCTGTCCTCGTGCGTCAGACCCGCGAGCGCTTCGAGGATCGGGCTTTGCGGCGCGTCCTTCGGCGTGACGAGGTCGGCCAGCGCGGTCTGCAGCGGCCCGGCGAACAGCGCCTCGTAGCGCGCCTGGATGCGTTCCGGATTGCGGTAGAGCGGGTTCACCTGTTCGCCGCTACCCGGATTGCACAGCGAAAAATTATTGGTGTCGGAGAGATTGCCGTTCTCGTTCAGCTCGAACAGGGACAGGCGTTCACTCACGCCGAGCCGGTCGCGCTCATTGAGGATCACGCCGGCAATCGCCTCGGCCTGTTCCATGGAATAGAGGTCGGTCTTGTCGATGATCACCACACGGTGGGGCGGGGTGACGCCCACGACGCACAGCGTGTCGCGGTCGTATTCTTCCGGCTGCAGCGTGATGGCGAGATAGCTGATCCCGGCGAGCACGCCCGCGACGACGATCAGGTTGAAGATACCGAGTGCGTCACGCCCCGACATGGCAGTCCCCCCTGTGAAGCGGCATCAGCCTAGACGGTCGGAGGGGCCGCGTCAGCGGCCGATCCGTTCCCGCTCGCTGAGGTCGCTGGCCATCTCCATCAGGAGGTGTTCGGCCTCGGCGACCTGTTCCGGCGCCGCCAGGCGGCCCGACGCGGCCTTCTTCAGCGTGCGGTTCAGCTCGCGCGCCGACTTCTCGGCATTGCGCTGGACCACGCCGTAGCCCGGCAGGGCGTCGTCGAAGGTGCGGCCCTTGAAGGCGGCGATCGCCGCGAAGGTCAGGCCGAGCGTGAGCAGGAGATAGGCTTCCAGCGTCTGCAGGCCGAACGGGTTTTCGAACATGTGCGGCAGCGGGGCCAGGATCGCGCCCGTCACGTCCGCGCCGCCCATCGCCAGCGATGCGGCATTCAGTTCGAGCAGGTCGCGGTAGTGCGCCGCGGCAAGGTTCAGCACCACGATGAAGGCAATGGCAATCGGCAGGCCGATCGCGGCCGGCACGAAGAACCACAGCTTCTTCGGGTTCATCAGGTGGCGAAGGCACAGGAAGCCGATCAGGAAGAAGCTGGCGATGACATTGGTGAAGGACACCGTGATCGCCTGCAGCCAGCCACCAAGCAGGCCGAGATCGGAACCCGTCGAGAAGAAGTAGGCATTCGCCAGACCTTCGAACAGGACCAGGCCCGCGAGGATGGAGAAGTGCAGCATGTGGCTTTCGGGATAGATCGCCGCGCGCTCGATGCCCTTCGGCGATTTCGCCGGGTCGGCGCTCGCCGCCGGGGCGTCATAAGCCCAGCCGTGCGTGGTACGGAAAAGCTTCAGATTGGCGAAGGCGCGGTTGGCGCGTGCGATCGCGAACTGCAGATCATAGTCGCGCTGTTGGGCGCTGGTGCCGCGGGAAATGGAAAAACGCGAACGCTGTTCCTGCTGCGGCTCTCCTTCACGGAGATATTGCCGGCTCCCGAAATCTTCGATGTTTGCAGCCATTTCGCCCCTCGCTTTTCAAAAGGTCAGTCAGCCCCGCCGCTTTCGCGACCTGTCATGGTTAAGAAGCAAATGTGGCGAATTGGGGCGGTCCGTGAGTCCATTTCTGGATCATCCCGGACCATTTCGGGATGAAGATTGACAGGAAGCATTCATGTTTCATCTCCTGCAGCACGCCTGAACGGCACCAGAACGGGGAGGGGAGACATGTCCGATCGCCACACGACGCGGCGCCGAATGCTGCAGGGGCTGGCTGTGGGGGCGGCGGGGCTCGCCGCCGGTCGCGCCGGCGCGCAGGAACAGAATGCGCCGCAATCCGTCCCCGGAGCGCTCGGCGCCGAATCGCCGGCCGCCGAGGCCGCCGCGATCACGCCGGATACGATCGCCCACGCCGAACGCGTCTTCGGTGTCACCTACACCGATGCGGAACGGGAAATGCTGGTCGAGGAGATCGACCAGTGGATCGACCGCATGGTCCGCCTGCGCCAGGTCGACAAGCCGAACACGCTGGCGCCCGCCACGATTTTCGATCCGCGCCTGCCCGGTCTCGCCTACCGCGAACAGGGCGGCACGGTGACCGGCTCGGGCCGCGCAGCGGGATCGCTGCCGCGTAATGACACCGACATCGCCTTCGCCCCGGTCTGGAAACAGGCCGAGTGGATCCGCTCCCGCCAGATCACCTCCCGCCGCCTGACCGACATCTACCTCGCGCGCATCGCGCAGCACGGTCCGCGCCTGGAATGCTTCGTCACCGTCACCGCCGATATCGCACGGCGCGAGGCCGATACCGCCGACGCCGAGATCGCCGCCGGGCGCTATCGCGGCCCGCTGCACGGCATTCCCTATGGCATGAAGGACATTATCGACGTCGCCGGCGTGCGCGGCACCTGGGGCGCGACGCCCTGGCGCGACCGCATCGCCGAACACGACGCCGTCGTGACGACGCGCCTGCGCGAGGCGGGGGCGGTCCTGCTCGGCAAGACCACCAACGGCGCGATTGCCTATGGCGACCGCTGGTTCGGCGGCATCACCCGCAACCCGTTCAACACCGATGAGGGCTCTTCGGGCTCCAGCGCAGGGTCCGCCTCGGCCACGGCCGCCGCGCTCGTCGGCTTCGGAATCGGGACCGAGACGCTGGGCTCCATCGTCTCGCCCTCGCACCGCTGCGGCACGACCGGCCTCAGGCCCACTTTCGGCCGCGTCCCGCGCGAAGGGGCGATGGCGCTGTGCTGGTCGCTCGACAAGGTCGGCCCGCTCTGCCGCTCGGCCGAGGACACGGCCTTCGTCCTCGCCGCGATCAATGGACACAATCCCACAGAGTCCGGCTCGCTGGGCCATGGCTTCGACTGCGATGCCGGGCGCGACGTGCGCGGCATGCGCGTTGGCTACAACCCGCAATGGTTCGAGAACGCCGCCGACCCGGACCGCGCCGCTTTGCAGGCCGCACGCGATGCCGGCGTCGAACTGGTCGAGGTCTCGATGCCGGACCTGCCCTATGACGCGCTGTTCGCCGTCGTCGAGGCGGAATCCGCCGCCGCCTTCGAACAGCTGACGCTGAGCAATCAGGATGACAGCCTCGTCTGGCAGGACGCCGCGGCCTGGCCGAACACCTGGCGCCGGGCGCGCTTCATCTCGGCGGTCGACATGGTCAATGTCGACCGGCTGCGCCGCCAGGTCATGACCGCCGCCCACGACATGTTCTCCGGCGTCGATGCGGTGATCGGCCCGAACTTCGCCGGGGCGATGCTGGTCATCACCAACTTCACCGGCCATCCCTGTCTCGCCTTCCGCTCCGGCTTCGTGAACCAGCGCACGCGGACCATCTTCGGCGGCACCGCCAACGAGGACGAGACCGAATACCGTGTGCCCTATGCCTCGACGCTCTGGGCACCCCTGTTCGAGGAAGGCAATCTCGTCGCCCTCGGCCGTGCCATCGAGGAGCGGCTTGGCGTCGCCGACGAGCGCCCGGAGGCTTTCGCATGAGGCTCGACGATCACGTCTTCTACGACTGCGCCACCGCGCCGAGTCCGCGCCGGTCGCGGATGTTCATCGCAGAGAAAGGGATCGAGCTCGAAACCGTCCAGGTCGATCTCCGGACCGGCGAGCACCTTCAGCCGCCATACCGGAAACTCAATCCGCGCTGCACCGTCCCGGCGCTCAAACTGCCGGACGGCACGGTGCTGGGCGATACCGCCTCGATCGCGCGATATCTTGAAGAGGTCTGCGCCGAACCGCCGCTGATGGGGCGCACGCCGGTGGAAAAGGCGCTTGTGGCGGAATGGAATGCGCGCGCCGAGATGGAAGGGCTCATGGCCGCCGCCGACGCCCTCAGGAATTCCAGCCCGGCGCTCAAGGGCCGCGCCCTGCCGGGTCCGGAAGGCTATGAGCAGATCCCGGCACTCGCTGAACGCGGCCGGAAGCGGATGGCCGTCTTCATGTCCGTACTCGATACTCGATTGCAGGACGTGCCCTGGCTCGCTGGTGACGCCTTCTCCAATGCCGACATTACCGCCTTCATCTTCGTCGAGTTCGCCGCCTGGGTGAAAATCCGTCCGGAAGCGGACATGTCCGCGCTGCGCGAGTGGCAGGAGGCAATCCGGGCCCGGCCGAGCGCGTCGGCGTAAGGCCTCGCAAAAGTGTGTCGTTCTCGCAACAAATTTCGGAAAACCATGTGACAGGCCCCGAAACAGGCGCTTGGGGCGGGGTTTGAGCCGGGGATACCCCTTCTTTGAATCGCCGCTTTGCGGCATGTTTGACGACAAGGTCCGGCAAAGGGCCGCTTTAGAACTCGGCCACGGGCCGGGAACCGGGAGGACAGTTAAGATGAACATCCGCGTTACGCGCGCAGCGCTGCTGGCTGCCGCCTCGTCTGCCGTTCTGATGGCTCCGAGCGCTTTCGCTCAGGAAGAGGAACAGACGGCCGGCCGCACCATCGACACCATCGTCGTGACCGCCCAGAAGCGCGAGCAGGGCATCCAGGACGTTCCGATTGCCGTGACGGCCTTCACCGCCGAACTGCTGCAGAATTCCGGCGTCCGCGACATCAAGGACCTGACGGTTCTCGCGCCGGGCCTGAACGTCACCTCGACCTCCAATGAGTATTCGACCACGGCGCGTATCCGCGGCGTTGGTACGGTCGGTGACAACCCGGGTCTCGAGAGCTCGGTCGGCATCGTGATCGACGGCGTGCCGCGCGCCCGCAACGGCGTCAGCTTCGGCGACCTCGGCGAGATCGAGCGCATCGAAGTCCTGCGCGGCCCGCAGGGCACGCTGTTCGGTGCGAACACGTCCGCGGGTCTCATCAACATCGTCACGGCCGATCCGGAATTCGAATACGGCTATAATCTGGAAGCCGGCTACCTGACCGGCGGCGCGGACGGCTACCGTCTCGCCGGCAGCGTCACGGGCCCGATCGTCGACGACTTCCTCGCTGTCCGCCTCTATGCGGCCCGCGGCAATCGCGACGGCTTCCTTGACGTCCAGACCTTCGGCGGCCCGCGCACCAACGCAGAAGACAACGACCAGGACTTCGTGACCATTCGCGGCCAGGCGCTGTTCAACCTCGGCACGCGCGGCGAGTTCCAGCTGACGGCCGATGTCACCAACCGTGACGAGAATTGCTGCGGTGCGCCCAGCATCGTCTCCGGCCCGACCTCGCTTGCCCTCAACGCGCTGGTCCCGGGTTCGCGCCCGACGCCGGGCAATGAGGCGCCGTTCTCGCGCGTCGTCCAGGCCAACCGCGACACCACGCAGGACGTGACCGACGGCGGATTCCAGGCGGAGTTCACCTACGATTTCGACAATTTCGAACTCGTGGCGGTCGGCTCGGTCCGGGATTACTCCCTGATCACCGGTCAGGACACCGACTTCACGGGCGCCGATGTCGTCTACCGCGACCCGACCCGCAACTCCTTCGACTTCGGAAACGCCACCGCCGAGCTGCGCCTGCAGGGCACGGCCGGCAATTTCGACTGGATGGTCGGCGGTTTCTACAGCCAGGAAGACCTGACCCGTCGCGATGCGATCCAGTATGGCGTTCACTTCGAGCCCTATCTCGGCCTGCTGGGCGGTTCGCCAACCCTCGTGACGACGCTGGCCAACGGCCTCGGTCTCACATTCATCCCGGGCTACACGCCTCTGGCGGTCGGCCAGGGCGCTCCGGCCGGCGGCGGCAACAATCTGGGTGACACCTACGAACAGGAAGCCAGCACCTTCGCCCTGTTCACGCACAACACCTGGGCGGTTGGCGAAAATACCGACCTGACCTTCGGTGTCCGCTGGACCGACACGACGAAGGACGCCCGCGCGGACTTCTCGCCGTCCAACGTGCCGGCCTGTGATGTCTGGGAGACCGTCTTCGGCGAAGCGCTCGACTTCACCACGGCTCAGAACCAGGCCATCCTCGCCGGCTTCTCGCAAGCCACCCAGATTCCGGTCGCCAGCTTGCTGCAGTTCGGTACCTTCACCTGTCTGCCGGGCGCGCGGGATGTCTACTCGAACATCAATTTCGACCAGTCGCGTTCGGAAAGCGAACTGACCGGGATCCTCTCCCTGTCGCACCGCTTCAACGACGACTTCCTGATGTACGGTACGTACTCGCGCGGCTACAAGGCGGGCGGTTTCAACCTCGACCGCTTCGAACAGGCGGGCGCCCAGCGCGTCGACTTCCAGTCCATCCTGAACGGCAACGCGGTCTATCCCGCGCAGTTCGAACCGGAACTGGTCGACAGCTTCGAGCTTGGCTTCAAGACCGAAGCGTTCAACGACACGCTGCTGGCTAACCTCTACCTGTTCTACTCCGACTTCGAGACCTTCCAGCTCAATACCTTCAACGGCATCGCCTTCTTCGTGACCTCGCTCAACGAAGGCGCGACGACCCGCGGTGCGGAACTGGAACTGCTGTGGCTGCCGACCGACAACCTGACCCTTCAGGGCGGCATGACCTACGCCGACGCGCAGTACAATGACTTCGCGGCGACCGGCACGCCGGACGTGGACCGCCTGTCGGGTGCCACGATGTCGCTGGCTCCGGAATGGTACACCTCGGGTGCCATCACCTACCGGGCGCCGATGGGCGGCAACATGGAGTGGCTGGCGCACCTCGATGGCCGCTACGTTTCCGAACAGAATACCGGTTCAGACCTCGACCCGGAGAAGATCCAGGAAGGCTATACGCTCCTGAACGCCCGCCTCGGCATCGGCGCGCAGGACGAAAGCTGGGCTCTGGAACTCTGGGCACGGAACCTCACCGACGAGGATTACATCCAGGTCGGCTTCGACGGTCCGTTCCAGCCGGGTTCGTTCAACGCCTTCCTCGGTGCGCCGCGCACCTGGGGCGTGACGCTTCGGGCACGCCGCTAGGCGGGGGGACGCCAAACGGCATTGAGGGGCCGGGGCGGCAACGCCCCGGCCTTTTCTTTTCCACAATCACTGGATACCCACGGCGAAACTTCCTATTTCGGGGCCTGAACCGGCGGGGCGGTCTATGGCGAAGCAATTGCCCATCTTCAGCGAACGCGTCTGGCGCATCCTTGGCGCCGGGCTGGTTGCGTTCGTTTTCGTGGGCGTGATCGGCATCCATGTTTCCGGCGTGTCGGCCGGTCAGCTTGAACGCCAGCTTCTCGACAATGCCGACGACGCGCTGGCCGGGCGCGAACATGCCTGGGCTCATGTCCGCATGGACGGGCAAAGGGCGATTCTCGAAGGCCGCGCGCCAAGCGAGGCCGCACGCCTCGATGCGGTGTCCGCTGCCTTGCGCTCCACCTGGTCGGGCGGCGAGATTGCCGGCGGCGTGACGCGTGTGATCGATTTGACGACGCGCACGGATTTCGAAACCGTCTTCGCATTCCGCGCGACGGCGTCCAACGGGCGGATCACGATCCTCGGCGATGCCGTCGGCGACCGTGCGGTCCGTTCAATCACCGATTACGCCTCACAGCTCTTTCCCTCCGGTCACGAAGTCGCTCTCGAAGTCGTCGAGGACGGTTCGTCTCCGACCGAAGACTGGGAAACCGCGGCCAAGCGGATCATCGCCGAACTGGCGCGCCTCGAGCGCGGCACGGGTGTGCTCTCCGGCCAGGAGATCGGGATGTACGGGCAGGCGGGAAGCGATCAGACCGCTCGGTCGGTATTGAATATCTCGGCCGATCTGCCCGACGGTTTTACTGCCTCGGCCTATCTGGTCGACCGCAATGACCGTACCCATGCCGACATTGCCAGCGTTGCAGGATGCGATGCCGTGGTTCGCGCCGCCCGTGCTGACGAGTCGATCCGCTTCACGCCGGGGCAGGCAGGCCTGACGCCGGCTTCGCGAGACGCCGTCCGCCGCATCGGCGAGATTCTGACCGCGTGCCCGCCCGCACGCGTTACCGTTTCGGTCCGCGTGACCGGCGATCCGGGCGAGGCATCGATCGCCCTCACCGAAGCGCGCGCGCAGGAAGCGATGGATGTTCTGGCCGATGTCGGGCTTTCCCCCGAACGGCTGTCGTGGAATGCGTCTGAATCCCAGGCGGAAATCATCCGGTTCGAAATCGTACCGGCGGAAGGAGAATAGAATGCTCTGGCTGATCTGGCAGATGTGGTTCCTTTTGGCGCTCGCGCTCGGGATCGGCGTCGTCATCGGCTGGCGCATCTGGGGCGCCTCGCCGGATTCAGACGGCCGTTCTCTGGCTGCCGCACGTGACGAGGTCGAGCGACTGCGCCGCGAGAATGACGATCTGCACCGCTCGCTTGCCCTGGCGCGCCGTGATCGGGAGACGACCGGGCAGCCAATCGCCGCCGCCGGCACACCGGCCCCGCCGGCGATTGCCGAACCGGTGCTGGGTGAAGACGAAGACGACCTGCAGGCGATCAAGGGACTCGGCCCCAAGGCGGCCCAGGCGCTCAAGGCGGGCGGGGTGGTGCGCTATTCGCAGATTGCCGCATGGACGGCGGACGACATTGCCCAGTGGGACACCGATCTCGGCGCCCGCGGCCGCATTGTCCGCGACGACTGGGTGGGGCAGGCGAAAACGCTGTCGGTCCGCTAGGCCCTAGAGCGGCGGTACATTGTCCAGAACGTCCTGCGAATCGTAGACATTCGGTTGAAGCGGACGAGGCCCGGCCCCGCCGAGCACTTCCAGAGTCACCGTCTCGCGCCGTTCGCTGCCGGGTGAAAAGCTCAGCCCCACCCCGACACCCGAGGCCCGGAAACCGCCTGATCCGAAGCTCTGGCCGACGCTGACACCGCCGCGCACAGGACTGTCTCCGGAACCGCTCTGGTCGCGGCTGTCATTCACGACCCGGAACCACGTATAGCCATTGTCGAGGGTGAGTTCCGCCGCCCGGCGAAGCGCCAGGTCGGCAACCCGCGGCGACGGCAGATCGGACCCGCCGGTGAAGCTGACACGCCAGCGATTGTTCTCGATCCGCGTCTCCCGGTAGCCGGGATCGCGGGCACTGTCCGCCGGCGCATAGACGCTCGGACTGGCGCAGGCGGCGAGCAATGCGGTTGATACGAGTATGGCGAAACGGCGCATGGTCAGGCTCCCGGCATTGAGTCCCTCAACCCAGTATACGCCATTTCGCGAATTTGCGTTCCGGCTCGCTAGATCGTGACCGCCGTGCCGCTGGCCGAGACCATCAGCATCGAGCCCTGTTCGCCGATCACCTCATAGTCGAGATCGACGCCGACGACGGCGTTCGCGCCGCGCTTCTGGGCCTCTTCCTGCAATTCCTGCAGGGCGATTTCCCGCGCTTCACGCAGGGATTTCTCATAGGAACCGGACCGCCCGCCGACGATGTCGCGAATGCCGGCGAACAGGTCGCGGAAGATGTGAGCGCCGAGAATGGCTTCGCCGGTGACGACGCCCTTGTACTCGCGGATGATCTTGCCTTCGATGCTCGGCGTGGTGGTGACGATCATGGGGAGGTCTCCTTTTCTGTCTGAAAAGGATGCGCCTTCTGATAGCACACCGGTAGGGGGAAAGCCGGTTTAGCTTTCCACCCCGAGACGCCCCAGCAGGGCGAGCGCGCTCTGTGCGATGACCGAGCCGGGGCCGAACACCTCGACCGCGCCCATCTGTTTCAGCACCATCACGTCTTCGGGCGGTACGACGCCGCCGACGACGATCCGGATATCGCTGGCCTCCAGCTTCTGCAGGGCTTCACGCAGCGCCGGAACGAGCGTCAGGTGACCGGCGGCGAGCGAGGAGGCGGCCACGAAGTCGACCTTCGTCTCGACGGCCTGCTGCGCGGCTTCTTCCGGGGTCTGGAACAGCGGGCCGACTTCGACGTCCCAACCGAGATCGGCGAAGGCGGTCGCGACGACCTTCTGGCCGCGATCATGCCCGTCCTGGCCCATCTTCGCGATCATGATGCGCGGCCGGCGGCCGGTCGCCTTTTCGAACGCAGCTGCGGCGGCCCGCGCCCGGTCCACCGTCTTGTCGGCCCCCACCGCCGTCAGATAGACGCCCTTCAGTGTGCGGATCTCGGCCTTGTGCCGGCCCCAGACCTTCTCCAGCGCAAAGCTGATCTCGCCGACCGTGGCGCGGGCGCGCGCGGCATCGACGGCGAGCGCGAGGAGATTGCCGTTGCCGCTCTCGGCGGCCTTCGTCAGCGCGCCGAGCGCCGCCTCGGTCGCCGCCTCGTCGCGGCCGCGTTTCAGCTCTTCCAGCTTCGCGAGCTGTTCGGTGCGGACCCTGTAATTGTCGACCTTGAGAACCGGCACGTCCTCTTCCTCGTCGAGGCGGAACTTGTTCACGCCGACGATGGTCTGCTGCGCGCTGTCGATGCGCGCCTGCGTCTTCGCGGCAGCCTCCTCGATGCGCAGCTTCGGCGTGCCTTCGGCGATCGCCTTGGTCATGCCGCCGAGCGCATCGACTTCCTCAATATGTTTCATCGCCTTGGCAGCGAGGTCGTGGGTCAGGCGCTCGATATGGAAACTGCCGCCCCAGGGATCGATCGCATCGGTCAGGTGCGCTTCGCTGGCCAGCAGCAGCTGGGTGTTGCGCGCGATCCGGGCCGAGAAATCCGTCGGCAGCGCCAGCGCCTCATCGAGCGAGTTCGTGTGCAGCGACTGGGTATGCCCGTCGACCGCCGCGATGGCCTCCAGCGCCGTACGCCCGACATTGTTGAACACGTCCTGCGCCGTCAGCGACCAGCCGGATGTCTGGCAATGCGTGCGCAGCGACAGCGACTTGTCGGACTTCGGATCGAACCGGTCCTTCACCAGCCTTGCCCAGAGCAGGCGGGCGGCACGAAGCTTCGCCACCTCCATGAAGACATTCATGCCGATGCCGAAGAAGAAGGAGAGGCGCGGCGCGAAACGGTCGACATCGAGCCCGGCCTCGATCCCGGCGCGGATGTAATCCAGCCCGTCCGCGATCGTATAGGCGAGTTCGAGATCGGCCGGCGCTCCGGCCTCCTGCATGTGATAGCCGGAGATCGAGATCGAGTTGAATCGCGGCATCTTCTCCGCCGTGAAGGCGAAGATGTCGGAGACGATCCGCATCGAGCCTTCGGGCGGATAGATATAGGTGTTCCGCACCATGAATTCCTTGAGGATGTCGTTCTGGATCGTCCCGGAAAGCTGTTCCGGGGCAACGCCCTGCTCCTCCGCGGCGACGATGTAGAGCGCCATGATCGGCAGCACCGCGCCATTCATCGTCATCGACACGCTCATCTGGTCGAGCGGGATGCCGTCGAACAATTCGCGCATGTCGAGGATGGAATCGATGGCCACGCCGGCCATGCCGACATCACCGGTGACGCGCGGGTGATCGCTGTCATAGCCCCGGTGCGTCGCCAGATCGAAGGCGACCGAAAGACCCTTCTGTCCCGCCGCCAGGTTGCGGCGGTAGAAGGCGTTGGAATCCTTCGCCGTCGAGAAGCCGGCATATTGCCTGATCGTCCACGGGCGCTGGACATACATGGTCGGGTAGGGACCGCGCACGAAGGGTGCCGCGCCCGGCGCGCTGGCGGTGAAATCCAGTCCGGCTACGTCGTCCGCGCCATAGGACGGGGATACCGGAATTTCCTCGGCCGGAATCCATGCTTCACCGCCTTGGGGCGCAGCGCCGGTGATGTCGCCGAGGTCGAGCGTTGTGAAATCGGGATGGCTCATGCCTTCACTCCCAGAATCGCGTGGGCGTCCTGAAGGTCGTCGAGACGGTCGCTGCGCAGATGGATGAAGCGGTCAATGCCGCTGACGCCATCGAGCGGACGCCCGGCCAGCCAGACCGATTTTGCGCCGGCCTTTTTAAGTCCTGCGGCCAGCTCACTCGCCTGCGTCTCATAGGCCGCATCCGTACCGCAGATCACGGCCAACGCGCTGCCGCTGTCCTTGAAGGCCGCGACGCATTTGTCTGCGTTCGCGTATTCGGTTGCGCCGGCAATTTCGACCCCGCCGACCGCCAGGTGGTTCTGCGCGAAGGTCGCCCGCGCATTGAATTCCGCAAGCGCGCCGAGCGTGGCGAGGAAGGCTGTCGGGCGATGCCCGGCCTTCTTCTCGTGCTTCTCCGCCGAATCGCGGAAGGTCTCGAACGGCGCGGCGAAGCGGATCGGCTCGAACGGGGCATCATGGCCGATATCGTGGCCGGGCACGGCCTCGACCGGGCGCGAGTGCAGTTCCGGGAAGGTGTTGATTCCGATCAGCGATTCCTTGCCCGACCGGTAGGCTTTTTCGTGTCCGGCGCGCGCCTCGGCGATCCGCTTGCGGAAGGCGTCGCCGTCGACCGCGCGCTCGTAGCCGCCTTCGCTTTCCAGCGTCTGGAACAGCGACCAGGCATGCTGCGCCAGCTCACGGGACAGTGTTTCGTGCAGGAAGGATCCCGCCGCCGGGTCGGCGACGCGCCCGAGATGCGATTCTTCCTGCAGCATGATCTGCAGATTGCGCGCGACCCGCTGCGCAAACGGCGTCGGCCGGCCAAGCGCCGCCGTGACCGGGCGGATCGTGATCGCGTCGGCCCCGCCCGTCGCGGCGGCGAAACCGGCCGCCGTCACGCGGATCAGATTGGTCCACGGATCGCGCCGCGACATCATCCGGTATGCGGTGACGGCATGGATCGGGGTGGCGATCCCGGTCACGCCGAAGGCGTCCAGAATCCGGGCCGCCACGATCCGCGCGGCGCGCAGCTTGGCAATCGTCAGGTGAATGTCGGCATCGGCGGCCAGCCGGACCTCGACGCCGCGTACGGCACGCTCGCTGGAAACGCCGTGATCGATCAGGCCGCGCATCGCTTCGGCCAGGCCGCACGCCATGAAGGCGATTTCCTGCACCTCGCTGCCGCCCGCATCGAACACCGACCGGGCATCGACGGCGATGAGGCGCATGTTCGGGAATCGCTGTGCGAATTCAGCCGCGTACGGGGTGGCAGGCGGCAGACCGAACCCGCCCCTGGTGTCCGGCGAATGCTTCAGGACTTCCGCGAGAAGGCGCGCAGCATCAAGCCCGCCCGCCTCGATGTGCACCGGTGCGATCGACAGATCGACACCCTCCAGCGCCCGGCGAATCTCGTCCGCTGAAGCCGCCGCGATCCCGTTTGTGCCGTCCTCGTCGAGGCGCAGCGAAATCTCCGACACGCCGCCGGCAAGGTCGGCGAGAATGTTGGCGTTGGCCTTGGCCGGATCGGCTTCGCCATGGCTCTGGCGGATCGCCCAGGGCAGATACGCATCGCGAGGCGCATAGAGCGGGGCGCTGCCCGCCGGGCGATCGAAGAAGACCGGGCCGCGCGCGATTCCGTCCGCCGTCGTGCGCACCAGCGTCCGGTCGAAGTCCGCGCCCTTCAGCGCGCCAATCGCCAGCTCGCGCCAGTCCCCGGGCGACTGGGCCGGAAATCCCCGTGCCAGTTCGCGGATATCCTCGCTCATCCGTGATCTTTCCCTGAAGCCATGTTGCGGCGCGAGAAAAGGCGCGGGGGGGCTTTGCGTCAACCCTCAAGCGCGGGGAGAAGCGCTGCGCCTGTCCGCCAGCCCCGAAGCGGCCTCTACGCTTTTGGCCGATTGCGAAAAGGACGGCGGAATGAGCCAGGAAAACTCCCCGCGCCTCGGGCTCGACTATCTGATGCCCGCCCAGGCGCAGAAACATGTGACGGTGAACGAAAGCTTCCGGAGGCTCGACGCGCTGGTGCAGATGAGCGCAGCCAGCCGCACGGTCAGCGACCAACCTGCCGATCCCGATGACGGAACGATCTGGATCATGCCGGCCGCGGCGTCGGGGGCGATCTGGTCGACTTTCGGAGAGACCGAGATCGCCGTGTTTCGCGATACGTCCTGGGTGTCCATCCCGCCGCGGGCCGGGTGGCGGTGCTGGATCGAGGACGAAAACGTGCTGGTCATCTTCGACGGCACGGATTGGGTCGAAGTCGGCGAGACCCTCTCCCGTCTCGCCAACCTGGAGCGCCTCGGCGTGGGAACGGCGGCAGACGCGGCCAATCCGTTTTCCGCCAAGCTGAACGCCGCGCTCTGGGCGGCCCGCACCGCCGGAGAGGGCGGTACGGGCGACCTGCGCTACACGCTGAACAAGGAAGCCCCGGCGAACGTCCTGTCCCTGCTTTTCCAGTCCAACTGGTCGGGCCGCGCGGAATTCGGTCTGGTTGGTGACGACGACCTCGTCGCCAAGGTCAGCCCGGATGGATCGGCCTGGATCGAGGCGATGCGGCTCGACAATGCGACCGGTGATCTTGCCTTGGCGGGGAATGTGACCGTGACCTCGTTCAATGACGGGCCGCTCGGCGGTCTCCGCAACCTCCTCATCAATGGGGGGCTTGAGATTGCGCAACGCGGAACGGACTTCACCGGTTTGACCGACGGCGATTTTGCCCTCGACCGGTGGTGCATCGGCATTTCCGGCGGTGGAGCGAGCGGGGTCGATGCGGAACGCCTTTCCCTCTCGCCCGCAGAATTGCCTTCCGGCTTGCGCCACGCCCTCAGGGTTCAGCCCTCCGGCGGGGGTGGAAGCGGCAGCTGTCAGCTGATCCAGAAAGGCGAATGGCTTCACGAAACATCCGGGCGCGTGTTGACGCTTTCCGCATGGGTGAAGGCAGATGCTGCGTTCTCGCTGACAGCATCGCTGACGCAGAATTTCGGGACGGGCGGCAGCGCGGCTGTGACCGTCAGCGCCGCCGCGCAGAGCGTGACGACCGGTTGGACCCGGCTCAGCTGGCAATTCGGCCTTGCCAGCATCGCCGGGAAGACAGTGGGGCCGGGCGCTCATCTGGCCGTCGCTTTCGATCTGCCGGTCAGCGGAACGCCGGTCGTCGACTTTGCCGGTCTTCAGCTTGAGACCGGCACCCGGGCCACTGCCTTCGAAACCTGCACAGGCCGGGGCGGGGAGGGCGCGGAACTGCGCCAATGCCAGCGCTATTTCCGCCGCTACCGGCCGGGGGCCTACAACGCGTTCGACGGCGTTGCGATCCGGCTCGGCAGCAATGTGGCCCGCCTCGTGATGCCGTTCGACCCACCCTTTCGTGCCTCGCCCAGCCTGTCCTGGGGCGGGAGCCTGCAACTGACCCCCGGTGACGCGGCGGTCGACAGTCTCACCGTCTTCACCCTCAATTCCGGGCTGGCCGTGCTTCAGACCGCGACGACCGACACCATCACGGCGGACGCCATGATGCTGCGCGCGCTCGACTCGGCCGCTCACATTTCCATCAGCGCGGAGCTTTGACCCATGAGCGAACTGATCGATTTCGGAGCGTCTGCCGTCACCGGCGGAGCGCTTGGCGTGCTCGGGACCGCGATCGGGCGGGTCGCCGGCTTTTTCGAGCGGCGGCAGGACCACGCGCAGGAGCGGGAACGTTGGACGCATGAGCGTGAAATGGCGCAGGCCGAGGCTGCAAGAGCCGATCAGGCGGCCGCGCGCGCCGCAGAAGCGGACCGGCGGCAGGCGTCATACGCCGGCCTGCAAGCCAGCCTGGAAGCCGAAACCGCGATCCGCGCCAGCTACCCCTGGGTCGAGGCGGTCCGGGCCCTGGTCCGGCCGATCCTGACGCCGCTCCTCTGGCTGCTCTACCTCATCGTCTTCTTCGCAGTGATGGAGGGGCAGGCCGAACGCTATCTGACGCCCGAAGCGCAGGGCGACTTCATCGGTTATTTCATCGCCAACATCGCCTTCGCCGCGACGGCGGCGACGCTGTGGTGGTTCGGCGACCGCGCGACGCCGCCGAACTGGCGGCGGTAGGGTCTCGCACGCAAAACTCCTATTTGCCCTCCCCTTGAAGGGGAGCGGGGTGGGGTGAGCTTTCCCCTTTCTCCGGGGTTCCCGCGAATGCGGGAATCCGAAACCGGGTACATGCTTCAGGTCCCCATTTTCATGGGGACCCCATCAACATCTCAATTGACGTTTCCCGGACGCCCGTCAGGACGATCCGGGATCCATTCCGGGCCCCGGTCTTCGCTTCGCGAAACCGGGGAACGTCATTCTGAAAGTACTACCGCTCAGCCATCCCCCGGATCGCCGCGATCACCGTCGGCCGCACCGCATCGGTCATGGCGTGGCCGTTGACCGGGATCATCGTAAAGTCCGCATGTGGACAGGCTGCAGCGAGCGCCAGAGCCGTCCCGGCCGGGCAGACCATGTCATACCGGCTCTGGACGATGTGCATCGGCACGTCCTTCACCCGCCCGGCATCGCGCAGGATCTGGTCGGGCTCCAGAAAGCAGTCATGCGTGAAATAGTGCGCCTCGATCAGCGAATGCGTGGCGACATAGCCGCGCCCGCGCGCCGCCATCGAGTCCCGCGCCGCCTCGGGTGATTTTTCGAGATAGGACAGCCGCTCCTCGTATTCGGTCCAGCGATAGAGCGGCGAGGCGCGCAAATCCGCAATTGACGCCGACGGATCGCCCAGCCGGTCGAGCACCGGCGCGCCCCCGGACCACTCTTCCGCCATCGCATCCATGTACCAGGCCATCAGATCGCCGGACGCGGCGTCGTGAAACCGTTCCGGCACATGCGTCAGCAGGTCGGCGCGCACGTCCGGGAAAATCCGCGCGACACCATGGGGCGACAGCCACCAGTCGAGCTCGCCCGGAGTGCCGGTGAAGATGCCTTCCACCACGACGCCCCGGACCGAATCGGGATGGGTCTCGGCGTAGAGCAGGGCCAGCGTCGAGCCCCAGGACGGGCCGAACACGACGAAGCGGTCGATCCCGAGATGCGTCCTCAGCGCCTCGATGTCAGCGACGAGATCCTGCGCCGTGTTGTGCGCAAGGCCGGCCAGCGGCGTTGAGCGCCCGGACCCGCGCTGGTCGAGCAGCAGCGTGTCGAAAATCTCCGGATCGAACAGCCGGCGATGATCGGCGGTACAGCCCGACCCCGGCCCGCCATGCAGCATCAGGGCGGGCACACCGCCCTTCTTGCCGCTGCGCTCGTAATGGAGCTGATGCCCGCCGGACACGGCGAGGCGGCCGGTCTCATAGGGCTCGATCGTGGGAAAGAAGGTCATGCGCGCATGCTAACGGGACGCGCGGAAACGTCACCTGCCGGGTGCTGAAAATTCAGCGCCGGTTTCGAGCGGCGAAGCTGGGTGAGGGGGCTGCCGGCGCGCCCGACCGAGCGGAGCGAGGGAGGACAGCGACAAACTCGCCGGTTTCGGGCGGATCGGCTTGGTGAGGGGGCTGCCGGCGCGCCCGAAAGCCCGGATGGGATTGGGGACTGGCTCAGGAATTCTCGGCGTTGCATCTCAGCGCCGGTTTCGAGCGGTGAAGTTCGGTGAGGGGGCTGCCGGCGCGCCCGACCGAGCGGAGCGAGGGAGGACAGCAAAAGAACTGGTGCCGCAAGAGAGAATTGAACTCTCGACCTCGTCATTACCAATGACGCGCTCTACCACTGAGCTACTGCGGCATACCCGTTCGGGAGACGGGCGTATAACGCAACCCCCGCCGCTCGCCAAGAGCGGCTTGACTGCAACTGCACACGCCCCCATCACGCTGGCATGAAGACTGGCAAGACCCCGCCGAAGGGCAGGAAGGGCGAACCGAGCCGCGAGGACCGGTTGGCTGAAGCATTACGCGCAAACCTCCGCCGCCGCAAAGCTGCCGCGAAACCCGAAAAACCGTCGAACTGACGCCGCTTTCCCGCGTTTGAGTGTCCGCCGGGCAAGGGCGGCAGCGAACAGGATATTTCATGGACCGGATACATATCGAAGGCGGCGCACGGCTGAACGGGCGGATCCCGATCTCCGGGGCCAAGAATTCGGCGCTGAAACTGATGGCGGCGGCACTGCTGACCGATCAGAAGCTGAATCTGTCGCGCATGCCCGACCTGGCCGACACCCGCTTCCTGACTGTGCTGCTGACCCATCTCGGCGCGTCGGTCGAGACCGGGAACGGCACGATGACCCTGCACGCCGAAACGTTGGCGCGGACCGAGGCCCCCTACGACCTCGTCCGGAAGATGCGCGCGAGTTTCAACGTGCTTGGCCCGATTCTCGCCCGCGAGGGCCGCGCGCGCGTCTCGCTGCCGGGCGGCTGCGCCATCGGTGCCAGGCCCGTCGACCTGCACCTGCAGGCCCTGACCGAGCTCGGTGCGTCGATCGAGCTGGAAGAGGGCTATGTCGTCGCCGCGGCGAAATCCGGCCTCAAGGGTGCGCGGATCGCCTTCCCCTTCGTCTCTGTCGGCGCCACCGAGCACGCCATGCTCGCCGCGGTGCTCGCCAAGGGCGAAACCGTGCTGGAGAACGCCGCCCGCGAGCCCGAGATCGCCGATCTGGCGCATTGCCTGAACGCGATGGGCGCGAAGGTGGAAAATGCCGGCCAGTCGACCATCCACATCACCGGTGTCGAGCGGCTGTCCGGCGCCGATCACGCCGTCGTTCCCGACCGGATCGAGACCGGCACCTATGCCCTGGCCACCGCGGCGGCGGGCGGCACGGTCGTGCTGCAGGACGCCGTGCCCGAACACAATGAAGCGCTGTGGAAGCTGATGCGCGCGGCAGGAATCAGGGTGACCCCGGTGGAAGGCGGTATCGAGATCGACCGCAACGGCCATCCGGTGGCCGCCGTCGATGCCGAAACCCGGCCCTATCCGGGTTTCCCGACGGATCTGCAGGCGCAATTCATGGCGCTGATGACAAGGGCGGACGGCACCTCGATCATCCGCGAGACGATTTTCGAGAACCGCTTCATGCATGCCCCGGAACTGGCCCGCATGGGCGCGAACATCACGGTGCGCGGAAACGAGGCCGTGGTGCGCGGGGTCAAGGCGCTGCGCGGCGCGCCGGTGATGGCGACGGACCTCCGCGCCTCGGTCAGCCTCGTCATCGCCGGGCTGATGGCCGAGGGTGAAACCATTATCGGGCGCGTCTACCATCTTGATCGCGGCTTCGAACGGCTGGAAGACAAGCTGAAGGCCTGCGGTGCGCAGATCGAGCGGAAGCCGGAAGAGTAAGAGGGAATAGGGTGCGCAAACCCCTGAGACTGATTGCCGGCGAGCCGGACGAGGTGGAGATCATCTCGGCTGCCTTGCAGGATGCCGTGGCGCAGCTGGGCGACATCAAATGGGACCGCCGGGCGCGGCGCTTCACCCTGGTTGTGAACCGCTACCGCTGGGAAGACGGCAAGCGCGGCCCGGGCTGGCGCGTGCGCTCCGCCCTCGACATCGGCAGCGTGACCTCGGTCAAGGCGTCGCGCGTGAAACAGGACGCGCCGGGTGCGGTGGTCTCCGTCCTCGCCCTGGTCTTCGAGACCGGCGAGGCGCCCGGCGGCGCGCTGCGCGTCGATCTGTCCGGTGGCGGCCGGATCCGGATCGAGGTCGAATGCGTCGATCTGCTGCTGGCGGACGTGTCGGAGCCCTGGCGCGCGGTGGCCCGCCCCGATCACGAAGGACGCGGCGCATGAGCGAGACCTTCTGCATCGCGTCGATCGAACTGGCCGGCTTCAATGCCGCCGGGGAAGGACAGGCCGACCACGAGCGGCGCGTGGCGGTCAGCGACCTGCTGGACAGCAATTACTTCGCGCCCGACGGTGCGCCGGAAGGCCCCTATGGTGTGCGTCTGGCGATCGAGGACGGGCGCCTGATCATCGACGTGCGCAATCTCGACGGCGAGAGCCTGAAGGCGCATGTCTTCTCGATGGGACCGTTCCGCGGTGTCTTCAAGGACTACTTCATGATCTGCGACAGCTATCACGAGGCGGTCCGCGACGCCTCGCTGGCACAGATCGAGGCGATCGACATGGGCCGCCGCGGTGTCCACAACGAAGGCTCGGAACTGCTGCGCGAACGTCTGAAGGGCAAGATCGACGTCGATTTCGAGACCGCCCGGCGGCTCTTCACCCTGATCGGGGCGCTGCACCGCCGCGCTGTCGCCTGACCCGTTGCGCCCGGAACCGGTCAAGCGCACTCGACGTTTTCCCCTTTAGTCCCTATATAGCCGCCACCGCGGACGCGACCGAGCGATTCCGCGTCGTTTGCGTTGTCTAAAGAGGAGCCGCATGGCGAAGGAAGAACTTCTGGAGTTTCCCGGTGAGGTGACCGAGCTGTTGCCGAACGCCACCTTCCGGGTGAAGCTCGAAAACGATCACGAAATCATCGCGCACACTGCGGGCAAGATGCGCAAGAACCGCATCCGCGTCCTCGCCGGTGACAAGGTGCTCGTGGAAATGACGCCCTACGATCTGACGAAGGGCCGTATCACCTATCGCTTCAAGTAACGCACGGCCGGATTGGGGCGCGAGCGCGTCATGACGAAGCCGCGCCTGATACTGGCCAGCGCCTCGCCGCGCCGCCTGCAGCTTCTGGACCGCATCGGCATCGTGCCGGACGCGGTTCTCCCAAGCGACATCGACGAATCCGAAATTCCCGGAGAAACCCCGCGGGACATTGCCCTGCGCCTGGCGCACGGCAAGGCTGACGCCTGTCCGGACCGCGACGCCTTCGTGCTGGCCGCTGACACCGTCGTCGCCCAGGGCCGCCGGACCCTGCCCAAGGCCGAGACCGTCGAACAGGCCGAAGACTGCCTGCGCCGCCTGTCGGGCGGCAATCACCGGGTCTGGACCGGGGTGGCGGTACGCGCACCGTCCGGCCAGATCACCGCGCGGGTCAGCGAATCCCGGGTCAGGTTCAAGCGTCTCTCGGAGACCGAAATCCGTGCCTATCTCGCCAGCGGCGAGTGGCGGGGCAAGGCGGGCGGTTATGCGCTCCAGGGCATGGCTGAAGCCTTCATCGTCCAGATCGTCGGCTCGCCCTCCGGCATTATCGGACTGCCGCTGCACGAGACGGTGAACCTCCTGCAGGGCGCCGGCTTCCCGGTCCACGGAGCCAGCATATGAGCCGCATCGTCGCCGTCGAGGACGCCATCGGGGAAACCCGGGTCGCGCTGGCCGACAATGGCCGCATCGTCGAACTGCACATCGAGCGCTGGAGCGAGGCCGGGCTGCGCGCCCGCGCCGGCGCGCTCTATCTCGGGCGTATCCGCACCATCGATGCACGCCTCAATGCCGCCTTCGTCGATCTCGGTGTCGGCGAGGCAGGCTTCCTGCCCTTCGGCAGGGCAGGCCGCCCCGCCGGCCTGCACGAAGGCGCGGCGCTTCCCGTCCGCGTCACGCGCGAAGCCCATGCCGGCAAGGGACCGACCCTGGCGCGTGAGGAAGGCGAATACTCCGGCTCAGCGCCGCGCCTCATCGAGGACGCCGCCCCGCTCGCCGAACGGGTTTCGGCACGCTTTCAGGATGCCGAAGCCCGCTGGGCCGACGAGGTCCGCATCGACATCGCCGAGGCGATCGACGAAGCGCTTTCGCGCGAAGTTGCCATTCCCGGCGGCGGGCGCCTGATCATCGAACCGACTGCGGCCCTGACCGCAATCGATGTCGACCTGGCCGGGCGCACCGGGCAGGGCGGGGCCGAACGCATCGCCGCCGACCTCAACCGCTCCGCCGCCAGGGAAGCCGCCCGCCAGATCCGCCTGCGGGGCCTGGGCGGCGTCATCGCCATCGACTTCGTCCACATGCAGGGCCGCAAGGACCGGCTTGGTGTCGAGCAGGTGCTGAAAGCCGCCGTGAAGCACGATCCGGCGCGGATCGATATCGCGCCGATCTCGCCTTTCGGCATCGTCGAACTGGCGCGCCAGCGCACCGGGCGTTCGCTCGCAGAACTGCTCAACGGCGCGGACGGTCAGCCGAGCGACGAAACGCTGGCCCTGAACGCGATCCGCCGCCTCGAATCCGAGGGCCGGTCGGATCGCCGCCGCCAGCTGACGCTGAAGGTCGCGCCGGCGATTGCCGCCTGGCTGGAGGCCGAGCCTATCGCCTGGCGCGAGGCGCTGACCGAACGCATCGGTCCGCGCTTTGCCGTTCAGACGGTTGACACCTGGTCGCGTGACCGGTTCGACGTATCCTCGAAATGATGAGTGACAAGACCATCCCCGCCGCCCGCTGTCCGATCTGCCGGAAGCCCACCGTCTCGGATTACCGGCCCTTCTGTTCGAAGCGCTGCGCCGATATCGATCTCGGCCACTGGTTCCGGGGTGACTACGCCATCCCCGGTGATCCGGTCGATCCCGCCGACCTGCCGCCCGGCGCGGACGGCTCCGGCGAGGACGGTGAAAACAAGTGATTTTGGCCCGTGGACAGGCGCGCCGCGCCTCTCTATAAACCGCGCTCCAACTGGCGGCGGGGTGCTTCGTGTCCTGCCTGCACGCACCGGATGCCCAGGTAGCTCAGTTGGTAGAGCAGCGGATTGAAAATCCGCGTGTCGCTGGTTCGATTCCGGCCCTGGGCACCATCCAACTCAAAAATCCCAATAATATCAAACGACTACGGGATCGAAATTGACCCATTCGGCGTGGCGCACGGAAACCAAGAGCGTATCAGGCGCGGCCCTGGATGCGGCCATCGAGGGCTGGTGTTTCCTCGGGAAGAATCTCGAACCGCAAGAGCTGCTCCGGCCCGCAATGCCGGCAGGTAGGCCGAGGTCGACTGAAAGCGGTGCGAACGTTGGCGCAGCCCGTCCGGAATGTGGAATAGCCACATTCCCTGCACACCACCCGTACCGCATACGACCGTTCGCGCGCTTTCATGCGTCTACGACACGTCATCTGGCGTCTGCAAACAACCGGAATCGCTCGGCAGGCGAGTCTGCAGCGCGCCAGAATCCCTCGAAGATACGGGGAGGCCACCCGGCGCATCGACTTGTCACGCCGGGAAACGCCCGGTCCCGGCGTTCCGGCGTCAGGCAACAGTGCATCCGTACGACAGGCTCGCATTTCAAATGCGCGAGCAATCAGGTTTCACCAGTTGGCGGCTAACCGGCTCATTGGGGGTTTCCACTGTCAAGGTCCGAATTGTTTATCGCGTTCCGTTTAGGACCCAACCGGTTTCGCCATTGGCGACAACTAGGCGCGGGCGGTCACGGTCATTGGCCGGCAAGTCGGCCACGGCCCGGTAGCTGCCCGAATTGACGCAGCCCATCAGACTGACCCGCGCTTCGAGCAGGCCCGGCGCCGCCGGCTCCGGTGACCGCCCCGTTCCGCTGACGATACACCCCGCGAGCGTCCCCGAGATCGAACCGTCTTGCCCGATCCGCAGGCTGCCGTAATCCCCTGCAATATCGGCCCAGCGAGCCGGACGGTCGCTGCGCGCGTCGCGGACGCCCCAGAAGGCCCCCGGCTGATCGTCGAGCGCATCACCAGCGCGGATCGCGTGATCGTCGGCGATGCCCTCGAAACCCGTGAAGGCGAAGCGCGAGAAGCCCGGCAAGGCTTCGATGCGCTCGACGCTGTGCAATATGATGGTCTCGCCGTCATCGAGCAGCGCGGTTCCATCCTCGAACACGTAGAGGGACGCCCGCCTGAGGCTGGGCCAATCGCCCGTATCCTGACGGAGGAGTACGCTCCAGCGGCCCGCTGTTGGGGCAGCAACGGGTTGATCTGAAGGGAGCGGCGCAGAGATGGCTGCGCTGGTTGCCGACCGCGTCACGCCGTTTGCATCAACGAAGCGCAGGAAGACCCGGGCATTGGCGGGGTCGAAAGCAATGTTCGCGCCTTCGCCCGCCCGAACGAAAACGGCAAAGAATTTTGCGATGTTCGCGTCAAATACGGTTGAGACCGTGTCTGTCCCGCGCGGGGTGATGCATCCTCCCGTCGATGGGGTTTCGCAGACTTCGAGCGTGACGGGCAACACGGCGGCCCCGGTGTCGACGCTGACCGTAACGGTCGCCTGACCGGCCCCGGCAGAGCCATCGCCCGCGCCGATATTCACCGCCGCGGCCGACATGAAACTGATGCGGTTCCCGGTGGCCGGAATGCGCACTACGCCGTCGCCGGACGGCGTCACGCCGATCGACAGCAGATCCGGAGTGTCGGCATAGTCGAATGTAAGGAAGACCGAATTCACGCCCTCGATGGGGGCAAGTTCCGCGTTGTCGCAAATCACGCGCGGATGAAAGATCAAGCCGTCTTCATCCGTAGGCTGAAGGCCGGTCAGGATCAGGATGAAACTGGCGATCCCGCCATTCGGCAGATCGAAAACAGGATTGATTTCGCCGACGGGCTGATTGGCGCCGTCCACCTGTACATAGGAGAGCGTGATGGCGCTGTCGCCCGCGTCGATCGCACACGCTTGTGCCGGCGTCGACTGACGGCTGACCACGCTCATGAACACGGTGACCGGCGTTCCGCCGATCACACCCGACCGGGCGCCCGGCAGAGTCGCGGCGACGATGCGGCCGTCCGCGATTTCCTCTGCTGCGAACCTTGCCCCCACGCTGCGCGCTTCCGTCATGGCGACGCGGCAGGTATCGCCTTCAATGCCTCGGCAATCCTGCGTCCAGCCATCAAAGCGCGAGCCCGTTTCGGGTGTCGCTGTCAGCATCACCATCGTTCCGGCCGAGAACGTGCCGGAACATTCGGAACCCAAGGCGCCGCAGGAAATTCCCGCCGGAAAGGCGGTCACGGTTCCGGATCCGAGACCTTCGGCCGAAACGGTCAGCTCATGATCCGTGACATCGATCGCGCGGACCGTGACGGTGACGGTTGCGCTGGCCGTGACGCCATGAGGGTCGGTCAGCGTGTAGGCGAAGCTGTCCGTGCTTTCCTGCCCGGGTTGCAGCGCATCGAAGGCCCCGGTCGGATCGTAAGTGACTGTAGCGTCGTTGAAAGTGACACTGCCCATCGTTCCGGTCATGTCGACCGAAACGATTTCGAGGAGATCGGTCTGGTCGGGGTCGGTGTCGTTGAGAAGGAGAAGAGCGGTCACGTCGACGGCCGCCGCGGTTGCCGCAATCGAGAGCGCGTCATCATTTGCCGCCGGGGCGTCATTCTGACCGAACACATAGACCGTTGCGCTGCCGGGGGCGCTCGATCCGGACGGATCCTCCAGCGAGAAGCCGAACACATCCTCGAAAACCTCGCCATCACCGAGATGATCGAGCCGTCCGGCTGGATCATAGCTGACCGTCGATCCGGCTGCGCTCGCGGGGGTCGGGCCGCGTCCGCCTGCGGCGGACGCGCTTGCAGTCAATGTCACAAGGCCGGTCGTTCCTGCGGTATCGATCGCCGAAACTGTCAGTGTATCGCCGTCCGGATCGGTGCCCGCGCCTGTGAGCCAGGGCGTGAGATCCATTTCACCGGAGTCTTCACTGGTAAACACGAACGCCGCGGACGCCGTCGGATCGTCATTGACTCCGGTAATCCAGATACGCGCATCGGCCGAGGCGAACCCGCCCCTGCCGTCGGTAATCGTATACGTGAAGTTGTCGTCATCCACATCGCCGTCACCCAGCGCGATCGCATAGGCGGCAGGACGCGGATCGTAGCGCAACTGTCCGCTCTCAAGCGTCAGGATCGCTCCGGAAGGCAGAACGAACGGCGTGCCGGTCTGAATGGCGAGCCCGTTGATGCGGACGAAACTGAGCGTGTCTCCGTCGGCATCGGTGTCGTTCGACAACAGGTCGAGAAGGTGCGTCTGATTGGCCAGCTGGACCGGAATGTCCACCGGCGCGCCTTCCGCGACCAAAAGTTCGGGCGGCGTGCAAGTGCCGGTCAGAACCCGGACATGGACATTCGTGTCCCCCGGGAAAGGCGCACCCGGCACGGATTCAGTCCAGGTCACGACGAACCGGTCGCCGTCAAGCGCGGCGACATCTGCGATCTGGGCGTGGACCTGGGGGTCGGTCATCACGATGAAATCGCTGCCGACCGGTTGGTTATCCGCGTTCACATAGCGGCCCCGGACAGTCGTCGTCCCGTCCTGATAGACGACGACATAACCACCGTCGGGCATCACCGCGACACGCGGATGGGTCTGATTTCCGAAAAGCGTGGTGTTGGCTCTCACTTCGCTGGTGCGCGGCGAACCATCGGAATTGAACTGCCGGATGCGGACCTGGTCTCCCGACGCGTCGCCGCCCAGCCGACTGAAGTCGGCCCAGGCCGAAACGAAGCCGGGACCGTAGGCCTCCCCGCCGGGGAAACCCTGCGCCGACACCGTGGTGGTATTGAGGACGGTCTCCCCGCCCAGCGCAACGCCGGCCGCATTGTAGACGCGGCTGCGGACCGAGCGGTCGTCCGTATCGGCGCCGGTGGTGTGGCGCCCGACCCAGTTGATCGCGAAACCGCCCCCGGACAGACCGATCACGTTCGGCCGTAGCTCGGTCAGCGTGTTTTCGCCGGCGTCGGTTTCGTTGACGCGGAATTCCCCGCCGACATGCGCGCCTGCGGCATTGAAGCGCTGCGCCAGCACCAGATCGTTCGGGTCACCGCCGGGATGCGAGGCATCGCCCCAGGCGACGACGAATCCGCCATCCTCGAGCGCGCCAATGCTGGCCAGGACTTGGCGCCCGTCAGTGGAGGTGTTTGCCTGCAAGTCGCCGGTCGCCGGCGTGCCGTCAGCCAAGAATATCCGAGCCCGGATCGAGCCGTCGGACTCGTCCTCCCATGAAACCGCGAAACGGTTGTCTGCGAGCCGTGCGACGTCCGGATTGAACTGGGCTCCGGCCGTGTTCACAGTCGCGACGAATTCGCCCGTCAACGGTGATCCGTCTGATTGATAGATTCGCGCTCGGACAATCTCGCGCGGTTCAATCGCCCCGTCCGTGCTGACAAGATCCTCCCAGACCACAACGAAGCCGGCGTCGAGCGCGGCGAGTCGCGAGAAGCGTTGCTGATAGGTCGTATATTCATTTACGCGCTCGTCGGGATCGCCAGACACGGAATAGACCGCGTTCGCTGGACACCCGGATTCGGGCCGGAAGACCCGCATCCGGACCGACGCCTGGTCGAGATCGGGCGCGCTGCCTTCGAAATCGGTCCAGGCGACGGCATATCCTCCGTGATGCAGTGCAGTCGAAGCGGGATAGGCCTGCTGCCCGGTCACAGTCGTGTTGACGATCTCCATACTCGTGGCGGGACTGCCTGACGTGTCGAATATCTGGCTCGCAATGTCGTCGCCATTCCCTGCCCAGACGATCAGAACCTCGTTGCCGGCCAGTTCGGTGATGAAAGACATGCTATGCGACGCGGTCGCCGGGGTCGTGAAGTATTCCGTCCCCGCATAGACGCCCGCCGATGTGTATAGCGCTGCGCGAGTCGTTGCAGACGTTGAACTGACGGCAGGCGTCAGCAGGAAGCCGCCGGATGAATGCGGCGCCAGATGCGGGACGCCTGGCGAGGGATCGCTCGGCTGATCGAAGGGCAGTTCCGCCGTTCGCGGCGTGTCGTCGGCCTCGAACAACCGGTAGTGCGTCCGAACGGCATTGCCGTCGTCGCTTGTCCACGCGATCACATAACCTCCGGCCATCAGCCCGGCGATCGAACTGGCGCTTTGTTGACCTGCCTCATGCGTGTTGACCTGGAATTCATTCGCTCCGACAGGCGTCCCGTCCGCCGTGAACCGCCGCGACGTGATCGCTGCGGATTCGCTGTCCGGGCTCTCAATGCTGATATCGCTCCAGGAGACCGCAAAACCGCCGTCTGACAGTGCGGCGACATCGGGTTCGAACTGGTCGTTGGTGATCCAGCTGTTCACGGGGATGATACCGCTCACCGCGGTGCCGTGAGTGTCGAACACGCGCGCGAGTATCCCCCAGCCCCAATTGTCGTGCGGCGTTCCACCCGCCTGCTGCCAAACGATCACGAAGCCGCCACCGGCGAGCGCGGCGATGCGCGCCCGGTCAACATTCCCGGCATCGGGATGGGCGTCGAGCTCACCGGTCAACGGCGCGCCGTCGGGATTATAGATCCGATAGCGGGCGAAGCCGTCGTTGAACACGGCGTCCGAATTGAAATAGTCGATCCAGGTGACGACGAAATTGCCGTTCGAAAGTGTTGCGAGATCCGGGAAGAGCTGGTCCTTCGCGGACGTCTCGTTGACCTGGAAATCGGCGAGAGCCGTGAAGGGGTTTGACCCCACGCCCAACGTGTCGGGATTTGCGGTCGGTGGCGTATTGGTCCCGTGGACTGTGACGGTCACCGTCGCGGTGTCGCTGCCGCCCTGACCATCGCTGATCGTATAGGTGAAACTGTCGGTCGCGGTCTGACCAGCGGTCAGCGTGTCGAACGCGCCATTGGGATCATAGGTGACCGTGCCGTTCGAGAAGGCGGCAAGTCCGACGGTTCCGGTCGTGTCGATCGCCGAGATGGTGACGACATCATTCGTGTCCGGATCGTCGTCGGTCTGCAGCAACAGCTGTGTCAGGTCGGTCGCCGCGTCGTCGCGGTTCACGTCGACCGCGTCATCGCTTGCTGACGGGGAATCATTGACCCCGTCGATCCAGACCGAGGCGAGGGCGGTTGCCTGGCCGCCCGCGGTGTCGGCGATCTCGTAGCTGAACTGAATCAGCTCGCTTTCCCCGGCGGCGAGAAAGTTGAAGAACCCGCCGGGTTCGATGCTGATAACGCCATTGGCGAGGTTGAGCGGCGGGAAAACGCCGGTCGGCGCAGACCCGTTGAAATTCGTGAGACCGGTGAGTGTCAGGCCGGTTCCGATGTCATTGGACAGGAGCGAAGCCGACAGGTCGGTCAGTCCGTCGTCCTCACCAAGAGTGATTTGGTCGGGCACGGCTGAAGGCGGGCAGGCAAAGCGGAAAGCGCCGCCACGGGTTGCTGTTACCACGCCTCCAGACAGGTTGGTTCCCTGAATGCTGAACCGGTAGAGCCGCGAGCAATCGAAAGACTGCGGCAGCACGATCACGGGACGCGGAAAGGTCTCGGTGCCGTCATTGGTCGACTGCTTCCAGGGAGATGAAATCTGCCAGTTGTTGGGATTGACCGAACTTGGAAAATGAACTGCCCGGATCAGAACGTTTGCCAGCGGATCGCCGCCTGTCCACTCCACCGTCACCGGATCGGTCGGATTCAGCACGGGCGTTCCGGAAGGCGCCGTGATCGAGATGGTCGGGAAGAACCGCGCACCAATTATGCGATCCTGATCGAGCGTTACGGCACAAGTCGGGGCCGACCCGCTACAGTCGCCCATCCATCCCGTGAAAAAGCTGTTCCCCGAGGAGGTGGTTCGCGTCAACGAAAGCGCCGCCCCGACCGGCAGCTGGATGACGCAATCCGTGGAACAATCGATCCCGTTCGCAAGGTCATGAACACGCCCCGGACGGGTTCCGGGGAAAAAGATGGTCAGCGTATGCGTCGCCGTCGAGGTGAATATGCGGCCGGAAATGTCTCCACTGGCCGTCGTCCACACGACAAGAAAGCCGTTTCCAAGCCGCGTCGCGAAGCGCGAGATCTGATCGCCGCTGCGAACCGGATTGGCCGCGAACACCGCGCTGACCGGCGTGTTCGCCGGGTCGATGACCCGCCCGCCGACGTCGGCCGGTGAATAGGACAAGCTTGGAATTGAATGATCGGCGCGCCAGACAAGAGCGAAATTGCCGTCCGCCAGACCGGCCGCTTCCGGCAGGCTGGCATTTGAGCTCGGAGCCTGATTGACGATGGCGCCCGCCGTCGTCACCGATCCGCCTGACGCGTCAAACTGGTGGGTCATCACGCCGATGTTGGCCGACCAGGTGACGACGAATCCGCCAGACGTCAGCGGGTCGATCGTGGGCGGCAGGCCGCTTCGGCTGCGGAGTGATGAAGTCGGATTCACGGTCTGATCGGGCGCCAGTGGGCTCCCGTCCTCCCAGAAAACGCGCGCACGAATTGTGTCGTTATCGTTCCACGCGACCGCGAATCCACCCCCCGTCAAGGCAGCGACATCCGGCAGGATCTGGTATCCTCCCGTGATGCTGTTGGCCGTGAAACTCGCTCCACGTGCCGTCCCGTCCGGAGCGAAAATCCGGGCGCGAATCCCACTGAAACTTCCATCACCGGGAGACCGCGCCGACCACACGGCGGTGAAATCCCCGTTCGTAAGCCCGGCGATGCGTGGAATGTCATACGTGTCATTCGTGTCGGAGATCCGGAACGTGTTGGACGTGGCAGCACCGGCCGCATCGAAGGTCCGTCCCAGAATCTGGTTTCGCGCGATGGACCGCCAGGCGATCACGAACCCGCCGTCGGCGAGCGCGGCGACATCGGGGCCGACCTGGTCGCCGCCGACATCCGGAATTGGCCCGGTAGCAGAGTTGACGATGAAATCGGCACCCGCGGGCGTTCCGTCAGCGGTGAAAATCCGGGCGCGTATTCCCCAGCCTGACGGATCGGGCTGTGCGAGGCTTCGATCCATCCAGACGACGGCAAAGCCACCTCCCTCAAGCTCAGCCGCACGTGCGTCGTCCTGAGGTCCGGAGAGCGTCGAATTCATCCTGATTTCCGGTCCGCCGAGATAGTCTTGCGGGTTGTAGACATCCGGCAAGGGTTCCGATTGCGTCTCGTCTTCGGCAACCGGAATGAAATCGGCGTCCAGCACCTCTCCGCCGCGTTGTGCGAAATATTCCGGCGCATTGCCCGGTCCCTCGGGTTGCGCGTCGCTCTGCCCCCACACCATTCCCGCCGGGACAAGCCAGAGAAAAGCTGCAAGCAGGGACGCAGACAACAGCCCGTTCCCAAACCGCCGGTCTGGGTCGACCACTCCATTCGCAATCAGCCGTCCCGCCATGATCGACACCCGTGAATTGAGGTAAGCGAGGATTGGGGTGCGAAGCGCTCCGCTCCGCACACCCAAAACCCGCTATGAGCGGGAAATCGTGCCGGGAGCGCGCCGATCTGGCGACCGCATATTTATGCGGTTGTGGAGCTCAGCATGCCGGGAGCAGGCTGATCCGAAACGCTGCCAGGATGACCGGCGGCGGGACGGGGAGTTCGATATGAACGAATCCATCAGGACACTACGGCTCATTGCGTTCGGCATTATGGCTGCATCGACCTTGGCACCGGTCGCGGCCGCGCAGGTCAATCAGCTGCAAAATCCGGGTTTCGAAACGCCGGTCGCGCCGAATTCCGGCAACAACATCAACCATTCGATCGCGCCCTGGACGCTGGGCACCGGTGACGCCCCCAATGTCGTGCGCGTCGATGGTCCGGGCGGCTACAACTATGCCATGAGCGCGAGCCCCAATCCGGGTCCGCAATCCGATGCGAGCGGTTCAGGCGCGGGTGTCTGGCGGCAATATCTGGACATTGCCCGCGGCAGTAACCGCTTCTACCAGTCATTCACCCCGCGCTGCACCGGAGCCGTTCGCTATGGCGGTTTCTTTTCGACCCGTGACAACAGTCCAGGTCGAGGATCTCTGGAAATACGCGAGGGCACGGGGCTGAGCGGAGCAATTGTCGCACAGCATGCTGTCAACCTACCCGGCGGCAATTCCAGCAATGACCCGTGGACGCCCAATGATCACACGGCGAATCTGACCGCGAACACGACCTATTCCTTCGTCGTGGACATGGACAACAATCTCAATTTCGACGAGGCGTTTGTGCACTTCGAAACAGGTCCGTGCAGCCAGCCGCCGCGGCCGATCGGCGACCCGACCTATACGCCGCGGCCGCAGATCGATCCGAATATTCGCCCGCAGCCGGTCGCATCTCTCGACACCTGCTGCCCGCCACTGACGCGTGAGACGGCGCTGACCATGATTCACGTGACGCCGCAGGGCGGGCTCAACGCCCCCTACGATGTCAGCCTGACGCTCGACACGGCATGGCGCAATCAGTGGCAGGCCTATCTGAACTACCTCACCGCGCTTGACCCTTCGGTTCGCCATCTGCGACTGGACGTCGAGGTTGTCGCCGCGGGGCAGGGCAATCTTCCTGCGCAATCCGGATCGCAGCATGGCATGGCGACGATTGCCTGGAATACCGGCGTGACGACGCACCCGGTTCCGGGCGGCAATATCCCGCAAATGCAGGTGGGCGAGTGGTATACTTTCCGCTTCACCTGGAGTGCGCTCGACAGCAGCGGAATGCCGCGTGCGGGCGGTGAATGCGAGTACACGGACGTGTCCTATCGCCATCAGGTCGTTGCACGGCGCGGAAATCCCGAGCGGCGTATCGCCCAGACCGTAGGAGACGCCGGCCGCGTCGAAACCGTCGGGCGCGCTGGGGCGGCGGACTAGAACCAATTCGGAATGCTTCGAAGGGGCGAGGCCCGGCGATATCACGCCGGGCCTCACTCATTCCGGAAGCAGCCTGGCTGATATCCTGTGGTGCCGGGAGGGAGAAGTCGCGCCTTATCCTGGCGGTCTCCCGAGCGCACTTTTTGCTAACCCCCGCACGAATGCCATGCGAAGCTATCCCGTCCGTGTAGGGAAGAGCGAATGGCGCTGGCGCTTGCACATCCGGACCTGCGCTCTCACCGCATGATGGCGCTGGTCTTCGGGCTGGGCGTTTTCCTGCTGTTGCAGCCCGCCATCTGGTTTCCGCTCCTGACCGGGGCGGCGGTCCGGTTTGAGGATGTCCGGGCAGCCAGCGATCTGCGGCCAGGTCCAACGGCCGTGCTCGACCAGACCGGCTTGGTCGCGCAGGCGCCCGGCTGGATTCAGTCGACCGCGTCCCAGGACCTTTCGGGCACAACACGAACATTGGTAACCGGCGGCTTGCCCCCGGAAGCGCGCATCTTCGTCAATGGCATTTTGCTGGACGCTGGCGCGGCTTCCCACGGCGGCTTTCGGACGCACCCGCTTCCGCCCGGATATCTCTCTTACGGTTCCGATCGCCTGGTCGTAATTCAACCCGACCGGCCGGCATTGACACCGCCGCTTGTGGCTTTCGCAGAATCCGGTACCGCCGCAGCTCGGGTCCGCCTTTTCGGACCTATGACGGACGCGGCACGCCTGTTCGTCGCGATCCTGTCGCTGGCCTTGACATCGCTACTCCTGGGCGCGTTTGCGCATACCGCCAACCCAAGACACATTGTCGTGGCCAGCCTGTGCCTGGCGGCGGGCGTGGCAGGCGCTCCACAGGCCTTTGCATCTGTTTCGGCCTTGTCCGATCTCGAGTGGAGCGCGGTGCGCTGGCTGGCACTCGTCCCGGCAATCGCGTTACTGACAACGATCAAGGACAGGGTGAGGCGGTTCGAACCGATCCGGCTGGCCGCCTTGTTCTGTTTCGCGTTCGCTTTTGGTGCCGTGTTGACCACCGCGCTCCTGCCTTCGCTCTCGCCTTGGCCTGCCCTTTTCGATTCAGGTGCCTTGGCGATGGCGATGACAGGCCTGGTTCTGGTCCTGCTCGGCGCGCTTCCCGGGGCTGCGCGCCTCATTGTGGATCTGATCCGGCATTTTCGGCAACGCGGCGAGATCATCTCCTACCAGCAGGGAGTCATCGCGCGGCAGGCCAAAACCCTGGAAGCGGAAATCCGCAAGCGGGCAGTGCTCGAGGAGCGCGCCCGGTTTGCCCGCGACATGCATGATGGACTCGGCGGTAGTCTTCTTTCCCTGCTCGCGGAAGTCCGCTCCGGAAAGGTTTCCTTTGATCGCGTCGAGACCGCTCTCGAGGACAATCTCGACGACATGCGATTGATGATCGATTCGCTTGATCATGCGGACCAGTCGCTCGCCGCCGCGCTGAGCACGCTGCAAACAAGGATCCGGCCGATGTTCGAAGTGTCCGGCATCACCCTGAACTGGTCCCAACCCCCACGAGACCGTTTGCCGACCCTGGGCGCGGAAGCGGTCCTGAACCTGCTTCGCATCCTGCAGGAAGCGGCCAGCAATATCGTGCGCCATTCCGATGCCGACCGCGCGGACTTCGTGTTTGAGGCTCCGGCAATTGGCGCCATGCTGACCTTTTCCGTCTCCGACAATGGCTCGCAAGCCGTGTGTCGGACTGTCGGTTCAGACCGGCCCGCCTACGGGCTGCGCAACATGGCGAACCGTGTGGCAGCATTGAATGGACAGTTTGCCGCTGGCTACGAAGCCGGTACCGGTTGGGTCATTCGGGTTTCGGTTCCGGTCTGACCCCGGCGCGCGCCCCGATCAGTCCCAGCGACTGGGCTTCGAACACAGCCTCATTGCGCGAATGAACACTCAGCTTGCTATAGATTTTCCGGACATGATCGCTGACCGTGTTGACGGAGATTGCGAGAAGTTCGGCGGTCTCGCGATAGGACATGCCGCGGGAGAACAACTCCAGCACCGCGACTTCCCGCTCGGACAATTCCGGTTGACCGCTCGATTGTGAGCTCGGGGACGGCCGCACGAGGTCCACGAGATAGGCTGCGACCTGTGGGCTCACGGGAGCCATTCCGGACAAGGTTTCACGGATTTCCTTCAGGATGATGTCCGGACGTCCGCTTTTCAGAAGGTATCCATCCGCACCCGCGGCGAGGGCCTGCATGACCGTCACGCGGTCGCCGAGTACGCTAAGGACCAGCGCCCGGGTCTGGCCGCCCGCCTTCGCCGCGCGGATTACGTCGACGCCGCTTCCGTCAGGCAGTCCAAGGTCGACGAGGCACAAGTCGACGCCGCCTTCCCGCAGGCCTTCGCAGGCTTCCGCCCTGGTGCCACAGACGAAGGCCAGCGCGAACTCGCTGCTGTTTTCGATGATGCCCGCCAGAAACAGCCGCAGCGCGTCGTCATCCTCGACAATGGCAATCCTTGGCTGCGCACCGATCACTCGCCCCTCCAGCAGGTCGCATAAGGCTGATCGCGAATGTCAATCCAGACCCGGCCTTCATAATCGGCAGGTCCCGTCGCAAAGAAATCAAATCCGCGCCCGTTGAGGTGCCAGTCCGCCACCCGCCACTCTTCGCCAAACTCTGCGCGGCAGTAAGCATCCGCATCGCCGCGGTTCGCGAAGCGGTTGGCGGGGACCGGCGTGGTCAGGGCAAAATCCCCGCCCGTCCAATCGCGCACAGAATGACGCGGCAGGCCGATCGCCTCGAAATCCGGGGATCGAGCGTTCGTTGGACGAAAGCAAGCGATCGGGAGTTCGGTGCCGCAAGGTGTATTGCCCACAAAGGGATTGCAGAACGCCGCTACGTCTTCGCCGGGATAACAGGTCGCGCGTACCACCGGCCCGCTCGACGGGTCGTGTCCCTGCGGTTCATACCAGAATGACAGGCCCGACTGCGTCACGGGCGGCGAACAAATCGCCAACGCCATGAAGTCGACCGCCGTATCATCCGCGATGACGACATCGACAATGCCTGACATGTCCGCGTCTCGGATGTGGTCGAGCAGGCTGGTCCCGTTCTGAAGACGCAGATCGGCAATGTCGATACTGTAGACATCGCCCGAATTCGACCATCGCGGGTCTGAACGAAGGGACCATACGTTCGTCTGGAAGACATGTTGTTGGTCCGGTGCCCGGGACGAGCGGAGCGTGACGTGGTCACCGATGACGATACCGTCATTCACGCTGCTGCCATTTTCGAACATCCGTATTACGAACAGGCCCGAAACGGCATCGCGTGGCGGCTCGAAATAGTCGAAGAAATCCTGGTCCAGGTCAGCATCATCATAGTCGCGCAATCCGACGCCCGCGACCCGCTGTGAACCGGCTCGATCGGGACGGGCAGGTTCGAAATTGCCGGGCGCATAGCCGTCCTCGACGCCGCGCCGGATGACCGTTCGCGTCTCGCCGCGCCGGCAGGCAAAATTCTCGATCAGCAGGCTGGCCGAGACCGGTGCCGGCAAAATTTCTGCGTCAAGCCAGCCGGCTCGCGGCGCGGCGATCCAAACGGCCAGCCCAAGCGATCCCGCGGCCGCCACGGCGGCCAGGATACGCCCCACCAAGAGTAAAGGCCGGTCGATCATGGAGTTTCCCTACCGGGTCACAAAGCCCATGCCACGCGGACTTGGCAAGACATTCCGCTCGGCAGCGTCAGGGTATGAGGTCGTTCATTGTGATCGTGCTGGCCGACGTCTCGATGCGAATCCAGATGGCCGGCTGGCCATTGCCGTCATGCCAGATCAGGTGAACCTCGCCGCCATTGACCAGATAGCCGAGCTGCGTCGGACCGCTCGGAAACCCGGGCACGAGGGCGGAAAATGCGTCGTCACTTCCGCCCGGGATGGGATCAATGGCCGAAAGATCGATCCGGTCGCCCTGGTTGGGACGGAAGCCCATGATCAGATCGGCATGCGCTACGTCAGGCCCCGAATGCGCCGGCTCTTCCAGAACGAAGCGATCCGCGCCGCCGCCACCCATCATGAAGTCACGGCCAGGCCCCATATGGATGGTGTCATCGTCGGGGCCTCCGGCCATTTCGTCGGAGGCCTCGCCGCCGCGCAGAATGTCATTGCCCTTGCCGCCCGCGAGAACGTCCTCGCCGCCGCCGCCGATCAGGCGGTCATCGCCATCTCCGCCCGCGAGGCGGTCAGCTGACCCGCCGCCGAGCAGGACGTCACGGCCCCGCCCGCCGCGCAACCAGTCAATTCCGGGACCGCCTTCCAGGCGATCATTCCCGGCGTTGCCGCGAATATCATCGTCCCCGCCCAGGCCCTCGATCGTGTCATGGCCAGCCAGTCCCAGGATCGTGTCGGGTCCGGGCGTGCCGACGAAGATGTCGTTTCCCGTGGTCAGCGTCTGACCCACCGCCGCGGACGTGACCAGCGATGCCAGAGCAAGGGCGGCGAGTAAGGAGAGGGGCGTCATGTCTAAGGTCCGATCTTTCCGCGGTGTCAGCGGCATTTGGCGGCCCGCGAAAGCTGAATGAGCGCCTGCCGGTCAAGCGTCCGTTGGAAGACTTCGATCTCGTCAATGTTGGCGGTCGGCGTTCCGTGTTTGGGCTCCCGGTTTTCCGATGTTGCGCCTGAAACGGTCCCTGAAACCGTCGCGTTCGTGTCTGTGATCTTGAACGCATTCGCCAAATCCTCATTCGCGGGCAGCGCGAATGTTGCCGACGAGATCGCGGCGGCAAGCAGGGTGGCTGCAAGCGCGTGGCACAGCCCGTCAGTCTTGAAGGTGTGCACGGCGGAGCCTTTCGCGAGACATGATCTGCGTGAAAGGAGCACGCATAGAGTCTTCCGCCGCAACCGCATGGATATGCGGTTGCATCCGGCTACGACGAACCATGTTGAAAGCTGAACCGGCAAGCGGCTTCAGTCCCGCACCAAACCAGGACCGAAAGTGCCAGGCCGTTTTGCCGGCCGAATGGCAAATTCGTTTTCAGTCAACTTGGCGGGCGGCCGCCAGAACGGACCTGCGATAGGGCCGTCACTCGCTTATTCCGAGAACTGTTCCGCCGCACCGTCACGGCTCGCTCGCTGAGCCTCGGGCAGTGCAAGGTCCGCAATCAACAACACTGATGAGATCGGAGACCTCCGAACCGGTCTTGAAGTCTCCCGCCTGGGCGCCGAGGGCCTCACGGTATTCGTCGAGGAGGGCGGTCAGTTCGGATTCATCAAGGTCGCCCACGAGAACCTCCCGATAAAGAGGGATCATCCGGATGCGTCTCTGCAGCGCGGCCTTCAGATCGTGAAGGGGATCGCACAGATGGAGGGAAGAGATGAACCGGGCTCCTACCGTTGAGCGCATGGGATTGTGTCCGCGCGCGTCGACCCGAACCGGTTCTGTGAATTCCGTCGTGATCGAACGGGGCGGTTTATCCCCGTGCGGGTCAATGATGCACTGCACAAAAGTGGGTCAATAACCCCCTGAAAACACCCCCTTTTTGAAAAGCCGCATTTTGACCCATTTGGCATAAGTCACCGAAACAAAAGGGTTTAGACGGCGCCCGGCCCTGGAGAAGTCCAGCGTGACGTCATTGGCATAGGCCCAGAGGTCGAGATCGCGCGAGATGAACTCGCTGCCGTTGTCGACCCGGATCGTCCCGGGATACCCGGTCTGGCCACACACCCGGTCTAGCGTCTGAACGACATCCTCGCCGCGATAGGTGAAGCGCGGGTCCACCACCGGGCAGTAGCGCAAGCGCGTGTCTACCACCGGCAGGATCCGCAGCTTCGATCCAATGGCGAGCTGGTCGTGGACGAAGTCCACCGGCCACACTTCGTTCGGGCTAGCCGCATCCCGGCGGTCCTCGCGAAGCTTGGCCTTAACCCGTCGCTTGGGATGCTTGTTGCGCAGCTGCAGGCCTAACTCGCTGTAGATCCTGCGGGTCTTCTTGACGTTGATCACCCAGCCCTCGCGGCGAAGGAGGACGTGAACCCTGCGATAGCCATAGCGCACACGGGTCTCACAGATCTCCCTTATCCTCTGTTCGAGGCCGGCCTGGCCGGGTCGGCGGGACTTGTAGTGGTAGGTCGAGGTGCCGAGGGGAAGAACCCGGCAGGCCCTTCGGATCGACACGCCTCAGTCCATCAGCATCCCGTCGACCAGCTCGCGCTTGCGGACAGGCCTTAGAGCTTTCGGCGGATGACGTCGTGCAGCATCTCCCGGTCCAGCGTCAGGTCCGCGACGATCTTATTCAGGCGCGTATTCTCGTCCTCGAGTTGCTTCAGCCGGCGCAACTCGTCCGGCAAAAGCCCGCCATACTTGTTCGTCGGGTGTTCGATCCACTGGATCGATCACTTTTCCTCCTCACGCCAGTTGAAATACGTCGCCTTGCTGATGCCCGCCTTGCGGCAGATCTCCGCGACCGGCGTTCCGGACTCACCCTGCTTCAGGATGAATACCTTCTGCGCCTCGGTGAACTTCGATGCCTTCATGAGCTCCCGCTCCTCTCCCAGCCCAGGGAAACCTAGCGGAAAACTCCAACTTCAAACGATCCAGTTTCCAGGGGCAGAGCGGTCACGACCGCGCCGCGGGTTTGAAAGGATTGACTATTCCAGCCTGATAGGCGCGCGAATAAAGCCGGCCACCGTGGCCACGACTTCAGTCGTGGCTTCTTCTAAAGGCGCGGCGTTGCCTTGCTTGATTTGCTTTGCATAATCGGCGACGAGGACCAGCGTGATGGACAGAGCCCGACGCGCTCGGGTTGTAAGCGCCGCCTGTGGAATGTGGCTGAGGTGTGGGCGAATCAAGTCTCTTATCGTGTTCAGGCTGTCCATACCCATCTCGCGCGCGATCTCGCCAAGGTCGAACCTTGGGTCCGTGGCAAGCTGAGCGCAGAAACTGGCATAAAGGCGCCCACCTTCCTGCAGGCACACCGCCATGTAAGGCGCTATGGCCGCATACAGCGCCTGGTCAATCTCATCGCCGGCGACCTTCCAGTCGCGTTTGGCGAGAAGCTCAACGCGCTTGTCTTCGATCTCTTGAAAACGGCTGGCAAACACCTCTTTGAGCAACTTATCGACGCTGCCGAAATGGTAGTGGAGGGCGCTCTCATTCTTCGAACCGGAGGCGCGTGTGATTTGCTTGACCGAAATTCCTCCCAGACCTCTCTCGGCGATCAGGCGTTCCGCGGCCCGCAGGAGTGCGATTTTCGTGTTCTGGCTCATCGTGTACTGCACCTGGATAGAAAATAATGGTAAGCATTAAATTCCAAATTTGTCAAGTCTACGATGACGCAATGTTGGGTGAATTGGAACGGTATTTAAGCAGTTTAGCAGGGTTTATGGCGCAGTCGCGCTTGGCGTCAGCGCCGTTTTCATCTCGCCGGTGACCGCCGCGGCCCAGTCGCAAGGCCCGTTCGAGATTCTCTCTAGCGCTGATGTCAACAATGACGGCGATAGGACCTGGTCCGAGATTGTCGACATGCGATCGCTCAATTTTGAGCAAATGGACCGCAACGAAGATGGCAGTATTGATAAGGATGACCGGTCTATGACGTGACCCCCATCTTTCATCCAGCCGAAGCGAAAGTCCGGAGTTGATTTGTGCTGCTCCCCAAGGCCGGACCGCCGGAAGCTGGATCTTTCCGGCTGTGATCACGGCGGCGGACTGGCTGCGCAGTCGTGATTATGCGGGCCGGCCGGGACGTTTTACCTGATCGCACTGTGCCGTCTGACCTCATTGTAGTCTCTAAGCCATCGCTCGCATTTTCCACGGGCGTCGGCAAGATTCATGAGCCAGTGGGCATTCAGGCATTCTGCCTGAAGCTTGCTGTTGAAGGCGTCGATGAACGCGTTGACCATTGGCTACCGGGCCGGGAGAAGTCCAGCTTAACCCCGTTGGCATAGGCCCAGAGGTCCAGGTCGCGTGAGATGAACTCGCTGCTATTGCCGACCCGGATCGTCCCGGGCTGCCCGACCTGACCAAACACGCGCTCAAGCGTTTGAACGATGTACTCACCGCGACCGGTGAAGCGCGGATCGGGCTTTAAGCGATCGAGGCTTCCTGATCTTTCCAGTAAGGGGCCCGCAACTCGGTCTTAAGCACCTTCATGACGGCTGACAGGGGAAGAGGGGAGCGCCTGAATTCAACAGACTTTGGCACTTTGTATCCGGCAATCTGCTCGCGGGCATGGGCGATGATTGCGTCCGACGTCACGTTGGCACCCTCTCGCAGGACCACGACGGCATGAACCGCCTCGCCCCAAGTCCTGTCCGGAATGCCGATAACGGCAACCTGACTTACATCTGGATGGTTTGAGATCGCGTTTTCAACCTCAATCGAATAAACATTCTCGCCGCCGGAAATGATCATGTCCTTCACGCGGTCCACCAGGTACAAATAGCCCTCTTTATCGACATAGCCCGCGTCTCCGGAATGGTACCACCCGTCCTTGAACGCTTCCTTTGTCGCTTCAGGCTTGTTCCAGTATTGACTCATGAAATTCCCGCCTCTGGCGCAGACTTCGCCGATTTCTCCGGTCTCGAGTTCATTGCCTTCACTGTCGCGAATGGAAAGCTCGACACCGGGAACCGGTTGGCCGACCGAGCGTAGATACTTGCCGCCCCTGCGGTGATCGTCCGGCTTCAAAAGGGTCAGCACTGCGTTGCACTCGGTCATACCATAGCCCTGATAGAGCTCGAGTTGGGGGGCTACCTTGTCCAGCTTCTCGAGCAGTGCCATCGGCATGGGAGAAGCCCCGTACGACAGGTATTTCAGCGATCTTATTCGATCCGGAGAAAAGCCGGGGTGAGACAGCATCATCCCGATCATGGTCGGAACCATGGTCGTAGCTGTGACCTGGTTCCGTTCGATTTCGCTGAGTACAATTTCAGGCTGGAAGGCCGGAATGAGTACGGTTCTGGCCCCGATCACATACGCGGAGACAACCGTGCTGGTGGAGGCCACGTGAAACATCGGGGCCTGGATCAGAATGGCGGTGCCTTCGCTCTCAATCGGCCTGTGGATGCGCGTGTGATACAGGTTCAGCATCTGGGCGCGCTGGGTCAGGACAACGCCCTTGGGCAGGCCGGTCGTGCCACCGGTATACATCAGAACGGCCGGGTCTTCCTCTTCAGGTTCGGCTGGTATCGACGCATCCGCGGCTGCCAACAGGTTTTCATAGACCAGATCGTGAATTCCCGTCTCATCGCCCTCGCCATCGCCGATCAAGACGATGTGCCGCACCAGGGTTACCTCGCCGATTTTGAGGGCGGCATCGAGCGCTTTTGCAAAATGTTTGTCGACAAAAACGACCTCCGCCCCGGAGTCTCGAATAATGTATTCAAGTTCCTTTGGACTCAGTCGCAAATTCATCGGGTTAATGATGCCGGCGCCAAGCAGCGCGGCGTGATATAACTCAAGATATACATGAGAATTCAGGGCCAGGACGGCAAAACGGTCACCGCGCCCGATGCCGAGTTGATGCTGGAGGGCATGCGCCAGGCGAAACACCCTCTGGGCATGTTCTCTGAAGGTCGCTGTGTAGCGGCCATCAACAACTGCAATCGCATCATTGAAGCGTTTCATGGCAGGCATGAAATTTCGATGATAAATGAGTTCTTTCATAATATTGCTCCCGGCATCCAGCTTGCTGGCAATCGGCACCAGGCCATTGCGCGAACCAGGCTTCGCTGATGTTCCGATGTGCGTCGCAAACGCTGGCTCGTCTGATGATTTCGGATCTGTTTGCCGATCCGTTCTGGCGCCTTGCGCAAGTTAATGTACAGCATTAAAACCGTCAATTGACGATTTCTTCCGGTGCTCCTGGGCATGCGGCAAGTAGCTTGTATCTTGTTGTTATTCCAAGATGTATCTCTATCAAAATAGGTGTTTAAGTGGAGGTGGGGCCGCTGGAATGAGTAACCGAGTGAGCTATGAGCAGCATGATGGCATTGCCATTGTGACGGTCGATAACGGCCCGGTGAATGCGCTCTCACATGCGGTGCGGTTGGGGCTGCAGTCCGCGTTCCAGCGCTTTGAGACGGACGATACGGCCAGGATCGCTTTGATCGTCGGGGCGGGACGCTTTTTTATTGGCGGCGCCGACATTTCGGAATTTGGCAAGCCCCGCTCTGAACCTGCATTGCCGGGCATTATCAATAGTATTGAATTTGGTGAGAAGCCTGTGGTTGCGGCTATTCACGGAGCAGCGCTTGGCGGAGGGCTGGAGGTTGCGCTGGGAGCGCATTATCGCCTGGCTCTCAAGGGGGCTCAGCTCGGTTTGCCCGAGACCAAGCTTGGGCTCATTCCAGGTGCGGGCGGTAGCCAGCGCGTACCGCGTCTGATCGGCATTGCGGCGGCCTTGGAAATGATCCCGACAGGCCGTGTGATGCCCGCTGAAGAAGCGCTGAAGCTCGGGCTGGTTGATCGAGTCGTGGATGCCAGCGATGTCCGTGAGGCGGGGATCGCTTATGCGACCGAGCTGCTGGACAAGGGGGCCCCGCCGAAACCGGTTGGAGCGCTCCCCTCTCCGCAGAATGACCCGAAAGCCTTCGAGGCGGCACGATCAGGGTTGGCCAAGTCCGCGCGTGGAGAAGTCGCCCCTGTGGCGGCGGTTGATGCGATCGAGCTAGCGACCCGGCTCGATATCCATGAGGGCATGGCTGAGGAGCGACGCATCTTCCATAAAATGATGGATACGCCTCAGCGCGCCGCCCTCATCCATGCCTTCTTCAGTGAGCGAAAAGTTACCAAGCTGCCCGCCCTTGAAGCGGTTGCGCCGCGCGAGATTGCTACAGCTGGCGTCATTGGTGGCGGCACGATGGGGGCCGGGATCGCGACTGCGGCTTTGTTGCGCGGTTTGCCCATCACACTCCTTGAGCGCGATGCAGATGCAGCCAACGCTGCGCGCGAAAGGATTGCCGGTAATCTCGATGCGGCGGTAAAGCGCGGCAAACTCGCACATGAAGGGCGTGAGAGAATTTTGCAGGAGCATCTCGCCGTCGTCACGGACTATGATGCGCTTTCATCGTGCGATCTCATCATCGAGGCCGTGTTCGAGGACATGGCGGTGAAGAAACAGGTCTTTGCCGAGCTGGACCGGGTAGCCAAACCGAACGCAATCCTGGCCACCAATACCTCCTATCTCAATGTGAATGAGATCGCGGATTCGGTTTCGCGCCCCGGAGACGTGATCGGACTGCACTTCTTCTCGCCCGCGCACGTGATGAAATTGCTTGAGGTGGTGGTTGCCGACAAAACCCTTCCCGAGGTGACGGCGACCAGTTTTGCGCTGGCCAAAAGACTCGGCAAGGTCGCCGTTCGTGCCGGGGTGTGTGACGGCTTCATTGGTAATCGCATCCTCGCGCACTATCGAAAAGTCCTCGATCAAGCAGTCCTGGCTGGGGCCAGTCCGTTCGATGTGGACCGAGCGCTGACCGGTTACGGGCTCGCCATGGGTCCGTATGCCGTGGGCGATCTTGCCGGACTTGATATCGGATGGGCCCATCGCAAGCGGCTTGCAGCCACCCGGGACCCGCGCGAGACCTATGCTGAGTTTTCAGATCGGCTTTGCGAGGCGGGCCATTTTGGCCGAAAGACGGGCAGGGGGTTCTATGATTATTCAACCGGCAAGCCGGTCCCGAACGAGGACGTTCTGGATATCCTCGAGCGTGAGCGGGCCTCGAAAGGGATCACCGCGAGAACGCTGTCGGATGACGACATTGTGCGCCGATACCGGGCGGCAATGGTGAATGAGTCGGCCCGGATTATCGATGAAGGTATTGCCCGTCGTCCGCTGGACGTGGATGTCACCATGCTCAATGGCTATGGCTTCCCGCGCTGGCGGGGTGGGCCCATGCATGATGCAGATGCGGTTGGTCTGGAGTCCATCCTGACCGACATCAAGACATTCGCCGCTGAGGACGATTTTCTTTGGCAACCTGCCTCGCTGCTTGAACGGCTCGTGGCCGAAGGCAGGACCTTTGCCAGTCTGAATGACTAAGGATCAAGCCATGAAACAGGCCGTTATAGTCTCGACCGCGCGCACCGGGCTCGCCAAGTCCTACCGCGGGGCCTTCAACGAAACCCACGGCGCAACCATGGCCGGGCATGCTGTGAAGCATGCTGTGGAGCGATCCGGGCTTGACGCCACGCTCATCGAAGATGCGTTTATTGGATGCGGGTATCCGGAAGGCGTAACCGGGGCGAACATCGCCCGCCATGCTGCCATTCGCGCTGGCTTGCCGGTGACGGTGGCCGCTGTGACAATCAACCGCTTTTGCTCTTCCGGGCTCAACGCTGTTGCGATGGCCGCCCACGCCATCGCCATGGAAGGAGCGACCGCCGCGATCGCAGGTGGCGTGGAAAGCATCAGTCAGATGCCTCCGTCGCGTCCTCCCCAAGCGCGCGAACCCTGGCTGGAGGCGAACAAGCTGGCCATCTACGACTCGATGATCCAGACCGCAGACACTGTGGCAAAACGCTACAAGATCAGCCGTGAGGCGCAGGACGAGTTATCGCTCGAAAGCCAGAAACGCACCGCCGCGGCGCAGGCGGCAGGCAAGCTTGACGATGAGATCGTGCCGATCACCGTCACTCAGGCCATCAAGGACCGGGAAACCGGTGAGGTGACGCGCAAGCAGGTCACCTTTGGCATGGATGACTGCAATCGCCCCAACACCACATTGGAAGGCCTTGCAGGTCTCGAGCCAGTACAAGGCCCGGGTAATTTCGTGACAGCCGGCAATGCATCGCAATTGTCCGATGGTGCCGCGGCGCTGGTGCTCGTCGATAGCGAGCTGGCCGGGAAAAAAGGGCTGGAGCCCCTCGGGGCATTGAAGGGGTTCGTGACTGCGGGCTGCGAGCCGGATGAGATGGGGATCGGTCCGGTATTTGCTGTCCCGCGGCTGCTGAAACGCCATGGTCTTGCGGTCAAGGATATCGATCTTTGGGAACTGAACGAGGCGTTTGCGAGCCAGGCGCTGTATTGCCGAGATCGGCTCGAAATCGATCCTGAGATCTGCAATGTGAATGGTGGCTCGATCTCGATTGGCCACCCCTTCGGAATGACCGGCGCGCGTATGACTGGGCATCTCTTGCTCGAAGGCCGGCGGCGCGGTGCCAAGTACGGTGTCGTTACCATGTGTGTCGGTGGTGGCCAGGGTGCGGCTGGCCTGTTTGAAATTTTCTAAGGAAAGATCGCGCAGATGGATCTGAACTATACCGATGAGCAAAACGCCTTTCGTGCAGAGGTGCGCGGTTATCTTGAGGAGGCGCTTCCAAAGCGGCTCTCGCAGAAGGTTGCGGGCGGGAAGCGTCTGAACAAGGCTGATTACGATCTCTGGCACGATATTCTTTATACGCGAGGCTGGCGTGCTCCTAACTGGCCCAAGGAATATGGCGGCACGGGCTGGGATGCGGTGCAGCGCCACATCTTTGATGAGGAGACTGCGCGTATTCACGCGCCGCGGGCCGTACCGTTCGGTATCAACATGCTTGGGCCTGTTCTTCAGGAATTCGGCACGCAGGCGCAGAAGGATTACTACCTACCGCGCATGCTCAAGGGTGAGGACTGGTGGTGCCAGGGGTATTCTGAGCCCGGCGCCGGCTCTGACCTTGCTTCGGTCAGGACCACCGCCGTACGCGATGGGGACCATTATGTCGTAAACGGACAGAAGACCTGGACCACCTTGGGGCAGCACGCCGACAAGATTTTCTGCCTTGTTCGGACCTCGAAAGAGGGCAAACCGCAAGAAGGCATCAGCTTCCTGCTGGTCGATATGGAAACGCCTGGCGTCGAAGTCCGGCCGATCGTGCTGCTTGATGGCGAAGCCGAGGTTAACGAAGTCTGGTTCAGCGACGTCAAAGTCCCGGTCGAGAATCTGGTAGGTGAGGAAAACAAGGGCTGGACCTACGCCAAATATCTTCTCACCCATGAGCGTACCAACGTGGCCGGCGTGGGTTTCGCGACCGAGGGCTATAACAGTCTGAAGCGCATTGCCAGCCGTGAGTATTCTGGCGGTCGCCCCCTGATCGAAAACCCATATTTCGCTGCAAAAATGGCGCGCGTGGAAATCGATCTCATGACGCTTCAGACGACCAATTTGCGCATGATCGCCAAAACTGCGTCGGGTCAGGCCCCGGGTGCAGAAAGCTCAATGCTGAAAATCCTGGGTTCGGTCATCCGCCAGGAAATCAATGTGCTCACCCGCGAGGCAGCCGGTCCCTATGCCCTGCCCTTCGTATCGGAGCTTCTGGACGAGGACAGTAATGCCGAACCTGTTGGTCCGGACTACGCAATGCCTGCGACGCAGAGCTATTTCAACAATCGCAAATTGTCGATTTATGGCGGATCCAACGAGGTTCAGCGCGGGATCATCAGCAAAGCGATTCTGGAGCTGTAATATGAATTTCGAACTGACTGAAGAACGCCAGATGCTGCAGGACGGGCTGCGTCGATTTCTGCGTGAAACCGTCACTTCGGACCTGTTGAGCGAGGCCACCGAGAGCTCTGAAGGCCATAGCCAGACTCTGTGGAACGGCCTGGCCGAAATGGGTGTAATTGGCGCGCTGTTCTCGGAGCGGGATGGCGGGTTTGGAGGCGCAGGTTTCGATCTAGCGCTGGTTTTTGAAGAGATGGGGCGTGTCGGCGCGTTCGAGCCTTTGCTCGAAACCGGAGTTTTGGCTGGAAGGTTGATCGCTGAGCTTGGCAGTGATGAGCAGAAAGCGTTGATCGAAGATGTCATTGCCGGAAGCATCAAGATTGGTTTTGCGCACGGAGAACCACGTAGCCGCTATGATCTGGAGCGCGTTGAAGCCACGGCTGAAGCGGGTCCGCAGGGCTATGTGCTCAATGGTCATAAGGCGGTTGTGCGGGCAGCACCCTCGGCCGACTATTTCGTGATCAGTGCCCGCACAGCTGGAAATGTCGCCGATGAGGATGGCATTTCGCTGTTTCTTGTGCCTGCGGGAGCTGAAGGCCTGACCCTTCGCAGCTATCCGTTGAATTGCGGGGGGCGGGCCTCTGAAATGTTGCTAGAGAACCTCACCGTCGCCCACGATAGCGTGCTGGGTGAGCCCGGTGCCGCTTTCACAGCGCTGGAGCGAGCTGTCGCTTATGCGACAGCCGCGATTTCCGCAGAGGCGCTGGGCTTGATGGAGACCATCCGCGAGCTGACCACCGATTATCTCAAGACCCGGCAACAATTCGGACGTCCGATCGGCAAATTCCAGGCGTTGCAGCACCGCATGGCTGATGTTCTGATCATCATCGAACAGGCACGCTCTGCGGTAATAAATCTGGCGGGTCATCTCGAGAGCCCCCCCGCACTGCGTGCCCGTCATGTCAGCGCGACAAAGTACATGATCGGATGTGCGGCCCGTCAGGTGGTTGAAGAGAGCATTCAGATGCATGGCGGGATTGGCATGACGCAGGAGTATGCGCTCGCGCACCTGGCCAAGCGCCTGACGATGGTTGACCATAAGTTCGGTGACACCGATTACCATCTGGAGCGCTTCTGTAAGACGCAGCTGGTGTCGGCCGTTCCGGCCTGAGGCCGTGTTGGTAACGCCGGCCTGTCTATCGGGCCAGGCCCGCGTTTTCCAGCCGCCAGCGCAAGGTGTCGACACGATCTTGCCCAAAGAGGGGTTCGTCTCGGAACACCATGGTTGGAACACCCCAATGACCCGAGGCATCGAGCGCCTTGTGATTGCTCTCGATGTCCTCGGCGTGGTCTCCGCCCTCGATGGCGTTGTCGAGCGCTGCCAGATCAAGCCCGATCTCTTCGACGGTCTGGCTGAAGATGCTGCCTTTGTCCCACCCTTGAGTCCCACCAAAAATCATCGCGGAAACATGACCCGCGAACTCCAGCCCTTTGCCCTGTCTGGTCGCCTCGACGCCAAGCTTGGTGAGCCTGTGGATGTGAGGCTGGTGGTCTGAAACTTTCATGGTTGTGAAATCCTGAACCACGGGATCAGGTTGGAGCGGATAGACAACCGGGCGCCCAAGCATCTGGCCTCGCCGCATGCTATCCCTGACGATATATTTGGGCGCTCTCTTGTCATTGGGATCAAAGAGCGATTGCGGGAACCGGATCGCCAGAGGCAGAACCGGCCTTAACCGGACCGTCACGTGAAAATCGTCGCGAAGTTTCAAGAGATCCGGCACCACCAGACGTGAATAAGGACTGCGAAAAGACCAGAATACATCAACGAAGTCAGACATTGTTTCATCCCTCATTATGTCCAGCAATGCGTCGGCCTCTCAGGAGCTACTCGGGCACCCTGCCTTGCTGGATTGAGGGGCGGAACGAGGCGTTTCCGCGGTTTTTCCCGCCTGCTGACGTAGATGCAGAAATTGACTCGATTAATGTGTAGCATTAAACGGGAAAGGCAACCTCAGGAGATCAATTCGTGAAACGTTGGCTCGTCTATGGACTATTTGGTGTGTTGGCGCTCGTCGCCCTGGTTGGTTTCGGAGTGCCTCGCGCCCTGACTGCGGCGGGCCTTCATGCCCACTATGAAGTCCCGCCGATGGATCTCAGCGGGCGGCGCGCACTAATCATTACAACGAGTCATGCCACCCTCGATCCCAGCGGCGCGGCGACCGGTGTTTTCGCCTCGGAAATGACGGCTCCCTACTATGCCTTCCTGGATGCCGGCATGGAAGTTGATATTGCCAGCATTCGGGGCGGGGCTATTCCCATCGAACCTGCTTCTTTGCGTTGGCCGCTCATTTCGCCGCCGGATCGGCGCTTCCTCGATGACCCCCAATTCCTGTCCCGCGTTGAGCGCTCATTGGAAATCGAACTCGTTGATATCGAGGATTATGACATCGTGTTCCTGGCCGGAGGCTGGGGTGCAGCCTATGACTTCGCCCAGTCGGACGCGCTTGGCGATCAGATCAGCCGCGCTTATGCGGCTGGCGCGGTAGTCGGCGGCGTCTGCCATGGCCCTCTAGGTCTGTTGCCGGCACGGGCGCCGGATGGAACCCCGCTCGTTGAGGGGCGCCGCGTCACGGCTGTGACCGATAAGCAGGTTCAGGAACTGAATATCGAAATCACACCGAGACACCCCGAGCGCGACCTTCGCGCCGCAGGCGCACTTTTTGAGGCCGAGACAGCCTTTCGCGATTTCTTCGCCACCCACGTGGTGGTCGATGGCCGTATTGTTACCGGACAAAACCAGAATAGTGGCGCAGAAGCCGCTCACCGCATGATGGAAGTGGTCCTCACCGACAATCATGAGACTGCACCATGACGAAAGGCCTCTTTCGGCTGCTGCTGATCTTGCTGATGTGCTTTGCAACACCCGCGGGACTGGCACAGGAGAGCAGGCCGAATATCGTCGTGTTTCTGGTCGACGATGCGGCTTTGATGGATTTCGGTGTTTATGGCGGTGAGGCCCACACACCGAATATCGACGCGATCGCCGCGCGCGGAACACTGTTTACCCAGCACCGGGCAACGCCATTCTGCGCTCCCTCGCGCGCCATGTTGCTCACCGGCATGGATCATCATACGGCAGGCCTTGGCACAATCCGCGAAGTTCTGCCCACCGAGCATCGTGGCCAGCCTGGCTATACGATGGCTTTGGAACCTGGCGTCATTACTCTTGCAGAGCGCCTGCGCGGTGGCGGGTACCGGACTTACATGACGGGTAAGTGGCATCTCGGTCATGAGGAAGGCGATCTGCCCATCGACCAAGGATTTGACCGCTCCTTCCTGGTTGATGCCTCGGGCGCTGACAACTGGGAAGACCGCCCCTATCTGCCGTATTATCGCGAGGCTCCCTGGTTTGAGGGACGTGAGCCCGCCACCCTGCCGCAGGACTTTTATTCGTCCACGTTCATCGTCGATCAGATGATCGACTATCTCGAAACCGATCAGGCGTTGGACGAGCCTTTCTTTGCCTTTGTTTCCTTCCTGGCGATCCATATTCCGGTCCAGGCCCCTCGCGCGTTCACCGATAGATATGTCGAAACCTATTCGGTCGGCTGGGAGGTCATCCGCGAGGCCCGTTGGCAGCGCGCCCAGGAACTTGGGCTGATCCGGGAGGGGGCCCCCATGGCACCGCCCCCTGCGACCCTTGACGCCTGGGACTGGGACACGCTGAGCGAGGAAGAACGGGCTCTTGCGTCCCGTCGAATGGCCGTTAATGCCGGAATGCTGGAAGCGATGGACCATGAGATCGGCCGGCTGATTGATCATCTGCGCGAGACCGGCGTCTATGACAACACGATCTTCGTCGTGACCTCCGATAATGGCCCGGAAGCCGGTGATCCGATTAACGGTCCGGTGAGCAACTGGCTGCGTTGGACCGGTTATAATTGGGATCTGGAAACCCTCGGTGAGCGCGGCAGTTATGTCGCCATCGGTCCAGAGTGGGCGCAGGCAGCGTCCGGACCCTCAAGCTTTTTCAAATTTCATGCTGGCGAGGGCGGGTTGCGGGTCCCGTTGATCATGGCAGGGCCGCAAGTGCCGGACGAGGGACGGGTGGAGGCCTTCACGGTCATGGCCGATGTGGCCCCCACGCTTCTGGATCTGGCCGGAGTGGCCCACGAAGTGCCCGATACGCTGCCGATGACCGGGCGAAGCTTCCTTTCGCTCCTGACGGGAGAAACGGAAAGCATTTATGGCCCCGATGACGCGATTGGGTTGGAAACATCTGGACAGGCGGCCCTGTACCGCGGCCAGTACAAGCTGGTCCGCAACATGCCGCCCCATGGCGATGGCGTGTGGCGGCTGTATGATGTGTTTGCCGACCCCGGGGAGACCCGTGATCTTTCAGATACACATCCCCAACTGATGCGGGAAATGCGCCATGAATATCGCCTCTACGCCAATCGTGTGGGAGTGCTGGAACTTCCTGAAGGCTATCAGGTGGAGCAACAAATCGGTCTAAACATCATTGAGAGGATGCTCAGCTTCTATTGGGGCTGGCTTCTGTCAGGGCTGGTGATCATCGCCGCCGGTCTATGGGCCCTATGGCGATTCATTGGCTGGATTATCCGTCACCGCGGCGCGATCGTCTCGACCGAATGGCTGCGCTCGCTGTCTCGAACGGTCCGCAATCGGCCCTGAGCCAACTCGCTTCAGGCCGTCGACCTATCGAAACGAATGAGTCTGGCTCAAGCCTGGTCGCGCGGACCTCGCGGTCCGCGCGATCGCTAAAGCGGATTGGTATGAATGATCTCGTCGCTATTTGCGGGAAGCGATATGAGCATGCCGTCCTCGCCCACTGTAATCCGGCCGTCAAACAGGTTGCCGGACTCGCCAAGCCACATCCGGTTCAGGGCTCGCATCGGCAGGGGCGGCACGATGTGATAAAAAACCAGCTCTTCTGCCCCGGCTTCTGACGCGGCCCGCGCGGCGTCTTCAGGGGAGGCGTGATAGTCGAGGATGTCGTACAGGAGCGTTGCGGGCACATCGCGCCCAATCGTTTCCATTCGCTCGGCGAGGCGCTGAACCATATCTGGATCCAAGCCTTCGTGCAGCATCACGTCTACACCTTCTGAAGCTCGGACGAAGCCCGGATGATAGATGGTGTCACCACTCAGAGATACTGACCGTCCTCCATAATCAATTCGGTACCCGAACGCCGGCTCAACCGGTGAATGATCGACGCGGATAGCCCGGATCGTCACGCCAGCTTGCTCATAGACGATCTCGCTGACGGCAGGCCCGGCTGGAAGCTCCAGCTCGATCGGGCGGCCGCCATAGCCGTCCGGGTTGGCAGTGCCTGAATGGTGGGCGACCCGGTAATTGCGATCGAACGCATAAGCCGTATTGAATGCCTCGACAACGGTGGCAGTGCCGACCGGACCACGAACCGGTAAGGGTTCGGATCTGAAGGCGTTGTCTCCGATCCAGGCCATCACAAGAAGTTCGCCAAGGCCGTCAATGTGATCAGAGTGAAGGTGAGTCAGGAAAGCGCTTTCGAGCGCCCCCATCGGGAAGCCCATCCGCCCCAGCTTACGAATTCCCCCTGAGCCGGCATCGAAAACGAAAGCCTGGTCGCCGGCAACGACGCCAACGCAGCTGGCGGCGCGTCGATCGTCAGCGATCGGTGACCCGGTGCCGCAAAGATAAACATGCAGTCCATCGGAAAGTTCAGCCAAGGGGTCAGCCGTCATGCGGCTCTCCATGGCAGCGTCGAAGACGCGCGACATAATAGGAACCTGAAACACGCGAAACCCGATTATCGCGATCAATATAAGCACGACGGCCGCGATCAGGCCTCTAGTCCACCAGTTCGTGAGCAAGCTCATCTCGTTTCTCCTCAAGCGGTCCCGGCCTATTCCCGATTTCTGAATACCAAGCCTTCAAAATTGCCGGCGTCCCGCCAATTTTTGATGTGGGAGAAAAACCCTCCAGCCCCGCCCGGATGCCCCTGGGCCGACTTGAACTTTTTATCCCAGCCCTGGCCCTCATTATTCCAGAAGCCCGGGGTGCAGTCCGGTGAGCTAATCATGGAGCCGGTATTTGTCAGGATGAGTTCAACCCATGCCGCTTCAGCTTCAGCCGACGGCTCGACCTCCGCAAACGCGTTAGCTTCAGCGTGAGACACAATTTGAGCAATTGTCGCTGCGTGGTCGACAATATTGTGTGTAATATTCGAGGCTATGTTCGCAGCTTGATGCATTTGCACCATGAAGGCATTTGGAAAACCACGCATTTGTAGCCCATGAAATGTGCGCAGCCCGTCTTCCCAATGCTCGGACAGCATCTCCCCGCCGCGGCCTTTGAGATCAAAACCGGACTTTAGCTGAAAATTGGCTCCGAATTCGAAGCCGGATGCAAAGACAATACAATCGACTTCGTAGTGCTTGCCATTTGCAATAATACCGGTCTCATCAACGGCTTCCACACCCTTACCGTCGGTGTCGACAAGAGTTGTGTTCGGCAGATTGAACGCGGGGAGATATTCATTGCTAAAACATGGGCGTTTGCAAAGCTGTCCATACCAGGCTTTCAACTTCTCCGCGGTTTCCTTGTCTTCGACGACGGATTCCACGCGAGCGCGGATCTGCTCCATCTTTTCTAGATCTGCGTCTTCAAATGCCGCCTTCATGCCCTCCGGGTTCAGCTGCTCTGGAGGCAGGGCGAACACTTTCTCCCGGATGCGACGCGCAATCGCTGTCCAGCCATCGTCGATGAGATCCTCGCTGGGGATGCCGCGCCCCTGGTTCTCGACGAAATTGTCCAGCCATCGCTTCTGCCAGCCCGGTGTTGCGATTTCGGCAAACCACTCTGGATCAATGGGATGATTGACACGCTCGTCAACCGAGGACGGAGTGCGCTGAAAGACGAAGAGTTTGCGCGCCGAGCGCGCAAGTTCGGGGACGCATTGAACAGCGGTCGCACCGGTGCCGATGATGGCGACCCTCTTGTCGCCCAGCTTGTCGAGCGGTGCCCCGTCCTTGTTGCCTCCGGTATAGCTATAATCCCAGCGGCTGGTGTGGAATGACTTGCCCTTGAAGGTCTCAATGCCGGGAATGCCGGGGAGCTTGGCCACATGCAGCGGCCCTGTTCCCATGCCGATATAGTTGGCCGTGAAATCGTCGCCGCGCGTTGTGGTGATACGCCAAACCTTGCTGCCTTCCTGCCATTCAAGTGAGGTCACTTCGGTGTGGAACAGCGCCTTGTCTCGCAGATTATACTGGTCGGCGATGCGTTCGCAGTGGGCGAGGATTTCCGATCCTTTGACGTATCTTTCGCTTGGCATATAGCCGGTTTCTTCCAGCAGCGGCAGATAGATCATGGCCGCTGTGTCACAGCGCAGGCCTGGATATCGGTTCCAGTACCAGGTGCCACCGACATCGCCGCCCTTGTCGATCAACCGGACATCCTCGATGCCAGCTTCCTTCAGTCGCGCGCCAACCACGAGACCTGAAAATCCTGCGCCCACAAAGGCGAAAGTCACATGGTCTTTCACCGGGTCGCGTGGCTTGAGCGGTGTATAGGGGTCTGCCGCCAGATCATCGAACTTGTCTTCAAGTCGCTGATACTGAGCATTGCCGTCGGAGCGTAAGCGCTTGGCGCGCTCCACGGCGTATTTATTCTTGATCGCGTCTTTGTTGAGAGTAGCTGTGTTCATAGGGCAGCCTCTTGGTGTCTTCGACTCACTGATTCGGCGCGGGTGTGGCGCGAATAAAGTTGATAATAGTTTGCGAGATTTCTTCCGGAGCGTTCTCCTGGACAAAATGCCCGCCGCCAGAAATGGTTTTGTGTGGCTGACCCTGTGCGCCGGGGACGCGTTTGCGGAATTCGGCTTCCTGACCGCCGGTAATCGGATCGTCATCAGAGAAAGCGCAGAGGAACGGCTTCTCGAAAGCGTCAAAGAAGGCCCAAGCCTTCAACTGGGCTTCTGTTGACGGGTCGCCTGGCAGAAGAGGCACGTGCGTCGGCATCGCGCGGGCGCCCATCTTGTAGCTCTTATCGGGGTAGGGGGCTTCATATGCTTTTACGACGGGCGATCGGGCGATCTTGCCTAGCCCGAGCTTGCTCAGGACCACGTTGATGGCCATGGACCGTCGAGAGTCATGGCTCGTACCCGCGTACATTATCAGCCCGATTGGAAGGTTTTCCGTTTCCCAGCTGAACTTCTGCCAGGTGGCAAATTTGAGGACCTTGCTCTCTCCCGCCATCCCCTGGAGTGATCGCCCCATCTGCTGGAGCGTTGGCGTGCGCGGGTCAGCTTTGAGCGCCTCGACCGCGCGCAATTCCTTTTCGGACACATCTCTGGGATAGGCCAGCCCAGTATTGGATATGACAACCCGGTCAAATCTGTCGGGCTGATCGGCCACGACACGCAATCCGATCATGCCGCCCCAGTCCTGCCCGAAGAATGTCAGTTCGGTGAAGTCATTCGCAGCAAGCCAGTCATTCATCCAGTCGACTTGGCTTTGATAGGTATAGTCTTCGAGCGAGGCTGGCTTATCGGACTTGCCAAAACCGGGCAGGTCCGGCGCTATCACCCGAATGCCGGCGGCCGTCAGCACGGGTATCATCTTGCGATACACATAGCTCCAGGCGGGTTCCCCGTGGAGGCACAGAACCGCCGGACCGTCCTTTGGCCCTTCGTCGATGTGATGAATCCGCAGTTCTGCCCCATCTTGCGTCCGTATCGATGTGTAGTGAGGGGCAAACGGATAGTTTTCGAGGTTTTCGAAACAGGTATCCGGCGTGCGAAGAATCTTCATTTGATAGGGTCATCGTTAGCAATTTAATGGAAGGCATTACTACTCTGGCTTGGATACGAACGCAAGCCCGGCGCCGGTCCGCGCCTTCTTGATTGCCCACCGCTTTCGGGGTGTACGACGGAGAGCGACGCGCGAACGAGTTGCGCCTTGCCCTTGAACGCTTGTTGCTTCGGCTCCCGTCATAATGATATACATTAAATCGGAAATTGGCTTTTAGAAGCGACGCCAAAGCGTGCCCCGAGCCATGCTCACCGCGCGCCAAGGGGGACGAATGGCAGAGAGTGAGAATTCAGAAGTGTCAAACGCTACAGCGGCCTTCGAAGCAGACGCTGGTAAGCACTCACCTGGCATTTTGATGAAGCTCGCCTTCGGAGTCGGCGCGGTCGCCTCAGGCGTTAAGACCAGTGCTTTCGACTATTTTCTGCTGCTGTTTTACAGCCAGGTCGTGGGTTTGGACGCGCGGCTGGTCGGTTTTGCAATCCTTGTTGCGCTTGTGTTTGATGCGATAAGCGATCCGCTCGTTGGCTACTGGTCGGATAATCTTCGCTCGCGCTGGGGACGCCGGCATCCTTTCATGTACATTTCGGCAATCCCGGTGGCGCTGAGCTTCTTCCTGTTGTGGAACCCGCCCGCAGACGCTTCTCAACATGTCCTCTTCTGGTATTTGCTGGTGCTGGCCGTAACGATACGCACAGCGATCACCTTCTTTGAGACCCCAAGCAGCGCGCTCGTTCCGGAACTGACTAAAGACTATGACGAGCGGACATCGCTTTTCAGCTTACGCGTATTCTTCGGCTGGTTTGGGGGAAACGTCATGTCGGTCATGATGTTCTTCCTGCTCTTTCCATTGCTGGCCTCCGAAGCCTTTCCCGATGGCCGGTTCAATCCCGACGCCTACCAGGTTTATGGCATTGTCGGATCGCTCGTGATCTTCGTTGCAATACTCGTATGCGCGCTCGGGACCCATTCAAACATCGCCCATCTCGAACCCGCGCCGCCGGCTCGGCAAATGACTTTGAAGCGCATCTTCGGTGAGATTTTCGAGACGTTGTCGGAGCGGTCGTTCGTCGCGTTGTTTGCCAGCGCGCTGCTGGGGGCCGTGGCATCCGGCGTTGCGGCGAGCCTGTCCTACTATTTCCTGACCTATTTCTGGAGTTTCAGCGAGATCCAGACCGGGGTCATTCTCCTGGGGACCTTTGTCGCGGCGGGAATCGGGCTTGTGCTGGCGCCGATTGTCTCGCGGACAATTGGCAAGAAGCGCGGCGCCATGATCGTCGGGCTCATCGCCTTCGTCGGGTCGCCCATGCCGATCGTGCTACGCCTTATTGGCGTCTTGCCCGAAAATGGAGAACCCTTCGTGTTCTGGTTTGTCCTGATCACGAATATTGTCGATATCGGACTGATCATCTGCTTCCAGATTCTGTTCTTCTCGATGGTGGCAGATCTTGTCGAACAGAGCGAGGTCAAAACCGGGCGGCGCTCCGAAGGCGTGTTCACCGCAACGGTCACCTTTATTCGCAAGTCGGTCCAGGGCCTCGGGGTTCTTACCGCGTCCTTCGTGCTGGCGCTCGCGGCGTTCCCGGTGGGCGGCGATACGTCTGATGTATCAGAGACTGCCATCTGGCGACTGGGCGCACTTTATGTGCCAACAGTCCTGATCCTCTGGCTTGCCATGATCGCCGCGATTTCAGCGTATAAAATCGATCGAACCTCGCATGAAATTAATCTGGAAAAGCTGAGAACGAGACCCTAGGACTTCAAACAAGTAATGTTGCCACCATGTCATGAGCCCTTTCAAGAAAAAATAAATATATCTTTTGGGTGATTGGATAGGCGGGTCGCGGAGACCCGTAGTGCAACAGGGAGGAACAGATGAGTACGCTATTGCAGCTCCGCACCGCGGCGCTTCGACTGTTATCGCCCATCTGGGTCCGCGCCTTGTTGGCGGTTATTTTTTTGCTGGTCGTGGCGGTGGCGGCAGCCTGGATGAACCGCGCCAATATCATTCTTTATCTGGCGTCTGGTACGGACCAGTTAGACGTTACTGAGTATCAGCCGGTTGAGTGGATGCGGGGGCCGGAACAGGCATCTGCCCGACGCCCGGACTCGCCGCCGAATATAGTCTTCATCCTGGCCGACGATCTTGGACTGAATGACATTTCGACTTTTGGGGGCGGTGTCGCGGGGGGGCGCGTGCCCACACCGAATATCGACCGGCTGGCGGCCCAGGGGGCAATCTTTACGAACGCCTACGCGGGAGCGGCAACATGTGCGCCGTCGCGTGCGATGCTGCTCACCGGGCGGTACGCGACGCGGACCGGTTTTGAATTCACGCCGGCACCAACCGGGATGGGCCGGATTCTTTCAATTCTCGATGACGGTGGTCTTGAAGTCAGCGGCTTGCCTGGCCTGGTTTGGAATGAGGCGTTTGACGAAACCGGTTTGTCTTATGGCGAAATGGGGCTTCCTCCCGAGGAGGTGACCATTGCCGAAATCCTTAACCAGGCGGACTATCACAGTGTGCATATCGGTAAATGGCATTTGGGCCGTGGCACCGAAATGCGGGCCGTATCGCAAGGATTTGATGAAAGCCTTCTGATGGCCAGCGGGCTGTACCTGCCCGAAGACAGCCCTGATGTCGTTAATGCCCGGCTTCACGACGATATTTTTGACCGATTTCTGTGGTCAAGAATGCAGTTTGCGGCTGATTACGACAGAGCCGGCGAAGTCCCGGTGGACGAAGCTTTTGAGCCGTCCAGATACATTACCGACTATTACACTGATGCGGCCGTCGAAGTTATCGAAGCCAATCGCAACCGTCCCTTCTTCCTGTATCTGGCGCATTGGGGACTCCACAATCCCCTACAGGCAACGCGCGAGGATTACGAAGCTGTCGGTGATATCGAGCCGCATCGACTGCGCGTGTATGCTGCCATGGTCCGATCGATCGATCGTTCCGTTGGGCGTGTGATGGACGCCCTTGAAGAGCAAGGTATCGCTGACAATACAATTCTGGTTTTCACCTCTGACAATGGCGGGGCGAGCTATATCGGACTGCCTGAAGTGAATGCGCCTTACCGTGGATGGAAAACAACTCTGTTCGAGGGCGGTATCCGGGTCCCCATGTTTGTGCGCTGGCCAAACCGGATCGCACCGGGCCGGGTGGTTGATGAGCCCGTTGCGTTCATCGATCTGATGCCAAGCTTTGCGGCGGCTGCGGGTGTCGCGCTTCCGGGCGATATTGAAATCGACGGGCAGGATATTTTGCCGCTGGCGCTTGGTGAGGCCGATTCGGTTTCACGTCCTGATGATGCGATCTATTGGTCCAGCGGATTCTATCGCGCCGTTCGGGCTGGGGACTGGAAGTTGCAGGTCAATGAGCGGCAAGGACGGCAATGGCTGTTCAACCTCGCTGAGGACCCGACAGAGTCCACCAATCTTGCCGAGAGCCGACCGGAAGTGGTGGCGCGGCTGAGGGGTTTGATCGACGCGCATTGGTCGCAGGCCAGAGATCCGCTCTACCCCCATGCGATTGAGTGGCCTGTCCTGGTGGACAAGACGACCTTTGAGCCCATCGACGAAGGCGACGAGTATGTGATCTGGGCGAATTGAGCTGGCCCGTTGCGTCGGACGGGCCTGCGCTGAGCCACACCCGACAGATCGCGCTCTAATCGTAGCCTGTCCTTTTTCAGCCTTTAAGAGAATGGATTTGCGAGGGCTTGTATTTAATGGGCCGCATTAGTAATGTCCTTCATTATAAGCCGGTAAAACTGGCACAAGGCTATCACGCGGTGGCCGAAGGGGAGGACTTCATGGCGCGCAATAAGAAGCAGAATTTTCGGTCTCACTTGATGTCAGAAGCACTCTTGGGTGCCTGTCTGGCCGTTCCGCTCCTCAGCGGTGGTGCGATAGCCCAGGAGACTGACGAAGAGGTTACGCGGACACGCGACGTCATTACGGTGTCGGCGACCAAGCGGGAACAAACCCTCCAGGAGACGCCCGTGGCGGTGTCCGTGATCGGTGCGGAAACCATTGAACGTGCCGAGATCCAGGATCTCAGCGATCTGGCAACACTGGTGCCTTCCCTGCGGGTGGCGCAGGGCAGCACGGCGGGCAACACCAACTATTACATCCGCGGTTTCGGTAACGGGTCGAACGCGATTGGTGTCGAGCCATCGGTCGCCGTCTTTGTTGATGGCGTTTACCGTTCGCGCTCGTCGGCAAGCGTTTCGGACCTGCCAAACCTGGAGCGTGTCGAAGTCCTTCGAGGGCCTCAGACCACGCTCTTCGGTAAGAACGCGTCAGCCGGTGTCATTTCCTTGATTACGCGGCGGCCGCAGTTCGAAACCATGGGCAATATCGAGGTCAGTGTCGGCAATTATGACTCCCGGCGCCTGGCGGCAGATATCACCGGTCCGCTCACTGAAAATCTGGCATACAGCCTTTCAGGCAGTCTCAACCAACGTGGCGGCTACGCTGAAGATCTTGGGACCGGAGAAGACTATAATCAACGCAACCGCTGGGGCGTTCGCGGCGACCTTCTTTTCCTCGCAAATAATGATCTGGAATTCAGGCTCATTGCCGACTATGACGAAATTGATGAGATCTGCTGTATCGGCACAAACCTTGTGAACGGTCCAGTTGGTGGGGTCGTGATGGCTTTGGGGGGGCAATTTGTTCCCGAAGACCCGTTTTCCTACCAGACCTATTCAAGCTTTGCCCCGACCAATGAGATCGTGAATTCAGGCATATCTTTACAGGCTGATTACGATCTGGGCTTTGCAACGCTCACCAGCATCAGCGCCCGCCGGCGCAATGAAAGTACAACAAACTTCGATCCAGATTTTTCAAGCCTCGATATTTTCGGGCAAAATCTTGAATCGTTTGACATCGAAACCTTTACCCACGAATTGCGACTCACATCGAATGAGAATGACAGCCGCTTGGCCTGGCTGTTGGGTTTCTACTATTTCGATGAATCCGTTGCTGTCGAAAATGCCCTGACTTTTGGTCAAGACTGGCGTCCGCTGGTGTCCGCTCTCGCTGGTGGCCCAACAGTATTAACTTCTCTGGAAAGTCTTGTTGGCGTTCCCCAGGGCACGTTTGCAGCGGCCGGCCAGGGGACGAATGAGGACATGTTTCAGGATAATACTGCCTGGAATGTATTCGGTACCGTTGACTTCAATGTCACAGAGCGCCTGACGGCAACCTTTGGCCTAAACTACACCGAGGATAACAAGGATGTCAGGATCAATATCGAAAATACCGACGCGCTGTCCGCGCTGAACATCGACCAGCTCGGCTATACAGCCACGCTCGCTCAACTTCTTGCACGGCAGGGCGTCAATATCGCCGACCCCAGGTCGGTCGGTCCATTCATACAGATGAATCCAGCGTTGTACCGGCAACTGCAGCAGTCGGCGCTCGATATTGCTCAAAGCGACAACAATCCACTTAGTGCGTTGCGTGGCGTACAAATTCTCCCACCTGTTCTCGGATTTCCGAACGCAGTGGAGACCGGTGAGTCCAATGACAGCAACACCAGCGTGAGCTTCCGGCTGGTCTATGATGTGTCGGACAATATCAACGTCTATGCGTCCTATGCCACCGGCTTCAAGCCGACATCGTGGAATCTTTCGCGCCAGACCCGCCCATTTGCGTCCGACTTCACAACCGGCAACACGATCATTGACCCGGTGACCCGGCAGCCTGTTTTCATTCCGCCGTCATCACCGATCAACGACGCGGGTTTGAACATTACGAATCTTCGGTCCGGGACGCGATATGCTGCACCTGAGGAGTCACAGGTGTATGAGCTCGGGATCAGGGGCGACTTTGATACCGTCCAGTTCAGCCTGACCTTCTTCGACCAGTCGATTGAGAATTTTCAGACGATCGTTTGGACGGGCGACGGTTTCGCTTTTGCAAATGCAGAAGAGCAATCGTCTACAGGGTTGGAGATCGATCTGACATGGCAGCCGATTGACCCGCTGACATTGACCTTCGCGGGAACCTTCATGGATTCAGTCTATGACACCTTCACCAATTTTGGTGATGGGGTTGATGTATCCGGCCAAACACCGGTCGGTGTGGCGGATACGCAATGGTCTATCTCGGGCAATTATAATTTCCTCGTCGCACGGATGCCCGCCTTTGTGCGTGCGGATTGGCAATATGTGGGTAGTTCTCCCTTCTTCAATGACCCAGACGAGGTCGCTCTGATGGACGGTTCTGGCTATACGAGGGAGCAGAGTATCGTTAACGCCTCGGCTGGCTTGATGACCCCTGCCGGTATCGGGATTTCCGTATGGGGCCGCAATTTGTTCGACGATGAATCGATTGTCGGGGCCTTCCCGACTTTGGCTCAAGAAGGGTCGATTTCCGGCTTCCCGAACCAGCCCAGAACCTATGGGGTGACGGTTCGCAGGACCTTTTAGATCTTATCCACGCCGGGGCGTGTCCAGCCTCGGCTTTGTCACGGCCCAAAAATCAAAACTCCCAGACGGGTTACCGTCTGGGAGTTTCTGTTTTGACGGTTCGATGAAGAACCGGTCTGCTCAGGCGTTTTGCTTCAAAGGCCGGATTGGCAGGAAGGCACCGAGCGCGAGGAGCGAGGCGGCGACCACTTCCATGCCGGTTTGCACCATCCCGGCTGTATCCAGCTCCCCAGCGGCGATTGAGGTGATGCGCGCGATGACCATCACGGCCTCGATGGCAGCCAAAGGAACGAGCCAGCCCGGATGAATGCGGATCGCCGCATAGATGCCAACCAATCCCATGGCGAGGTAGTGCGCACCGATCAGGGCGCGAACCGAGGCAAGACCTTCGGGCGCTTGAGGCAGAAGGGACACGGCTTCGGCCAATCGCTCGGGCTGCATAAAGCCAATGGCTCCTATGAATACAAAACCGACCGAGATGAGGATAATCACGATCCGGATAACAGTTGCAGCAATTGTCATGGTTTCATCCTGTCTATTATGACAATAATTCGTTGGGGGTTGTTTGTGTGCCCTGGCATTTATCAGCTGGCGTCAGCGTAGCGCGCCAGTCTGCCGCGGATAATGTCTTCGGCGTCGGCAATGAGGGACCGCACAAGCTCCGCGCAGGTGGGAATATCGTCGACAAAGGCCCCGGACATGCCGGCCGTGACCATCCCGGCCTCGATATCACCGGTGAACCAGGCCTTTTCCTGATTGGTACCTGAGACGTATGCGTGGACGTCCTCAAACTTCCCGCCTGCCGCTTCGATTTCCGCGACCTTTTGTGAGACCGAGTTTCGATAGACACGGGCGGTGTTGCGGAAGCTTCGGAAGATGATCTGAGTTTGAGTCTCGTTCATCTCGACGATTTTCTGCTTGATATTGTGATGAATGGGGGCCTCCTGGGTCGCCATGAAGCGTGTTCCCATATTGATCCCGTCGCAGCCGAGCGCCAAAGCGGCCACGAGGCCCTGGCCGTCGGCTATGCCGCCAGACGCGACCACGGGAACCTTGAGCGCGCGGGCTGCAGCGGGAAACAGGACCAGACCTGGAATGTCTTCTTCCCCGGGATGCCCGGCACATTCAAATCCATCAATGCTGATCACATCCACCCCAAGCCGCTCCGCAGCCAAGGCATGGCGTACGGTCGTGCACTTGTGAATGACTTTGATCCCGGCTGCTTTCAGCCGTTCCATGAAAGGCTCAGGACTGCGGCCGGCGGTTTCAACAATGGTCACGCCGCTATTGACGATCACATCGACGTATTGGTCATAGTTGATCGGGCTCGCAACAACACCAACCGTCAAATTCACCCCAAAAGGCCTGTCGGTCATCTGCTGGCATCGGGCAATCTCTGCTTCCAGCCCTTCAGCGGTTTTCTGAGTAAGGGCCGTCATGACACCCAGCGCCCCCGCATTTGAAACCGCTGCCGCCAGATCTGCGGTACCCACACGCATCATGCCACCACAAATAATCGGGGCATCAATTCCCAGGAGTTCTGTGAGTCGTGTCCTCAAGGTGTCCCTGCCAGGCAAACAGCCAACGCCAAATATCAGAATAATGAAGCGCATTAAATCTGATCTTCGTTCAGCATGTCAATCAGCCGTGCGTGCGCAGCGACCCGGACTGGATACAGCGATCAGAAGGCACGTGGGGCTGTGTACCCGCTCTTTTGTGCGGGCCTGAACGATGGATGGGAAACCGCAGATTTTAACGCGAACACGCCGGCTGACGACGAATGTCAAACAGATCTCAAAGGCCACAGCATCGCGAAATTAATGGATACCATTGATGTTGGCTGTGTTGTGTGACAAAGCTGACGAGCTGCTTTTCTTCAAGCTCACGCCCAAGGGGTCGCCATGTTGAAGATCGTTCTAATTGTAATGGGAATCATGGTGTTAGCGGGAGCGATCATGGCTTTTGCGCTGACCCGTGATGGCAAGCTCGTGACGCCTGAAGGCACAGGTACAGTGACCACCGCATCTGGAACCTTTGAAGCCTTTCCTCTGCCTGACTATGCAGCCGAGTTTATAACGGACGACTATCTGAGTTACCTGATCGAGGTGGAGCCCGGCATCAAGATTCATGTCCTTGAAGTCGGGACCGGCCGGCCTGTGTATCTGCAACACGGCAATCCGACGTCCGGATTTCTATGGCGGCGGGTCGTGGAGCATTTGCCCACTGATCGCTACCGAGTGATTATGCCAACCATGGTTGGGCTTGGATTTTCCAGCAAAGTCCCGGCAAGCCAGCACACTGCGGAAAACCAGATCAACTGGATGCATGCCGCGCTGGAGCAGCTCGATCTGGAGGACGTTGTCTATGTTGGTCAGGATTGGGGTGGGATCGTGGGCATGGGTATCTTCACCCGCTCGCCGGACCTCTTGTCCGGAGCGGTTATGCTCAATACCGGCATTCATGCCCCGACCCAGAGCGGAAGCCTTTCGGCAGCGCACGATCTAGCCAGGACACCCATTGTCGGCGAACTCATGCTGGAGGTCATCGTGTCGATCTTTGACCGGTTGAGCGAAGCGCAGGGAGACCCTGCCTCCATGCCGCAGGAAGTCGCTGACCTCTACGGACGCCCCCTGCGCGAAAGCGGCAATCGAAAAGCTCCGCTGGCGCTGATGCGAGCCGTGCCGACCGGGCCAGAGCATCCCACAGCGGCTCAATTGCGCATGATCGAGGATTATATCGAGACGATCGATATCCCGGTCGAGATTGTCTGGGGCATGAATGACCCGATCCTGACCCGCCTCCTTCCCAATATGGAGGCGATTTTCCCAAACGCCCCGGTCACGCGGACGCAGGGCGGCCATTTCCTTCAAGAAGAAGTGCCTGAGGAAATTGCGGCGGCCATTATCCGTGTCGTAGAGCAAGTCGATGGTGATGACTCCGCTTCGGCCGCTGCAACCGGCGAATAACAAGATTGGCGGTCTTGTCAGAGGAAACCAGCCGTTTTCGGGTTTGGCTCAAGGCTATTGACCTGCTTCCCGTTTTCTCGGCCCGGATCAGGGGGCTGGGTGACAAACACTTCAGATCCGTCGCCAGACCACTTGAAAAACACGCCGAAAACCATCTCAACCTCTTCAAACTCGCCGCCATTCAAGTCTGGCTACGAAATTATGAGTCGGTATAGTGGGCAGAGTGAGCGCTGCGTTTGCGGTGAGATCTGCCACTAGATGAGTTCTTTTGGTGTGTTCTGGTTGCTTGAGGTCGGATTGAATATGCGTGTGAATTTACAGAGATTGTGTATGGTCCGAGTTCTTGTGCATGCCGGTGTCATCGCTGTCCTGGTGACAGCTTGCGGTGAGCAGGGCTCCAACTCTCAGGCTTTAAGCGACTCACTCGTGGAGCGCAGCGGCCCGGCCTGCCCTACGTCTGAGGCTCCAGCGTTCATTGCCATTGCGGGGGGGCGCTTCATCATGGGGTCGGAACGCGGCTACCCGGAGGAAGCTCCGGAGCGCGAGGTCAGTGTCGGGGCGTTTGCGCTGACGACCCATGAAATCACCAATGCCGACTTCTCCCGTTTTGTCGAAGCAACGGGCTATGTCACCGTGGCTGAACGGGCACCTGATCCGGCCTTGCACACGGACATTCCTCGCGAAGCGCTGGTTGCCGGCTCAGCAGTTTTCGTGCCGCCCACGGGGGCTGAATACTGGTGGCAATTTGTACCCGGCGCGAGCTGGCAGGCGCCGGAAGGTCCAGGCTCCGATATTTCAGATCGCGCTGACCACCCAGTCGTTCACGTCGCCTACGATGACGTTCTGGCCTATGCCAACTGGGTTGGCGGTCGGTTGCCGACCGAGGCGGAGTGGGAGTTTGCCGCGCGCGGCGGGCTGGAGCAGGCCATCTATGCCTGGGGCGACACCCCGCCCCATGAGGGCACGCCGCGGGCCAATACCTGGCAAGGCCTATTCCCGGTCATCAATGATGCCGACGATGGCTATATCGGATCCGCGCCGGTCGGTGAGTTTGACGCCAATGGCTATGGCCTTCACGACATGACGGGCAATGTCTGGGAGTGGGTGGCAGCTCCGGATCGGCAGTCGAATATGGGGCTCATCAAGGGCGGCTCCTTCCTTTGTTCAGACAATTTCTGTCGCCGCTTCAGGCCATCGGCCAATCAGCCGCAGGAGCTGGATTTCTCCACGAACCATATCGGTTTCCGCGTGGCGTTTGACGCCGATTGTGGTGCCGAACCAGAAGCCTGATTGCGCTGGCAGGTGGTTCCAGACGACAGCGAACGGGTCTCAGTTCGCCAGGGTTTCGCGAATTTGGGCAGAAAGTTGCCGCCATTCGGCCAGCGCGGTTTGCCGGTTCTGCTTGCACCGGTCGCGGTGGTTGATGAGGCGCTTACCGTTGAGCGCATGGGATTGTGTCCGCGCGCGTCGACCCGAACCGGTTCTGTGAACTCCGTCGTGATCGAACGGGGCGGTTTATCCCCGTGCGGGTCAATGATGCACCGCACAAAAGCGGGTCAATAACCCCCTGAAAACACCCCCTTTTTGAAAAGCCGCATTTTGACCCATTTGGCATAAGTCACGGAAACAAAAGGGTTTAGACGGCGCCGGCCCTGGGCACCATCCAACTCAAAAACTCCAACCATGTTGAAAGCTGAACCGGCAGGCCGCTTCAGTCCTGCACCAAACCAGGACCGGAGGTGCCAGGCCGGTCTGCCCGGAGTGCGGCGCATTCATATCAAGTCAACGTGGCGGGAGGCTGCTTCAACAGGCCTGCGATCCGCCCGGCACCCGCTTCTTTCGGCCACCGCTCCGCCGTGCGCAGAGACATCAACGCCGAATGGACCGACGGCCTAGTGGACCGCTTCGACTGACACGGCCGCCTTTGTTGCTCCCAGTGCCAGAAAGGCCGGGACCATGACGAGCACGATCAGGCTGGCAAAGACGATGCCGAACGCGATGCTGACGGCCATCGGGATCAGGAACTGGGCCTGCACGCTGGTTTCCGCGATCATTGGCACGAGCCCGATGAACGTCGTCAGGGTCGTCAGGAGGATCGGACGGAAACGCCGCCGAACAGCCTCGACGATATTGTCCAGGGTCGAGCCCCGACCGTCCCGCTGAAGCAGGTTGAAATAATCGATCAGCACGACCGAGTCGTTCACGACAACGCCGGCCAGCGCGACCATGCCGAAGAGAGACAGAAAGGACAGGTCAAAACCGAGAAGCATGTGGCCGATCAACGCGCCGACGCCGCCGAACGGGATGGCGAGGAGGATCACGATCGGCTGGGTGTAGGATCGCAGCGTGCTGGCCAGCAGCACGTACATGACCATGATTCCGAGGATGAGATTGTTCATCAGCGAACGCAGGTCTTCCGCCTGATCCCGGGCCTGGCCTTCGGCACTGACCGACAGTCCGGTATGGCGTGAGGCGAGCCCGGGCAGGATCCGGTCTTCAAGCAGCGCCGTCACGGCATTCGGCGTTGTGATCGCTTCATCGACGTCGGCGGTGACCGTGATCACCCGCCGTCCATCCACGCGATCGATTGCGGCATTGCTGCGCGTTTCCTCAACCCGGGCAACGGTTCGAAGGTCGGCTTCGCCCCCGCCCGGAATGGCGATCCGCATGCTCGCCAGGTCGGTCAGGCTTCTGCGCTCGGCCTCGGGCAGACGCACGAATACGCGCACTTCTTCGCTGCCGCGCTGGATGCGCTGGACCTCTTCGCCGAAATAGGCCTGACGCACTTGCATCCCGAGGTCGCGCACGGTCAGTCCCGCGGCGATCCCCGCCTCGGTCAGCGCAAAAGAAAGCTGGCGGCTCCCGAGCTCGTTATTGGTTTCGATCTCGGTCACACCTTCGATGCCGCCCAGCGCCGCGACGAATTCATCGACCGCGGACAGGAGCTGGTCGGTATCGGCGTGAGCAAGATTGAAGCTCAGATCATCCCCGCCGCTCAGTCCGGCAGACGTGAAAACAAGGCTGCGGACGCCCGGGATGTCGCCCGCTGCTTCCCGCCACCGCCGTTCGATTTCGGCCGATGTGACATCGCGTTCCGACGCCGGCGCCAGTTCCAGAGTCGCCGTCGCGAGCTCGGCACCGATGATCGTGCCATCAACGCCAAATCCCGAAGCCAGCTGGCCACCAATCGTGACCGAAAGGCTGCGGTAGAGCGGGCTCGACTCGCCGCCGACCGCTTCGAGACCGGCCTGCACGACCTGGTTCATGGCGCGTTCGGTCTGGGCGAAGGCCGTGCCCCTCGGCATTTCCAGCTCGACGACGACCTCCTCGCCCTCGACCGTTGGAAAGAAAACGAAGCGGATATGGCCCCCGGTCACCACGCCGGCCGCCACAAGAAGGATCGAGATCGCCGCGGCGATGACAAAGTAGGGCATCCGCACCGCGAAGCGGACGACCGGGATCACGACCGCGTCGCGAACGGTGTTGAGTCCGCCCTGGACCGCCAGCTTGAGCTTCTTCATCGGCCCGACCGTCCACTCCCCGCCATGGGCAAGGTGGGACGGCAGGATCAGGAAGACCTCGGCCAGCGACAGCAGGAGCACCGAGATCACAACGATCGGTACCGGCTGAAGCAGCTGGCCCAAAACCCCGCCCATGAAGAGCAAGGGCGCAAAAATGGCGATTGTCGTCAGAATGCCGATCGTGACGGGGGCGAGCACGGTACGCGCGCCGTCGATCGCTCCGGCCATGCCGAGGCCGTGGTTCGTTTGACGCTCGTAGATATTCTCGCCGACCACGATGGCATCATCGACCACGATCCCGAGCACCATGATCAGACCGAAGAGAGCGGTCATGTTGATCGTGGTGAACTGCCCGAAAATCAGGAAGCCGCCGATGAATGCGACCGGTATGCCAACCGTGGTCCAGAACGCCAGTCGAAGATCCAGCGTGACGGACAGGAAGACAAAGACGAGTGCCAGACCCATCAAGGCATTGCGGACCAGAAGATTGATCCGGTCGCTGATGCGTTCGGTGTCATCACCGACGACCAAAACCTCAAGCCCGGGTGCCGGCCGATAGGCCGATACATAGTCCTCGACCGCATTGCCGACGTCGAACGCGTCTTCGCTTTCGCTTCGCGCGACCTGCAGGAAGATTGCGGGCCGGCCATTGAAGGAGTTGATCAATTGCGCGTCTTCGAAACCGTCCCGGATGGTGGCGATATCGCGCAACCGGACACGCTGGCCCTCGAAATCGCTAAGGATCACGATCTCGCCGAACTCGCCCGCATCCTGAACTTCTTCGTCAGTCCGCAGGAGAATGTCCCCCGCGCTTGTCCGGACCGAGCCTCCGGACAGGTTGACCGATGTGGCCCGGATCGCATTGGAGACCTGTTCGATCGTGAGGCCGTACTGGCGCAACACGGATTGGGAAATCTCGATGGAGATTTCGTAGTCGCGCGCGCCCTGGATGGTCACCGTGGTGACATTTTCGAGCGCGATGAGGTCGCGCTCCAGACGCTCGGCGGCGCGCCGCAGAGCCAGTTCGCCAACATCGCCGGTGACGACGAGGCGAACCACATTCGATGCCACCGATACGACGCGGACAACCGGCGCTTCCGCATTCTCGGGCGGGAAATCGACGAGTTGATCAATGGCCGACTGGACCTCGTCGGCAACCGTGCTGGCGTCGGCAAAATCGGTCAGCTCGACAGTCACGGTTCCCGAACCTTCGACCGCTCGCGAACTGACCCGCCGGACCCCTTCAATGCCGATGATGGCTTCCTCGGCGCGGCGGGTGATGCTCGACTCAATCTCGTCGGGCGACGCTCCTCCGTAGATGACGGACACGGTGATCGTCCGCGGATCGATCGTCGGGAAAACCTCCGCATTGGTGCGGGCGATGGTGATCAGACCCGCCGCGATGAGGATGACCATCAGCACATTGGCCGCAACGGCGTTCTGCGCGAACCAGCCGACGATGCCGGCGCCCGAGATCGGCTTCTCCCCGGTGCTCAAGACCGGCTCCCGCCATTCACGATACGGGCTGGCGTCGTTTCGGTGGGTGACACGAGCGGCGAGATCACCAGGCCGTCTCCGAAATCGAACGGCGCGACAAGAATCTCGCCGCTATCGGACAGTCCCAGCGGCACGATCGTCCGGCGGGCGAGACGGCCGCCTTCGACGATCCAGACTTCCAGCCCGTCGGAGATCGCCTGTTCGGGGATCGCAATCGCGCCCTCGATCTCCGGGCCGGTAATCTCGACCTCGAGGAATGCACCGGGAATGATGCCCGTCGGTCCCGTGGGTTGAACGATCAGCCCGGCAAGACGGGTTTGTGCATCCAGTTCGGCCTCGACCCGGACAACGCGGCCCGGATATTCCCGGAACGAACCCATGCCTTCTGCCCGAATGACGGCAGGCCGGCCGACGGCCGGTTCGAGCCGGGCCAGTGCCGCAGCATTGATCGGAACCGAAATTTCGAGACTGCCGAGCGCGTAGGCCTGTCCATAGGACTGGTTGGGGGCGAGCGTCTGCCCGAGCTCGACGGTCGTGCTGACGATACGTCCCGAGACCGGGAGCGCGAACGCAACACGCGACAGGTTCAACCGTGCCGTGCGCTGGCGTGCCTCGGCGGATTCAAGCGTAGCCTCCGCGCGCGCGATCTGCGGCGCCCGGGCCACGAGATCGGGTATCGGCTCTCCCGGATTCACCAATTGCCATTCGGCATTGGCAACCTCCGCTTCAGCCAGTTCGACCTGCAGGTCGGCGCGGGCGGAGGAGGCGTCCGCATTCGCGCGATCGAGTTCGGCCTGATAGTCGGAAGGGTCCAGCCGGAACAGGACCTCGCCTGCTTCGAACATCTGGCCGGAAGCCAGATTGGCGGATACCTCGACAACCCGGCCTCCAACCTGCGGGGTCAGGCCGATCGTGTTGCGCGACCGGGCGACACCCGTTTCACGGATGATCAGCGGCGCACTCGTTTGCCGCGGCTGGATCACTTCGACAAGCACGGCATCGTCGCCGGCAACGCTTTGCCTGGGCGGGGTCGCAGCGGAAGCCAGGATCTCGTTGATCGCAAAACCCGCGCCCAGAACGCCGACGACCAGGACGATCTGAAGCGAGCCTTTGAGCCGGTCGCTGAGCCTCGCGAGGCGGAAACGCGGTGTTTCGGTCATGGCACCTCGCCGGCAATCGACTGCCGCTCTTCAGCGTCGTCGAACCACCGGCCCCCCAGACTTTGGTGAAGATCAATTCGAGCGAGGATCAGCGCCTGCTCGGTCAGAATGATGTTGAGCCGCGCCGCGTTGAGGCTTCGCTGGGTTTCAAGGACCGAGAGCAGGGGGATCAGACCCTGCCGGTATCGGTCCTGGGCAATCTGATTGGAAATTTCCGCCGAACGCAAAGCCGCATCCAGCTGTTCGAGCTGGCGGATCAGGCCTGATTGCTGAACGAGCGCCGTCTCGACGTCTGTGAGCGCCGTGAGCGCGGCCCGGGCAAAGGCACTGGACAATGCCGCCGCCTCGGACTCCTGGATTTGCACCTCTGCGCGCAAACGTCCGCCCTGGAAAACGGGCTGGGTCAGCGATGCGGCGAGATTTGCGAGCAAGTCGTCGAAGTCGACGACATCGCCCGGCTCGTCGCCCTGGAAGGACAGGGCAGTGGTCAGTGTCAGGCCCGGGAACAGGTCCGCACGCGCCGCGCCAATGTCTTCAAGGGCCGCCTGATAGCTCAGTGCGGCGGCTGCCACATCGGGGCGGTCCATAAGAAGATCGGCCGGCAAGCCAGCCGGGATGATCATCTGCCGGTCCACAGACAGGTCGCTCTCGAAGTATTGAGCCGTCTGGCCGGCCGGTCGCGCCAGCAGCAGGTCGATCTGGATCAGCTGTGCGGCCAGCTGCGTTTCCAGATCGGGAATGTCGGCCAATGCCGCCTCGAGATTTTGCCGGGCAATCTGGACATCCGAGGCCGCGGTGTTCCGCGAGCCGGTGTCATAGCGCTGGTCGGTCAATGTGTAGGTAACACGGTAGCTTTCGGCGATCTCGATCGCGAGTTCGAGACGTCTCTGCAGGGAGGCGGCATTGACCCAGCTCTGCGCGAGGATCGCGATCAGTTGCTGCTCCGTGGCGACATAATTCAGTCGGGCTGCGGACGAGCCGAGCCGGGCCGACCGCTCGCGGGCCCGAAGCTGTCCGAAAATGTCGGTGTTGAAGCTCGCCGTCAGGCCGAGTGAGTAGCTGTCGTCCCATTCAAAGCCGGCTGGCGGAACGGGCGCCCGTCCGTAGGCCGCGCCCAGATCCGCGCCCGCGGACGGAAATCGACCGCCCCTTGCCTGAACGGCCCGCAATTCGGCCTGAACCACGCGTTCACGCGCTTCGATCAGGTCGAAATTGTGCGTGCGCAGCCTGGCGACGGCCTCGGAAAGACCGGAGCCGCCCAGATCGGCCCACCAGTCGATGCGATCAGCCGTTTCGGAACCGTTGATCTCCGCGTGAGCGAAGCCCGCCCGGGTCCGGATATGTTCGACCATGACAGGCTCGGTCGCCGCCGGTGTCAGCGCGCATCCCGAGGCCAGCAAGGCGATCGACAACACGGTCGCAATGCGGTGCCGTCCCTTCGTCATCTTTCGCCCCACCCCGACAATCCGCGTACGCCTGAAGCTCCAATATCACCCGGATATGTCGGTTGCTTCTCAGCCAGCCGAGCAGGCCATGGCCTGCAACGCGGCAATTTCCTCGGGCTCGAGACGATCGTTTTCATTGTTGTCGGCGCGATCAAATCCAGGCGTCGGTCCGTCAACAAACTCGGCTTCCGTCAGGCGTCCGTCCGCGTTCGCATCAAACGTGGCGAGCAGGGGTTCGAGAGCATCCGAGAACCGGTCGCGCGCCATGCGCGGCGCATCGGCCATCTCGGCGATCCCGTCGCCATTTCGATCAAGCCGGGTGAAAATGCTCGACCGGCGTTCGCCCAGCTCGCCGCGCGTGATGACGCCATCGGAGTTCAGATCGGACTCAAGCAGCCGATCCGGATTCTCGATGCAGTCCGGCGCGTCGGCGGTTTGCAGTGACATCGCGGCAAGACCGGCGATTGCGACAGTGACCAGGATATTCATGAGCATGCTCCGTTCAGTGGTTCGTCGTTTGGTAGGAAAGGGTGTTCGTCACTCGGTTCGCCGGGGGATCGTTACCGCCGGGCGGCCTGCTGGCACATCTGGCGCGCCCGTCGGCGCATCTGTTCTTCCATGTCACCCCGAATGGCGGCTATGTCGGGCCCAACCATGGTGACGAGGAGCTCGCTCCGCTGAAGCGCGCCGTCCCTGTCCTGATCGAACCGGCTGACCACACCGGCCAGAGTGGCCTCGAATTCCGATTGGGAAATCAGACCGTTCTGATCGTGATCGAAGGTCATCCGGCCCGGTATCGTATGGGTTGCGCCGAGGTTGCGCTCTGACCAGTCGGAGAATTCCACCCCGTTTAGATGACCGTCTCCGTCCGCATCGCTCCGCGAAAACATGACCGGAACAGCGGCGGCGAACTCGTCGCCGCTGACGATCGCGTCATGATCGGAATCGAGCCCGGCGAGCATGAGGCCGACGGGCGGGGCGATTTGCTGGTCGGGCGATGCGGTCAGTGTGGGCGCGTCGGGATTGCGGCCGGCGCTGGTGGAACACGATGCCAGGGCGACAGCGGATGCCGCTGCCAAGATCGATACAACTCTCATTCCGGGAAACCTCACTCACATTCGAGAGGCAGACCTAGACGGGAATTGGTGCCAGCGTTTGTCACGCATGTTGCGATTTGTTGCGAAAGCCGTTGCCGGGTCCGGTCGGCCCGTCCCGGTCACGTCCGGGTTGATGCGGGAAACCGGACGAGCGCGGTCAGTCCGCCGTCCGCCCGGTTCTGCAGGACCAGGGTCGCGCCGTGAACCGCGGCGATGGAACGCGCGATGCCAAGGCCCAGACCGCTACCGCCCGTCGCCCGGTTCCTCGACTCCTCGATCCGCCGGAAGGGTTGAAATACCTCCTCGAGCAGATCGTGAGGAATACCGGGACCATTGTCATCGACCCGTACAACCAGTTCGTCCTGTTCGATCGCAACTGACAGCGATATTTCGCCATCCCCATAGCGCCGCGCATTTTCGAGAAGATTTTCGAACAGACGGCGCAGCGCCACCGGGTCGCCGGCGATTGTGAATTCGTCTCCCGCGCCGAGCGATGAACTGAAACGGACTTCGGTCGGCGCATGCGAGGCCATCTCGCTCAGGAACCGGCCCATTCTGATCAGCTCGCGAAGGCCGGACGGGCTCTCCGCGCGGGAATAGGCCACCATGTCGGCGATCAGCTTCTCCATTTGACTGAGATCGGCCTCGAGTTCTTCCGAGGTTGCCATATTGTCTTCACTGAGGCGCAACCGGACGCGTGTCAGCCCGGTACGGATGTCATGTGCGATGGCCGCAATGATCTGCTCCCGTTCGAAAATCAGCCCGGCCAGCCGCCGCCGCATATGGTTGAATGCAGCGGCCAGCTGTCTCAGTTCCACGGGGCCCTGTTCGGAAACCGGGTCGCCGGCATCGACGAGTTGCACCCGGTCCGCCTCGCGCGTCAGGCGCCTTATGGGCCGGTTGACGACGAATGCGATGGCGGCGCTCAGCGAGATCGCGACCAACGCAAAAATGATCGCGATCACGGTCAACGCTGCCATGGGTCGGTCGAGCAACACCGACGGCGCAAGCCAGATGTTGAGCACGCGGCCATCGGAGAGCGCGATTCCGATCTGTAGCGCGAACACACCTCCGAATGGTGACGATTCAACGTGCGGCTCGAGCCCGACGTTTTGCATGGGTCGCAGGTTCCCGAACTCGATCCGGCGATCTCGCAAGCGATGTCCAGACTCACTCTCGATCTGCCGGAACGCCCGCTCCAGGTCTGGGTTCGGCTCCAGGGCCGGAGAAAAGTCCGGGCTGATCGATGCGGCCCGTTCCCGGCTTTGATAGGTGTTCAGGACCATTTGCTGATCCGCCGGTGACGCCTGTTCGACTTGCGCAACAAAGTCCGCGATCGCGGGCGCATTGTCCGAAACAGTCTGGGGATAGACCCAGATCGAGAACGGTCCCTCCAGGGACAGGATCGTGACGAGGATGAAGACAGAAAATGCCGCCATCGCCACGGCGGTGACCTGAGCGGCGATCGACGACCCGAATCTGGACGCCAGCGTTCTCAAATCTCGATCCGCTCGACATCGGCGGCAAAGGCATAGCCGAGATTGCGAACCGTCTTGATGTATTCCGGGCGTCGCGGGTCCGGTTCGATCTTTCCGCGGAGCCGGCTGATCTGGGAATCGACGCTCCGGTCGAACGGATTGGCCGCCGCGCCGCGTGACAGGTCCAGCAACCGGTCGCGGGACAAGACCTGGGGCGCGTTCTCCACGAGGGCACGCAGCAGCGCGAACTCTCCCGATGTGAGAGGGATCGACTCGCCATCCTTCCTTTCCAGCAGAAATCGTGTGGGATGCAGCCGGAACAGTCCGAATTCCAGGATCGGCGCTGCACTCCTTGCCCGCCGGTCCCGTTCACTGCCTGAGCGTCTCATGACGGCGCGGATCCGTGCGATGAGCTCCCGGGGGTTGAAGGGTTTGGGGAGATAGTCATCGGCGCCAACTTCGAGCCCGACGATCCGGTCAATGTCTTCCGCAAGGGCCGTAAGCATGATGATGGGAATGTGAGAATGTTGACGCAATCTCCGGCAATATTTCAGTCCGTCCTCCCCCGCCATCATCAGGTCAAGGACGATAAGGTCGATGCTTTGACGTACAAGAATTGCGTCGGCCTGGGAGGTTGATTGCGCCACGACGACGGTCATTCCGCTCCGGGACAGCGCGCGCTCGATGAGTTCAAGAATTTGAACGTCATCGTCGACCACGAGGATATTCAGGTCACTGTCCATACTTCACCTAAAAGACACGCTCCGCCGCAGCTCCACGCGGCCGCTCCCGCGCTTGTTGAGCCACTTTTCCACACTGTGAAGCGAAAGCGGAAACCGGACATACACTATCTCGGCAAGGCCGGTGACCACAGGCGATGTCTCTAAATGCCAAAACGAGGCGACTGGCCGGGTCTTGGCCGGCTGCACGAGGACCGCGACCTGCTTCCGGTCAACGACCTGCGCGGCCTGTTCAAGGGGGTGTTGGCCGAGCACTGGGGCATCGAGCGCGCGGATCTCGATTCCCGGGTCTTCCCCGGCAGTTCCGGCCTCCCGGTGTTCGAGGGCCTGATCGCCTGAACCGTGCTGCCGGTACAAGTCACGGAAACAAAACGGTTTAGACGGCGCCGACCCCGATCACCATTTCCGGCCTATCTCACTCCCTCACGAATAGCCGATCCACACCGCCACGATCAGCGCGATTGCCGCCGCGAGTGTCAGCTTGATCATCAGCGGGAAGACGAAGCGGAACCAGCGCGCATAGGGGATGCCGGCGAGGCCGAGAATCCCCATCAGCACCGCATTGGTCGGCACGATCATGTTCGAGAAGCCGTCGCCGAACTGGTAGGCGAGCACGGTCACCTGGCGGCTGACGCCGACGAGGTCGCCGATCGGCGCCATGATCGGCACGGTGGCGAAGGCCTGGCCGCTGCCCGACGGGACGAAGAGGTTGAACAGCGTCTGGATGAACAGCATGCCGACGGCGGAGAATTCCGCGCGCACCTGTTCCAGCGGCGTCGCGAGCGCATGGACCACGGTGTGCAGCACCTGGCCGTCCTCGAGGATGAGCGAGATCGAGCGCGCGAAGCCGACAAGCAGCGCCGTTGCGGTCAACTGGGCGGCCCCGGCGATGAAACTCTCCGCCGCAGCGTCGAGCTTCAGGCGCGCGAAGATGATGGCCGCCACGCCGAGGCCGAGGAAAACCGCGGCCAGTTCGGTCAGCCACCAGCCCTGCAGCGTCACGCCGAGGATGAGGCCGACAATCGTCGCGCCGAGTGAGAGGAGGACCAGCCGCCGCGCCCAGGTCATAGGCGGATATTCTTCCGGCGGCGGCGCATGCGCGGTGGGGATGTCCGCCACGAGGCTCTTGGTCGGATCGTTCCTCACCTTCCTGGCGTAGCTGTAGACGTGGTGGAAGCCGATCGCGAAGATCGGCACCGCGATGGCCAGCCGGTACCACCAGCCCGATAGCGGGGTCAGCTCCGCCACGTCCTGCGCGATCATGACCGTGAACGGGTTCATGAAGGACACGCCGTAACCGACCCCGTAACCCACCACCATCATCCCGACGGCGGTCATCGCGTCGAGCCGCAGCGCCGCGCAAAGCGCCACCAGAATGCCGACGAAGGCGATGTATTCCGCCGCCATGCCGAAGGCGGCGGAGAATGTGCCGAACATAAACATCGAGGCGAGCACCAGCAGGGCCAGCCGCTCGCGGAAATGCACCAGCATGCCGCCAATGGCGGCCTCGATCGCGCCGGTGGAGCGCACCACGCCGAGCACGCCGCCGATCAGGAAGACAAAGAAGATCACGTCCGCCGCCGAGGCCATGGCGCGCGGGATGACGGTGAGCAGATGCCAGGGCATGAGGGTCGGCGCGTCGTCCGCGACCTCGTACGTGCCCGGGATGACCATCATCCGCCCGGCCTCGTTCGGACGCATCTCGAAACTGCCGGCCGGCAGGATCCAGGTCAGGATCAGCGCCGCGGCCATCATGATGACCATCAGCACCAGCGTGTGCGGAATCCGGAATTCGCGCTTGCGCGCGCCGCCGCTGCTCACATCCGCCATCTGCTATCCCCTTGAACGATTTCCGTGAGTTGCGAGTGGAGTCGCGCCCGGGGAAAAGGTCAAGCGAAAGCGTTCTGCCTAGCCCTCGAAGAAGGGTTTGATCGCGCGGGCGGCCTGGCGGATGCGCTGGGTGTTTTCCACGAGGGCGAGGCGGACATGGCCGTCGCCCTGCTCCCCGAAGCCGAGGCCCGGCGCGACCGCGACGCTGGTTTCCTCCAAGAGGCGCTTGGCGAATTCCATGGAGCCCAGATGCGCGAACCGCTCCGGGATCGGGGCCCATGCGAACATCGTCGCGGGCGGGGAGGGCACGTCAAACCCGGCCCGGCCGAAGCTTTCCACCAGCACGTCGCGGCGGTCCCGGTAGAGATCGCGCAGCGCGTCGACATGGTCCTGTGGGCCGTCCAGGGCTGCGACGGCGGCGATCTGGACCGGCGTGAAGGCGCCGTAGTCGAGATAGGACTTCACGCGCTTGAGCGCGTCGATCAGGCGCGCCGATCCGGCGGCGAAGCCGATCCGCCAGCCCGCCATGGAATAGGTCTTCGACATCGAGGTGAATTCCACCGCGATGTCCTTCGCGCCGGGGACTTCGAGGATGGACGGGGGCGGGTCGCCCTCGAAATAGATTTCCGAATAGGCGAGGTCGGAGATGACGATCAGGCCGTGGCGTTTCGCCAGTGCAATCGCCTCGGCGTAGAAATCCCGGCTGACCACGCGCGCGGTCGGATTACTCGGGAAGTTCAGCACGATCGCGCTCGGCGCGGGCACCGACCGGCGGCAGGCCGTGTCGGCGATGCGCAGGAAGTCCTCTTCCGACGCGAAGGGCACGGAGCGCACCACCGCTCCGGCGATCAGGAAGCCGAACATGTGGATCGGATAGGACGGGTCCGGCACCAGGATGACATCGCCCGGTGCCGTGATCGCCTGGGCAAGATTGGCCAGACCCTCCTTCGAGCCGAGTGTGACGCAGACCTCCCGGTCGGCGTCGAGCGCGACGCCGAACCGCCGGTCGTAATAGCGCGTCAGCGCCTTCCTCAGCGCCGGAACGCCCTGGCTCGCCGAGTATCGGTGCGCGCGCGGGTCGCCGGCCACTTCGGCGAGTTTCGCGACGATGTGCGGGGCGGGTGGCTGGTCGGGATTGCCCATGCCGAAATCGATCACGTCGCGACCGGCCTTGCGGAAGGCCAGCTTCAGCCGGTTGATCTCGGCGAAGACATAGGGCGGCAGGCGCCGTTCGCGATAGAATTCGGTCGGGGTTTCAGCCATTTCGATCACCGTCATTCGTGCGTCCACGGCACAGCATAATTCGCGTGTGGCCGCAATCGCGCGCAAGAGTCTCCCGGAACATCCCGGCGGTTCCGGCCGTTTCAACGGCAGAAACTTGGCCGTTTCGGGAGCTTGCGCATGTTCGGACTGAAGTCAGGTCTGGTGCTGTGCCCGGCTGCGCTGGCGATTGCCGCCTGCGGAGGAGGCGATCCGTATATCGATGACGGAGAGGACACCGGGCCGGCTGCCCTGGTCCAGGTCTCCGGCCAGATCAGCGCGGGACGGCGCTGCCCCCTGCTGACTGCTGAGGACGGGACGGTGTATTCCCTCGCCGGAGCCGCCCATGTCGCGGCGGGAAACTGGTATTCGGTGAGCGGACTCGAGGTCGAGAGGTCGGTGTGTCTCGACGGCGATGTCGCCCTGAGTGTCTCGACCGTTGAGGAGGAATTCCCCGAGGAAGACGCCCCCTGAGCGTGAGGCGTGGAGACGAGCGGAAGCCGAATTCGGTGTGAGACAGTCCGAAGCCAGGCAGACACTCGCGGGAAACGCGCGCCGACGGAAGATCCGCCCGGTGACGGGCGCCGTCCGGCATGTTCAACTCTGGAATCGGACGATCACCGCAGCATCAGGCCCACCGCTTTGTCGGCGGGTGCCGAGACGCCAAACGCGCATTAAAAAGCTGGCATTTGTTCGATAAGTATTGTTGACCTTCGGGGCCGGATCGTGGCTTTCGCAACCGCCCTGAATCGTGCCGCACGCATCCTCGGACCAGGCGTGGGCGTCCAGGTGTTCGTTTTTGGGTGGTGTGACCTGTTCCGCAGGCATACGGTCAGCGACTATATCGCGGCTGCCGATCGTAACGGGCTGGCGCTCATGGGCGAGCGCCGCTTCCTTCAGACGCAAGAGACGGGTGAGTTCCGCGCGAAACTTTCACCGCAATTTATGAACCGGCATGACGACGCGCGCCTCGCGGACATCACCGCCAACATCCAGCGTTTCAAACCCGACGTTCAAAGTCTCGATCTGATGACGTCCTATGTCGTTCTCGTCTTCCGGAAAGCGCCGAACGACCTTGGCGGTCTTGCCAACAGCATCGCCCGCATGGCGGGAAACTGATCAGACAGGTCTGATTGCGTCATTCCGAGCGGTGACGGTCGTCCGCCATAAGTGCGCGGACTGGCAAGCCACTACCGCTCCCTCCGCTTGCCGCATCTGCCACCCCCTGCTAGCCCTTCGGTCGGGGACGGACATGGCGAAGGGGCCATGCCGGGCGAGGGGCAGGCATGCTATTCAACTCCTTCGAGTTTCTGTTTCTCTTCCTGCCCGCGACGCTGATCGCCTATTACCTGCTGCGCCGCTGGGTGGCGCACCATGCGGCGCTGGTCGCGCTGACGCTTGCCTCGCTGATCTTCTATTCTTGGTGGGATATCCGCTATCTGCCGCTGCTGCTCGGCTCGGTGGTCATCAACCACTTTCTGGGTCTGGCGATCGGGCGGAAGGCGCAGCCCTGGCTGGGGATCGGCATCATCCTCAATCTCGGTGCGCTCGGCCTGTTCAAATATGCCGACTTCTTCGTCGGCAATGTGAACGCCGTGGCCGGCACCGACATTCCGTTGCCAGGCTTCCCGCTGCCGTTGGCGATTTCCTTCTTCACCTTCCAGCAGATCAGCTTCCTGGTCGACGTCGCGCGCAAGCACACGCGGCCCGGCCCCTTCCTCGACCACACGCTGTTCGTCTCCTTCTTCCCGCAACTGATCGCCGGACCGATCGTCCGCCACGACCAGATCGCCGACCAGTATGCCGACAAGGACCGCAAGGATGATCTCGCCGAGAATATCGGCGTTGGCCTGTCCATCTTCGCCATGGGTCTCGCGAAGAAGGTCCTGATCGCCGACAATATCGAGCCCTTTGCCGCCTCCGCCTTCGGCGCGGCGGCGCGCGGCGACGAGCTCGGCATGCTCGAGGCGTGGAGCGGCGCGCTCGCCTACTCGCTGCAGATCTTCTTCGATTTCTCCGGCTATTCCGACATGGCGATCGGGCTGGCACGGATGTTCGGCTATCGCCTGCCGGCCAACTTCAACGCCCCCTACAGGGCGACCTCGGTCGTCGATTTCTGGCGCCGCTGGCACATCACGCTGTCGCGCTTCCTGCGCGACTATCTCTACATCCCGCTGGGCGGGAACCGGAAAGGCCCGCAGCGCCGCGCCATCAATCTGATGCTGGTCATGCTGCTCGGCGGCCTCTGGCATGGCGCGGCCTGGACCTTCGTGGTCTGGGGCGGCCTGCACGGTCTCGGCCTGGCCTGGTGCCACATGATCAACCGAATCCGGCCCCAGGGCCTGTTCCCGAAGGCGAAATGGCTCGCCATCCTGTTCACCTTCCTGTTCGTCACCGTGGCCTGGGTCTTCTTCCGCGCGACCAGCTTCGACGCGGCGTGGGAAATCCTGTCCGGCATGGCAGGCATGAACGGGGTCGGCACCGGCGTCGGCGACGAGCCGTGGATCGCCATCGTTATCGGTCTCGGCATCGTCTGGCTGATGCCGGACACGATGTCCTACTTCTCCAACTATCTCGACGAGCGCACGCTCGACGGGTCGGAAGGCAGTCTGCAGAAGGGCTGGCGCTGGAAGCCGGGCGTGTGGACCGCCGTGCTGATCGCCTCGATCCTCTTCCTCGCCATCGTCAATTCATGGACCGCCGCGGAGTTCATCTATTACAACTTCTGACCGCTCCACGCCTTCGGGAAACCGGATGGCGCGCTATGCGCGCGCATTGCTGATCGCGTTCGCGGTCTGGCTCGTGGGCTTTGGCGGCTTCACCTTCCTCGTCGACCCCTATGGCCTGATGCCGGGCGTCCAGATTCCCGGCGTCAACGAACGCCGCACCCGCGCCCATGAGGACGGTTACCGGGTCCGCACCGGTCATCGCCTGCTCGATACCAGGGCCGGCACCATCATCATGGGCTCGTCGCGCGTCGCCGACGGCTATCCGCGCGACATCCCGGACTGGGAGGGCGGGTTCGAGAATCTCGGCATGGCCGGCACGACGGCGTTCGAACTGGCGCGGGCCTCGACACTGGCGGCCGGCAACCCGGACATTCGCTGCGTCATCATCGGCATGGATCTGCGCGAGTTTGGCACCGAGCCGAACGCCCACGCGACCTACTGGCTGACGCCGCTGGCCGGCGGGCCGCGCCTGTTTGCCGATCTCCGCATGCTGCTCTCACCGAGCGCCTTCGCCCGCGCCATGCAGACGCTGATCGACAACATCACCGGCGGGTCCGACACGCGCTGGGAACACGCCTATGACGAGGACATCCTGCGCGAACGGTTCGAGGAGGAAATCTCCAAGCGCTACCGGGGTTATTCGACCTATGAATACGATCCGGAACGCATGCGCTTCCTGTTCCGCGGCGTTGATGCGCTGCTGGCCGAGGGCAAGCAGGTCGTCTTCGTGATCCACCCCGTCCATGTCTGGCAGGAAGAGGCCGGCTATCGCGCCGGTGTGAACGACGAGGAATATGCGCTGCGCCGCGATGCCGCCGCCCACCTCGCGGCCCGGCCGCAGATCGAGGCCGACCGGCCCTGTTTCGATGGCCCGGCGCTTCAGGTTTGGGACTTTGGCGGCTATCAGCCGGTCTCGCTGACCGCGCCGCCCGATTGGGACGGGCAGGGGCCGAACCCCTGGTATTACGTACCCGCGCACTACCGCCCGGCGCTGGGTCAGGCCGTGCTCGACCGGCTGCGCGGCCGCGAACGGGAAGCCCCCGTCAGCGCCGACCTGTTCGGCTACCGGCTGACGCCGGACACGCTGGATGACCTGTTGGCCGCCCGGGAAGCCCGCCGCGAGGCCTGGCTCGCTTCCGGCGATGAGTGGATGGACTATGTTTCAGGCGAGTTCGACGCGCTCGACGCCAACCCGCCACCGCCGGAACGCGATGCGCGCCACTATCTCAACCGCGACAACTGGAGCCAGCTGGAACGCGATGTTCGCCGTCACGGCGGCTAGGATCAGGCAATGACCGTTTCGCGCGGCAGCATCGGCAGGCCTTCCAGCACGGCGCTGGCTCCGCCATATTCGAAATAGCCGCGGTCCATCTCCACCATCGCGACGAGATGGTCGAAGGCCGCGCGGATCCGTGCGCTGCGCCGCACATCCTCATGCACGACGAGCCACAGGTCGAGTTCGGTTTCCCATTCCGGCAGGACTCGCTCGATCCCGGCACGGGAGCGGGCCATGCGATGGGTCGCGACACCGATGCCATAGCCGGCCGCGATGCCGGCGATGACGGCGTTCGGACTGTTGGCTTCCAGCGCCACGCGGTCCGGTACGACCGGCAGATCGCCGATCGCCTCGGGCCAGGCGAAGGGGGCGGTAATGTTCCACATGACGGCGGCATGCCCGGCCAGGTCTTCGGGGCGTTTGGGACGGCCATGGATGTCGAGATATTTCCGCTCGGCATAGAAGCCGGCTTTCACCGTTGCCACGCGGCGCCCGATCAGACTCTGCTGATTGCCCGGCCCGCCCCAGCGAAGCGCGATATCGGCCTGCCGCTGCGCCAGATTGGCCGAGACATTGTCGATATTGATCACGACCTGGATGTTGGGATGATCGTCTGAAAAGGACTTCAGCGCCTTCGGCAGCCAGTCGGCCCCGGCTCCTTCTGACGCGGTGACCACGACCGGGCCGGACAGGGAATTGTCCTGGCTGATCGCGGCGCGCGCGATAGCCGCGGCCTCGTCCTGCATGCGGCGGGCGTGTTCAAGGACGACAAGCCCGAAGGCCGTGGGGCGAAGATTGCCGTCTTCGCGCTCGAAGATCGCCGCGCCGAGCCGCGCCTCAAGCGCCTGGATGCGGCGTCCGACCGTGGGTTGGCTGATGCCGAGCGATCGCGCGGCCTGCGTGTAACTGCCGGCCTCGGCAATGCCGATCACGACAGGAAGGTCTGACCATTCAATCATGCATTTTTGTATGAATATGGTGCGGAACTGTCAATTCCATTCAACGATGAACCACCCAAGATGTGAGGCTCGGTTGGAACCAATGGAGGACCTCCCATGTCCCGCATCTTCTCGATTTCCGCTCTTGCCGCGCTCGCTTTGGCCGGTACCGCATCGGCTCAGGACGCCGCACCGCAATTCGCGCTTCAGACCACGACCGATGGCGTGATCGCTCTGTCGGCCCGCGCCTTCTCCGAAGGCGACTATGCCCGCGCCGCCGAACTGGCGAACCAGATGGCGTCGCGCCCGATCTCGCCCTCGCGCCGCTCGGCCGCCTATTCCAATCTGTGCGCCGCGCAGTCCATGCTCGGCAATCACGACGCCGCCATCGCGGCCTGCGAAGCCGCCAATGGCTACCGCGTCAGCTGGGAAGCCCAGACCAATTACGGTGCCGCGCTCTACAATGCCGGCCGTCCGGCGGATGCCGCCGCGGCTTTCGCCTATGCCGGCCAGATCGCGCCGAACGAGGATGTCGTTCAGGCCAATCTCGCGCTGACCGCGCAATAAGCTCCCGGTCCCGGCGGGCCGTTCATGACGGTTTCGCGATGGGACTATACCTGAAGGGCCGGAGCGGTAGCCCTCCGGCCCTTTTCTTTTGCCTGCCCGCCCCGCTATCGTCATACCCGACATTCGAAGCACTCAAGGGATTCACCGATGAAAGCCGTCCTCTGCCGCGACTTCGCGCCTTACTCCGGTCTTCAGGTCGAGGAGGTCGATGATCCGGTCGCCGGCGAGGGCATGGTCATCATCGACGTCAAGGCGGCCGGCGTGAACTTCCCGGACATCCTGCTCGTCGAGGGCAAATACCAGATGAAACCGCCGCTGCCCTTCATTCCGGGCGGGGAATGTGCGGGTGTGATCTCAGACGTCGGTCCGGGCGTCAAAGGCTTCAAGCCGGGTGACCGGGTGATCGCTGCGACCATGCTGAATGCCTTCGCCGAAAAGACGGCGGCGCATGTCTCCGCGATCGCGCCCATGCCCGCCTCCATGCCGTTCGAGGAAGGCGCGGCGCTGATCACCACCTATGCGACGACCATCCACGCGCTGAAGCAGCGCGGCGAGCTGAAAGCCGGGGAAACCCTGCTCGTGCTCGGCGCCGGAGGCGGTGTCGGCACGGCGGCCGTCCAGCTGGGCAAGGCGATGGGCGCGACCGTGATCGCGGCGGCGCGCGGCGCGGAGAAGTTGGCCGCGGCGAGAGAAGCCGGCGCGGACATGACGATCGACTATGACGCCGAAGACCTGAAGGCGCGCTGCAAGGACCTGACCGGCGGCAAGGGCATCGACGTCGTCTATGACGCGGTCGGCGGACCCTATTCCGAACCGGCGATGCGGGCGATGGGCTGGGGCGGGCGCTTCCTGGTGATCGGCTTTGCCGCGGGCGACATCCCGAAAATGCCGCTCAATCTCGCGCTTCTGAACAGCCGCGATATTCGCGGCGTATTCTGGGGCGCCTGGGCGGCGCGCGACCCCAAGGGCAATGGCGCCAACATGGCCGAGCTCTTCGCGCTCTACGAACAGGGCAAGATCAAACCGATGGTCTCGCACACATTCGCGCTGGAAGACGTCACCAAAGCGTTCGACGCGCTGATGAACCGCGAAGTGCGCGGCAAGGCCGTTCTGGTGACGGGGTAGCTTCGGCTGCCGCGCCGATCTGCCGGCATTCCTTCCCCTCGCCCCCCTTTAGGGGGAGAGGGGAGTTTCATGGGGATTGACTGTAAGCATGGGGTTCCCGCGAAAGCGGGAATCCGAAACCGGGTGCTTGCTTCAGGTCCCCGTTTTCACGGGGACCCCATCCATTTTCAGTCGGGCAATCAAAGCGAATTCTCGTTCTTGAACCGGTTGCGGTAGAGCAGGATTTCGCGCTTGTCGCGGCGGATCTGGTCTTCCAGCCCCTTGTCGATCCCGGAGGTGTGGAAGCGCGCCCATTCGCCCGAATACATGCGGCCCTCGACGAGGCCCGCCGGGTCGGCGAAAACGTGGAACAGCAGCACCCAGGCCACCAGCACGAACCAGATCGCGACCCCAGCGGCGAGGAAGCCGAGATCGGTCGGTGACAGGCCCGCAAACACCCAGGACAGGCCGAGAATGACCGCACCGGCGAGCAGCATCAGGCCGAAACCGCCCCATTTGTAGAGATCGCTGTTGCGCCGGATCTGGAACAGGATGTTGCGGATGCCGTGTTCGTTCAGGAACATGCGCCAGATCATCCAGTGATAGCACAGCGTCCAGTTGACCGCCGCGGCGATCGCCTCGGTCTCGTTGACCTTGTCCTTCTCGGCATTCGCCGCCTCCTTCAGCGCCTCGGTCCTGATCGTGTTGATCCGGTTCAGGCGCGTCTCGACATAGCCGTTGAAATTCAGCGTGTTGCGGATCTGCTGGTTCTTGTAGCTGACGAAGTAGGAAAACACCGCTGCCGCCAGTCCTGCGAGCAGGACAGCCGATGACGCCAGGATCAGCGGGTCGGACGCAAGGCTCGACAGCGCGATCCCGCTGGCGCCCGAAGCCTCCACCGCGTTCGCGGTACGCAGATAAACGAACAGCAGCGGCAGGAAGCTGAGCGTCAGGAAGATCGGCGCGACGCGCAGGAACAGGATCGCCGTATTCTGGTTCGTGATGCGCCGCATGCGCGTCAGCGTACCGACATAGTAGCGGTCTTCCGCCGCGATCAGCCTTTCCTTCGGCGTTTGCGGATCGCGGTCGGCGGCGACGCCGGGCTTCTGCTCGTTATTGCCGTAGATGCCTTCGATATAATCGCCCTCACTCTCTTCGTAGAACACCGAATTCTGGCCCGAGAGATTGATCGGAAAGGCGAAGAAGCGCCGTGCCTTGTCGGCATAGAGTTTCGCCACCTCGAGATCGACCTCGGTATGGCGCAGCGACAGGATTCGCGGGCGCGGAAACAGCTTGAAGAAGATGGTCCGTTCATCGTCGGAATGTTCGCCCGCCGCGATCTCCGCAAACGCCCCGGTTTCGCGGTTCAGCGCTTCGGCGGCCTCGGCGTCGTCCTCCGGCACGCTGGCGGGGTCGACCACCGGGGCCGTTCCGCCTGCGGCGCGTGTGGCCGCCGCGCCAGTGACGCGTTTGCCTCCCATCGCGGCACTGCGGCCGCCCCGTCCCAGCATGCGCAATAACGCTTTGAACACCCGTATCTCCTCCCGTTTGCAGAAGGTTAACACGCGAACATGTCAGGACACAGGCGGAACCCGCACCGGGCGAATTCCTTGTCGCTGTGTTTTTCCCTCCCCTTGAAGGGGAGGGCGAAAGCATTTCCCCCGCTTGCCTCCGCTCCGCCGCCCCCGCAGGATGCCGCGCGACAAAGGGAGATGTCTCATGCGGATATTCGCACTCGCGCTCGCACTCGGACTGTCGGCTCCGGCGGTGGCTCAGGCCCAGAATGACGACCGCCCGGACTGGGCCATCGTCATCCATGGCGGCGCCGGGGTGATCGAACGCGAGTCGATGACGCCCGAGACCGAGGCCGCCTATCGCGCCGCGATGGAGGCCGCCGTGGCGCGCGGACGCGACGTTCTGGAAGCGGGCGGGTCTTCGCTCGATGCCGTCGAGGCGGTGATCCGGGGCCTGGAAGACGATGCCATGTTCAATTCCGGACGCGGCGCTGTCTTCACCGCTGCCGGGCGCAACGAGCTCGATGCCTCGATCATGGACGGCGAAACGATGAATGCCGGCGCGGTCGCCGGCGTCACCAATGTCCGCCACCCGATCACGCTCGCCCGCGCGGTGATGGAGAATTCCCGTCACGTCATGCTGCAGGGGGCAGGGGCGGAAACCTTCGCCGAGGAACAGGGGCTGGAACTCGTCGAGCCGGCGTATTTCTTCACCGAGCGCCGCTGGCAGGCGTTGGAGCGCGCGCTCGAAGGCCTCGGCCTGCCGATCCCGGATCGTCCCGACGGCGCGCCGGAACCTGAAGAGGTCGACCACACAATGCTGGAACGCGACGCGCTGGAGCACCGCTTCGGCACGGTCGGCGTGGTGGCGATGGACGTGAACGGCCATATCGCGGCGGGCACGTCGACCGGCGGTACGACCGCCAAGCGCTGGGGCCGGGTCGGCGATTCCCCGGTGATCGGCGCGGGCACCTATGCCGATGCGCGCTGCGGCGTCTCCGCAACGGGCACGGGCGAATACTTCATCCGCCTGTCGGTCGCGGCCCGCATCTGCATGGAAGTGGAGATGGGCGATCGCGGCGCGGAAGAGATCGACAATGCCGGACAGGCCGCTGCCGACCTCGTCATCCAGGGCGCGCTGACCGACATGGGCGGCGATGGCGGTGTGATCGTGCTGACCAGCGATGGCCGGCCGGGCTGGAGCTTCAACACGGCGGGCATGTACCGCGCCAGCCAGGTGGCGGGCGAGGACCCGGTCATCGCGATCTATGGGGATGAGGGCTGATCCGCTCGTTCCGGTAAGGGCGGGCGCGCTCTATTTCGCGCTCGTCTTCGCGGCGGGATTCGTCCTGGGTGCGTTCCGGACGCTCTGGCTCGCGCCGCGCGTGGGCGATTTCGCGGCGGTCGCGGTCGAACTGCCGGTCATGCTCGCCGTCGCGTGGCTCGCCTGTGGTGCGGTGCTGCGCTGGGTGAATCCGGGTCAGGGGATCGAAGCGCGCGCCATCATGGGCCTTTTCGCCTTTGCGTTATTGATGATCGCCGAACTGGCCCTGGCCCTGACATTCGGCGTGCCGTCGGTGGCCGCCTGGCTCGCGGATCTTGTCACCGCGCCCGGGCTTCTCGGTCTCGCCGGCCAGATCGCGTTCGCGAATTTTCCGCTCGTCCGGCAGCGCCCCGCTTCCATTTAGTTACAAATGTAACTAGATTGACCCCGAGCCATTCAATGGAGTCGCGTCATGGGCAATCGCAAGTGGATTTCCGCCTCCCGCGTCGAGGGCAATGCCTCGCGTCAGGCACATGCCGACCTGCCCGAAGGCACCTATGAGCGCGAAATGTCGAAGGAAGGCTTTTTCGGCCCCGCCGCCTTCCTGCACCACACCAACCCGCCGACCGGCTGGGTGAAATTCGAAGGTCCGCTGCAGCCGCGCGCCTTCGACCTGACGAAGCTCAACGCCGCCGAGACCAGCCCGTGGGCTTCGCACCCGGTGCTCTACAACAAGGCGACGGATATCCGCTTCTGGAAACTGGCCGAGCCGATGACGGCCCTGGCGCGCAATGGCGATGGCGACCAGCTTCTCTTCATCCATGCCGGCCGGGCGGACCTGTTCTGCGATTTCGGCCATCTCGCCGTCGAGCCGGGCGACTATGTCTACCTGCCGCGCGGCACGATGTGGCGCTTCGTGCCGTCAGAGCCGCTGGCCGTCCTGATGATCGAGGCGACCAACACCCACTACACCTTGCCGGACCGGGGCCTGGTCGGGCCGCACGCCATCTTCGACCCGGCCATGCTCGACGCGCCGGAAATGGACGACGCCTTCAGGGCGCAGCAGTCAGACGAGAACCACGAATGGACGGTCGAGGTGAAGAAGCGCGGCCAGGTCAGCCGCATCACCTATCCCTTCAATCCGCTCGACGCGGTGGGCTGGCATGGCGAGCTGTCGCCGGTGCGCCTCAACGTGCGCCATATCCGGCCGCTGATGAGCCACCGCTATCACCTGCCGCCGAGTGCACACACGACCTTCCTGTCGGACCGCTTCGTCGTCTGCACCTTCGCGCCGCGCCCGTTCGAAACCGATCCCGGCGCGCTGAAAGTGCCATTCTTCCACAACAATGACGATTATGACGAAGTGCTGTTCTACCACGCCGGCGACTTCTTCAGCCGCGACAATATCGATGCGGGCATGATGACCTTCCACCCGGCCGGCTTCACCCACGGGCCGCACCCCAAGGCGCTGAAGAACATGCTGAAACAGTCGAAGCCGGCGACCGACGAATACGCCGTGATGATCGACACTCGCGACCCGCTCGACGTGGGCGAGGGCGCCGCGGCGGTCGAGAACCACGACTACGTCAATTCCTGGAAGCCGAAGGCCGCGGCGGAGTAGGCGGCCGAGTCAGACTTGCGGCTCAAGGACGCGCGGATTGAAACCCGCGCTGTCCGGTCGTATTCCGCTGGGTCCAGGCAGACAGACGAGGTCCCCCGCCCGTGATTCCCGAGAAGCTTGAATCCGGTTTCCGCCGCTTCCGCGAGGAACTCTATCCGCGTCACCGCCGCACTTTCGAACAGCTGGCCGACAAGGGACAGAGCCCGCACACCCTGGTCATCGGGTGCAGCGACAGCCGGGTCGATCCCGCGGCGATCTTCGATGCCGGTCCGGGCGAGCTTTTCGTGGTGCGCAACGTCGCCAACCTCGTCCCGCCCTTCGAGACCGATGGCGGCTTCCACGGCGTGTCGGCGGCGGTCGAATTCGCCGTCACGACGCTGAAGGTCGCCAACATCCTGGTCATGGGACACCGCCAGTGCGGCGGCGTCCACGCCTGCGCCAGCGGCCATTCACCCTCTGACAGCATCTTCGTCGGCCACTGGATCAGCGCCCTGCATCCCGCGCTCGCAGAGAGCCGCGCCGAGCTTGGCACGCACGCCCCGACCGACGCGGTCGCCGACGATCTGGAACTGCGCGCCATCCGCCATTCCATCGAGCGGCTGAAGTCCTATCCCTTCGTCGAGACGGCGGTTGCCGACGGCCGGCTGAACCTTCACGGTGCGCGCTTCGGCGTCGCGGACGGCCGGCTCGAATGGATGGAGGAGGACGGGTCCTTCTCCGATTTCGAGCACTAGGAAAGGGTCAGCGACGTGGACTTGTTCGACCTCGCAGCGGCCAATCTCGTCTCGCCGCCCATCCTGTTCTTCCTGCTCGGCCTCATTGCGGCGCTCGTGCGCTCCGACCTCGCCATTCCCGAAGCCGTGGCGAAGGCCATTTCGATCTATCTGGTCATGGCGATCGGCTTCAAGGGCGGGGTCGAGATGGCGGCCAGTCCGCTCGTCGCGGCGGCGCTGGCGATTGCCGCAGGCATTCTCCTGTCGGCCGCGATGCCCTTCATCAGCTTCGGCGCGCTTCGCGCCACCAGCCGCCTGCCGCGGGTCGATGCCGCGTCGATTGCCGCCCACTACGGATCGATCTCCATCGTCACCTTCATCGCCGCGTCCGATGCCGGCGCCGCGATGGGGCTGGCCGCGGCCGGCTTCATGGTCGCGGTCGCCGCCGCCATGGAAGCTCCGGCGATCTTCTCCGGTCTCGCGCTCGCCGGCCGGCGCGAAGGCGAGGGCGGCGGCACGATGATCCGCGAGATCGCCTTCAATGGCTCCATCGTTCTGCTGGTGGGAGCATTCGCGATCGGCTGGGCGACCGGCGAGCGCGGCATGGCGATGGTTGAGCCGTTTTTTGGCGACATCTTCCGCGGCGTGCTTTGCCTTTTCCTGCTCGACATGGGGCTGGTCGCCGGCCGCGGCCTCCGTCGCAGCGCCGGCAAGCTCGACTGGCGCGTCCTCGTCCACGGCCTCCACATGCCGCTGATCGGGGCGGCGCTGGGGCTTGGTCTGGCGATACCGATCGGGCTCGATCCGGGCAGCGCCGCGCTGCTGATGACGCTGGCCGCCAGCGCCTCCTACATCGCCGTGCCGGCCGCCATGCGCCTCGCCCTGCCGGAGGCCGATCCGTCAGTCTCGCTGACCCTGTCGCTGGGGATCACCTTCCCGTTCAATCTCGTTCTCGGCATCCCGCTCTACTTCGCCGCCGCGCAATGGGCGCTCGGTTAGGAGGCCGCCATGCAGACCACGCTCAAGAAACGCCTCGAAATCGTGATCGAGGCCCCGGTCATCGACCGGCTCCGCCGTGTGCTCGATGACAAGGGGGTCAGCGGCTACACCATCATCCCCGCCGTCGCCGGCCGCGGCCGCCATGGCCGCTGGAATCGCGAGGGCGAGATCAGCGATACCAGCCGCATGCTGGTCCTGTTTGCCATCATTGACCCGTCCGAACTCGACGACATGCTTGCCGCCGTCTATGCCGTCCTCTCGCGCCAGATCGGCATTGTGTCGGTCAGCGACGTGCAGGTCGTGCGAGACGAACATTTCCGCCGCACCGGCAAACCCGCCTGATCCCGAAAGCAGTCCCAACAGGAAACGCCCATGAAACTCGCCACGCTGAAGAATGGCACCCGCGACGGCCGCCTCGTCGTCGTCTCGAAGGATCTCGCGACCTGTGTCGATGCCTCGACCGTCGCCCCGACGCTGCAGGCCGCGCTCGATGACTGGAACAATTGCGAGGGCGCGCTGCGCGATCTCTCCTGGCAGCTCACCGAGGGCAATGTGCCAATCGAGCGCTTCCACGAACGCGAGGCGATGTCGCCGCTGCCGCGCGCCTACCAGTGGGCGGACGGCTCGGCCTACGTCAATCACGTGGAGCTGGTGCGCAAGGCCCGCGGCGCGGAAATGCCCGACAGCTTCTGGACCGATCCGCTGATCTATCAGGGCGGGTCCGACGCCTTCCTGAATCCGCGTGACCCGATCCCGCTCGGCGACGAGGCCTGGGGCTGCGATTTCGAGGGCGAGGTCGCGGTCATCACCGGCGATGCGCCGATGGGCGTGAAGGCGGACCAGGCGAAGGATGCGATCCGCCTGATCATGATCGTCAACGATGTCTCCCTGCGCGGCCTGATACCGGCGGAACTGGGCAAGGGTTTCGGCTTCTTCCAGTCGAAGCCGCCGAGCGCCTTCTCGCCGGTCGCCGTGACGCCGGACGAGCTGGGCGAGGCCTGGGATGGCGGCAAGGTGCATTTGCCGCTGCACTCCTGGCTCAATGGCGAGAAATTTGGCGAGCCGCGCTGCGAGATCGACATGACGTTCGACTTCCCGCGCCTGATCGAGCATGTCGCCAAGACGCGGCCGATCACCGCCGGCTCGATCATCGGTTCGGGCACCGTCTCCAACAAGATGGACGGCGGTCCCGGCAAGCCGGTCGCCGAGGGCGGTGTCGGCTATTCCTGCATCGCGGAAATCCGCATGATCGAGACGATCGAGAACGGCCAGCCGAAGACGAATTTCATGCGCTTTGGCGACACCATCCGCATCGAGATGCTGGACGGCACCGGCCATTCCGTCTTCGGCGCGATCGAGCAGACGGTGGTGAAATACGAGGGCTAGCGCCGGATCGCGCTCGCCACGTATCGAACTGACACAATTGCACAATACTGTCGTGATCAGGCAATGGGAGCGGCAGGATGGCAGGTGTAAGAGCGGTGATGGTGGCACTGGTTTCAGCGCTGCTCGTCGGATGCCACTACTGGTCTTCAGCCAGGCTCGACCTGGGTCCCGCCATGTCGCAGGCCCAGATGCAGAATCTCGGCGGGCGTTCCTTCCACCGGTTCAGCCTCGGCGATGCGCCGTATCACGCCATAACGACACAGATGGTCGGTTCACGGCTGAGAGTGCGAAGTGAAATCGTGATCTGCGGGGAATCCGGCTGCGACGTGCAAACGGACGACTATTTCTTCGACAATGTCTTTGTGCCGGGCGACCGGTCCTTCGGGGGGCTTCGCTTTCCGCAGCGCTGGATGGTGGGCGAGTCCATTCAATCGAATTACCGCTATTTCGTCTTCCGGATTGACGACGCGCAATTGCGCTACCTCTACGTCAGCCGGGGACCGGACGGTCAGTTCAATGGCAGCGGTTCAAGTGTAAGTTCTCCGGTGGAAATCATCCGCGATCTCAACGATCAACTGGCCGGGATCGACCCTCAGGACCGCCTCGAACTCTGGACGTTCAACGCCACGAACTCGAGCGAAGTCAGACGCAATCTCAGCCGGTACTAGCGGTTCGAGACTTCAATGCCCCTTCGGGCCGGCCTTGGGCAGATATCGCTCGCCGTCGAACCGGTCGAACAGCGCCTTGGCATCGGGATGCCCGACAGGTCCGTGCTCGGCGTCGGGCAGCAGATTCTGCTCCGACACATAGGCCGTGTAGTAGCTGTCCTCGTTCTCGGCATAGACGTGATAGAAGGGCTGGTCCTTTCTGGGACGGATTTCCTCAGGAATCGCCAGCCACCATTCCTCGCTGTTCGCGAACACCGGATCGACGTCGAAAATGACGCCGCGGAAGGGGAAGAGCCGGTGCCGGACCACCGCGCCAATAGCGAACTTTGCTTCTTTCTCGGTCATCTTGCCCACCGTTATGCTGGGAGCGTGTCCCTCGCTCACGCATACGCAGCTTGATGATCGCTGGATGCGCACTATCCTGACACTCAAGGCAAAGTTCGGGCCGGATTGCGCACGGCGCGCCACATTCGTGGCGCCGCCGCGCTCCGGCGGAAGGGTAAACCATGGCGCAGGAGCCACTCCGCGCCGAAAGGCCGCGCCGTCCGCACAAGGATGATGGCGGGCCGGACGGGCAGAACAAGACGACCGGACGGGGCCGCGGCCCCGGTCCGGCCTATGCGGCGATCGATCTCGGCACCAATAACTGCCGCATGCTGATCGCGCGCAAGACGCCGGGCGGTTTCCGCATCATCGATGCCTTTTCCCGCATCGTCCGGCTGGGCGAGGGCCTCAACGCGTCGGGCGCGCTGTCCGACGCCGCCAGCGAGCGCGTCATGGAAGCGCTCAAGGTCTGCGCCGAGAAGATGGAACGCCGCGAAGTGGTCAAGGCGCGCTGCATCGCCACCCAGGCCTGCCGCACCGCCACCAACGGCCCGCAGCTGATGGCCCGCATCCGCGACGAGCTGAAGCTGGATTTCGACATCATCACCCCCGAGGAGGAGGCGCGCCTGGCCGTGCTCGGCTGCCTCGACCTGATGGACGACCGCTTCGACGCCGCACTGGTCGTCGATATTGGCGGCGGCTCGACCGAGCTGTGCTGGGTCGATCTCGCCGAATGGCGCGCCCGCGGCGGCTATGCCAGCGGCGGCCGCCCGCCGGTAAGGACCTGGTCGTCGGCCCCGGTCGGCGTCGTCACCCTGTCGGAACGCTTCCCCGAACCCGGCGAGAACCGCGCCGAATGGTATGAGGGCATGAAGGCCTACGCCGCGGACCTGCTGAAAGTGCCCAAGGGCGCCAAACGCCTGCGCCCCCTGTTCGAGGAGGGCCGGGCGCATCTCGTCGGCACCTCGGGCACGATCACCTCGGTCGCCAGCGTGCACCTGCGCCTGCCGCGCTATGAACGCGCCCGGGTCGACGGTCTGTGGATGAGCTCGGCGGAGACCCGCGCCGCCTGTGACCGCCTGTCGGGCATGGATCTGGGCGGCCGCGCGGGCGAACCCTCGATCGGGCGGGAACGCGCCGAACTGGTGCTCGCCGGTTGCGCCATCCTCGAAGCCGTGATGGATGCCTGGCCGGCGGACCGTCTGCGGGTCGGGGACCGGGGCTTGCGCGAAGGCCTCCTGCTTAACCTCATGCGCAAGCCGCGCCGCCGCCGGCGCAAGCCGCGCAAGGCGAACAGGGAGGCTGCCGAATGAGTGACGAAACCGATAATCCCGAAGGCGGGCCCGAAGGCGGTGACGGCAGCGATGATCCGGTCAACCAGCCCAAGCGCCGCTGGAAGAAGGGCACCACCAAGGGCGGCGACCCGCGCGCCAGCAAGCAGTTCCACACAAGGGTGAAGACCGCCCGCAAGCGCTCGAACTCGTCCACGCTCTGGCTCCAGCGCCAGCTCAACGACCCCTATGTGACCAAGGCGAAACAGGAAGGTTACCGCTCGCGCGCGGCCTATAAGCTGTCCGAGCTCGACGACCGCTTCCACCTCATCCCGAAGGGCGGAAGGATCGTCGATCTCGGGGCCGCGCCCGGCGGCTGGGTCCAGGTCGCGCTCAATCGCGGCGCGGAGCATGTCATCGGCATCGACCTGCTCGAGATGGAGCAGATCCCCGGCGCCGATCTCTTCGTGCTCGACTTCACCGAGCCCGGCGCCCCGGACATCGTCAAGCAGCGCCTCGGCGGCCCGGCCGACGCGGTCTTCTCCGACCTCGCGCCGTGGACGACCGGCCACCGCTCGACCGACCACCTGCGCATCGTCGCCCTGGTCGAGCTTGCCGCGCAATTCGCGCTGGAAACCCTGAAACCCGGCGGGCATTTCGTCGCCAAGGTCTTCCAGGGCGGGACGGAGGACAGCCTCCTCGCCCAGCTCAAGCCGCGCTTCGAAAAGGTCCGCCACGCCAAACCGCCGTCCAGCCGCTCCGACAGCGCCGAGACCTTCCTGCTGGCGATGGGGTTCAAGGGGTAATTCTGAAACCGGGATCCCCGTGAAAACGGGGACCCGAATTTGGCACCCGGTTTCGGATTCCCGCTTTCGCGGGAACCCCGGGATAGCGTCGAACGCCCCGGTAGGGGCCGGGCCAGGGTGGGGCTAGGCACGACCACTTTCCTCCCCCGTTCACGGGGGAGGGGGACCACGAAGTGGTGGAGGGGGCTTCACGACGATTCCCGGTTTCGGGGTCCCCGCATTCGCGGGGAAGACGAAGACCGAGGTCTGCCCGTCATCCCGATGAAAATCGGGATCCAGATCAAGCGTTGCTCTGGATTCCGGCGTTCGCCGGAATGACGAAGGTGTATGTCGATCAAAACCTTACATCCATTCCCGGACTCAAGACCTGACTCACCTGAATCAGTGTCTGAACCGGCCGGCCCGAACCAACCCACCCGAACTTGAATCAAACTCTGAACTCGCCGCGCGACTTGAATCAGCGTCTCAACCGCCGCGAATTCGAATCGCGGATCAGGGGTTTGCACATTTTCCCTCCTCTTGAAGGAGCGGGGTGGGGTGAGCGTGAAGTGAATTTCACCGGGGTTCCCGCGAAAGCGGGAACCCGAAACCGGGTACATGCTTCAGGTCCCCATTTTCATGGGGACCCCATGAAACACCCCCCACCCCGGCCGGCTGGCTGGCGCACAGCCTCCCGGCCCTCCCCGCAAGGGGGAGAGCGAAGCGGTCGTCATTCCCGTCTTCGCCGGGGTGACGCCCTCCAAAACCACCGAAACGCTCCCGAAGATCACGAAGACCTTTTCCAGGACGACGAAAATGCCGGAATTCGCCCCGATCATCGTCGATCATGCGGGGCGTGTCCCCGCCGCTATCCCCGCCCCGAAAGGGCGATTCCGGACCGTTCTGGCGGACGCCGCGAAAATCATCGTCATCTTCAAAACCATCTTCCGCGATCATCACATCTTCACTTGTCCCCGCCCGCCGCCGCAGACCCGCCCTGCGCCGCCAGCCGTCCCGCCCCCTTGCCCTCATTCGCAATCCCCTCTAAAGCGCGCCCGCAAGCAGCAGTGGAGGATCTCTGATGGAGATTCGCGAAGGGCTGACCTTCGATGACGTGCTCTTGCAGCCCGGACAATCGAGCGTCCTGCCGGCCGATGCCGATGTGCGCACGCGCATCGCCGGCGAAATCGAGCTCAACATCCCGATCCTGTCGGCGGCGATGGACACCGTCACCGAAGCGCCCCTGGCCATCGCCATGGCGCAGGCGGGCGGGATCGGCGTCATCCACCGCAATCTGACCGTCGAGCAGCAGGCCGAGGAAGTGCGCCGCGTGAAGCGCTTCGAGAGCGGCATGGTGGTCAATCCCGTGACCATCAATCCCGGCGCGACCCTGGCCGAGCTGAAGGATCTGATGGCGCACCACAAGGTGTCCGGCATTCCCGTCGTGGAAGGCGGGGGCGGCGGCGCGCCCGGCAAGCTGGTCGGCATCATCACCAACCGCGATGTGCGCTTTGCCGACGACCCCAACGAGAAGGTCGCGAACCTGATGACGCGCGACGTCGTCACGGTACGCGAGGGCGAGGGCGAGGACGCCGCCCGCCGCCTGCTGCACAAGCACCGCATCGAGCGCCTTCTGGTCGTCGACGCCGAGAATCGCTGCCTCGGCCTCATTACCGTGAAGGACATGGAGAAGGCCCAGTCGCACCCGATGGCGGCCAAGGACGGGCAGGGGCGTTTGCGCGTCGCCGCCGCCACCACGGTGGGCGATTCTGGCTTTGAACGCGCCGAGGCGCTGATCGAGGCGGGCTGCGACGTCATCGTGATCGATACCGCGCACGGCCATTCGGTTTCGGTGCCGCAGCAGGTCGAGCGCATCAAGCGCCTGTCGAACACGGCCCGCATCGTCGCCGGCAATGTCGCGACCTATGACGCGACGCGCTCGCTGATCGATGCCGGGGCGGATTGCGTGAAGGTCGGGATCGGGCCGGGCTCGATCTGCACCACGCGCATCGTCGCGGGCGTCGGCGTGCCCCAGCTGACCGCCATCATGGAGGCCCGCCGCGCCGCCGAGGGCAGTGGCGCCAGCATCATCGCCGATGGCGGCATCAAGTATTCCGGCGACATGGCCAAGGCGCTCGCCGCCGGGGCCGACGCCGTCATGCTGGGCTCGATCCTGGCCGGCACCGAGGAAAGCCCGGGCGAGGTCTTCCTCTTCCAGGGCCGTTCCTACAAGGCCTATCGCGGCATGGGCAGTGTCGGTGCCATGGCGCGCGGCAGTGCCGACCGCTATTTCCAGAAGGAAGTCACCGACCGCATGAAGCTGGTTCCCGAGGGCGTCGAGGGCCAGATCGCCTACAAGGGTCCGGCCGGGCCGATCCTGCACCAGATGGTCGGCGGGCTGCGCGCCGCCATGGGCTATACCGGCGCGGCGACCTTGCGCGATTTCCGCGAACGCGCGACTTTCGTGCGCATCACCAATGCGGGCCTCAGGGAAAGCCACGTCCATGACGTGACGATCACGCGTGAGGCCCCCAACTATCCGAGCGCCAGCTGATGGTCTTTCCCGCCGCGCATCTCAGCCTGTTCTACGCCATGATCGCGCAGGCCGTGGTCGTACTCATCCTGCTGTTTTCGCTGGGGGTCGGCCGCTATCTCGCCGCTTCCAAGGGGCGGGCGAAGCGCGGCCCGGACGGCAAGATCGTCTTCCCGGAAAAGCTGGTCCAGCTGTCGGACTGCGTGAACAACCAGTTCCAGGTGCCCTCGCTCTTCTTCGTGGCGGCGCTCGTGGCGCTGCACAGCGGGGCGGCCGGCCCGGTCTTCGCGATCCTCGCCTGGGTCTTCGTCGCGTTCCGCGTGATCCATGCCGTCATCTTCGTGACGACGAACACCATCCTGCACCGCTTCCTCGCCTTCGTGGTCGGCGCGCTGACCGTACTGGTCATGTGGGCGCTTATCCTCACCCATCTCCTCACCCTGCCGGCGGCCTGATGCGCGAAGCCGGACGCATCGCCGCCGCGATCGAGGTGCTGACCGCGATCGAGACGCACCACCGCCCGGCCAAGACGGCGGTCAAGGAATGGGGCGCGGCGCACCGCTTTGCCGGATCCGGCGACCGCGCCTGGATTGGCGGTCTGGTGCTCGACACGCTGCGCCGGCGCGCCTCGGTCGCGCACCTGATGCAGGACGACAGCCCGCGCGCGCTGGTTCTTGGGACGATGGTTCATGCCTGGGGGATGAGCGGCGCGGACATGACCGCCCTGTTTGGAGGCGACGAACACGCGCCTGACCTGCCTACAGAGGCCGAACTGGAGGGCTTCGCCCGCAGCCTGTCGGGCGCACCGGCGCACATCCAGGGCGACTACCCGGACTGGCTGGCCAAATCGCTGGAACGCGCCTTCGGGTCCGATGCCGCTGAGGAGGGCGCGGCGCTCGCTGCCCGCGCGCCGGTCGATCTGCGCGTCAACGCGCTGAAGGCCGAGCCTGACAAGGCGCTCGCTGCCGTGCAGTCGAAAATCCCCAGCGCCGAGCCGAGCGCGCTCGTCGCCCACGCCATCCGCATTCCGCAGACCGATCCGCGCGGCAAGAACGCGCCCGCCGAATCCATCCCGGCCTATGGCAAGGGCTGGGTCGAGGTACAGGACGCCGGCAGCCAGATCGCCGGCCTCGCCGCCGCGGTCGATCCCGGCGCGCAGGTGTTGGATTTCTGTGCTGGCGCAGGGGGCAAGACGCTCGAGCTTGCCGCGATGACCGGCAATACCGGCCAGGTCTATGCCTGGGACCATGACTGGCGCCGCCTGCGCGCCATCTGGCCGCGCCTGAAGCGGGCCGGCGCGCGCAATGTCCAGGTCAAGGACGGGCCGGAAGCCGAAGCCCTCGCCGATCTCGAGGGGAAGATGGACGTCGTCTTCATCGACGCGCCCTGCACCGGGGCGGGCACGTGGCGGCGGCGGCCGGACTCGAAATGGCGGCTGAAGCCCGAGGCGCTCGCCCGCCGCATCGAACAGCAGGACGAAGTGCTCGACCGCGCCAGCCGCTATGTGCGGCCCGGCGGGCGGCTCGTCTATGTCACCTGCTCCTTCCTGCCGGAGGAAAATTCCGACCGGGTCGAAGCCTTCCTGACGCGCGATGGCGGCTTCGAGCAGGGCTCGACCCTCGCCGCGCTGAAAGCCTCCGGCGGCCTCGCCCCGGGCGCGGAAGACGTGCTCGCCAGATGCGAGGACGATACCGGCGCCATCCTCCTCAGCCCGCGCCGCTCCGACACGGACGGTTTCTTCATCTCGGTGATGGAGCGGCGGTAAGTTCCGTCATTCCCGCGCATTCGGGAATCCAGAGCAGCCATGAGACTGGACTCCCGCCTTCGCGGGAGTGACGCCATGCATCAGGATAAATTCCGTCCCGGCATTGCCAGTCCCCGCGAAGGCGGAGATGCCGGGACCTACGTCAGAGACTCGTTCGCACCGAAGGCAGGCCCCGGAATAAATCCGGGGCAGAGGTGTTTTGATGGAAATTCGGGTTCCCTTCGCAGGCATAGGTCCAAAAAAACACCCAACCCTCACAGACCCCTCACCCTAGCCCTCTCCCTGAAGGGAGAGGGAATCAGGTTCGGCGTTTCTCTCCCTCTCCCTCTAGGGAGAGGGTGGTCCGCAGGACCGGGTGAGGGGAATGAAGCGGGACAATAAGCACCCCCGACTCGCCTTTCGCGCTGACTCGCGCTATCGGGCGGCATGACCGAGATCAACGCCTCCGAATCCCACGAAAAAGTCCTCGTTATCGACTTCGGCAGCCAGGTGACGCAGCTGATCGCGCGCCGCCTGCGCGAGAGCGGTGTGTATTGCGAAGTCCACCCCTTCAACCGCGCCAATGAAGCCTTCATCCGGGACTACAACCCCCAGGCCGTCATCCTGTCCGGCTCGCCTCACTCGACGCATTGGGAGAACTCCCCACGCGCCGACACCGTGGTGTTCGAGCTCGGCGTTCCCGTCCTCGGCATCTGTTATGGCGAGCAGACGATGTGCGCCCAGCTCGGCGGCAGGGTCGAGGCCAGCGACGAGCGCGAATTCGGCCGCGCCGACATCACCTTCGTGGCGGACAGCCCGCTGTTCGAGGGCCTCGGCACGATCGGTCACGAGGAACGCGTCTGGATGAGCCATGGCGACCGGGTCACGGCGCTGCCCGAGGGCTTCCACGTCATCGCGAAGACCAACAGCGCGCCCTTCGCCGCCATCGCGAACGAGGAGAAGCGCTTCTACGCCGTGCAATTCCACCCGGAAGTGACCAACACGCCGCGCGGGTCGGAAATCCTGAAGAACTTCACCCACCGCATTGCGGGCCTGAAGGGCGACTGGACGATGGCCGCCTTCAAGGACGAGGCGATTTCCAAGATCCGCGAGCAGGTCGGCAAGGGCAAGGTGATCTGCGGCCTGTCCGGCGGGGTGGATTCGGCCGTCGCTGCCGTCCTTATCCACGAGGCGATCGGCGACCAGCTGACCTGCGTCTTCGTCGACACCGGACTGATGCGCATGAACGAGGCGCATGAGGTTGTCACCCTATTCAGGGACAGCTTCAACATTCCGCTGGTACATGCTGACGAAGGTGAGCTTTTCATGGGCGCGCTCGACGGCATCGACGACCCGGAAACCAAGCGCAAGACGATTGGCAAGCTGTTCATCGACGTGTTCGAAAAACACGCGAAGGAGGCCGGCGGCGCCGATTTCCTGGCCCAGGGCACGCTCTATCCCGACGTGATCGAGAGCGTCAGCTTCGATGGCGGCCCCTCGGTGACGATCAAGAGCCACCACAATGTCGGCGGCCTGCCCGCGCGGATGAACATGAAGCTCGTCGAACCGCTGCGCGAACTCTTCAAGGACGAAGTGCGCGCGCTCGGGCGAGAACTCGGCCTGCCCGACGCCTTCGTCGGCCGCCACCCCTTCCCGGGGCCGGGCCTCGCCATCCGGATTCCGGGCGCCGTGTCGAAGGAAAAGGCCGATATCCTGCGGAAGGCCGACGCCATCTATATCGAGGAAATCCGCAAGGCCGGGCTCTACGACCAGATCTGGCAGGCCTTTGCCGTGCTGCTGCCGGTGCGCACCGTCGGCGTGATGGGCGATGAACGCACCTATGACGCCGTCCTCGGCCTCAGGGCTGTGACCTCGGTCGATGGCATGACGGCGGACTATTTCCCCTTCGACCATGACTTCCTGGGGCGCACCGCCACGCGCATCATCAACGAGGTTCGCGGCGTCAACCGCGTCGTCTATGACGTGACCTCGAAACCGCCCGGGACGATCGAGTGGGAGTAGGGCAGGCAGGCAAAGTATTTCCCCTTGTTTCTGACACAATCAGGGTGCATACACTGCCTCACGATCTTGTTTGCCGAATACACTCGGCGCGCGGTTACGCGCCCCTGACTGAATTCCTTCCAAAATCGTTTCTCCAGGACCCACCGGCGCACGGCCGGCCCGGGCCTGTAATTTCGTGATCGATTGAAAGGAAAATCGTCATGGCCAAAGGTACCGTTAAATTCTTCAATTCCACCAAGGGCTTCGGCTTCATCCAGCCGGAAGATGGCTCGACCGACGTTTTCGTGCATGCCACCGCGCTTGAGCGCGCCGGCATCCATTCCCTGACCGAAGGTGACAAGGTCAGCTTCGACGTCGTCGCCGACCGCAAGTCGGGCAAGAACGCCGCCGACAACCTGCAGAAGCTCTAGTCTTCCGCAATCTGGCGCGCGCGGATGTCCGCCGCGCCGGCCGAGACCAGGAAGGGCCGGACGCATGTCCGGCCCTTCTTGTTTCTGAACACAGGGAGATCGAGACATGACGAAACGCAGCACTGCCGGCCTGTTCAAGGCCCCGCGGCTCACCGCGCACTCACGCGCCCAGGCGACCGATATCGCGGTGAAGACCATCCTCGAGGAAGAATCCGCCAAGCGTCAGTCGTTGATGCGCCAGCAGCGCGAAGCACGGCTGGAGCGCGAGGCGCAGACGGTGCTCGTCACCGACGCGCCGAAGGCGAAGCGCAAGCGCGCGCCCGCCAAGAAGGCCGTGTCTTCGCGCGCTTGACCGTTACGCCCGCGCAGGGCATGGCGCGGGTCCTGTCCCTGCGATGACCGGTTCGGACCACACCATGTCGGATACCACGTCCCGCCTCGATGCGCTTGAAAGCCATGTCGCCGAACAGCAGCGCGCGATCGACGACCTCAGTGATGTGGTCGCGCGCCAGCAGCGCGAGATCGACCGCCTGACCCGAGCCCTGGAACAGTCCCACGCCCGGCTCGGCGCGCTCGAAGACAACATGCCGGCCCCGCCGGCGAGCGAGAAACCGCCGCACTGGTAGGAAACTCCCGTCATTCCGGCGTAAGCCGGAATCGAGAACGGCTTTCAATCTGGACCCCGGCTTCCGCCGGGGTGACGGATTGTGGCTTGTAGCATACGCTACAATTGACTAGCGTCGCCTGTAGCAACTGCTACAGGAGTCTGTCCCATGTCCACCGCCTTGCGCCGGGGTCCCGGCCTGTCCCTCGGCCAATACGTGATCGCCATCGCCATGGGCATTGCCCTGTGGTTCCTCGGCGCGCTGATCATCGGCTGGATCGCCCCGCTCGGGGCATTCGACGGCTGGGGGAGGGCGCTGACCTATGCGCTGCTGATCCCCGGCACCTTGCCCTTCGTCCTTCTGATCAAGCGGCTGGCCCGGCTCGGGGACGAACAGGTGTTCGCCGGCGCAACCGTGGCAACCGGCGCGGCGATCGCGCTCGACGGCCTGGCGATCCCCTATCTCCCGGGCGTCTATGGCGGCGCGCCGCTGGCCGATGCCGGGGCGGTGATCCTGTGGGGCGGAGCGGCGGCGATCGCGCTCGGCGCGATGCTCAACCGGCCGCGGTCCGGCTGACGTCCTCGAGACCCAGCGCCTTCAGCAACACCAGGCCTTCAAGCATCGCGAACAGGCGTGCTGCTTCGCGCTCGCGACGGTCGGTCGAGCTGTCGAGATGCGCCGCGCCCCAGGTGTGGAAGCCGCGCCCGATCGCTTCGCCGGCTGCGCGGCAGGCCTTGTCGCCGCTCGCCGACCGGCTCGCGATCTCGAGCCAGACCCGCATATAGGGCCAGCCCGCCTCGTCGAGCAGGACGGGCGCGAGATGTTTCAGCATCGCGTCGAAGGGCAGGGGCTGTGCCGGCGCAAAGGCGTCGAGCGCGCCGGAAAACCGCGCCGCGATCCGCTCCAGCGTCGCGGCGACCAATTCGTCCTTGTCGCGGAAATAGTAGAGCAGCATGCGATCGCTGGTCCCGGCCGCCTTGGCCAGCGCGCGCAGGCTCGACGCGCCGATCCCGAAGGCCAGCATGTGGTCGGCAAGGCGGTCGAGCAGGGCATCGCGGCGGTCTTCGGCAGTCATGTCCGATGGCGTGCCACGATTGGCGGCGCGGGGGAAGGCCGGGCGCGTGTGTTCAATGCGGGTCGCCCCGCACCTACGGCGCGCCTGCGACAACGCCGAGGGCCTGCCGCACGGCCGGCAGAATGCGGCGGCTGACCGGAATGACCGTGCCGGTCGACAGGGTCAGAAGACCGGTGCCGCTCGCTTCGCGTTCCAGTGCCGTCACGAACAGCGTGTTGACGATATGGCTGCGATGGACGCGCAGGAAGGTCGCGGGCAACGTCTCCTCAAGCGCGCTGAGGCTGCCGCCGTGCAGAAGCGTCCGGCCATCATCGGTGTGGATCTCGACATAATCCCCCGCCCCGGACAGATGGCTGATCCGTGCCGTGGAGACCTTTTCCATACGGCCCGGTGCGGCGATGGCGAGATCGCTGGGCCGGGCGCGCTCCCGTGCGAGGTCGAGCGCGGTTTCCAGCTTGCGCGCCCGCGCTTCTTCGGCGCGGCGCTGACGGCGTTCCCGGACCAGGCTGATCGCGTGCAGGAAGAACAGGGCGAGCAGGAGGCCGGCGACGACGAAGTAGAAGTGCCGATCGAGGAAGAGCCCGTCAGGCAGCAGGTAAGCGAAGACAAAGGTCGACAGCGCGGCGGCCCAGATCCACGCCGACCGTCGGCCGCTGAGCGCGTTCCACGCCGAGAGGGTGATTCCGGCAAAGGCGGGGATCACGAGCGCCAGCGCCGTCTTCGTATCGAAGGCACCGGCAAGGCCGACGGCCAGCAGAGTGACCACCAGTGTTCCGCCTGTGACGAGCGCGCGGCGGATCGGCGACATCCGCGTCGTGCGCAGGCTGACGAGCGCGATGAGCGCTCCGCCGAACACCACGGCAAATCCGGTGATCGCGATCAGGCGAAAATCCTGCACCGGATAGGGATAGCTCCAGAATCCGCGCAGGGTTTCGGCGACGAGTTGCCCCGCGGCGGCGAGCGGCAGCAGCGCCATCAGGGCCGAGCCTTCCCGGTCATCGCCGCGAATGGCCAGCACGCCGAACACCACGAAGCCCGCGCCGAAAAGGCCGAGCGTGACCAGGGCCGGCCAGTAGGCCGCGAGGATGAAACTCGTCGGGTCCTGGTAGGCGTAGACGCCGATATGCTGCAGCGGGTAATTCAGCCGCACCAAGCCGTGCTGGGCCGACAAGCTGAGGACGATCTCGTTCTCACCAGCGCTCAGCGTTCCGGGCGGGAGGAAGATCACGGCATCGATCCGGCCCGGCACTTCCGCCTCCGGCGTTGCGGCCGGAACACCGTTGGCGCCAATGCGCCGTCCGCCGATCCAGATCTCGGACGATGCCTTGCCTGAAATGAACAGGCCGAGCGGCCCGCCGGTCTCGATCAGTTCCGGAGCGACCGTGACGGAAAGCCGGACCCAAAGCGCGCGGCCCTGTGGATCGACAGCCTGAAGCGGCACCGAGCGGCACCCGGCCCGGCCGAAATCCGGCGGGACCGTATCACCGGCTTCGGCGGGACAGACCATGACCGGCTGGTCATGGTTGACGCCCTGCGCGTCCGCGTCCGCGGCAATCAACCAGAAAAGGACCAGGACCAGAAACCGCATGGCGGATTTGTAGCGCCGCCCGGCCGCTCTGTCCCGCCGTTCGCCGGTCGGATCGCGCCGTTCGCCGAATACCGGTCGAGGCCGGGCGCGAAAGGGGCGAGTCAAGGGACCGCAGAGGAGACTCCGGACATGACACGACTGCTGATCGCCCTGCTGACGCTGCTGCTTTCGCCCGCGGCGGCACTGGCACAGGAAACTGAAATCACTTTCACCGCCGACAGCGGCGAGACCGTCACTGCCTATGAAGGCCGGTTCGAGGTTCCCGAAAACCGCGCCGACCCGAACAGCCGTACGCTCTCGCTGGCCTATGTCCGTTTTCCCGCGACCGGCGACGATCCCGGTGTGCCAATCGTCTATCTCTCGGGCGGGCCGGGCGGTTCGGGGATCGCGACCGCGCGCGGCCGCCGCTTCCCGCTCTTCATGGCGATGCGAGAATTCGGCGACGTGATCGCGCTGGATCAGCGCGGGACCGGCGCTTCGAACGACATCGAGCGCTGCGTGTCCTCGCAAACCGTGCCCGATGCTGCGGCGATCAGCGACACCGAATATGCCGAACTCTACCGCGCCGCGGCGGAGGAATGCCGTACCATCTGGGAGGGGCAGGGCGTCGATCTGCGGGGGTACACGACGGTGGAAAGCGCCCGTGACCTGTCCGATCTGCGCCGCCATCTCGGCGCCGACCGGGTCACGCTCTGGGGCATTTCATACGGTACGCACCTCGCGCTGGCGGCAATCCGCGAGCTGCCCGGTGAAATCGACCGGGCCATCCTCGCCAGCGTCGAGGGCCTCGACCAGACGGTCAAACTTCCCGCCCGGACCGATGCCTATTTCGCGCGCCTTCAGGAGGCCGTGAACACGCAGCCGGCGGCAGCGGCGGCCTATCCCGACATTGCGGGTCTCATGCGCCGGGTTCATCAGAGACTTGAGGCAGAGCCGGTTCTTCTCGACATTCCGCAAGGCGACGGCAGCGCCGTGCCGGTTCTTCTCCAGCGCGCGAGCATGCAGCAGGCCGGTTCGATGCTGATCGCCGACCCGGGAAATGCCGCCATCCTCCTGGCCCTCTATGCGACCGTCGATGCCGGCGACCACAGTCTGGCGACCGCGCTATTCCAGCGCTTTCTCGAATCGGGCGAGCCGATCACGCTGTCGGCAATGCCGATCGCGATGGACCTCGCCTCGGGGATTTCCGATGAGCGCCTCGCTCTCTTCGAGGCGCAGGCCGAGGACGGCCTTATCGGGCGCTATCTCAACGCACCGATGCCACAGATCCGCGGCGCCTGGGACGGGTTCGACCTGGGTGAGGATTTCCGCCAGCCGCCCGTATCCGACGTCCCGGTGCTGGTCCTGACGGGCACGCTTGATGGCCGGACCTATCCGGACAGCCAGCGCGAGGCGGTCGCCGGCCTGACGCATGTCACGCACATCACCGTTGTGAATGCCGGACACAACCTGTTCATGACCACACCGGAAGTGGGGGAGGCGATGGCGCGCTTCATGCGGGGCGAACCGGCCAGCAGCGTGAGCATCACGGTCGACCTGCCGGACTTCACCGCCTTGCCGTTCTGAACTTCCAACCGGCCTTCCTTGACAAATATACCAACCGGTCGGTATGTTGCTGTTCAAGGGAGGCCATCTTGGCTCATTCGCAATCCGTCATCCGGAAGCCATCCGCCCGCGACAAGCTGCTCGACGCGGCGATCGCGCTGATCCGCCAGAACGGCTTTGCGGCGACAAGCGTCGACGATCTGTGCAGGGCGGCGGGCGTCACCAAGGGCGCCTTCTTCCACCATTTCGAGAGCAAGGATGCGCTGGGCGCGGCGGCGGCGCGTCACTGGGGCGAGACCACGTCCGGTCTGTTTGCTTCCGCGCCCTATCACGACCCGGCAGACCCGCTCGACCGGGTGCTGGCCTATATCGACTTCCGCCGCGACCTGATCGCCGGCGAGATCCCCGAATACACCTGCTATGCTGGCACACTCGTGCAGGAGGCCTATGGCGCGTCGGTCGACATCCGCGATGCCTGTGCCTCGGCCATCTTCGAACACGCGAAGACGCTGGAAGCCGACATTGCCGAGGCCGCGGAGCGCTACGGCGTCGAGGTCGATGCGCCCAGCCTAGCCCGCCACACCCAGGCCGTTCTGCAGGGCGGCTTCATCCTGTCCAAGGCCGCCGGCAATGACGGCCCTGTCCGGGAAAGCATTGCTCATTTGAAGCGATACGTCGAACTGCTGTTCGGGCGGCAGGCATCGCCCGCACGCAAAGGGAGCGCCGCATGAAACAGATCCGCATCATCGAACATGTCTCACTCGACGGCGTGATCCAGGCGCCTGGCGGCCCGGAAGAGGATACCGGGAACGGGTTCGGACACGGCGGCTGGGCCTTTCCTCATTTCGATCCGGCTGTTGGCGAAGCGATCGACGCCGCGCATGGCGATCGCTTCGACCTTCTGCTCGGGCGGAGAACGTATGACATCTGGGCCGGCTACTGGCCGCACCAGAAGGGTCCGATGGCCGACAGTCTCAGCAAGGCTGTGAAATTCGTGGCGACGCATCGCCCCGAGAGTCTTGCCTGGGGCCCGGTTGAATCGCTAGGCGTTGATATCGTTGACGGGATACGCCAGGTAAAATCCGGCGAGGGGCCGGACCTCGTCTTGTGGGGCAGTTCCACCCTGACGCCCTTGCTGATCGCCGAAGGGCTGGCCGACGAAGTCGTCCTGCTCGTCTTCCCGGTGATGATCGGTCGTGGGAAGCGTATCTATTCCGACCTTGCGGCGCCGAGTGAGCTTGCCCTCATTGATGTGAAAGCCACGGACTCGGGCGTCACGATCCACCGCTACAGACCTGCCGGTGCGTTGCGCACTGGAAGTTTTGCCGACACGGCGGACTGACCCCGCCCGAATTCCTGACCGCAAAGGACGACCGGACATGACCGAAGTGATCAATTGTCTGTGGTTCGACCACGGCGAGGCCCTCAAGGCCGCCGAATTCTACGCGAAGACATTCCCCGATAGCCATGTCGACCGGGTGAACACGTCTCCGGCGGACTTCCCCGGCGGCGAAGCGGGCGCGGAACTGACGGTCGAGTTCACCGTGCTCGGCCGCAAATTCGTCGGCCTCAATGGCGGTCCGGTGTTCACGCCGAACGAGGCGGTCAGCTTCATGGTCGTCACCGAAGACCAGGCAGAAACCGACCGCTATTGGGACGCCATCGTTTCGAACGGCGGCGCGGAAAGTGCCTGCGGCTGGTGCAAGGATCGCTGGGGTCACTCCTGGCAGATCACGCCGCGCCAGCTGCTCGACCTGACGACCCATAGCGACAAGACCAAGGCCAGGCGCGCCTTCGAGGCGATGATGACGATGCGCAAGATCGACATCGCGACCGTGCTCGCCGCGGCCGGCGAATAATCACAACACTCCGGAAGGAAACAGCATGACGTATTTCGACGGCTTTGTAATCGCGGTGCCGACCGCCAAACAGGACGAATTCCTCCGCCATGCGGCGGCGATCGACCCGATTTTCATCGAACTCGGCGCGTTGCGCGTCCACGAATGCTGGGGTGATGACGTGCCCGACGGCAAGGTGACCGATTTCCGCCGCGCCGTGCAGGCGAAGGAAGACGAGAGCGTCGTCTTCGCCTTCGTCGAATGGCCCGACAAGGCCACGCGCGATGCCGGCTTCAAGAAGATGGAGGCGATGATGCAGACCGACGACCGTTTCAATCCCGAAAACAACCCGGTGCCGTTCGATGGCAAGCGGATGATCTTCGGCGGCTTCCAGTCCGTCTACCAGGTCGCGAAATAGGAGCGCAGCTATGAACCAGGCCCACAGCAAAGCCGCGGAAATGGGCGTCAGCACGCTCTCGCCGCATCTCGTCTGCGCCGGCGCATCCGAGGCGATGGACTTTTACGCCAAGGCCTTCGGGGCGAAGGAACTGGCACGCATGAAAGGCCCGAATGGCCGGATCATGCACGGTTGCATGCAGATCAATGGCGGCACGATCATGCTGGTCGATGCCAATCCCGACTGGGGCATGCATGGCCCGGACGGTCTCGGCGGAACGCCGGTCACGCTTCACCTCGTCGTCGACGATGCCGACGCCTGGCAGAAGCGGGCGATCGAGGCGGGCGCAACCGAAACCATGCCGGTGGCGGACATGTTCTGGGGCGACCGCTACGGCGAGGTGAGGGACCCGTGGGGTCATGCATGGGCCTTCGCGACGCCTCAGCGCAGTCTCTCCGAAGCCGAGATACTGGAAGCGATGAAGCAGTCCATGGACGAGGACTGTCAGTCCTGATCGGGCGCCGTCCATGCCGGTCCGATCAGTTCGGTCTCGATCGTGATGTGGACGGTGTCGCTCACCCCCGGCATGGCTTCGGATGGCGTGCCGAAGCCCATGCCGAACGCTGTGCGGCTGATCTCGGCCGTGACGGAGAAGCCGATCCGCGCGTTGGGATCGTAGATGTGTCCGGCCCAGCCGCCATTGTAGTGCGCAGCCAGCATTACGGGCTGCGTCACACCATGAAGCGTCAGCTCCCCATGAATATCCGCCGTGGTTTCGCCGGTCATCTCGATCGCCGTCGAGACAAAGCGGATGGAGGGGTATTCGCCTTCGTCGAACCACTCCGGTCCCAGTAGCGTGTCTCGAAAGCCTTCAGGAGGCTGGGGAAGCTGGAGCGCCCCAACCGGGATCACGGCTTCGACGCGGGAGTCCACGGGGTTGGCGGGATCGAGATCGGCCGTGATCTCGAAGGCGCTGAACGCCGCGCGATAGATCGAAAAGCCGAGATGATCGACGCTGAACTGGATCGTGGTGTGCGAGGGGTCGGCGCTGTAGCGCCCGGCCGGCAATTCGTTTGCCGTGCCGGCAACGCGGATGTCCTGCGCTCCGACGCCTGCCGGGAAGAGCAGGCAGACGGCAAGGACCATAGCCGGACGCATGACGCACTCCTCATGAAACCTCAGGGTGCGAGCGTCTCACCCCTCCACGCCCGGGTAAACCGCGAATTTCGGCAGGGCCTGTTCAGCGCTCTCTCGGCTGATAGTCTGCGCTCGACAAACGGGAGTCTCGACATGCGCATCCTGTCCGCCGCTGTTCTTGTTGCCCTGGCCGCCTGTTCCGCGCCGGAAACGTCAGACGCCCAGACGGGCAGCGGCAGCGATGCGCGCGCGCCGATCAATGCACCGGCCTGGATCCGGGTCGTGGGCGTGGCCGAAGGCGATACGCTCAACATCCGGACCGGGCCTGATGCCTCGTCGGACATCGTCGGCACTTTCTTGCCGAACCAGGGTCGGATCGAAGTGGTCGAGACCCGCTCGATTGACGGTCAGACCTGGGGCCTGGTTTCGACCGGCGAGCAGGGCGGCTGGATCAATCTCGCCTATACCGAAGCGATCGACATGGTCATGATCGCGGATAGCCCTGTCCCGCTCGGAACCTTTTGCGCGGGCACCGAACCCTTCTGGAATCTGGCGTTCAGCCCGACCGAGGCGACCTGGTCGAGCTTCGAGACCGAGGGCGAGACCTACGAGATCACCGAATCCGAATCGGCCGCCAGCCGGCCTTACCCGTGGATGTTCGCCATGCGCGGCTTCGGCCTCGCGCTTGTGACTCCGGAGCAGTGCTCGGACGGCATGAGCGACATTCCCTACGCCTGGTCGGTCCTCATCGTCGGGCACGATGAAAGCGGCCACGTCCTCTATGAGGGGTGCTGCCGTCTCGAAACGCTCGAAGAACCGAACGAATAAAATTCACCGGCGCTGCATCCGTTCGGCGCCTTTGCGGCGACTAAGGGGCGAATGACGCGAGCGGAACGGCCGCCGCGCTGATTGATCGGGGGACCCGACATGGATTTCGCTGACCTGTTCCACTCCTATTGGTGGCTGCTGTTTCCGCTCGCCTTTTTCCTCGCACAGGGCTGGTCCAGCTTCATGCGCTACAAGCGCACCAAGGCGAAGATCGAGCTGTTGAAGTCCTACGCCGCGGCCGGCAAGGAACCGCCCGCCGATCTCGTCGCGAGCATCGACAAGGACACCGAACGCGACGACCGTCACGACTGGACAAGCAATGGCGAGAACGAAGGCAGCGGCGGGGGAAGCGCCTTCCTCGTCTTTCTGTTCGCGGGGCTGGCGGGCGTCTTCGCCTATGCCGGCTGGTCGGGCCTGATCGGGGATGTGCGCGAGGAATTCTACTTCATCGCGATGATCCTCGGCGTGCTCGCCGTCGCCTTTCTGGCCAGTGCCGTCTTCCGCCGCCGGAAGTGACGATGACGTCCGGACGGCCGGACGCAGTGTTGGTGGCGGCCGCCCGTCGCGGTTCCGACGCCGCCTTCACCGCGCTTGTGGTTCGCCATCAGCAGGGGCTGCGCGGGTTTCTGCGCCGCCTCTGCCGCGACCCCGATGTGGCCGACGACCTGGCGCAGGACGCCTTCCTCGCGGCCTGGACGTCACTGGCCAGCCTGAAAGACCCCGCCCGTTTCCGCAGCTGGCTCTACGGTCTGGCCTGGCGGCAGGCGGCGAGCCGGTTCCGGACCGATGACCGGCGACGCGCGCGCGAATGGGCCTACACCGCCGAGACGGCCGATCTGCCAGGCCTTTCACCGGAAGATCGGATCGCTCTCGACCGGGCGATGTCGGATCTGCCCCCGGACCAGCGCGCCGCCATCGCGCTTTGCCTGTCTGGCGGCTTCTCGCATTCTGAAGCCGCAGAGGCGCTCGGCATACCGGTCGGCACGGTAAAGTCGCATGTGACGCGCGGGCGTGCGAAACTGCTTGAAGCCCTTGGAGGTCAGCCATGACGAATGAGGACAAGCTCACCGCATTTCTCGCCGCGGACCTTCCACCGGCAGCCGATCCGGCATTCGTGAGCGGCGTGGCCGAGGCGGTGGCGAAGCGCCGGCTGCGCGTTGCACTTTCACTCGCGGGCGCGCTGGCCATCGCGCTCGGTGCGGTGGCCTGGGCCATCGCGCCGACCATGGACGCGTTCGGCGGCCTGCTGACCACACCCGGACTGCCGGTCGCTGCATTGGTCGTCGCGCTCGGCGCGTTCGGACCGCAACTTGTCCGCGGCATTACGAGGCTCGCGCCGACTCGGTCATAATCGCACCGATACCGGCCTGGAGGGGCCGGGCAGGGGAGGCGCGCATGACATTGTTGATCGTCGGACTGGTATTGTTTCTGGGAATTCACTCGGTCCGGATCATTCCCGGATTGCGGGACGGGATGGTGAAGGGGTTCGGGCCCGGCGGCTACAAGCTGCTCTATTCGCTGCTCTCCATCACAGGCTTCGTCCTGATCGTCTGGGGCAAGATCGAGGCGCACCCCACCGAGATGGTCTGGGATCCGCCGGTCTGGTCGCGAACTGTCGCGCTGATCGCCGTGCCCCTGTCGCTGATCCTGCTGATCTCGACCTATACGCCGGGCCATATCCGCCACACGGTCAGGCACCCGATGATGCTGGCGGTTGCCCTTTGGTCGGGTGCCCACCTGCTCGCCAACGGAGAGTTGGCGTCGGTCATCCTGTTCGGCAGCTTCTTCGTCTGGTCGGTCATGGTGCTGATCCCGGCCTTCATCCGGGGCGGTGCACCCTCGACACCGCCGGGCTGGGGCGGGGACGTGACGGCGGTGGTGATCGGCGGGCTCATCGCCGCCGCGCTGGCCCGCTTCCACCTTTACCTGTTCGGCGTCGCCGTCATCGGCTGAAACCGCTGCATCCGATTTGAGCAGCCGCAGCATCTAGTCTGTGAACGGCACCTTGGGGGTGGCCGGTCGAGACCTGAAAGGAACACATCATGGATGACAACTGGATCCCGATCATTGCCTTGCTGATGCCGGTCTTCATCGTCGGTATCGTCATGTATTTCGGCAGCCGCAATCGTTCGGCTGTCCTCGAAACCGTCCGCGCCGCTGCGCAGTCGGGACAGCAACTGACCCCGGATACCATTCGCGCGCTCGGTCTCCCGCAACGCGCCAGTGGCCGGGACGTGCGCTGGGGCATCGTACTGCTGGCGATCGCCGTCGCCTTCTCTATCCTTGGCTGGACGATCAACATGGCGTCGGATGAGCCGGAAGCCTTCCAGATCATGCTCGGCGTTGCGTCCTTCCCCGGCCTCGTGGGTCTCGCCCTCATTGCGATGGGCGTGTTCATGAAGCCGAAGAACGGCTCTGACGACTAAGCGCATTCACCTTTCAGGAGGGACGGGTGAAAGCTTCGGATGAAGAACTGGTCGCGCTGGTCGTGGCCGCCAGGGACACAGTCGCCTTCGGCGAACTCGTCCGGCGCCACCAGGGCCTTGTCCGATCGCTGCTGGCCCGCATGTGCGGCAACCGGGCGCTCGCCGAAGATCTGGCGCAGGAGGCCTTTATTCGGGCCTTCCGCAAGATCGGAAGCTTCACCGGGGCCGGGAGTTTCAAGGCCTGGCTGTGCCGCATCGCCTACAACGAATTCCTGATGTCGGCGCGCAAGCGCAAGGCGACGGAGAAGGCGATGGACCGGTTCAAGCAGGATGTCGATGATGTCGAGGCGCCGCGTGACATGGGTTCCGTCGTCGATCTCGACCGGGCGCTGGCCACGCTGAAGGAAGACGAACGGGCGGCCGTGGTGTTGTGTTACGCTTCCGGCTTGTCGCATTCGGAAGCAGCGGAAATGTTGAACATGCCGCTGGGTACTGTGAAATCGCATGTGAACCGGGGCCGGGAAAAGCTGAAGGCCTGGTTCGACAAGTCGGAGGCATTGGTATCATGACCATCGAAGATGCATTCGACGCGCGTCTGAAGGCGGCCTTCGCCGACGCGCAGGACGATTACGAGACCGACCGCGAATCCGCCGACGCCTTCGTCAAGCGGGTGCAGAACAGGATCGCCCGGCCCGACCGCCGCCGGATCCTGATCCTTGGTGCCGCCGGTTCGACCGGATCTGCCATCGCGGGCACGCAGCTGGAAACCTTCTTTTCCGGTGTGAACGTTCCGGCGGACGGCGTGATGGCCTCGATCGCGGCCTTTGCTTCGCCGGAAACCATGGCCGCCGGCGTCCTCGCCATCATGATCTCCGGCTTTGCCTTCATCCTGCCCAAGCGGATCTGAGCCCGGAATTCCTCCGCCCCTTTCCGCAGTGCAGCATCTGCCCTAGTGTCCGCCGCTCCGGCTACCAACGGAGCGGCGTTCCCATGTCAGCCCAGAACCGTATCAAGCGCATCGGCGTTCCGGACATTCGCGCCCGCAAGGGTGGCGAACCGCTGGTCTGCCTGACCGCTTACGACTTCCCGATGGCGCGCCTGCTCGATCCGCACTGCGACGTTCTGCTCGTCGGGGATTCGCTGGGCATGGTCGTGCACGGGCTCGACACCACGATCGGCGTCACGCTCGACATGATGATCCTGCACGGCAAGGCGGTGATGCGCGCGGCGAAACAGGCGCTGGTCGTGATCGACCTGCCGTTCGGCACATATGAGGCGTCCCCCGAACAGGCCTTCGCCAGCGCTTCGCGCGCACTCGCCGAGACCGGCGCACAGGCGGTGAAGATCGAGAGCGGTGTCTATGCCGGCGATACGATCCGCTTCCTGACCGAGCGCGGCATTCCGGTGATGGGACATATCGGCCTGAAGCCGCAGGCCGCGCTCAACGAGGGCGGGTTCAAGGCCCGTGGCCGCTCGCAAGCCGAATGGGATCGCGTCATCGCCGAGGCAAAGGCTGCCGACGAGGCGGGCGCCTTCGCCATCGTCATCGAGGGTGTGGACGAGGAACTCGCTCGCGAGATCACGGCGCAAGTCTCTGTTCCGACAATCGGAATTGGCGCCTCGCCAGCCTGCGACGGCCAGATTCTGGTGACACAGGATCTGCTCGGCCTGTTCGACTGGGCCCCGAAATTCGTCAAGCGCTACGCGTCGCTGGGCGAGACGGTTTCCGACGCAGTCGGCCGCTGGGCCGCCGATGTCCGTTCACGGGAGTTCCCTGCGGCTGAACAGACCTATCGCATCAGGCCGAATGACCGCTAACGCCGGTTGCCGCCATTCCCCGCTGCGGCTAGGGTCCGCGCCCATATTTGGAATAGTGTGACGAGGGCCGCGTGGCGGACATTTTCGAACAGGAAGTCGACGAGGAACTGCGCAAGGACCGGTATAACGCCCTCCTGCGCAGATACGGTCCCTGGGTTCTGGGGATCGCCATCGTCATCGTCGTCGTCGTGGGCGGTTGGCAGGCTTGGGAAAGCTGGTCGAAAAGCCAGCGCGATGCCGCTTCGGAGACGTATGTCTCCGCAGCCCGGCTTGTCGAGAACGAGCGTTGGGACGCGGCCGAAGCCGCGCTTGAACAGATCGCCGAGAGCGGTCCCGATGGCTATGCCACGCTGGCGCTCATGCAGCGCGGTGCTGTTGCCCTGGAACAGGGAGATAATGACGCTGCGCGCCGCTATTTCGAACAGGCTGCTGCGCGCTCGCCCGAACCGATTGTGCGCGACCTCGCGACGCTGAAGGCGGCCCTGGCCGGATTCGAATCCTATTCGACCGACGACCTGGCCAATCGCCTCGGGCGGATCGCTTCCGGGGACAACGCGATGCGCCATCTCGCGATCGAGCTGATCGCATCGAAGGCCCTGAGCGAGGGCGACTATGCGCGCGCCCGCCAGGAATACGACAGCATCGTCTTTGCGCTCGATGCGCCGGACGGCGTTCGCGTTCGAGCATCGGCCGCGCTGGCTCTGTTGAACCGGCTGGACCCGCCGGCTGCCGCGGATGACGCGGACGTCGAGGGTGAGATGACGCTCGGCGATGAAAACGATTTCGGAGCGGCCGACGACGCGCTTGAAATCACGCTACCCGAGGCGTCGCTCGGCAATGCCGACGACCTGACACCGGGCAGCGACGACGACACGGCCGGCAGCGGCGAAGACGAGGAATAGGATCCATGATCGCGATGCGTTCGCTTTTCGCTGCCACGGCGGCTGCCATCCTGCTGACGGGCTGTTCGTCTGTATCGAGCTTCAACCCGTTCGGACCGCGTGACGATCGCGATCCCAATGCACCGCCTGAAGAGGACCGGATCTCCATCCTCCAGTTCGAGCAGCAGCTCGAAGTCGCGGACGATGCCTCGCCGGTTGCTCTGCCGACCGCCTATGTGAACACCGTCTGGCCGCAGGCAGACGGCTATCCCACGCACAACCTTCAGCACACCCAGGCCACGGGCAGCCTGTCGGTGCTCTGGCGCCGCAATTTCGGTGAGGGCTCGGCCCGCAGCCGTCGCATCAATGCGCGCCCGGTCGTGGCTGATGGCCGCATCTACGCGGTCGATGCCGGCGGGACGGTCGTAGCAATGGACGCCGAGACCGGTGATGTCGTGTGGCGCCGCGAACTGCGTGCGGAAAGCCGCCGGGACCGCATGTCCTTCGGGGGCGGCCTCAGCTTCGATTCCGGCCGCATCTACGCCCATTCGGGCTTCCGCTTCCTGGTCGCGCTCGATGCCGCGACGGGCAACGAGATCTGGCGCACCGAAGCCGACACGCCTTTCCAGTCCGCTCCGACGATCAATGGCGGCCGCGTCTACGTCACCACGGACGACAACCAGCTCTATGCCTTCGACACCGAAAATGGCGAATACATCTGGGCGCACCAGGGCATCATCGAAACCGCGCGCCTTCTGACCGGCGCCAGCCCGGCCGTGCTGGGTGACGTGGTCGTTGCACCGTACTCGTCGGGTGAAGTCGTCGCGATCCGGGTTCAGAACGGCACGCCGATCTGGTCGGATTCACTGACACGCGCGGGCGGCCTGACCCCGATCTCCGCGATCAATGATGTCGCCGGAAGCCCGGTGATGACCGAGGATCACGTCTACGCACTCAGCCATTCCGGTACGCTGGTCTCGCTCGACATGCGCTCGGGAGAGCGCCAGTGGACGCTGCCGGCCGGTGGCCTCAACGCCCCGTGGATCGCCGGAAATTATCTCTTTCTGGTCACGGTCGAAGGCGAAGTGATCTGCGTCGACCGGATTGCCGGCCGGGTCGAATGGATCACCCGCCTGCGCGTGTTCGAGAACGAGAACCGCCGCCGCAACCGCATCGCCTGGGTCGGCCCGGTCATGGCCGGTGGCCGCCTTTTCCTGACGTCCTCCAACGGCACGTCCGTCATCATCGACGCCACGGATGGATCCATCGTTCGCAGCTTCGATCTGAATGACGACGTTTACGTTGCTCCGATCATCGCGAACGAGACGATCTACATCGTCACCGATGAAGGGCGACTGATCGCCCTCCGCTAGACAGGCAAACGAATATGGCCATCCCGAAGATTGCGGTGATCGGCCGGCCGAATGTCGGCAAGTCGACCCTGTTCAATCGGCTGGCCGGCAAACCGCTGGCCATTGTCGACGACCGTCCCGGCGTCACCCGCGACCGGCGTGAGGCGCGGGGCCGGCTCGGCGATCTCGAAATGCTGCTCGTCGATACCGCGGGCTGGGACACCGAAGCGGTCGGCCAGATGGAAAACGAGATGCGCGATCAGTCGGAGAGCGCGATCCAGCGCGCCGACATCTGCCTTTTCGTGATTGATGCCCGCGAGGGCGTCACCGCGCTCGACCGTGACTTCGCCGATCTGGTGCGGCGGTCGGGCAAGCCGGTCGTGCTGCTGGCCAACAAGGCCGAGGGCAAGGCCGGAGATCTGGGCATCGCCGAGAGCTACGGGCTCGGTCTCGGTGAGCCCATCCCGATTTCCGCCTCGCACGGCGAGGGCATGGCCGATCTTCAGGTCGCGATTATCCAGGGGCTGGGCGACTTCGACTATTCCGACGGCGAAGAAGACGAGAACGCGCCCCTGCGGATCGCCGTCATCGGCCGCCCGAATGCCGGAAAGTCGACCCTGATCAACGCCCTGATCGGAGAGAAGCGCCTGATCACCGGCCCGGAAGCCGGCATCACGCGCGATGCGATCGCGGTCGATTTCCTGTGGGACGGCAAACGTGTCCGCTTCCATGACACGGCGGGTCTGCGCAAGCGCGGCAAGGTCAATGATCGGCTGGAACGCATGAGCGCAGCCGACACGCTCCGCGCAGTGAAATTCGCCGAGGTCGTGCTGCTGGTGATCGATGTCGAGTACCCGCTGGAAAAGCAGGACCTGCACCTCGCCGACATGGTGCTGCGCGAGGGCCGGGCGCTCGCCTTGGTGGTCGCCAAGATGGACAAGGTGATGAATCGCGAGGCGGTCATGCACGAGCTGCAGATCGAGTTCGAACGCCTCCTGCCGCAAGCCAAGGGCGCGCCGTTGATCCCGGTGTCTGCGCTCAAGGGCAAGGGGCTCGACCGGATCATGCCGGCGGTGGCGCGGCTGCATCACGACTGGAACGCCAAGGTCAAGACGCGGGACCTGAATGACTGGCTGCAGGACATGATCGCCCGGCACCCGCCGCCCGCCGTCAATGGCCGCCGGATGAAACCGAAATACATGGCGCAGACCAAGTCTCGCCCGCCGACCTTTGTCTTGATGTGCTCACGCGCCGCGGCGATGCCGGAAGCCTACAAGCGCTATCTGATCGGTGGTCTGCGCGAGGCCTTCGACCTGCCCGGCGTGCCGATCCGCCTGATCGTCAAGGGCGGCAAGAATCCTTACGTGGACAAGGATTGAAGGTGTTTCCCCTCCCCTCAAGGGGGAGGGCGGGATAGGATCGAGCTACGTCTCGTCCGGAAAGCTCACCCATTCGGCATGCCGCTTCGATGACGGCAGGCACAGTGCCGAGATAGCCGGCGCGACCGCCTCCGGCGCGGGCAGGGTCATCGGGTCTTCGCCCGGGAAAGCCTTGGCGCGCATTGCGGTCCGCGTCGGCCCCGGGTTGAACAGGTTGATACGCAGCGCGGAGGACATGTGTTCCTTCGCCCAGCTCTCCACCAGCGCATCGAGCGCCGCCTTCGACGCCGCATAGGGCGCCCAGTAGGGCTTGCGGTTCCTGGCGGCACCCGAGGTCAGGAAGACCGCGCGGCCGGCATCGGACGCCATCAGTAGCGGTTCGAAGGCGCGGATCAGGCGTGCCGGGGCGATCACATTGATCCCGAACACCGAATTCCAGGTCTTGGCGCTGACATGGCTCGCCGGCGTCAGTTCGCCCAGCACGCCGGCATTGGCGACAAGAATGTCGAGCTTCTGCCAGCGCTCCTTCACGATGCCGGCCAGCTTCTCGATGCCGTCGGACTGCATCAGGTCGAGCGGAACCAGCGTCGCCTGGCCGCCGGCGGCGCGGATCGCGTCGTCGAGTTCCTCGAGACCGCCCTGTGTGCGCGCGGTCGCGATCACATGTGCGCCCTTCGCCGCGAGATCCAGCGCCACGGCGCGGCCAATTCCCCGCGAGGCACCGGTCACCAGCGCCACGCGGCCTTCAAGCAATTTGTCTGTCATGCGTCGACCAGGAAGGAGAGCTGGCGGTCCTTGTCGGAGACCGCGCGTTCGTTGTCGATCAGGCGGGTGGGATAATCGCCGGTGAAATAGTGGTCGGCGAGCTGCGGCTGGCGCGCATTGCGCGCTTCGCCGAGGATCGCCTCATACATGCCTTCGACAGACAGGAAGCCGAGGCTGTCGGCCCCGAGCGCCCGGGTCATTTCCCCGGTTTCCATGTGCGCCGCCATCAGCTCGCTGCGCTGCGGCATGTCGATGCCGTAGAAATCCGGATTGATGATCGGCGGACAGGCGGAACGGAAATGCACTTCCCGCGCGCCGGCCTCGCGGACCATCTGCACGATCTTGCGCGATGTGGTCCCGCGCACGATGGAATCGTCGACCAGCAGCACGCGCTTGCCGCGCAGTACCGCGCCATTCGCCGAGTGCTTGCGCCGTACGCCGAGATCGCGCTTGGCCTGCGTCGGCTGGATAAAGGTCCGGCCCGCGAAGTGTCCGCGGATAATGCCCATCTCGAACGGCTTTCGGGCCGCTTCCGCATAGCCGAGCGCCGAGGGCACACCGCTGTCGGGTACCGGCACGACTACGTCGATGTCGGCCGGCGCATCCTGGAACAGGCGGCGGCCCATCGCCTTGCGGGCCTGGTAGACGCTGATTCCGCCGATCACCGAGTCGGGACGGGCGAAATAGATGTATTCGAAGGCGCAGGGGCGGGCGGCGCGGGCCGGAGCGAAACGCCGGGATTCCATGCCGTCCTCGCTGATGATCACGACTTCGCCGGGTTCGATTTCGCGCTCGAACTTCGCGCCGACGATGTCGAGCGCGCAGGTTTCCGAGGCAAGGATATAACCGCCGTCGAGGCGGCCCAGAACCAGCGGTCGGATGCCGTACGGATCGCGCGCGCCGATCACCCGGTTGTTCACCAGGGCGACGAGCGCGAACGCCCCCTCGATCTGTTTCAGCGCGTCGAGGAAGCGGTTGGCCGACTTCGCGCGCGGCGAACGCGCGGCCAGTTGCAGGATGACTTCGGTATCGCTGGTCGACTGGAAGATCGAACCGCCCGCGACCAGTTCCTCGCGCAGCGTGCGGGCGTTCGTCAGATTGCCGTTATGGGCGACCGCGATGCCGCCGCCACGGACATCGGCATAGAGCGGCTGGACATTGCGCAGCACGGTCGCGCCCTGGGTCGAATAGCGTACATGGCCGATTGCGGCATCGCCGGCGAGGCGCTGCGCGGTGTCGGGACCGGCGAAATTCTCGCCGACCAGGCCCAGCTGGCGTTCGGTATAGAAGCGGGCGCCGTCATGGCTGACGATGCCGCAGCTTTCCTGACCGCGATGCTGAAGCGCATGCAGGCCGAGTGCTGCGACGAGCGAGGCCTCTGGCACGCCGGACACGCCGACCACACCGCATTCCTCGCGGAGCTTGTCCTCGGCTTCATCATAGGTGACGGTCGGAAAGCGAGGCGTCATGCGCCATCATCCTCATTCGTCCGCTCACGGATCAGGTCCTCGATCGAGCGCGGCGTTTCGTCGTCTCGGGCTTCGTCTCCGGACGGCGCCTCAATAGCCGGACTTTGCCCGACACGCGAGTCCTCCGGGGCGAGCGCTTGCAGCAGCCGCGCCGATGCGTTCACCAGCGGATATATGCGCGACTCGACCATCCAGCCAGGGGCGGCACTGCCAGGCGTTGCCGAAGCGAAGACGATCAGGATCAGGCCGAGAATCACCAGGCCGCGGATCAGGCCGAAGACAAAGCCGAGTGCGCGGTCGATCGCGCCGACATCCTCGCCTTCCTTGACATTGCGCACGAGCCCGCCGGTCACGAAGCTGACCGCAAGGAAGACCAGAAGGAAGATCACGCCGAGCGTGACGAGATTGGCGATCAGTTCGCTCGGGATGAATTCGCGCGCCAGTCCGATGAAAACCGGCCGGGCCCACAGCGAGGCGAGCGCTGCCGCGACGAAGCCGGTGACCGAAAGGGCTTCGCGCACGAAGCCACGCATCAGGGCCATGAGGCCGGATCCGATGAGAATCGCCAGGGCGATGCCGTCGAACGCGCTGAGCCCTTCCATCGCCTACTCCTTTACACTGAGTGCCTCGATCCGGCGCACCAGATCGATCACGCTCGATACACCGCTCACTGTAACACCGGCGGCCAGATCCGTCGCATTGGAAGGCGCGAGCGCCTTCGAAAACCCGAGCTTCGCGGCCTCCTTCAGGCGCGCCTCGGCGCGCCCGACCGGACGGACATCGCCCGACAGGCTGATTTCGCCGAACACGACGGAATCGGCGGGCAGAGGGGCATCGAGCATCGAGGAGACGAGGGCGGCGGCGACGGCGAGGTCGGCGGCGGGTTCCGCGATCTTCAGTCCGCCTGCCACGTTGAGATAGACATCGCGTCCGCCGAAGGCGAGGCCGCAACGGGCTTCCAGCACCGCCAGCACCATGGCGAGCCGTCCTGAATCCCAGCCCACAACCGTGCGCCGCGGCGTTCCGAGCGACGATTGCGCGACCAGCGCCTGGATTTCCGTCAGTACCGGACGCGTGCCCTCCATGCCGGCGAAGACGGCGGCGCCCGAGGCCGGCTCTCCGCGCCCGTCGAGGAATAGCGCAGAGGGATTGGCGACCTCCCGCAGACCGGCATCGCCCATTTCGAACACGCCGATCTCGTCGGTCGGACCGAAGCGATTCTTCACCGCGCGCAGGATGCGGAACTGGTGACTGCGCTCGCCTTCGAAATAGAGCACCGCATCGACCATGTGTTCGACCACGCGCGGGCCGGCAATCTGTCCGTCCTTGGTGACGTGACCGACTAGAAGGACGCACGCCCCCGTCTTCTTGGCAAAACGGGTCAGTTCCTGCGCGCAGGCCCGCACCTGGGCCACCGTGCCCGGAGCGGCGGCCAGCTGGTCGGTCCACATCGTCTGGATGGAATCGATGATGACGATGTCGGGCTTTTCCGCCTTCAGCCCGTCGAGAATGGCGCTGAGGGCGGTTTCCGCCGCCAGCTGCACGGGCGCGTCCGCGAGCCCCAGCCGCTTGGCGCGGCGGCGCACCTGTCCGGCGGATTCTTCTCCCGACACATAGGCGGTCGTGATCCCTTGCCGCGCGAGCCCGGCGACGGCCTGCAACAGCAGGGTGGACTTGCCGATGCCCGGATCGCCGCCGACGAGCAGAGCCGAGGCGGGTACCAGGCCGCCGCCGCACACCCGGTCGAATTCGGCAATGCCCGACTGAAGGCGTTTCGGGTCGGGACTGTCGCCGCCGAGATCGACGAAATCGATCCGGCCGCGCCGCGTCTTCTTGGGCGCACTGGCCGACGAGCCGAGCGGTGCTGACGCGCCGGACGTCTCTTCCATCAGCGTGTTCCACTCGCCGCAGGAATCGCAGCGGCCGGACCATTTCGGCTGGAAGCCGCCGCAGCTCTGGCAGACGAAGATGGTGTCGGTACGGGCCATGAAATCGAATCGGTCAGCGGCTTTGGCTGGTCAGTTTCGAGATCGCGCGGGGGAAGGGCAAGAACTCGATCTGCCGAGGCTATGTGTAAACCCGTTCAAGACGCGGCCCGAGCCGGGTCAGGACCTCATAGGCCAGTGTTCCGGACGCCGCCGCGAAAGCGTCGAGATCGGGGCCGAGAAAGCGGACGGTCTCGCCAGCTTTGGCGGCATCGCCAGCAGCGGTCACATCGAGCGTGATCAAATCCATCGAAACCCGCCCGGCGATCGGGACCTTCACGTCCCCGATACGGCCATAGCCGCCCTGTTGCGCCGCGCGGAACATGCCGTCGGCATAGCCGAGCGCCACAATGGCCAGCGTGCGGTCGGAGTCTGCACTCCAGGTCGCGCCATAGCCGGCCGTCCCGCCCGATCGGGCCGCGCGGATCTGCAGGATGGGCGTTTCGATCGTCGCGGCGGACTCGAACGGGCTGACTTCGGTGGCGCGGGGTGCCCCGCCATAGAGTGCGATTCCGGGTCGAACGAGATCGCCGTGGGCAGCCCGGTCGAGCAGGCATCCTGCCGAGTTCGCAAGCGACGTCCGCACGCCGGGAAAGGCGTCGCGTACAGCGGAGAAGCGCTCGATCTGCGTTGCGTTGAGGGCGTGGCCCGGCTCGTCGGCACAAGCGAAATGGCTCATGATGAGTTCCGGCGCCCGGCGCGCGGCGATGTCTGCAACGGTCCGAAGCTCGGACATCGGCACGCCGAGCCGGTTCATTCCCGTGTCGAAATGCAGCGCATAGGGACCCGCCGGTCCCGCCAGCCAGTTGCCGAGTTGTTCAGCCGTATTGATGACCGGACTCAGGGATGATCGGGCGATCACCCGGGCATCGGCCGGCCAGTAACCGTGCAGGACGAAAATCTCCGCATCGTTCCCGACGGCGGAACGGACGACCGCGCCCTCATGGGCATTGGCGACGAAGAAATGCCGTGCCCCGGCATGCAGCAGGACCGGCGCGACCGCCGCGGCACCGAGCCCGTAGGCATCGGCCTTCACCACGGCCGCCACTTCAGTCCCGGACGTCATTGTCTGCAGGCGGGCGTAATTCCGCCGGATCGCGCCGAGATCGACGATCAGTTGCGGGTAGGGGACCGCGTCACCGGATGGAGTCGTCATACCGGTCTGTCATGGCGAGGTCGGAGAATTTGGTGCGGGCTGCGTCGAAGGCGAGCTTCACCGTGCCGATCGGACCGTGACGCTGCTTGCCGATGATGACTTCGGCGTGGCGTTCGATCGCGCGGAATTCCTCCTCCCAGGCGAGGTATTCCGGCGTCCCTTCGCGCGGCTTTTCGCGTTCCTTGTAGTAGGCCTCGCGGTAGACGAACATCACGACGTCGGCGTCCTGCTCGATCGAGCCGGATTCGCGCAGATCGGACAATTGCGGTTTCTTGTCTTCGCGCTGCTCGACCTGGCGGGACAGCTGCGACAGCGCAATCACCGGCACCGACAATTCCTTCGCCATCGCCTTGAGAGCCTGCGTGACTTCGGAAACCTCCTGCACGCGGCTGTCCGACTTGCCCGAAGACCCCGTCACCAGCTGGAGGTAGTCGACCACGATCAGATCAAGGCCGTGCAGGCGCTTCAGTCGCCGGGCGCGCGCCGTCAGGGCACCAATCGGCAGACCGCCAGTGTCGTCGATGTAAAGCGGCAGGCCCTGGATCTCGAGCACGCCATCGCGAATTTCTTCGTATTGGGCCGCGTCGATCTCGCCGCGCCGGATCATGAAGCCGGGAATGCCCGTATAGTCGGCGATGAGACGGGTCGCGAGCTGCTCGGCCGACATTTCGAGACTGAAGAAGCCGACCACACCGCCTCTGGTCGTCTTTCGACTGCCGTCGGCGAGTGTTTCGTACTGGTAGCTCTTGGCCACCTCGAACGCGATGTTGGTCGCCAGCGCTGTCTTGCCCATCGACGGACGGCCCGCGAGGATGATCAGGTCGGACGGGTGCAGCCCGCCGAGCTTTTCATCCATCGCCTTCAGGCCGGAGGATATGCCCGACAGACCGCCTTCGCGCTCATAGGCCGCCGCCGCCATCTCGATGGAATCGGCCAGTGCGTCCTTGAACGCCACGAACCCCTTCTGGGCGCCGCCGGTCTCGGCCAGTTCGAACAGCTTCTTTTCCGCCGACTCGATCAACTTGCGGCCGTGCGTGTCGGGCGAGGAATCCGTCGCATCCTTGGCCAGCTCGGCGCTGACCCGGATGAGGGCGCGCCGCAGGGCCAGATCGTAGACGAGCTGGGCGTATTCCACCGCCGCGGCACTGTTCGCCGCGCTCTCGAGCAGAACCGCGAGATAGGCCGAGCCGCCGATTTCCTTCAGCCCGCCATCACGCTCGAAATCGGTCTTCAGCACGACGGCATCGGCCAGTGAGCCGCGCACGATCCGGTCGGCGGCGGCCTGGTAGATCCGGCCGTGCACGGGATCATAGAAATGCGATCCCTTCAGCCAGTCGCCGACCCGGTAATAAAGCTCGTTGTCGAACAGGAGCGCGCCAAGGAAGGCTTGTTCCGCATCGAGATTGTGCGGCGGCGCATCGGCGGTGAGATCGTGCGGTTCGGCGAGAGCGGGCAGTGCGGTCATGGGACGGGTATAACTTGACGCTGCGCTGTCGGTAACCTCGGTCCGCTGTTTGTCCCCGGCCAAATTTCAGCGCTGTGGAAAAGCCGTGAAACACAAGTGAAACGGCAAAGAAAAAGGCGGGCCAGAACGGCCCGCCTTGATCGTATCGGATGACCGGGAAGGACTAGTCCTCCTCGGACTCCTCCGCCTCGGCCGCAATCGCTTCGCGGGTGGCTTCCAGCTCGTCCGGCTCCTGGCCGGCTTCGAACAGTTCGGCCGCCTGCGCATCGGCGATGGCGCGGTCTTCATCGTATTGCGTGGCAATGACGTCTTCGCCCTTGGCCTGGCGAACCGCCTCGTCCTCGCTGCGGGCGACGTTGATGGAAACGGTCACGATCACTTCGGCATGAAGGCGAATGCGCACTTCGTGAACGCCGAGCGTCTTGATCATTTCCTTCAGGTCGACCTGCGAACGCGCCACGGTCAGGTGCTCGGTCGACACCGCGTCGGCGATGTCACGCGAATTGACCGAACCGTAGAGCTGGCCGGTTTCGCCAGCCTGACGGATCAGCACGTAGGAATTGCCGTCGATGTGCTTGGCGTCGTCCGACGCGGCTTCGCGGCGTTCCGCATTGCGCTTTTCGATGATCTCACGCTCGCGCTCGAACCGGGCCTTGTTGGCGTCGGTCGCACGCAGCGCCTTGTCCTGCGGCAGCAGGAAATTGCGGGCAAAGCCCGGCTTTACGGTGACGACGTCACCGATGCCGCCGAGGTTTTCCACGCGCTCGAGAAGAATGACTTGCATCTGATCCTCCCTACTTCACGGCGTAAGGCAGGAGGGCGAGCTGGCGGGCGCGCTTGATGGCGCGGGCCAGTTCACGCTGCTTCTTCGCCGACACGGCCGTGATGCGGGCCGGGACGATCTTGCCGCGCTCGGACATGTAGCGCTGCAGCAGCTTGGGATCCTTGAAATCGATCTTCGGCGCGTTTTCGCCGGAGAACGGGCACACCTTCCGGCGGCGCGTGAACGCGCGGCGGACGGGCAGGTTGGAAATCGCGGTGTCAGCCATGATCTATATCTCCTAGCGGCGATCGTCGCGACGGCGGCGATCGTCCTTCTTGGACAGGATCGCGGACGGCTTTTCGTCCAGCTCGTCGACGCGCAGCGTCATGTGCCGGATGATGTCTTCCGACAGGCGCTGACGGCGGTCCAGCTCGGCGATCACGTCGGCCGGAGCCTCGATGTCGACCAGGCCGTAATGACCCTTGCGGTTCTTTTCGATCCGGTACGCCAGATTGCGCAGACCCCAGTATTCGGTCTTGGCAACCTTGCCGCCCTTTTCCTCGATCATGGTTTTGACATCCTCGACCAGCGTCTCGGCCTGGGCAGGCGAGAGGTCCGGACGAGCGATGAAGACGTGCTCGTAGTAAGCCATTGGGCTCCCTTCCTTATGGACTGCGGCGCGTTGGAACCGAAGGGTCGGGTTCCGCAGCGGTGGCTCCTCACTCGCGCAACGGCACCTCGCCGTTACATGTCGGTGGAATGAGGACCGCAATCGCTCAAGAGGCGCGCGGATAGCCGATTGCGCCGCAAAGGGCAAGGGAGAAGGGCGGTCAGGCGCCCCGGCTTCGCTCATGCCGGAAGGCCATGATTTCCACAACGCCGTCCGGAACGCGGTAGTGAAGGATATGGTGTCCGGACCGGAATCGTCGAACCTGGCCCTCAAATCCGTCGATCAGGACGCCGATCTCTTTGTGTTCGCCGATGCGGTGGCATGCGTCCAGAAGGCTGTCGACAGAGGTCAATGCCTGCGCCTGGCCCCACCTGTCCCTGGTATAGAACGCAATCGCCTCGATGTCGGACGCCGCTTCGCGAGAGAGTCGGAAACCGGTCACCTATTGAGCGAGACGCGCCTTCAGATCGTCGAAGAAGGCCGGCCCGTCGACCGCGCGGCCGGCATCGAGGTCAGCCAGTCCCTTCTCGATCTTGAACCGTTCGATCTCGGCGATCTGGAAGGCCAGGTCGGCATACTCGGCCTCGGAGACCATCACGGCCGTCGCACGCCCATGCTTCTCGATGCGAACGGGTTCGCGCTGAGCGGCATCAAGCAATTCTCCGAACCGGTTCTTGGCGTCGGCGGCGGAAAAGGTGCGCATGAGGGACACTCCGGTATTTTGGCTATTTTAGCCAAATTGGACAAAATAGCCAATCATTCCGCTTCCTCGCAATACCGGCCGGCCAGGACGAAGGTCCCGCCGCGCTCCTCGCACGCCTTGATGGGATCGAACATGATTCCGATCGTCACGATGATCGCGCCCCCGACGAGGAGGACCAGAATCACCGAGAGCAATCGTTTTGCGAGCGGACGTTTCATGTTGTCGACCTTATCATTTGAACGCGCCTTGATGAATTGAACGTGGTTCACTGCCCGTGATGCGTCCATCGCGGCTTGCCAGCGCGCGCATGCCCGGTCTATCGACGATGCAACGAGGAACGAAACACCGGGGGTACAACCCGCCATGACTCTCGCATTCGTGTTTCCCGGTCAGGGAAGCCAGGCTGTCGGCATGGGCAAGGGACTGGCCGAATCCTTTCCCGAGGCGCGTGCCGTGTTCGATGAGATCGACGCCGCGCTTGGACAGAAATTGTCCGCGCTGATGTGGGATGGCCCCGCCGACGAATTGATGCTGACCGAGAATGCCCAGCCGGCGATCATGGCGAGCAGCCTCGCCGTGATGCGCGTCCTGGCCAGCGAGTTCGGCGTGACAGCCGACTCCGCGAAATTCGTCGCGGGTCACTCGCTCGGGGAGTATTCCGCGCTCGCTGCCGCTGGCGCGCTGTCGTTGACGGATGCCGCGAAGCTTCTGAAGCTGCGCGGACAGGCGATGCAGAAAGCCGTGCCGGTCGGTGAAGGCGCGATGGCGGCGCTGATCGGCGCCGATCTGGATCAGGCCGAAAAGGCCGCCGCCGCCGGGTCGGCGCAAGGCGTCTGCCAGGTCGCCAATGACAATGCGCCCGGTCAGGTCGTGATCTCCGGTACGCAGGCCGCCGTCGATGCCGCCATTGCTGCCGCCCAGGAAATGGGCGTGAAGCGCGCCATGCCGCTGCCGGTCTCCGCACCCTTCCATTGCGCGCTGATGCAGCCGGCCGCCGACGCCATGGCCGAAGCCCTGGCCGCAGCCAACATCGCTGCGCCGCGCGTCTCGGTTGTCGTGAATGTTCGCGCCCGCCCGGAAAGCGATCCCGAGGCGATCCGCAAGCTTCTGGTCGAACAGGTTACGGGCCGTGTCCGCTGGCGTGAAAGCGTCGAATGGATGGCGGGCGAGGGCGGCATCGCCACCTTCGCCGAGGCCGGCGGCAAGGTTCTGACCGGCATGCTGAAGCGCATCGCGCCGGAGGCCTCGGGCGTCACGCTGATCGGCGCAGATGACATCGTGAATTTCGCGGCGTCTGTTAAATGAACGATCAACAGAAAGATTACAGCCGTGAGGCTATTCTGGAGCGGATGTCACACGGCCGCCGCTCCCAGGAACGATCGAGACGGCCAATTGCCTTGGTTCTCGATGGGTTGGCGCTTGCTCTCCTGCTGCTGACCGTAATTGGCTTCGTCTTCAGCGATGTTGTCCAGCTTTCAGAGCTGTTCGTTATCGCCCCGATTTTTCTCTTTCTTGCAGGCCGGTTTTTCAATCGGATTCCGACCGTTTTGGGTTGGGTGTGGTTGGCCCTGGCCATGATCGGTGTTGTGATCGCTTTGGCAGCGACTTTTTTCTAAGGGTCTCAAGGGAGACGGGACACGATGTTCTCACTCGAAGGCAAGAACGCGCTCGTTACCGGCGCGACCGGCGGCATCGGCGGCGACATCGCCCGCGCGTTGCACGCCCAGGGCGCGACGGTCGCGCTGTCCGGAACGCGCAAGGAGAAACTCGATGCGCTCGCTGCCGAACTCGGCAGCCGGGTGCACGTCCTGCCGTGCAATTTGTCGGACGGTGAAGCCGTTGATGCGCTGCCGAAACAGGCCGCTGAGGCGATGGGCTCGCTCGACATCCTTGTCGCCAATGCCGGCATCACCAAGGACCAGCTTCTGATGCGCATGAAGGACGAGGACTGGTCCGACGTGCTGAAGGTCAATCTCGAAAGCTATTTCCGCCTGTCGCGAGCGGCCCTGCGCGGCATGATGAAGTCCCGGTGGGGCCGCATCATCGGCATCACGTCCGTGGTCGGCGTCACCGGCAATCCGGGCCAGACAAATTATTCCGCCTCCAAGGCCGGCATGATCGGCTTCTCCAAGTCTCTGGCCCAGGAAGTCGCGTCGCGCGGCGTGACGGTCAATTGCGTCGCGCCCGGATTCATCGCCTCGCCGATGACCGACGCGCTGACCGAAGACCAGAAAGAGGCCATCCTCGACAAGATTCCTTCCGGCGATCTTGGCAGCGGCGCAGATATCGCCGCGGCCGTCGCCTATCTCGCCAGCGACGAGGCGCGATACGTCACCGGTGTGACGTTGCACGTCAACGGCGGAATGGCGATGATCTAGGGAAGAAATTCGGACGTGTCCGGGTCCGCCCGGACCGTCTGGCATTGCGTGGGGCTTCGTGTTACCAGCCCCGCATCATCAGGTTGGAAGCGCGTGTCTTTGGCGCTTCCCGCTCGCATCGGCGCCGCGTAAGGTTTCAGCGGCTAGAACAAAAGGACTGCCCCATGTCTGATGTCTTTGAACGGGTCCAGAAGATCGTTGTCGAGCACCTCGACGTCGAAGAGGACAAGGTCACGGAAAAGGCCAGCTTCATCGATGATCTCGGCGCGGACTCGCTCGACAATGTCGAGCTGGTCATGGCGTTCGAGGAAGAATTCGATATCGAAATCCCGGACGACGCTGCGGAACATATTCAAACCGTCGGCGACGCCGTGAAGTTCATCTCTGAAAAGGTCAACTAAGACCGGGTTTTCGATGCGCCGCGTCGTTGTCACAGGTCTGGGTCTGGTCACACCGCTTGGCTGCGGGGTGGATCTGGTCTGGAAACGGCTTCTCGCGGGTCAGTCGGGCATCCGCCGGATTGAGCATTTCGAGGTCGAGGATCTCGCCTCGAAGATCGCCGGCATCGTCCCCCGTCATGACGGGCGGGGCGGCGGTGGCCCGGACGTGGAGGGGAGTTTCGACCCCGACGCGATCATGAGTCCGCGCGAGCAGCGGCGCATCGACGACTTCATGCTTTACGGGATCGCGGCGGCTGACGCCGCGATCGCCGATTCCGGCTGGAATCCGGAGACCGAGGAAGACCGCGAACGCGCCGGCGTGCTGATCGGCTCGGGAACCGGCGGTCTCGAAACCACCTACAATGCCTCGATCACGCTGAGGGAAGAGGGGCCGCGCCGCCTGTCGCCCTTCGCCATTCCCGGCATGATCATCAACCTGGCCTCCGGCCAGGTCTCGATCCGTCACGGGCTGAAAGGCCCGAACCATTCCGTTGTCACCGCCTGTTCGACCGGCGCGCATGCGATCGGCGACGCCGCACGGCTGATCCAGTATGGCGATGCCGACCTCATGGTCGCGGGCGGTGCCGAAGCCGCCATCTGCCGATTGGGCGTCGGCTGCTTCGTCGCGGCCCGGGCGATGTCGACCGGCTTCAACGACACGCCCGAAAAGGCGTCCCGCCCCTATGACCGGGACCGCGACGGCTTCGTGATGGGCGAGGGCGCCGGCATTCTCGTGCTCGAGGAATATGAACACGCCAAGGCGCGCGGCGCGAAAATCTACGCCGAAGTCTCCGGATATGGCCTGTCGGGTGACGCTTTCCACATCACGGCTCCGGCCGAGGATGGCAATGGCGGCTATCGCTCCATGCGAGCGGCGTTGAAGCGTGCCGGTCTCGAACCGGCGGACATCGATTACGTCAATGCGCACGGCACTTCGACGCCCAAGGGCGACGAGATCGAACTGAGGGCGGTCGAGCGCCTGTTCGGCGATGCGTCGAGCAATCTCGTCATGTCGTCGACCAAGTCGGCGATCGGCCATCTGCTCGGCGCCGCGGGCGCGGTTGAGGCGATCTTCTCCATCCTGGCCATTCGGGATGGCATTTGCCCGCCGACCCTGAACCTCGACAACCCGTCCGTCGAAACACCCATCAATCTCGCACCGAAAGCCGCCGTCGAGCGGCCGGTGCGCGCTGCGCTGTCGAACTCCTTCGGGTTTGGCGGCACCAATGCGTCGGTCGTTTTCACATCCGTCGCGTAAGTTCGAGCGCGGGGGAGGCGCACCCGGGATGAGCGTCCGTCATCCGTCCATGTCCGATCCGCGCAGCGGCCGGGTTCTCGTGGCCCTTCTGGGCTTTCTGCTTGTCCTGATCCTGGCGGCAGCCGGAACGGCCTTCTTCGCGTGGTCCTGGGTCCAGTCGCAATTCGTTGCGCCGGGACCTGCCGTCGAAGTGACCGTGGTTGTCATCCCGCGCGGCGAGGGCCTGATCCAGATCGCCAACCGTTTTGAGCGCGAAGGCGTCGTCTCTGACGCCCGGCTGTTCCGCCTGCTCGTCACGCTCGAGGAAGCGGACCGCGATCTCCGTGCCGGGGAGTATGCCTTCCCGCCGGAAGCCTCGATGCGCGACATCCTCGAACGAGTCCGTGAAGGCGTGGTGGTGCAATACCCGATCACCTTCGCCGAAGGCCTGACCAGCGCGATGATCGTGCGCATTCTCGAGGCCAGTGACGTACTGACCGGAGAGATTTCCGAGACGCCGCCGGAGGGCAGCCTGTTGCCGGAGACGTATCTGGTTCAACGCGGCACGCCGCGCAGCGAGATCATTGCCCGCATGCAGTCCGACCAGGACGCGCTGATCGCGCGGCTGTGGCCGAACCGCGCCGACGATCTGCCCTTCGACACGGTCGAGGAAGCGATCATTCTCGCATCCATCGTCGAGAAGGAGACCGGCATCGCCGAGGAGCGTCCGCGCGTCGCGGCCGTCTTCGTCAATCGCCTGCGCCGTGGCATGAGCCTCGATAGCGACCCGACCATCATCTACGGCATCACCGGCGGCGAGCCGCTTGGCCGCGGCATCCGGCGCTCTGAACTCGACAACACGAACAACCCCTACAACACCTATCATTTCGCCGGACTTCCGCCCGGACCGATCGCCAATCCCGGACCCGATGCGATCGCCGCCGTGCTGAACCCGGCAGACACACGCGACCTCTTCTTCGTGGCGGACGGCACGGGGGGGCATGTCTTCGCCGAGACCTATGCCCAGCATCAGCGTAATGTCGCCAACTGGCGCCGCGTCGAGCGCGAACGGGGAGGGCGCTGATGGCCAGACTGTCGGGAATGACGGGTTTCGCCCGCACCGAAGGCCAGCATGCGGGGTGGAACTGGACCTGGGAAGTCCGTTCGGTGAACGGCAAGGGGCTCGATCTCCGCCTGCGCATGCCGCCCGGCTATGATGCGATTGAAGGCCCCCTGCGTGACATAGCGCGCACGGTCTTCACCCGCGGCTCGATCCAGGCCGGTCTGACCCTTGCGCGCGATGCGACCGCAGGCGCTGCCGTGATCGACGAGGCGCGCCTGGCCGCGCTGATCGAGGCCAGCCGCCCCTGGGTCGAGAGTGGCAAGGTCGCCCCGCCCGCCTTCGATGGACTCCTTCAGGTGAAGGGCGTTCTGAAGGCCGAGGACGAAATCGCCGAAGACGACCGTGAGGCGCTGCATAGCGCGCTACTGACTTCGTTCGAGACGGCTGTGAGGGCGCTGATGGCGGCTCGCGAGGACGAGGGCAGGGCGCTCGCTGCGATCCTCAACGCCCAGGTCGGGGAGATCGAGACATTGGCGGCGAAGGCCGGGCAGACCGCGAGCGCCCGGATCGACACGATCCGGGAGCGCCTGGCCTCACGCATCGCCGACCTTGTCGGCAGTGATTTCCCCGAAGAGCGCCTCGCTCAGGAAGTCGCGGTGCTGGCCTTGAAAGCCGATGTCCGCGAGGAATTGGACCGGCTCGGCGCCCACATCGCGACGGCGCGCGATCTGATCGCGGCCGGATCGCCCGCGGGACGCAAGCTCGACTTCCTGTCACAGGAGTTCAACCGCGAGGCCAACACGCTATGTTCGAAGTCCGGCGATTCGGACCTCACCCGGATCGGCCTCGCCTTGAAGACCGTGATCGATCAGTTCCGGGAGCAGGTCCAGAATGTCGAGTGATCCCTATCATTCCCCGCGCTATCCCGGTGGCCGCCGGGGGATGATGTTTGTCCTGTCGAGCCCGTCCGGGGCCGGCAAGACGACGCTGTCGAAGCGTCTGATGGACAAGAATCCCGACATCCTGATTTCGGTCAGCTGGACGACGCGCGCTCCGCGCCCCGGCGAGGAGAATGGCCGCGACTACCTCTTCGTGAGCCAGGAAGCGTTCGAAAAGAACATCGCGGCCAATGGCTTCTATGAATACGCCAAGGTTTTCGACCACTATTACGGAACGCCGCGCGCGCCCGTCGAGGAAGCGCTGGCCGAGGGGCGTGACGTCATCTTCGACATCGACTGGCAGGGCGCGCGCCTGCTCGCCGAAGCCGCTCCCAATGACGCGGTCCGCGTCTTCATCCTCCCGCCGTCGCTGCGGCTTCTGGAAGACCGGCTGAAAAAGCGCGGTCAGGACCCCGAAGATGTGATCAGCCGCCGCATGGACCGGGCCGAGGCCGAGATCTCGCACTGGAACGAATACGACTACGTCATCGTCAACGAGGATTTTGCCCGCGCGCTCGAGGAGATCGACCTGATCCTCCATGCCGAGCGCCTGCGCCGCACCCGACGCCCCTGGCTCGAGGGCTTCGTCACCGAACTGTTCAGGGAACGGAAGTAACGCCAGTACGTCTTCTCCCTCTCCCCTTGGGGGAGAGGGCTGGGGTGAGGGGTGATCTATAGAAACCCCTCATCCGCCCTTCGGGCACCTTCTCCCCCCAGGGGAGAAGGAAGGTGTGCTACCCCTTCGCCATCCGCCAGGCCTCGGCGAGCCGGAAGAAGCCCTCCGGCGGAATCGTCTCGGCGCGGGCCGTCGGCTCGATCCCGGCCGCTGTCAGCAGATGCTCCGCTGTGGTCCCCGCCTTGGACGCCGCAGCAGAAAGGCTCGACCGCAGCATCTTCCGGCGCTGCCCGAAGGCGGATTCGGTCACGGCTTCGAGTGCGTCGAGATCGTGGAAACGCTTTTCGGCGGGCAGGGGGTGCAGCACCACAACCGCCGATTCCACCTTCGGCGGCGGCGTGAACGCCCGGGCGGGAACCTTGAGGCCGATCCGCGCGCTGGCGATGGCGGCGGTCAGGACCGCCAGCCGGCCATAAGCCTTCGCTCCGGCCTTGGCGACGACCCGGTCGGCAACTTCGCGCTGGAACATCAGCACCGCGGCCGACCACCAGATCGGCGATGCTTTCAGCCATTTGATCAGCAGCGGCGTGCCGACATTGTAGGGCAGGTTCGACGCGATGACGGCCGGTTTGCCGCCGGTCAGCGCGGCCTCGTCCGCTTCGAGCGCATCCGCCTCGATCAGGGTCAGGCGATCACCATAATGCGCACCGGCTTCCTCCAGGGCGGGAAGGAAGCGCCTGTCCTTTTCGATGGCGATGACATGCCGGGCATCGGTCGCCAGAAGCCCCCGTGTCAGCCCGCCCGGCCCCGGTCCGATCTCGACCGCAATCAGACCGTCAAGCGGACCCGCGAGGCGGGCAATCTTGGCGGTCAGGTTGAGATCGAACAGGAAATGCTGACCGAATGACTTCCTCGCATCGAGCCCGTGCGTGGCGATGACTTCGCGCAGCGGCGGCAATTCGCTCATACGCCGCGCCTCCGGCCCATCTCGGCAGCCAGTCTGATCGCGGCGATCAGGCTGTCGGCGCGTGCGACTCCCGTACCGGCGATGTCGAACGCCGTGCCGTGATCGGGTGAGGTGCGCACAATGGGCAGGCCGAGTGTGACATTCACCCCGTTCCAGAAGTCGAGCGCCTTCAGCGGGATAAGCCCCTGATCGTGATAGAGGCAGATCGCGGCGTCATACCCGGCGCGCGCCTCGGCGTGGAACATGGCGTCGGGCGGCAACGGCCCGGCGATGTCGAAACCGTCCGCGCGCAGGGCGTCGGCGGCGGGAGTGATGATTTCGATCTCTTCCCGCCCGATATGGCCGCCTTCGCCAGCGTGCGGGTTGAGCCCGGCGAGCGCCAGACGCGGGGCGTCGATTCCGAAGTCGCGCTTCAAAGCTTCAAACGTAACACGTACGACATGCGCGATCCGGTCCGCGGTCAGGCTGGCGATCGCGTCCCTGAGCGGCTTGTGGATCGAGACCAGCGCCACGCGCAGCGACGGCCCGGCCAGCATCATCACGGGGCCGCGTGCGCTATCGACCGGCAGGTCTGCGGTCAGATCGGCAACGAATTCGGTATGACCGGGGTGTCCGAAACCCGCCTCCCGCAGGACGGATTTCGCGATCGGATTGGTGACGACACCGCAGGCATCGCCCGCAACAGTCAGGCCAACCGCCCGCTCGATGGACGAGATCGTTGACGGCGCATTGCGCGCGTCCGGGCGTCCGGGCACTGCCGGCACGGCAAGGGGCGAGGACAGCACCGGAAGCGCATCAGCGAAGACGCGAGACGCCTCCGCCGCGGCTTTGATCTCGCGCGCCGTGCCGCCATAGAGCGAAGGGTCGCCGATGACGAAGAAGACCGGCCCGCCATCTTTCAGGGCTCGCCAGGCGGCATGCGTGATTTCCGGGCCGATCCCGGCCGGATCACCCTGAGTGACGGCGACGGGCCGTCCCATGGCTAGCGGTATTCGATCGTCGCTTCGCGGCGCAGGTCACGCAGCCAGCGGCGCGACTGGTTGGACAATTGCTGGCCGCGCAGCTGCTCTTCGACATCGTCGCGGGTCGGCATGCCCGGGCCGCCGATCGAGCGTTCGCAAACGAGGAAGGCCTGACGGCCCGCCGCAGTTTCAAGAACCTGCGTGTGGTCGCCGGTATCAAGGCCGTTCAGCGCGTCGCGAATGTTGGGCAGAAGCGAACTGGCCGGGATGGCGCCTAGCGGTGTCGCGAAGGCGCCCGGAATACCGGAGATCGCACCGTCGACCGTCTCGCAACTGGCGCGTTCGAGCGCCTGGCGCAGCTGGGCCGCGGTGTTGTCGGTCACGGCGCTGGTCGGCACGGTCACCTGCGTCAGGTCGTACTGGACGGTGGTCGTGCCTTCGCGCTTCTGGATCATCGCGATGATCATGTAGCCGCCGGGCACGCGGATCGGACGCGACAGCTGTCCCGGCTGCAGTACCTGGGCCACCTGTTCGACTTCCGGGCGCAGCTGGCCGCCAAGCACCCAGCCGACTTCACCGCCATTGGCCGCCGACGGGGCGGCAGAGAATTGTTGCGCGACGACCTGGAAGGGCGCGCCTTCGCGCAGCGCATTGAGCGCGGCGGTGGCTTGCTGTTGCAGACGTTCTTCACCGCCGGCCGACGTCAGCTCGAGAAAGATTTCGGCGATGTAGTATTGCGGCTGCGAGGCGCTGGCGGCGATCCGCTCAAGCGCGGCCTCGATCTGCTGGTTCGACACCCGAATCCGGCTGCCATAACGGCCGCTGACGATGATCTGCCAGGCGATCTCCGCTTCGAGCTGGCGCCGCAGCGTGGAGATGTCGACGCCGGCGGTGGCCAGTTCCTGCTGGATCTGGGCGCGGGTCGTTCCATTGCGCTCGGCAATGTCGTCGATCGCCTGGTCGACTTCTGCGGAATCGACCTCGACTTCGAATTCGGCCGCGGCCTGCAGCTGCAGCGTTTCGTCGATCAGTCCGCGAACGGCCTGTTCCTGGATCCGCTCGATCGCCTCGGGCGAGGGCTGCTGCCCGGACGAAGCGATGATCATCCGCATGCGATTGCGCACGTCGACCGTGGTGATGGGCTGGTCATTGACCAGGGCGACGATGCCCTCGACCTGCTGGGCTGAAACCGCGGGTGCGGCAACCAGCGCCAACGCGGCGGCAAGCGAGGACATGAGTATGCGGGCGCGGTTGTTCATGACATTCCGGTTCTGAGACGCGTTCGAGAAAATACCTATTGGCGGGCGGGAGGCAATCGCCGCGACTGCACCCCGTCTACTCTTCCGATCCGACACTGCCGAGCGTGAACAGCGTCAGGCGGACCTGAATCGATTCCGACGGGCCGAGAATGCCGCGCCTATAGTTGTCGCGCTCGTAAATGATAGCCAGTTCGGTGCAATAGTCGCGATAGGCGATGCCGGCGGTTTGAAGACGCGACACATCGTTTTCTAGGTCACGCGTCATCGTGTACCCGAAGGACCAGTTGTCTGTCACCCGAGTCGCAATATTGATCCGCGCTTCCTCGCGCGGTCCAGACAGGACTTGGCTGTCGTCGAACCGGGTGTAGCCGACACTTGCGGTGATTGGTCCATAGCGACCTGCGGCGCTCAAGTTTACCCGATTTACAGAGCCGTATTCCGGATTGATCCGCGTGTTGGCCGAAACGTTGAACTGCGAGAGATCGACATCAAATGAAGCAAAGACATCCGATTCGTCCGCGCGCAGGCCCGAACCGGCATCGAATACGGGATCGCCGTCGAGACGGTGGCTCTGTCCGACAAAGGCGGAGACCTCGTTTCCGTTGATGAAGGTCGCGCTGAAGCGGCCGCCATAGGTCACCCGCAGCCCTTCTTCCCAGAGATCATAGCCCGGAGAGCGGTTGGCCGCGAAGATGACGGATTCGGTCAGATCGACATTCTGGCTGTCCTCGTTCGGGATCCGGCCGAGATTGTCGTCATCGCTCGCGGCAACCACCTGAATCACCGGTTCGATGGTGGAACCGATCGATTGACCGGGCCGGTAGAGCGGCCACGACAATTCTGCTCCGGCCATGCCGAGGAAGCGACCGAAGGAATCGGAGATCAGCGGGTCGAGCGGCGTCGCGCCCGGAATGTCTTCGAGTGCATAATAGTCCGCACGGGCGAAGGTGAACGGCTCCAGCACGATCCCTTGCGGCGCGATCCAGCGCGCCGACCAGTCCGCCTGCGCGCTGGCCCGGCGGTAGTCGATCCCGGATTCGCGGGTCAGCGAGATCGTGTTCAGACGTGTCCGGAACAATCCGCCATGTTCTCCGAGGCGCGTCGTTGTCCGGTAGTCCGCCATCGGCGCGACAACCGGTAGCGTGTCGTCATTCTCGCCAACACGCAGGCTTTGGAAAGCGGCGCCGGCAATTTCGGCGTAGTAGTTCTGCCCCTGACCCTGCAGGTAGAGCTGGCTGGTCAGGCGGCCGACATTGGTTTCGACCAGACCCGGATAGTCCTGATAGAGTTCATTGATGTCGTACCGGCGCAGATGCAGGTCATCGGACGCAACCTGCACCCCGAAACCCCAATCCCACTGTTCGGAAAGCTCGAATTCGCCACCCCCGAACAGGTGGTAGCGCAGCGCATCCTCGCCGAAGCGGTTGCCGTCGCCGTCGATCTCGCGCTCATAGGTGATCGAGCCTTCGAAGCCGAGACGTCCCGAATAGAAGCGCTTGCGATATTCACCCAGCAATATCGGGCGGACATTGGTCATCACGCGCGGTGCAAAGGTGAAATCCTGATAGGGCGAGATCGCCCAGTAATAGGGCTGCTGGTAGGACAGGCCGAGGCGCGACGACACACCGACCGTCGGGAACAGGAAGCCCGAGCGCCGTTCGGACGACGGATCCGGGTGCGCAAAGGCAGGAGCATAGAAAACCGGAACGCCTAGCGCTTCGAAGCGGACGTTCTCGTAATAGATCATCTGGTCTTCGGTATCCTGCACCACGCGCTGCGCGCGCAGCCGCCAGGTGGGCTCATGGCCCGTCTCCGAACACAGCTGACAGGCCGTGTAATAGGCGTCGCGCAGTTCCAGCGTGCCATTGCCCCTGCGCACGGCATGGGCCGCGGCGGCGCGCCCATTGTTCTCCATCAGGGTGGAGAAGCCGGTCGCGATTCCCGATCCCATCTGGTCGTCGAGTTCGACCTCATCGGCATATTGCGGCGGTGCGTCGGCTGAATAGATGGTGACGTTGCCGCGGGCAATCACACGGCCGGTTTCAGGGCGGTATTCCAACTCGTCGGCGGTCACGGTGCGATCGCCCTGTCGCGCTTCGACATTGCCGCGCGCGATATAGGCCCCGGAATCGCGGTCCTCCGACATCGCATCGGCTTCGATATAGACGGGCTCATTGTCGCCCGTTTCCTGCGCCAGCGCGGAAACACTGGTGACACCCGCAAGAAGCAGTGCGGCGATAGAGGCAAGTCCGGCTCTGACCGCCATGAATTCAGTCCTTCCGTCGGGCACCACAAACCGTGTTGGAATGGTTATCGGAAGCGACCGCGCGCGTCCACGGCGGATGATCATCCGTCTTCGGTCGATGCCAGATATGCGAGGGCGAGTAGCGCGGTGATCGTCGGTGCCGCCCATGCCGCCGTGATCGGAGGCAGCGCGGCCGAACTGCCGAACGAGGCCAGCAATTCCTGGACGAAATAGACAAGAAAGCCGGCAGCCCCTCCGGCCAGGGCAAAACTCGCCGCTCCGCCAAGCCGGTAGAGACGCAGAGTCGCTGCCGCAGCCAGCAACGACACGGCGATCAATGTCAGTGGCAGGGCCAGCAATGTCTGCCAGCGCAGCTCGAAGCGGTGTGTGGTCAGGCCGGCCTCGCGCGCGGCAAGAATGACTCCCGGCAGGTCCCAGAACGCGATCGTGCGCGGTGAGCGGGAACGCTCGAACAGGGCCTGGCGCTCGATCGCCGTGGGCAGGGACAGGGCGTCCATCGCTTCGGCTTCCTGGCCCGGCGTGCTCTCGATCGCGTTCTCGAGGCCCCAGAACCCTCCGCGCAGCACGGCGCGGTCGGCGTCAATGCGGCGATCGAAGACCGGCCGGCCTCCGTCCACCTGCCGGTAGTAAAGGAATCGCGGCCGCGTCACGGAACCGGCGTCGCCGTCGACATCGGCCGCCGCGATGATGACGTATCCGTCCTCGGTGAGTTCGCGAAGCCAGATCGGGTTGCTCTCCACTCGGTTGCTGTTGCCGCTTCGTGTCAGCGCCGCTTCCTGCGCCTCGTAGCGCGCATTGAGGGCCGACCCGATCGGGTTGAGTGCCATCGCGCCAAGCAGTCCGCCGATCAGCGACATCCAGACCGCCGGCGCGACAATGCGCCAGGCCGAATATCCCGACGCCCGCATCACGATCAGCTCGCTGCGGCGATTGAGGCGGAAAAGGGCGGTCAGGATGCCGAACAGGAAGATGAAGGGCAGGGTCTGTTCGATCAGCAGCGGGGCCCGCATCAGCGTCAGCATGAACAGGTCGGTCGCGGGAATATCGACCCGTGTGCCGATGGCGCGCGTCTGCTCCACAAAGTCGACGAGCAGGATGATCGTCACGATGACGCCGAAGGACAGCGCCAGACCGGCCAGCATCTGGATCGCGAGATATCGGCTGAGACGGGAGGAAAACGGAATCATGCGCCGGCCTCCGCCGCAGCCGCTTCCTCGGCGGTCCGGGTCCTTCGGATCCGTGGCATGTAAAGCACGATGATCGCGCCCACCGCTCCCAGGATCGGGACGAGATATTGCAGCACGTTCAGCGCGTCATCGTCGGCCGCCGCCGACTGGACCGCAAAGCCGAGCAACCGGATCGCCAGCGCCGCGGCGACACCGATCTGCACCCGGCGGCCATAGCCCATTCGCGAGTGTTGACCGCCAAGGAAGACCGCGGCCGCGATCAGCATCACGGTGATGTTGTAGAGCGGGGCCGACAATCGGTAGTGCGCCTCCGCATAGAGGCGTTCGGCCCCGTTCGAGCGCGCCACCGAGGCGGCATCCGGGTTGAACAGCTCATAGAGGAATTTGTCACTGTCCTTGAAGAACAGAACCTGCGCCGCATCGACGAATTGCGACAGGTCGAACTCGTAGCGCTCGAAGGTCAGGATCGAGAGCGACCCATCCGGTTCGCGCTGCTGCACATTGCCGTCGAGCAGCACCATGACCGGGCGTTCCTCGCCGCGCACGATCACGCCTTCGCGCGCCGCGTAGGACGGGCTTGATTCCCCATCGCGCGCATCATGGATGAAGACCTCCAGCATGCGGCCGGTCGAGGTGGTTTCCCGCGCATACATCGTTACGCCCGCGCCGAGATCGGAAAACGCCCCGGGGCGGATCAGGCTGGCGGCAACATCGGTACGCAGATCATGGATCGCGCGCCGCATTTCCCGATAGGCCAGCGGCTGGACGAAAAGGTTGACCAGCAGGTTTGCGATCACCGCCAGTACGGCGAGCTTCATCATCGGCGAGATCAGCCGCCAGCGCGTCAGCCCCGACGCGCTCGCCACGGTGATCTCGCTTTCGGTCGTCATCCGGTTGAGACCGGCCAACGCGGCAATGAAAAGGGCAAAGGGCGAGAGCAGGGCGATCAGTTGCGGCAGCGCCAGCAGCGTCACCTTGACGAAGATGAAGGCCGTCTCCCGATAGTTCGAGATCAGATCGATATTCGTCAGCGACTGCGTCAGGATGGCGAGGCCGGCGAAGGCGGCCGCGGCCGTCACGAAGGGCACGAGCAGCTGTCGGAAAATATAGCGCTGTACGAGAATCATTCCGGGGCCGGCTGCCTTGTGCGAACGCGGCCTTCTAACCTACATGCCAATCGGATACCACTGTGCGCTGAACACGGGCGCGCCGCGAATCCGGCGGCAGCGCCACCGCAAAACAGAAAGGCTTAGCGATGAAGATCAAGTTCGCATCGGCGAACCCCTCGACCGGCTCCCTCGCAGTTCCGGTGTTCGAAAAGTCGACGCTGTCCGACGCCGCGAAGGCGGTCGACAAGGCGGCCGGCGGCGCGATCACCCGCGCCATCAAGGCTTCGCGCTTCTCCGGCAAGGCCGGTGAGACGCTGGAAATCTATGCTCCGGCCGGGGTCGACGCGAACCGTATCATCGCGCTCGGTGTCGGGGCCAAGGGCAAGCTTGATGGCAATGGCTTCGAAAAGGCCGGCGCCTCGCTGGTGAAGTCGCTGCTGACCGGCGGTGAAACCGATCTCGCCGTCGTCCTGACGACGGTCGCCGATGCCGAGATGGCCGCGCGCTTCGGTCTCGGCTGCCGTCTGGCCGCCTACCGCTTCGACGCCTACCGCACCAAGCTCGACGATTCGAAGAAGCCGTCGCTGAAGAATGTGACCCTCGTCGTCGACGACGAGAAGGCGGGCAAGGCGGCGTGGAAATCCTGGGGCGCTGTGGCCGATGGTGTCGACCTGGCCCGTGACCTGGTCAACGAGCCGCCCAACGTCCTGACCCCGCCGGCCTATGCCAAGAAGGTCCAGGGCCTCGCCGATCTCGGCCTCGAGATCGAAGTGCTCGGCGAAAAGGAAATGAAGAAGCTGGGCATGAACGCGCTGCTCGGCGTCGGCCAGGGTTCGGTGCTCGAATCCCAGCTTGTCATCATGAAATGGAATGGCGGCAAGAAGGGCGACAAGCCGCTCGCCTTTGTCGGCAAGGGTGTGTGCTTCGACTCCGGCGGCATCTCGCTGAAGCCGGGCCAGGGCATGGACGAGATGAAGGGCGATATGGGCGGGTCCGCCGCCGTTGTCGGCCTGATGCGTGCGCTCGCCGGCCGCAAGGCGAAGGTCAACGCCATCGGCGTGATCGGCCTCGTCGAGAACATGCCCGACGGCAATGCGCAGCGTCCGGGCGACATCGTCACCTCGATGTCGGGCCAGACGATCGAAATCCTCAACACCGACGCCGAAGGCCGCCTCGTGCTGGCCGATGCGCTGTGGCACACGCAGAAGGAATTCGATCCGGAATTCATCATCGACCTGGCCACGCTGACCGGCGCGATCCTGATCGCGCTCGGCCACGAGCATGCCGGCATCTTCTCCAACGACGACAAGATCGCCGACGGCCTGACCAAGGCCGGTCTCGCCTCCGACGAAAAGGTCTGGCGTCTGCCGGTCGGTCCCGAATATGACCGCCAGATCGACAGCCCCGTCGCCGACATGAAGAATATCGGCGAAGGCCGTCTCGCGGGCTCGATCACCGCGGCGCAATTCCTCCAGCGCTATGTGAACGGCAAGCCCTGGTGCCATATCGACATCGCCGGTACCGGCATGTGGGCGGGGTCGAAGGATCCGCGCCTGCCGACCTTCGGCACCGGCTATGGCGTGCGCCTGCTCGACCGTTTCGTGCGGGACAATTACGAGAAGTAATCAGCGATGCCCGGCGAGCTGTGGTTCTATCATCTCGAGCGGACCACGCTCGCCGACGCGCTGCCAGAACTGCTTGAAAAGACGATTCAAAAGGGCTGGCGCGCCCTGGTCCGGGCACCCTCGGAAGACCGGATCGAGCAGATCGACGGCCTGCTTTGGACGGCCCGCGATGACGGCTTCCTGCCGCACGGACGGTGGGACGAGCCGGACCCGGATCGCCAGCCCATCCTGCTCTCCCTGACCGAAGACAATTCAAACAAATCAGATGTCCTGTTCGCCCTCGACGGGGTCGAACCCGAACTGCCGGGCGCGTTCGCCCGGTGCTGCGTCGTGTTCGACGCCGCCGACGAAGGCGCGGTTCAGTCCGCCCGGTCGCTCTGGAAGAAGGCCAAGGCGGAAGGTCACTCGATCGCCTACTGGAAGCAGTCGATCGAAGGCCGGTGGGAGAAGCAGGGATAGCCGTCTGGCGAACGATTTCATTCAGCGTTCAGGCGGATTGGCGGAACATATCTTCATTGCATCGCGTTAATAAATCGAACGCAGATCGCCACAGGGGACATGAAGTGAAGCAGCGCGCCGTCGCCATCGGAATTATCGCAATCGTCGCCGCGTGTTCGAGCGCTCAGGAAACCGGCATGGGCGGACCGGCGCCGGTTCCGTCCGATCCCGGCATGACTGAATGCCCCGCAGCGCAACTGAGCTATCTCGTCGGTCAGCGCATTGGCGAGATCGACACCCAATCCCTGCCGCAACCGCACCGCGTGGTGCCGCACGGCATGGCGGTGACAATGGAATTCCGCGGCGAACGCACCACGATCTGGCTCGACGAACAGGACCGCGTTGAACGGGTTATCTGCGGTTAGACCCCCGCTGCGAAGGCTTCGTCGCGCTTTCTGAATGCGTCGAGTTTTGCCTCGAGACGGTCGATCTGCTTCAATCCCTTGTCGAAACGCTTCACCAGTCCTGACTTGAGGTGCTGGCGAACTTCGTCGGGATCATACCCGCTCGCCCGGACGAACAGCGCCAGCGCGGCTAGCAGCGTGTCTTCCGAAAGATACCCCATCCGGCGCGACGCCCATCCCGTTCCGGTGAAGCTCTGATTTCCTTCGAATTCAAAGGCCGTGTTGGCCAGGAAAACGCCGAAACCCATGTAGACGGCCGTCAGATCGGTCAGCAATTCGTGGTCTTCGTCCTCGAAGCTCTCGGGCAGATACCCCGCCAAGAGATAGTGCGACAATTCGTGTGCGAAGGTCGCGATCAGGTTTTGCGGCTGTTTCACCAGCGCGACGTCATACCGGATCAGAACCGAATTGCCTTCGATCGAGAACGTGCCCGCCACCTGCGCTGTTTGAGGGGTCAGGAAGTGATATTCACTGACCTGCTGCGTGCCGGCGCTTTCGAAACCCTCCAGCTCGACATGCCAGTCTGCCATACCGGCGAACTCGGCCACCGTGCGGAAAATCGATTCCGCCATCTCGCGGTCGGTCTCCCCTTCGACGACAAAACTGCCGAGCCTGGGCAGAACCAGCAGCGTCCGGCAGAGCTGTCTCTGGGGGCCGAGCTTCTCGTGCAACATCTCGAACCGGTCGAGCAGCCAGGCTTCGACATTACGGTCGACAAGACGGCTGGATCCGAACATCGCTAGTCCTCCGCCTCCGCCGTCTCCAGCGCTTCCGCCGCTTCAAGCCAGTTCATTTCCGCCGTCTCGATCAGTTCTTCGGCCCTGGCCCGCTTGATCTGAAGCTCCGTCGCTGTCTTCGGGTCCTTCTGGTAAAGGCCCGGCGCGGCAAGCCCCTTGTCGATCACGGCGAGGATTCCCTTCAGCCGCTCGATTTCCTTTTCCCACTTTGCGGCTTCGGCCTTCAGCGGCTTCAACGCGACGCGCTTGGTCGCGGCATCCCGTCGCTTCTCGGTCTTCACATCGGGAGGGGCCGCCTTGCGTTTTCCGTTCTCGTCCTTGCCCGGCCGGCCGGAAAAGCGCGCGCGATACTCCTCCATGTCGCCGTCATAGGGCTCGACCGTGCCGCCTTCCGACAGCCACAACCGGTCAGCGCAGCTCTCGATCAGATGCCGGTCGTGGCTGATCAGGATCACCGCCCCTGGATAGGCATTGATCGCGTCGATCAGCGCCGCGCGGCTGTCCATGTCGAGGTGGTTGGTCGGCTCGTCCATCAGGATCAGGTGCGGCCCGTCGAAGACGATCAGATTGAAGAGGAGCCGCGCCTTCTCCCCGCCCGACAGCTTCTTCGCCGGGGTTTCCTGCAAATGGATGGGAAGGCCGAAGGTCGCCAGCCGTGCGCGGCGCTGTGCCTCGGTCGCGTCGGGCATGCGTTCGACGACGTGGTCGTAGGCCGAATGGTCCGGCGACAGCGCGTCCATCTGGTGCTGCGCGAAATAGGCGACGAGTGTCTTCTTGTGCTTGCGGAAATACCCGTCGAGCGGCTCCAGCTTGCCCGCCAGCAGCTTGGCCAGTGTCGACTTGCCCGAGCCGTTACGCCCCAGAATGCCGATCCGGTCGTCCGGGTCGATCCGCAGATTGAGGTCCCGCAGGACGACCTTGTCGCCATAGCCGAGCACCGTGCCTTCCAGCCGCATCAGCGGCGGGGCCATGTGGCGCTGCGGCTCCGGGAAGTCGAACGGCGCGACCGGATCGTCGATGATGGTTGCGACGGGTTGCATCTTTTCCAGGCGCTTCACGCGGCTCTGGGCCTGTTTCGCCTTTGACGCCTTGGCCTTGAAGCGGTCGATGAAGGCCTGCAGATGACGGCGCTCGTCGTCCTGCTTGGCCTTGAGCTTCATCTGCAGGCGCTGGCGCTCGGCAAGCTGGCGCTCGAAATCGTCATACCCGCCTTCGTAGATCGAGACCTTGCCGCCCTTGAGATGCGCGATCCGGTCGACCGCGCCATTGAGAAGGTCGCGGTCGTGACTGATCAGCAGGACGGTGCCGGGATAGTGCTTCAGATAGGTCTCGAGCCAGACCGCGCCTTCCAGGTCGAGATAATTCGTCGGTTCGTCGAGCAGCAAGAGGTCTGGCCGCGCGAACAGAACGGCGGCCAGCGCCACGCGCATCCGCCAGCCGCCGGAAAATTCGCTGCACGGGCGCTGCTGCTCGGCGGCGGTGAAGCCCAGCCCGTTGAGGATCGAGCCTGCTCGCGCTTCGGCGCTGTGTGCGTCGATATCGGCCAGCCGCGTCTGGATCTCTGCGATGCGGTGCGGATCGGTCGCGATCTCCGCCTCGGCGAGCAGGGCGGTGCGCTCGCGATCGGCGGCGAGCACGACCTGCATCAGCGTTTCCGGACCGCCGGGCGCTTCCTGGTCGACGCTGCCGATACTGGCGCCCGGGCGCACGCGCACATCGCCGCTCTCCGGGGCGAGGTCGCCCTTCACGAGGCGGAACAGCGTGGACTTGCCGCAGCCATTGCGCCCGACCAGCCCCATCTTGCCCTTGGCGGGCAGGTGGAAGCTGGTCTGGTCGATCAGGATGCGGCCTTCCATGCGGAAGGTAAGGTCGTTGACGTGCAGCATGGCGCACGCCGCCTAGCACGGCTTCACATGGCGAAAAAGCGCCGCTATAAGCCGCCGCGAATTCAACCGTCCTCCCCGACAGCAATGGAGTTTTCAAAGATGGCGCTCGAACGCACCTTCTCGATCATCAAACCCGACGCGACCGCGCGTAACCTGACCGGCAAGATCAATGCGATGATCGAGGCCGCCGGCCTGCGCATCGTGGCCCAGAAGCGTGTCCGTCTGTCGAAGGCCGCCGCTGAAGGCTTCTACGCCGTGCACAGCGAGCGTCCCTTCTTCAACGATCTCGTCTCCTTCATGATCTCCGGCCCGGTCGTGGTCCAGGTCCTCGAAGGTGAGAACGCCATCGCGAAATACCGCGAAGTCATGGGCGCCACGAACCCGGAAAACGCCGCCGAAGGCACGATCCGCAAGACCTTCGCCGAATCCATCGAGGCCAACTCGGTCCACGGCTCCGACGCGCCGGAAACCGCCGCGCAGGAGATCCACTACTTCTTCTCCGATCTCGAAATCGTCGGCTGATTTTCGCGTCAGTCCTGATGTTCGAAAGGCCCGGCGGTGACGCCGGGCCTTTTTCGTCGGGCGATCAGTCCACGCGGCGGGCGATGTAGAACCCGTAGCTGACGAAGTCGCGATAGCGCTCATACAGCGATATTTCGGTCTCTTCCGCCGCCACGATCGCCATCGCCGCCTCGCTGTTCGCATGGCGTTCGAGAAATCCGGCGAAACGCTGCTGCATCGGCCGGTAGTAGTGGTCGAGCCAGGCGCTTTCCGGCAGGACGAAATAGCCGACCGGCGCATAGCCCAGCCGTTCGAGCACGGCCATCTTGGCCGACGCGGTATCGACTTCGGGATATTGCGCGTCCCAGTGCGCCTGCAGCTCAGCCGGGCGCTCATGGGTCAGCCAGGTCAGTTCGGAGACGGCGAGAATGCCGCCGGGCTTCAGGAATCGGCGCCACGCCTCGGCCCCGGCCGCGAAGCCGATATTGTAGATCGCCCCTTCGGCCCAGATGGCATCGAACGTCTCCGCCTCGAAAGGCAGGGCGTCCATCGAGGCGTCGAGCGTTTCGATCCGATCGCCAAGGCCCGCAATCCTGGCGGCCGCGTTCAGGCGCTCGAGGAAGTCCGGCAGGAAGTCGACCGCCGTGACATGCGCACTCAGATCGTGCGCGAGCACGAGCGCAGAGGCACCAGTCCCGCAGCCGATATCAGCAATCCGCAGATCGGGCGAAGCCTCCAGTCCTGACAGCGAAATGGCCTGCCGGGTCACGGCCTCGCTGCCCGGTCCCTGCCGGCTGCCGTCGAGATGCAGATCAATGAGGAGCTGAAGATCATCCATGAGGTGATCTTCAGCACAGAACGGGAGCGAGGCGAAGAGAAACCTTGCTTGTGTGGCCGCCGCTCGAAAGCGAACATCGCGCTGTGAAGGAGCACCCCATGACCGACATCGCCGCGCTGGTCGCCCGTCTGCCCAAGGCCGAACTGCATCTGCACATCGAGGGCTCGCTGGAGCCGGAGCTGATGTTCGACCTGGCACAGCGCAACGGGATCGCCATTCCTTATGCCTCGGTCGAGGAAATCCGCGCCGCCTACGAATTCTCCAACCTGCAGGACTTCCTCGACATCTATTATGTCGGGATGAACGTGCTGCAGACCGAGCAGGATTTCCATGACCTGACCCGCGCCTATCTGCAGCGCGCGCACGCCGACAATGTCCGCCACGTCGAACTCTTCTTCGACCCGCAAGGCCATACCGATCGCGGTATTGCATTCAAGACCGTGATCGACGGCATCACCCGTGCCCTCGATGATGCCGAGGCCGAATGGGGCATGACGCACAGGCTGATCCTCTGCTTCCTGCGGCACCTCTCCGAAGAGGCGGCCTTCGAGACGCTTCAGCAGGCCATGCCGCATCTGAACCGCATCGACGGGGTCGGCCTCGATTCCTCGGAAATGGGCCATCCGCCGTCGAAATTCGCGCGCGTCTTCGCGAAGGTCGGCGCGCTTGGTCTGAAGCGCGTCGCCCATGCCGGCGAGGAAGGCCCGCCCGAATACGTCTACGAGGCGCTCGACCTCCTGAAGGTCGACCGGCTCGATCACGGCAATCGTGCGCTGGAGGACTCTGCGCTCGTCGATCGGCTGGTGGCCGAAAAGATGACGCTGACCGTTTGCCCGCTGTCCAATCTGCGCCTGTGCGGCGTCGAGCGGCTCGAAGACCATCCGATGAAGCGCATGCTGGATCTCGGCCTGCGCGCGACCTGCAATTCCGATGATCCGGCCTATTTCGGCGGCTATGTGAACGACAATTACGTCCGCACCGCCGAGGCCGTCGGCCTGACCGCTGACGACATCATCGAACTGGCAAGGAACAGCTTCAGGGGCAGCTTCCTCGAGCCCGATGAGATCGAACGCCGGCTGAAGGAAATCGACACCGCAGTCGCGGGCTGAAAGCCGCCACAATCGGCCCTAGACTCGGGGTCTGGTACTCCGGGAAGGCAAGGCCGATGACCGACCATTCGCGTCACTATTCCGACAGTGCGTTCCGCGGGAAGCTGGGCCGCTTCGGCAAGATGCGCGGCGTGAGCGATCTTGTCGCTTCCGCGCAGCGCCTCTACCGCATGATGAAAAGCCCGGACACGCCGCGCTGGGTCAAGCTGATGGCCGTGTCCTCGCTCGGCTATCTCATCCTGCCGACCGATGCGGTCACCGACCTCATCCCCGTCGCCGGCTTCATCGACGATGCCAGCCTGATCGCCGCCACGCTGGCGGCGATCGGCTCACGTTGGGACAAGGTGGAGGACGAGACGCGCGAGGCGGCTTAGTCCTCCACCTTCGGGGCCTGCCGCAGCGCCTTCTTACGGCCCTGCTGCGCCTTGGCCGCCTTCTGCTTGCGGATCGAGGAGAGGGAGGGGCGCGACGCCTTGCGCGGCTTCGGCGCGTGCGTGGCGCGCTCGACAAGCGTTGCCAGCCGCTCGCGCGCGTCCTGGCGGTTACGTTCCTGGGAACGGGCATTGCCCGCCTCGATCACGATGACGCCGTCCTTGGTCATGCGCGAACCGGCGAGGCGGCGCAGGCGCGCTTTCACGGCGTCGGGCAGGGAGGGCGAGGCCATCGCGTCGAAGCGCAGCTGGATCGCCGTCGACGCCTTGTTGACGTGCTGCCCGCCGGGACCGGAGGCGCGGATATGCCGCTCCTCCAGCTCGCTTTCGTCGATGAAGAGCGTGTCGGTGATGCGCATCTTTCCGCCCCTCAGGCCGGATTGATCAGCAGCCCATCGACCTTGGCGTCGGTCTTCACGACATCGCCGCGAACCCGTGCCTTGCCTGAGGCCACAAGCTTCACGCAGGCCGGATAGAGCTGATGCTCGGCCGCGAGCACGCGGGCGCCGAGCGTGTCCGGCGTATCGCCGGGCAGGACCGGGACGGCGGCCTGGCCGATGATCGGGCCATTGTCCATCTCCGCCCGGACGAAATGCACCGTGCAGCCATGCAGTTTCACGCCCGCCTCGATCGCGCGCTCATGCGTGTGCAGGCCCGGAAAGGCGGGCAGCAGCGAGGGATGGATATTGATCAGCCGGTCGCGCCAGTGATTGACGAAATCTGCGGTGAGCAGCCGCATGAAACCGGCGAGACAGACCAGTTGCGCGCCCGCTGCCTCGATCAAATCGGTCAGCACCGCCTCGAAGGCTTCTCGCGTCTCGTAGCCGGCGTGGTCGACCACAGCCGTGGGAAGGCCGGCGGCCTTCGCGCGGTCGAGCCCGCCTGCATCCGGGCGGTTCGACACGACGAGCGCGATCTCGGCCGGAAAGCCGGGCTGCGCGCAGGCCTCGATCAGCGCCTGCATGTTCGAGCCGCGTCCGGAGATCAGTATGGCGAGCTTGGTTCTGGCCATCTCTATGCCGTCTTCAACGCCCCGCACACGAAGGCGGTTTCGCCTGCAGTCGCGAGGTCGGCAATCACGCCATCGGCGTCTTCCGCCGCGACCGCCAGCACCATGCCGATGCCGCAATTGAAGGCGCGAGCCATTTCACTGTCCTCGACCCCTCCGGTCTTGGCCAGCCAGTCGAACACGGCCGGGCGTTTCCAGCTGGAATAGTCGATCACGGGTTTGAGCTGATCCGGCGTCATCCGCGGCGGATTTTCCACGAGACCGCCGCCCGTGATGTGCGCAAGGCCCTTGATCCGGCCCGAGCGGATGACCGGCAGCAGCGCCTTCACATAAATCCGCGTCGGCGCCAGCAGCGCTTCGCCGAGCGTCTGCGATCGGTCGAACGGCGCGGGCGCATCCCATTCGAGCCCGGACAGTCCGACGATCTTGCGGATCAGCGAATAGCCGTTGGAATGCGGCCCGGACGAGGGCAGGGCGATCAGCAGGTCGCCGTCCTTCATCGTCTCGTGTTTCGGCAGGATGGCGCCGCGTTCCGCCGCGCCGACGACGAAACCGGCGAGGTCGAAGTCTTCGCCGGAATACATGCCCGGCATTTCCGCGGTTTCCCCGCCGATCAGCGCGCAGCCGGACTGGCGGCAGCCCTCGGCAACGCCGGACACGATCTGCTCGCCGCGCGCCGGATCGAGCTTCCCCGTTGCGAAATAGTCGAGGAAGAAGAGCGGCTCGGCGCCCTGCGCCAGCACGTCATTGACGCACATGGCGACGAGATCGATGCCGATCGTGTCGAGTCGGCCGGTCTCGATCGCGATGCGCAGCTTGGTGCCGACCCCGTCCGTGCCGGAGATCAGCACCGGGTCGGTGAATCCGGCGGCCTTCAGATCGAACGCCCCGCCAAACCCGCCAAGCGCGGCGTCTGCTCCGGGACGGCGGGTGGATGCAGCCAGCGGTTTGATCCGGTCGACCAGCGCGTCGCCCGCATCGATGTCGACGCCGGCATCGGCATAGGTCAGGGAATTGCTCTTCGATTCGCTCATCTCGGGTCCGGCTCAGGCTTGCGTGTATGCACCGAATAGGTCAGGCACGGGCTTCACCCATGCCGCAGGGCGGGTATAGTCGCAAGTCAGCCCTGCCGACAGGAGTCTTTTCCGTGCGCATTTTCCTCGCCGTTCTGGCCCTTGCCTTCACCGCTTTCGCCGGTTCAGCGCGCGCGGATACGCCCTTTACCGTGACCGGTGTCGATATCGACGCGTCCGCCTCGAACGCGCTGGAAGCGCAGACCGTGGCGATGCGTGAAGGCCAGGTCGCGGCAACCCGTGTCCTGATCAACCGCCTGACCCTGCCGGAAGACCGGGGCAATTTGCCGCCGATCGGAGCCGAGACCGCCGCGTCGCTGATAACCGGCCTGCAGGTCACCGACGAACAGCGCAGCGCCACGCGCTATCTCGGCGAGCTGACGGTGAATTTCTCGGCCCGGGAAGTGCGCCGTTTCTTCAACGATGCCGGCGTGCCCTATGTCGACGCACAAGCGCGCGAAACACTGATCCTCCCCGTCCTGCGTACGGGGGATGGCCTCCTTTTGTGGGGCGGCAATCCCTGGATGGATGCGTGGCGCGAAGGCGGCTTCATCCACGCCCTGACGCCGGTCCGCGCCCCGGAAGGCGATGCAGGCCGCATGTTCATCGATGCGCAGACCGCCGCGAATTTCGACACCCAGGCACTCAACGACATCGCCCAGGCCTTCGGTGTTCAGTCGGTCGCGGTCATCATCGCCAGTGGCGGCGATGGCGGCGTCAGCTTCAATGGAACCATATTCGAATTCGAACGCGGTGAAGTCGTCGCGACGACCCCGGTGTCGGGCTCGTCCGGCGGCTATGCCGGCGCAGCGGCTCGCGTGATCGATCAGCTGGAAGACGCTTGGAAGCGCCAGGTCGTGGTGCGTGGCGGCTCGGCGGCAGAGATCCGCGTCACCGTGCTCTACAATTCGCTGGAACAGTGGAGCCGCCTTCAGACCGCGCTGACGGGGGCGTCCCTGATCTCCAATGCGCGCCTCGACGCCGTGTCCTCGACGGGTGCGATGATGACGCTGACCTATCGCGGCACCGCCGAACAATTGCGCCGCGAACTCGATGCGCGCGGTGCCGTTCTGGGTCAGGACCCCGATATGGGGCTGACGGTGACCCCGCGCTGATACCTGCCGGACGGCCAAAGTCATGACGGAACAGCTGGCGCTCGGTTTCGGGCCGCGCGACGAATTCAATGCAGCAGGCTTTGTCGCGAGTCCGTGCAATGCGGACGCGCGCGCCGCGCTGGACAATTGGCAGGCCTGGCCGGGCCACGCCCTGGCGCTCGTCGGCCCCGCGGGAAGCGGCAAGACGCATCTGGCGCGCATCTGGCAGAACCGGACCGGCGCAGCGCTGATCGATGCGCGGCGCATTGGCGAGACGCTCGACGCACTCGGGTCCGGAACCCCCGTCGTGGTCGAGAATGCCGATCGCGGCGTTGACGAGGACGGGCTGTTCCACCTGATCAACCGCGCCGGACAGGACGTCCTGCCGGGCCTGTTGCTGACGGCCCGCCTGGCACCGGCTTCGTGGCCGGTGGATACGCCCGACCTGCGCTCGCGCCTCGCGGCGATGCCGGTGGCTGAGCTGACCGAACCGGACGATGCGCTGCTCAGGCAGGTGCTGCAGAAACTCTTCCGTGACCGGCAAAGTCCTGTCACGCCCGGTCTGATAGACTATCTGCTGCCGCGCATGGAGCGTTCGATCGATTCCGCGCGGCGGCTCGTCGCGACACTGGATCTCGTCGCACTCGGACGGCGGACACCGGTCACGCGGGCGGTGGTGCGTCAGGTATTGAAAGACCTGTCGGAAACAGGCGAGTCGGATAGTCTGGACGGATGATGGAAAGCATGGACGGACAATCAGCCACCACTCCGCCGGGCGCCGCCACGTCAAGCGGCGAAGCGGGCACCGCGCTGTTGGCGTCGCCGGACCGCTTTCTCAATCGCGAACTCAGCTGGCTGCAGTTCAACATGCGGGTTCTGGAGGAGGCGTCGAACAAGCACCACCCCATCCTCGAACGCCTGCGCTTTCTGTCGATTTCGGCGAGCAATCTCGACGAATTCTACATGGTCCGCGTCGCCGGCCTGCGGGCGCAGGTCCGCAATGGGGTCGTCGTCCCGTCGATCGACGGATTGACGCCGGCCGAACAATTGGCGCGGATCAATCAGTTCGCCGGCGAACTGATGGACGAACAACTGACCCGCTGGCGGCAGATTCGCCGCGAGATGACGCGGGCCGGCGTGAAGCTGCTCGAAGCCGGTCAGATATCGAAGACCGACCGCGACTGGCTGCGTAACGACTTTCTCGAACACATCCTGCCGGTGATCACGCCGCTCGCGATCGACCCGGCCCACCCCTTTCCTTTCATTCCCAATCTCGGTTTTGCGCTGGCGCTGAGCCTCAGGCGCAATGCCGACCGCAAACCGATGACCGCGCTGGTGCCGCTGCCGTCGGGTGTGCGGCGCTTCGTCGAATTGCCGGTGCGCCGCCGCAACAAGGCGGGCAAGCCGATCAAGCGCTTCGTCGCACTTGAAACCGTGCTGATCCTGTTCCTGGACACGCTGTTTCCGGGCTACACACTTGAAGGAAAGGGCACATTCCGCATCCTGCGCGACAGCGACATCGAGATCGAGGAAGAGGCCGAGGATCTCGTCCGCGAATTCGAGCAACTGCTCAAGCAGCGCCGGCGGGGCGTGCTCGTCCGGCTCAAGGTCTCTTCGCAGATGCCGCTGAACCTGCGGCACTTCATTGCCCAGCACCTGAAGGCCGATCAGAGCGATATGCTGGTCGTCGACGGGATTCTGGGACTGGCGCAATTGAGTCAGCTCATCCCCGACGACCGGCCCGATCTGTTGTTCGAGCCATACGAGCCGCGTTTCCCCGAGCGGATCCGCGACCATGGCGGGGACTGTTTCGCGGCGATCCGGGCCAAGGACATCATCGTTCATCACCCCTATGAGAGCTTCGACGTCGTCGTCCAGTTTCTGCGCCAGGCTGCCGCCGACCCGGATGTCGTCGCGATCAAGCAGACGCTTTACCGCACCTCGAAGAACTCGCCGATCGTTGCGGCGCTGATCGAAGCGGCGGAGTCCGGCAAGAATGTGACCGCCGTGGTCGAGTTGAAGGCCCGTTTCGACGAGGAAGCCAATCTCAAATGGGCCCGCGACCTGGAACGTGCCGGGGTTCAGGTCGTCTACGGCTTCATCGAGTACAAGACCCACGCCAAGGTCTCGCTGGCGGTCCGGCGCGAGGGCGGCGACCTGCGCACCTATGCACATTTCGGAACGGGCAATTACCACCCGATCACCGCGAAGATTTACACCGACCTGTCGCTGTTCACCGCCGACCCGGCCTTCGGCCGCGATGCCGGCCGCTTCTTCAACTATGTGACCGGTTACGCGCGCCCTGAGGACATGGAGCGCCTGTCGACCTCACCGGGGGACATGAAGGGACTGATCCTGCAGCATATCGAGCAGGAAATCGAAAACGCAAAGGCCGGCAAGCCGGCCGCGGTCTGGGCGAAGATGAATTCGCTCGTCCATCCTGCGATCATCGATGCGCTCTACCGCGCCAGCCAGGCGGGAGTCCGGATCGAACTTGTCATTCGCGGCATTTGCTGCCTGCGGCCCGGCGTGCCCGGCCTGTCGGACAATATCCGCGTGAAGAGCATTGTCGGCCGCTTCCTCGAGCATTCGCGGATCGTCTGCTTTGCCAATGGCGGCCACATGCCGAGCGAACGCGCCAAGGTCTTCATTTCGTCAGCGGACTGGATGCCGCGCAATCTCGACCGCCGCGTGGAAGTGCTCTGCCCGATCCAGAACCCCACCGTGCACCGGCAGATCCTCGACCAGATCATGGTCGCCAACCTCAATGACGAGGCGCAGTCCTGGTACATGCAGCCGAGCGGCGAATATGAGCGGGTCGACACGGCCTGCCGCGCCAGGCCGTTCAACGCCCACGCCTGGTTCATGACCAATCCCAGCCTGTCGGGACGAGGACAGGCGCTCAAGAATGACCAGCCCGCCACCCTGCCGTATTCGGGGCCGCGCCTTTGAGCCTTCTGCCACGCCGCAGCGACCGCGACATAGCCGTCATCGATGTCGGTTCGAATTCGGTCCGCCTGGTCCTGTTCCGGCTTGAGGGGCGGGCGCTCTGGCCGATCTTCAACGAGAAGGTCTCTGCCGGTCTCGGACGGGGCATGAGCCGGACGGGACATCTCAGCGAGGAAGGGGTCGAGACCGCGACGCGGGCGCTGAAGCGTTTCGCGGCCCTGCTCGATGCCCGCAAGGTGAAGGAACGCTACGCCGTGGCCACGGCCGCGGTCCGTGCGGCCACGGACGGTCAGGCCTTCGTCGATCGCGTCCGCGAGGAGAGCGGTATCGCGATCCGGGTCATTTCCGGCGAGGAAGAGGCGCGCCTGTCCGCACTCGGCGTTCTGGCCGGCATTCCGGACGCCGACGGCGTCGCCGGGGATCTCGGCGGGTCGAGTGTCGAGCTGACCCCGGTGTCCGGCGGCAGGACGGCAGACGGCATCAGCCTGCCGCTCGGGCCTTTGGCGCTTCCGGACGGGCTCGATACCGACCGCAAGACGATGAAGAGTTTCGTCGACGAGGGGCTCGACGAATCCATCGCCATGCTGCGCGAGCAGGGCAAGACGCTTTATGCCGTCGGCGGGGCATGGCGTGCCCTGGCGCACCTGGCCATGGAAACGCTCGATCATCCGCTTCGTGTGCTGCATCAATACGAGCTGAACCAGAAGGACGCTGCCAAGATCGCGGACTTCGCTGCCTCGACGTCGTCGGCTTCGATGTCCGGAGTGCATGGCGTATCGGGAAAGCGGGCCGAACAACTGGCCTATGCCGGTCTCCTGCTGAAACGGCTGATGAAGCTCGGCAAGTTCAAGCGCGTCGTGTTCTCGGCTTACGGGCTTCGCGAAGGCGTGGTGTTCGACCATCTGTCGAAACAGGTGCAGGCCGAGGACGCCTTGATCGCGGGGGCCGAGGCGCTCGCCTCGCCGGCGGCGCCGGCTCCGGAATTCGGGCGCGCGCTTGGCCAATGGCTGGAGCCCGTCTTCACGCAGACCGCCGAAACCCTCGGGGATCGGGGCCCGCTGGTCCGGTCGGCTTCCTGCCGTCTCGCCGATCTCGGTGCGCGCTTTCACCCGGACCACAAGGCGAACTTGTCGCGCGAGCTCGTGCTCTACGCCCCGTTCGCCGGTGTTGCACATGCCGAGCGTGCCTATATCGCACTCGCCATTCATCACCGCTACTCAGGCAAGAAGCCGCCCGCCGACATGCGCGTTTTCGATGCGCTCCTCAGCGAGGAGCAACGTGCGTCAGCCATCGCCCTGGGACTGGGCATGCGGCTCGGCGCGGCCTTGTCGGGACGGTCCGAGGAATTGCTGTCGCGCTTCTCGCTGACCGTGGAGAACGGCACGCTCCGGCTGGAGACGCCCGCCCGTGAACGCGAACTGGTCATCGAACGGGCGGCCTCTCGCTTCGATCAGTTCGCCGAGGCCGTTGCCCGCAAGCCCGATATTACCGAGATCGGCTGACTCATTTTCGGCCGGAGCGGGAGCCGGTTTCGCCGCTCGAAAGAGCGTTGAACCGGAAATCACACGTCCCGCGCGACGACTTTTCCGTTTTCCAGAAGCAGTGCGATCCGGCCGCGCTTCAGCTTCAGCGCGGTTTCCCCGAAGACGTCGCGCCGCCAGCCCTGCATCGCGGCGACGTCGGCGTCGTCCTTTGCCGCAATGGCTTCGAGGTCGGGCACGGTCGCGATCAGGCGCGGGGCCACGCCGATATCGTCGGCCACCAGTTTGAGCAGCACTTTCAAAAGCTCGGTCGTCGGCCCGGCCCCGGCGGGCGGTGGCTCGGGCGGCGTCACGCTCGGCGCGTGTTTCTTCGGATCGCTGAGCGCGATCTTCAACGCTTCCAGCAGGCGTTCGGCGGGCTTCGACCGCTCGAACCCGCGCGGAATGGAGCGCAGCTGTGACAGCTGCTCCGGCGTCGCCGGCGCAGCGTGCGCGATTTCGTAGAGGCCTTCGTCCTTGATCACGCGCTGGCGCGGCATGTCGCGGGTCTGCGCCTCATGCTCGCGCCAGGCCGCCGCGGCCTTCAGCGCCGCGAGCCATTTCGCGGTCGTCTTTCGCAGCTTCAGACGCTTCCACTGCTCGTCCGGGTCGAGCGCGTAGGTGGCGGGGTTGGAGAGGATGTTCATCTCCTCTGCGACCCAGGACAGGCGGTCCTTCGATGCCAGCCGGTCACGCAGGATCGGATACATGTCGCGCAGATGCGTGACGTCGGCGAGGGCATAGCCCAGCTGATGGTCGGACAGCGGCCGGCGCGCCCAGTCCGTGAAACGCGCGCCCTTCTCGACATTCCGCTTCAGCACCATGCGCACGAGATTGTCATAGGCGACGCTGTCGCCGAGGCCGAGCGCCATGGCCGCGACCTGGCTGTCGAACATCGGCGTCGGGATCAGCCCCTTGCCCTTGTGGTAGAAGATTTCGAGATCCTGCCGCGCGGCATGAAAGACCTTCATGACGCTGTCGTCGCGCAGAAGTTCGAAGAAGGGCTCCAGATCGATCCCGTCCGCCATCGGGTCGATCAGCACCTCGGTCTCGCCGCCTGCCGCCTGTATCAGGCACAGGATCGGCCAGTAGGTGCTCTCCCGCATGAATTCGGTGTCGATGGCGACGAATTCGCACTGCCGCAGCGCAGTGCAGGCTTCCGCCAAGTCCTGGGTCTTTGTGATCACATTCATGGGGACCGGGTTTAGCGATGCGCTGCGGCTTTGGCGAGACGGCGTGTCAGGCGGTCACGTTCTTTCCTCGGTGCCCGATCCACCAGCGCCAGAAGGTGAGCACGGCGAACACGCTGCTGACCAGCGCGATCAGGAGAAAGGCGGTCGGGATCGGTAGGCCGAACAGGGCCAGGATCGCCAGCGTGGCCTGCCCCAGCGTTGCCGTGGCTGCGTTCAGGATACCGCCTGCCGCGAGCAGGCGCCCGCGCTTGTCGGCAGGCGCGCGCCGCTGCGCCATCGCCTGCAACGGCACCACGAACAGGCCGGCGGAGATGGCCGCGAGGCCAAGATCGGCGATCAGGCGCCAATTGCTGCTGTCCGCGATGAATTCGGCCGAGGTGACAAGCACTGCGTCCGCAGGCACGGGCGGGTGCCCCATCGTCTGCCAGGCGACGTCGAGCGGGAAGAGAACCAGGCCGATCGCGCCGGCGATCGAAAACGGCAGGGCGTCCCCGTTGCCCGACAGGGTGCCGCAGAGAACCGCTCCGATCGCCGCGCCGATCGTGAACAGCGCGCTGAAGAACAGGACGACGGTGGCGTCCGCGCCCAGCACGTCGCGTGCGAAATTCGGCATCAGTGTCACGATGGAGGCCGCGAGCATCCAGAACCAGGCGGCGCCGATCAACGGGCGCAGCACGTCGGGCGCGCGCAGGGCGTGACCGAAGACGCGGATCGTTTCGAAGACGAAGTTGTAGCTGACCTTCAACTCCGGGGTCGCCGCAGGGGTCGTTGGCAGGGCGCGCGCGGCCAGCCAGCCGATCACCGCGATGGCGACGAGAATCGCGGCCACGATTTCCGGACCCGCCGTTCGCTCGATCAGAACCGTACCGAATCCGACTCCGAGCAGAACAGCCATGTTGAGGCTGCCGGAAATCAGCGCATTGCCCGGAACCAGTTCCTGCGGCGCCAAGAGGGTCGGCAGGGCGGCATTCTTGGCCGGCGCAAAGAAGGCAGACTGCGCCCCCATCAGGAACAGCGTCCCCATCAGGAGCCATGGATTCTCGAGCAGGAAGCCCGCTCCGGCCAGAATCATCAGCCAGATTTCCGCGAACTTCGTGAAGCGCAGCACACGCGTCCGGTCGAACACGTCCGAGACGCGCCCCGCCATCGCCGAGAACAGGAAAATCGGCAGGGTGAAGAGCGACGCCGCGATGGGCACGAGGACGGCGCTCGGAAGGTCCATCACCGTCATGCCTTGATAGGCGACGAGGGTGACGAGCGCATAGCGGAAGAAATTGTCGTTGAAGGCGCCGAGCGCCTGCGCGACCAGCAGGGGCAGATAGCGGCGCTGACCGAGAAGGTTGAGGGCAATCCTGGCGCTCATGACTGTCCCTCCGCTTCGAGTTCACGCGTGCGGGCCGAGACCCGTTCTTCCAGCGTTTTCATGAAGTTCTCCTTGGACAGGCCCGGCTCGATCGGATCGAGAAACTCGATCACGGCCGTGCCGGGATGCTTGGCCCAGTCCTGCTGCGGCCAGAACAGCCCCAGATTGGTCGCCACCGGCACGACCGGGCGGCCCAGCATGGCGTAGAGCCGGTAGACGCCCTTGCGGAAGGGCTTGGTCTCGCCGATCTCGGTGAGGTGGCCCTCGGGGTAGATCAGGATCGGCCGCATCTCGCCGTGCGAGCGGTGGATCCCGTCCTTCAGCGCCTCGATCGATTTGCGCCCGCCGCCATTGTTGACGACGATTGCGCCGACCCGCGTCAGGATCCAGCCGATCAGCGGGAATTTCAGCATGTGGTCGCCGACCACGAAATTGATGTCGCCGGTCTTGGCCATCATCACGATGCCATCGCCCCAGGACTGGTGCTTGGCGGCGATGATGACGGGCTGGTTCTTCGGCGGCGTGCCGCGCACCTCGATCCCGATCCCCGCGACATGCTTCATCAAGAGGACGGTAAAGCGGGTGTAGGACCTCAGCCCGTGCATCAGGAAAAAGCGGCCCGGGATCAGGCCGACCACCGCGCACAGGATCGCGTAGACGCCTGACATGCCCCAATAGAGCGTGTTGAACAGCAAGGCGCGCATCACTCTCTCCTTCAGCCCGTCTTCAGCACGGCCATGACGGCGCGTACGAATTGTTCGACATGGCCGGTGAGGGGGGAGCGTATCCGTCCGAACAGGCGGTATTCCCCGGCCTGCATCACGACGCCCATCGCCATCGCGCTTTTCAGCTCCGGATCGTCCTTCGGGATCTCCCCCGCCGCCATCGCCGCGCTGACGCGCCGCGCCATCAGCGAGGACGGGTCGGCCCCGCCATCGCCGGAGCGTGCGAGAAAGACATTCCGCTGCGTCAAATGGTAGGCGAATTGCGACGGCTCGGTCTCGGCGAGTTCGCAGAACGCGCTGACCACGGCGCGGACGGTCTGCTCCAGCGAGGCGCCATCATGAAGCGTGTCCTTGACCAGACCCATCAACCGCTTGTGGATCGCTTCGAACAGCTGACGCGACAGCGCCTCCTTGCTTTCGAAGTGGCGATACATCGCCCCGTCCGACAGATTGCACGCCCTGGCGATGTCCTTGATCGACACCCCGTCAATGCCGTGTTCTGCGAACAGGCGCAGCGCGGCGCGTTCGATCCGGGCCTTTGTGGACCCGTCCGGCGCGCTGACCCCGCGCTTGGGGTCCTCGCGCATGAACAGCGCCTTGTTGAGGTATTTCGACATCCGTTTCACCTCGTGTGAGCGATCATTCACACGAGCAATAGCCGATCTGTGGATAATCCGCAAGTGAATACTTACTTACGTCGCAAGAAGCGGGTGGGCAGCTTTGCACGGGCGAGCGATGACGGCGCTCAGGGAGGACCTCGCCGATGACCCATTATCTCTTGATCCACGGCAGCTGGCATGGCGCCTGGGTCTGGTACAAGACCGCGCCGATGCTGGAGGCCGAAGGCCATACCGTGACTTGCGCGGAGCTGCCGGGCCGCGGCCGGCATCCTGCCACATCGGCTTTCGTCGGGCTGAACGGCATGGTCCGCGCCGTCATGAAGCAATTGCCGCCGGAGGTCCGCTTCACGATCGTTGCGCACAGCCGCTACGGCATTCTCGCCTCCGCGCTGGCCGAAGCCGTGCCGGACCGGGTGGAGCGGACCATCTATCTTGCCTCCTACATGCTGCCGCCGGGAGACCGCGCCGCGAATTGGTTCCGTTCCGACCGCAAGAGCGCCCTCCTGCCGGGGATCGAGGTCAACCGGCTGGCGTTGTGGGACGGGCTGCAGCCGCACGTCTACCGCGAGGCGCTCTATCACGACTGTCCGGTCGAGGATTGGATGCTCGGTCGGCTGATGCTCTGCCGGGAACCCGCCCGGCCTGCCATCACGCGGTTGATACTGACGGAGGCAAACTATGGCCGCGTGCCGCGCGCCTATATCCGCCTGACCGAAGACCGGGCGGTCACGCCTTCGCTTCAGGATCGCGTCCTCGCCGCCACGCCGGTCGACCGGGTCGAGGATATCGCCGCCAGCCATTCGGTCTATTTCTCCAAGCCGGTGGAACTCGTCAGGACGATCTTGAAGCTCTCGGCGTCCTGACCGCCGCGATTCCTTGACAGGCAGGCCGCTTCGCGGGCATGTCGCGCCCTTCTGACCGATGCTTTCCCCCGAAGGGTTTTCGCCATGCACGCCTATCGCTCGCACACCTGCGGCCAGCTCCGCGCCTCTGACGTTGGCGCCACCGTCCGCCTGTCCGGCTGGATCCACCGCAAGCGCGACCATGGCGGCCTTCTGTTCGTCGATTTGCGAGACCATTACGGCCTGACCCAGTGCGTGCTGGAGCCGGAAAACGCGCATTTCGCCAAGCTGGAACGCCTGCGCGTGGAAAGCGTGGTCACGATCACCGGGAAAGTCGTCGCGCGCTCGGAAGAGACGAAGAACGCCAACCTGCCGACGGGAGAGATCGAGCTGCGCGTCGAGGACCTTTCGGTCCAGTCGGAAGCCGAGGAGCTTCCGCTGCCGGTGTTCGGCGAGCCGGAATGGTCCGAGGAGGTGCGCCTGAAGCACCGCTATCTCGACCTGCGCCGCGAGAGCCTTCACAAGCGCATCGTGCTGCGCTCGAAGATCATCGAATCGATCCGCCAACGCATGATCCGCGGCGGCTTCACCGAGTTCCAGACGCCGATCCTGACGGCGTCCTCACCGGAAGGCGCGCGCGACTATCTCGTCCCGTCCCGCCTGCATCCGGGCAAGTTTTACGCGCTGCCCCAGGCGCCGCAGCAGTTCAAGCAGCTGATCATGGTGTCGGGTTTCGACCGCTATTTCCAGATCGCACCCTGCTTTCGCGACGAGGACGCCCGCGCCGATCGCGCGCCGGGCGAATTCTACCAGCTCGACATAGAGATGAGCTTCGTCACCCAGGACGATGTCTTCGCTGCGATCGAGCCGGTCCTGCTCGGCACGTTCGAGGAGTTCGCCAACGGCCACGCCGTGACCAAGGCCCCGGTGCCGCGCATCCCCTATGCCGAGGCGATGCAGAAATACGGTTCCGACAAGCCGGACCTGCGCAACCCGATCGAGATGTGCGCCGTCACCGACACCTTCGCCGGGTCGGGCTTCAAGGTGTTTGCCGGCATGATCGAGAAGAACCCGGCCGTCGTGGTCTGGGCGATTCCGGCGCCGGGCGGCGGCAGCCGCGCCTTCTGCGACCGCATGAATGCCTGGGCGCAGAAGGAAGGTCAGCCGGGTCTGGGCTACATCTTCTTCCGTGACGGCGAGGGCGCTGGTCCGATCGCCAAGAATATCGGCGAGGAACGCACCACCGCGCTGCGCGACAGGCTCGGCCTGAAGGATGGCGACGCCGTCTTCTTCGCCGCCGGTCAACCGAAGGACTTCGCCGCCTTCGCCGGCCGCGCGCGCAATGTTGTCGGCCGCGAGCTCGACCTCTACGAACAGAACGTCTTCAAATTCTGCTGGATCGTCGATTTCCCGATGTATGAATGGAACGAGGACGAGAAGAAGGTCGACTTCTCGCACAACCCGTTCTCCATGCCGCAGATGGACGCCGATGCCTTCATGGCGCTCGACAAGAACGACCACGAAGCCCTTCTGGGCATGAAGGCCTATCAGTACGACATCGTCGTCAACGGCGTCGAACTGTCGTCGGGCGCAGTTCGGAACCACCGCCCGGACGTGATGCTGAAGGCGTTCGAATTCGCCGGTTACGGCCCGGAAGTGGTCGAGGAGAAGTTCGGCGGCATGCTGAACGCCTTCCGCTACGGCGCGCCGCCGCACGGCGGCATCGCGCCGGGCATCGACCGCATCGTCATGCTGCTCGCTGGCGAGGAAAACCTGCGCGAAGTCGTGATGTTCCCGAAGGACCAGCAGGCGCGCGACCTGATGATGCAGGCCCCGGCCGATGTCGATCCTCGCCAGCTGCGCGAGCTGCACCTGCGCTGCGTGGTGACCGAGCCAAAGAAGGACTAGTTCGGCTCGGGCTCCGGCTCGACATCGTTCAACGGCGACAAGTCGGCGGGCTTCGGCGGCATGGGGGGTGCGGGAGGCTCGACCGTCATCCCGCCTTCGAGCTCGATCTCGCCGCGCTCGCTTCGGAACTCCCAGCGGAATCCGCCGGCTTCGCCGCCGGCACCGGACATCACCTCGCCATCGGGGGATACCACAAAAGTGTAAGACGTACCGGGCACGCGGATTTCCTGCGGGAAGCGATGGTCGCGCATCATGTGTTCCATGGCCTCGAGGCGCGCCCGGGCGGCCGCGAGTTCGGCTTCCCGGCGCTCGGCTTCGGCCACGTTGGCTTGCGCCATCGCCGACGTGCGCTCTTCCTCGCGGCGAAGCTCATCAAGCGCCAGCTCGATCGACCGGCGCACTTCGGCAAGATCGCCCGACCGGCGTACCTCGATCTGCAAGTCGTTGGGCAGTTGCGCCCCGACTTCGCGCAGCGCGGCCACGGCGGCGGCCTGGGCTTCCAGTATCCGGGCGGTGTCGATGACCTGGACCGTGCGGCCATTGCTTGAGACGGTCACAACGCCGTTTGTCCGCAGGGCACGGGGAGGGCAGGGGGGCACGATCAGATCGCCCGGCAGATCGGTCTCCTCGTCGCCGCAGGCATGGACCAGTTGCGCTTCCGTCAAACCCCGTGCACGGGCGAATTGCGCACCCGCCAGAACCGCCCCGTCGAGGCGCGCACCGGTGAAGTCTGCGCGCTCCAGACGGGCCCCCGAGAAGTTCGCGGCCCGCAAATCGGCATTTACGAAGACGACACGTGCGCCTTCCGCTTGGGTGAAGTCCGCGCGCGGCATCCGGGCATCACGGAACACCGCCCGGTCGAGCGTCGCATCGGTAAACTCGGCATGATGCAATTGTGCGCGCGCCAGAACGGCGTTCGACAGGTCGGCCCCGTCAAAACTCACCAGAACGAGTTGCGCACCGGACAGGTCGCCACCGGTCAGCCGGGAGTCCGTGAACCGGATCCGGTCGCCGCGAATATTGATCAGGTGCGCGCCGCTCAGATCACTGTCGATGAAGGCCACACCGGAGAACCGTGCGCCCGTCAGATTGGCGTCGTTGAGATTGGTGTCTGAAAACCGGCATTCCTGCAGGCCGGCATTGATCAGCGTCGCGTGCGAGAAATCGGAATCATCGAACTGCGCCCCGATGACGAGCGCGTCCGAAAGGTTCTGCCCGGCGAAATCGCATTGCTGGCAACTGCCTGAGATCGTCACCCGGCGATGGGGGGGAGGGTCGCCATAGCCTGCGTCCGCAACCGCGGCGAGGGCGGCGGCGGCACAACTGCCAAGCAGAAGAAGGGTAAGCGCGCGCATCATGTCAGTTCTGCGATACGCCAAACATTCCCTCTATTCGACTTAAATTGCGGTAAGCGCGAGGTTGGCTCGTGTTAACGGCAGCTTGGAACCCGCAGACCGGGCGGCAGTTCCGTCGATGTATCCCCACACGCCGTGTTGAGCTGCGACTGTGTGAGTCCATGCGCCTGGCGCATTTCCGCGCCGGAAAGCAGCGCGCCAGTGAGGTCGGCCCCTGTGAAGTCGGCACCACCGAAATACCCGCCAACCAGATTGGCATCCCGCAAATTCGAATTGCGGAAGCTGACGCCGGTGAAACGGGCGCCGAACAGGTTTGCGACAGACAGGTCACACGCCGACAGATTCGCGCCATTCATCGTCGTCAGACTGAGATCGGCCTGACGCAGGCGCGAACCCGACAGGTTCACATTCGGCAGATCACGATACGCCAGATCAGCCTGGAAAAGATTGCAGCCCGAGCACGACGCACCGCTCTGGACCCGCGCAATTTGCGAAGCATCCTGCGCAAGCGCCGGAGAGACGGAAAGAGCGAAAAGCGCGGCGGTGGCAAGCAGACGTTTCATCCTGGCACGGCTCCAATCTGTCCGGCCTCCAGCCCTGCAAGCGACGGGCCGAAACGCATGGCCAGACACGGCATTCAATTGCTCTCGCACGCTTTTCGTGCCACTCGATTGCGCGACAGGGGGGCCGATGGGATCGTTCATCAACGAGCTGAGACGTCGGGGCGTGATCCGGGCGATTGCGGGCTATCTCGTCGCAGCCTGGCTGGTCCTGCAGGTCGTCGCGGCGGTCGAAAACGCCGCCGGTCTTCCGTCGTGGTCCGATGGTCTTGCCCTGATCGCCCTGATCGTTGGCTTTCCAATTGTCGTCTTCATGGCCTGGTCGTTCGACCTGACGCCCGACGGGCTGCGGCCGACGGCTGTTGAGGGCATGACCGCCGAACCGACCCGGACCCTCGACTATGTGATGTTCGCGGCGATCGCCGTTTTCTGCGGTCTGATCGCCTGGCAGCTTGCAACGCGCCCCGCCCTGTTTACGGGCCAGCGGCCTGGCGACACGGTTGCGCTCGTCACGCCGGCGTCTGCCGGCCCTCCCGCAACGGTCGAGGTCGCGCCGCCGCCCGAATTGTCGGTCGCCGTCCTTCCCTTTGCGGCGTTCTCGGCCAGCGAGGATGACGGGTATTTTGCCGATGGCCTGACCGAGGAAATCCTCAACTCGCTGGCGTCGCTGCCCGACCTACTCGTGACATCGCGCACATCGGCCTTCCAGTTCAAGGGTCCCGATGTACCGCCGATCCCGGAGATCGCACGCAGTCTGAATGTCGCGCACGTGCTCGAGGGCTCGGTCCGGCGCTCGGGCGACCGGGTCCGCGTCACCACCCAGCTGATCCGTGCTTCGGATGACCGGCATCTCTGGTCACAGACCTATGACCGGTCGCTCGACGATGTCTTCGCCATACAGGAAGAGATCGCCGAGGCCGTTGCTGCGGTGCTCGAAATCGTGCTCGACGAGGAAGCGCGCCGGCAGATGCGGAATTCAGGCACCCGCAGTTTCGAGGCCTTCATCGCGTATCAGCGAGCGCTGGAACTCTGGGAAGACGCGCATATCGGCGGCGACTTCTCCCTGCTCGACGAAGCCGATCCGCTGTTCGCTGCCGCGACCGAACAGTCTCCGGATTTCTTCCAGGCATGGCTGCTCCGAAGCGACCGCAACTCGCACCGGATGATCGAGATGTCGGAAGCGCCTGAGCCGGTCGATGACGCAGTCTGGATCGAACTGGAAACCCAGCGCGTCGCTATGCTCGACGCCGCGATGCGCACCGCGGAAACCCAGGCGCAACGCTCGATCGTCGCCGCCAACCAGATCCTGTTCGAGAGCGACTGGACTCACGCCAACACGATCGTCTTCGATTCCCTCGCCTCGGAAGACTGTCTCAACGACAATTGGCTGCAAACGCTGATCGTACTCTATCCCGACCTCGATCAGCGCCTCGCCTATGCCGAACGGCTACTGGTTTGCGACCCGCTCAACCCGGAAGCCCAGCTGTTCCATGCCGACACGCTGATTGCGCGCGGCGACTACGAAGCGGCGCTGAGCGACGCGGACAGGCTGTTGGAAATGGACCAGATCGGGGAGAGCGAGATGGTCCGTCTCGATGCGCTGATGGGACTGGAACGCTATGACGAGGCCCGCGCCATGCTCGACGAGAATTGGCTGTGGGAGAATTACCGGCTCGACGCCCGGCTCGGGAATGCCGACGCCCTGTCGGCCAGCTACGAGGAACTCTCCGCGGAAGGCGACTGGTCGGCGCTGATCGTGAATGCCATCGCCGGCCGGCGTGAGGAGGCCAACGCGGTCGCGGCCCGGATGGATGCGCGGCCGCTTGGCGCTGTGAGCCTGATCGATGTGATCATCGGCTGCGGTTGCGGCGCGCCCTTCGATCTCGAGGCCACGCCGAATTTTGCCGCGCGGATCGAAGCCGGCGGTCTGGCTTGGCCGCCGCCGGCCGATCTTGGCTTTCCGCTGATGGACGCGGCCGAAACGCCCTAATTCCGCCAGCCGCAGGCATCGCAGATCTGCCCGCCTTCAGTCGCCTCCAGCAGGGTGAAATGTCCGCATTCCGGGCACGGGTCTCCGTCATAGCTGTCCGGGCCGCGTGCCTTGGCGGGCTCTTCCTCGGGCTCTGCCTTCGGCTTGCGCCGGTCGGCCCCGAGCATCACGACATTGTCTGGCAACTGGCCGCGCGAGAAGCCCTTGGAGATGAAGTGCGCTGCGGTCTCCGCCATGAATTTTTCCCGGGCCACACCGCGACCGATCCCGCCGGTATCGTCCGGACCGGTCTCGGCCAGATCCTCGCGGCCGAGATAGGAGACGGCGAGTTCGCGGAACAGATAGTCGAGGATCGAGGTCGCATGCCGGATCGAGTCGTTGCCTTCGACCGGGCCGGCCGGTTCGAAGCGCGTGAACACGAAGGCGTCGACGAATTCCTCCAGCGGCACGCCGTATTGCAGCGCGATCGAGATCGCGATCGCGAAATTGTTCATCAGCGAACGGAAGGCCGCGCCCTCCTTGTGCATGTCGATGAAGATCTCGCCGAGTTCGCCATCCTCGAATTCACCGGTGTGCAGATAGACTTTGTGCCCCCCGACCGTGGCTTTCTGGATATAGCCCTTGCGGCGATCCGGAAGCTTGCGACGGTCCGCCGAGCGTTCGACGATCCGTTCCACCACCCGCGCGGCCAGGTGGGCCTGTTCCGGCGTCTCGGCGACCGCTTCCAGCGTGTCGAGCAAGGCCGTGAAACCCGACCCGTTGCGACGCACGGTGACGAGCGGCAGCTTGGTCTGCGCTGCCGCGCGGATCAGCGTCGCGACGGTTTCAAGACCGGTTTCAGCGGGCAGGGTGATGTCCGCCGAGACAGGCCCGTTCAATCGCGCCGCCAGCGTGCCCGCGACGATCAGTACGGCTTCCGGTCGCGGCGGTGCGAAGGCATCGGCGGGTACACCCCGCGGTGGTTCGGGCAGATCGAAGCGCAGGCGCGACAGGCCGGCCGCGACGCAGCGCCGCCACTGCACCTCGCCGTCGATTTCGGCGGTCAGCCCGTCGAGCGGGGCCAGACCGTCGCTCTCGCTGCCAAGCAGGCGCGCCGTGGCGGGGTCCGGCGCGGTGGAACAGACCGCGACCCGTTCGCCCGCGGATGCTTCCGCCGTCACGCCGATTTCGCGTACCAGCGCCATCGCCGCGTCGCTGTCATAGGCGAGGCCGAGCGCGGCGAACAGCGCCGCCAGCCCGGTCAGAACCACATGTCCGGCCGGTTCTTTCCCGCCACGGGCACGCAGCACTTCGCCAAGCAGGGCGAGATGCCCTGACAGCCGCATGCGATCGAAGCCGTCCGGCCCGGCGAAGGCTTCGAGGTCGATCACGAAGCCCGGTCCGCCGGCCGTTCGGATGTCTCCGAAGGCGAGGGCCGGGGCGCCATGTGACCACAGGCTCCGTGCCGCGCCGCGCCACAGGTCGGCGCGCGCCAGATCGCCTTCGCTCAGGATCAGGATCGGCCACACGCGCGCAGCCGCGGGATCGGCGGCCTGCACCTTTTCCGTGATGCCTTCGCGCGCCAGATCGATCGTGCGTTCCAGTGCTTCGTCCGGCACGCCGGCCTGGCGCGCATCGCGCAGGGCGGCCGCGAGGCCGGTATTGCGGCGCGGATCGATGTCGCCGTCCGTCCCGATGGCCGCGCGAACGGCGTCTAGCCGATCGCTCAGGATACGGGTTCCGACATCGCGGCGGCTGGCATCCAGCGCCTCGTCGGCGATTTGCGCGAACAGGGCCGGACCTGCAGCGGCTGTCACGGCGTCCGGAGAGGTCTCGGCAGTCAGTTCCCCGGCCCAAAGCGCGGGGGCGGGGGCAATTTCCCGGCGCGCGATCGCTGAAGCGAGGCTATCCGCTGTCTCGCGATCGAGCCTCAGTGCGGCGCAGAGTGTTGCCAAGGCCGCGCGAATGTCGGTCTGGCCGCTGGCGTCGGCAAAGGCGCGTCCGGCGGCCTCGTCCCAGCCCATGGGCAGAACCAGGTCGATCGGATCGGCATCCGGATCGATCGCGACCGGGATCACTTCGGTTGCCAGGTCCGCGAAGTCGGATCCCGTCTTGTGCCGTCCGGCCATGATCGCCCCTTTTGCGGTCTGTCACGGCGCACACGCGCCGAATCGCAAACAGGATAAGGCGCTTGCGCCCCTGCACCAAAAGCGGTGGCTCGCACTGGACCGGGCGGATGCAAGACGGCATATTCCGCGCGGATTCTGAACCGTATTGTCGGCCGGAGCGGGTGCACGAAATGGGACTTTTTGCCAAGATTTTCGCATGGTGGGACGACGCCACGCCCGGCACCTTCTTTACGCTCGCCAAGCGCGCGGAAAAGATCGGTGAGGACGAGTACGGCAATCTCTACTACCGCGAACGCAAGCCCTCCGGTGCCAGCGGCCGCGAGCGCCGTTGGGTGGTCTACAAGGGCTATGCCGACGCCAGCCGCGTGCCGGCGGACTGGCATGGCTGGATGCACCACACTTTCGACGAGCCGCCGACCGATGCCCCCTTGCCGCGCCAGAAGTGGGAGCTGGACCACAAGCCGAACCTGACCGGCACGCTCCACGCCTATCGCCCGACCGGCAGCCTCGCGGTGCAGGGGCCGCGCCAGCGGGCCTCGGGCGACTACGAATCCTGGACGCCGGACGCCTGAATCGCTTTCGCCTTGGCGATGCCGCAAAGCCGGGTCATGGTGAGACAATGATCAGATCGCTTGTTACCGCGTTGATGTTTGCCGCTTCGGCCGCGATGGCCGCTGCGCAGGAGTCCGAACCCCCGTCGGGCAGTCAGCCGGAATTGCGCACGGACCGCTCTGGCCCGCGGGAGCTGACCAGCCGGCCGGGCAATGTCCTGGTGCTGCGCGGTCTCGACAAGATCACCGCCCGCACCGAGGACTTCGAGGTCCGCATCGGCGAGACCCATGTCTTCGGTTCGCTGGAGATCACGGCGCGCTATTGCCGCCGCCGCCCGCCGGAAGAAACTCCGGAGATATTCGCCTTCATGCAGATCGCCGACCGCCGCACCGACGGTTTCGGGTCGGAAGACGAGAGCGAGACGGTCTTTTCCGGCTGGATGTTCGGATCGAACCCGGCGCTCAACCCGCTGGAACACCCCGTCTACGACGTCTGGGTGATCGACTGCAGGGCCTGATCGCCGCTGATCACGTCGGGCAGGGCAGTGAAATCCGCATCGACTTCAATCGCGTCGGCGAGCCGCTCGCGATAGGCTTCGCGCGTGATCACCATGGCGCCGAACTGTTCAAGATGCGCGGTCGTGAACTGTGTGTCGAGCAGGGTGTAGCCCCCGGCCTTCAGCCGCGCGACGAGATGCACCAGTGCCACCTTTGACGCATCGGTCGCACGGGAAAACATGCTTTCCCCGAAAAAGGCGGAGCCAAGCGCGACGCCGTAGAGCCCGCCGACGAGATAACCGGCATCGCGGCATTCCACACTGTGGGCGTATCCGGCCTCGTGAAGCGCGAGATAGAGCGAGCGGATCCCCGGATTGATCCAGGTCTCCTCCCGGCCTTCGCCCGGGGCGGCGCAGCCGTCGATAATGCCGGCAAAATCCCGGTCGATCGAGACCTCGAACGGATCGCGCCGGACCGACTTCCTCAGACTGCGGGGGATGTGGAATGCGTCGAGCGGCAGGATGCCGCGCTCGTCCGGTTCAAGCAGGTAGATGCGCGGATCGTCCCGGCCTTCGGCCATGGGGAACACGCCCCGCGCATAGCAGTCGAGCAGGTCGGCGGGGCCGAAACCCTTCACGCCGTCTCGCCGGCCGCCTTGCGTTCGGCGAGCCAGCTCTCCAGCCAGCGGATGTGATAGTCGCCGGAGACGAAGGCCGGCTCCTCGAGAAGATCAAGGAAGAGCGGCTTGGTGGTTTTCACACCGCCGACGACCAATTCGTTGAGCGCGCGCTTCAGCCGGAGCAGCGCCTCGGGCCGGTCGCGGCCGTGCACGATCAGCTTGCCGATCAGGCTGTCGTAATAGGGCGGGATGGAATAGCCGGCATAAAGCGCGCTATCGAGCCGCACGCCGAGCCCGCCCGGCGCGTGGAATTCCGTCACCTTGCCGGGGGAGGGCGCGAACGTCGCCGGGTCCTCGGCATTGATCCGGCACTCGATGGAGTGGCCGTTGAAGACGATGTCGTCCTGCGTCATCGACAGCTTTTCACCCGCCGCGACGAGAATCTGCTCGCGCACCAGGTCGAGCCCGGTGATCGCCTCGGTCACCGGATGCTCCACCTGCAGGCGGGTATTCATCTCGATGAAGTAGAACTCGCCGTTCTCGTAGAGATATTCGACCGTACCCACACCGCGATAGCCGATGGCGGCGACGGCATCGCGCGTGATCGCCCCGATCTCGGCGCGCGCCTTGGCGTCGAGCGCCGGCGAGGTGGCTTCTTCGAGGACTTTCTGGTGGCGGCGCTGCAGCGAGCAGTCGCGCTCGCCCAGATGCACGCAATTGCCGTGCGTGTCGGCCATGATCTGGATCTCGATATGGCGCGGCTTGCCGAGATATTTTTCGAGATAGACCGAGCCGTCGCCGAACGCGGCTGACGCTTCCGATGACGCCGTCTGCACGGCGCTGCGGAACAGTTTCGCGTTCTCGGCCACCTTCATGCCGCGTCCGCCGCCACCGGCGGCGGCCTTGATCAGCACCGGATAGCCGATGCCGGCCGCAATCTTTTCCGCTTCGTCGATGTCGGAAATCGCGCCTTCCGACCCGGGCACGACCGGGATGCCGGCATCCTTCACCGCCTGCTTGGCGGTGATCTTGTCGCCCATCATCCGGATGTGATCCGGGGTCGGTCCGATGAAGGTGATGCCGTGGGCTTCGACGATTTCCGCAAAGCGGGCGTTTTCCGACAGGAAGCCATAGCCCGGGTGAACCGCCTGCGCCCCGGTGATCTCGCACGCCGCGATGATCTGGGGAATGTTCAGATAGCTCTTGCCGGCGGGCGGCGGACCGACACAGACGCTTTCGTCGGCCAGGCGGACATGCATCGCGTCCGCATCGGCTTCGGAATGGATCGCCACGGTCTGGATGCCCATTTCCTTGCAGGCCCGGTGGACCCGGAGGGCGATCTCGCCGCGATTGGCGATCAGGACTTTATCGAACATGTCGGCCGGCTCCCGCGGGTGCGCCTAGGAAATCGCGAACAGGGCTTCGCCGTATTCCACCGGCTGCGCGTCGGTGACGAAGAGGTGGGTCAGCTTGCCCGAGCGCGGCGCGGTAATCGGGTTGAACGTCTTCATCGCCTCGATCAGCAGGATGGTGTCGCCTTCCTTCACCGTATCACCAGCCTTGGCGAAGGCGTCGGCCTCGGGATTCGGGCGGACATAGACCGTGCCGACCATGGGCGAGGGCACGCTGCCCGGAATGTCGCCGCCTTCAGGCGCCTGGGCCGGATCAGACGGTTGCGAGGCCGGAGCGGCCGGCGCAGCAGCCGGTGCCGCAGCCATCGGGGCCGGAGCCGCGACATGCTGCACCATTGGCGCGGCCTGGACCGTGCGCGCGACGCGCAGGCGCAGATCGCCCTTTTCGACCTCGATCTCGGTCAGCTCGGTCTCGCGCAGGATTTCGGCCAACTCGCGCACCAGCTTCGCATTCAGCGGCGAACCGGATTTCGATGACGTGGTCATGTCCCTTGCGCCCCTTTCCTTCGGAATCTCGTTATCAGCCTGTCTAGACCAGACTGGCGGCACTCTCTAGCGCCAGTTCATATCCGCGTGCACCCAGTCCGGCGATCGTCTGCGTCGCGGCCATGCCCACATAGGAAACATGGCGGAAGCTTTCGCGCTGCGCCGGATCGCTCAGATGCACCTCGATCACCGGAATGCTCAGCGCCTTCAGCGCATCGTGCAGTGCGATCGAGGTGTGGGTATAGCCCGCCGCATTGAGAATCAGCGCCGAGGCCGAATCCATCGCCTCCTGCACCCAGTCGATCAGCACGCCCTCGTGATTGGTCTGGCGGAAATCGATGGTCACGCCGAGCGTGATCGCCTTGGCCTCGCACAGCGATTCCACCTGCTTCAGCGTCTGCGTGCCGTAGATGTGCGGCTCGCGGCGACCGAGGAGGTTCAGGTTCGGACCGTTGAGGATGAAGACCGGTTTTTTCACGTGGCTTGCCGGGCTGTTTCGCGGGCGGGCGTTGTACGACAGCGGTGTGACGCGGCACAAGCGCGCAGAGCCTCGAACGGTCTGTAATCCGCGCCCGGAAATGCAATACTGTCGTCCAGGTTGTCCGGCGAGGCCGACATGAAGCATATGGGTCTATGGATCGCTGTACTGTCCATCACCTTCGGATTCCTGCCTCTGTTCGTGTCGGTAACGGCAGTGATGATCCGCAACGAGATGGGTTGTGGCGGTTCCGCAATTCCCGAACCGTGCCTGACGGGTTTTTCTGGAGCCCTTGGAGCGCTTACCTAGTGGGGATTGCTGACATTCGCGACCCTGCCGATCGGCATGTTCGGCTTTTTCGGTGGTTTGATTGCCCAGATCGTCACGGAAGTACGTTCTCAGAAGGGTGACGCCGAAGTCTGAGTAGGGCAGGCCGCCCTGCGGCCTTCCCGGTTGCGCTTTGACGCAGCCCGCGCCATCTCTGCGGTCATGATCCAGATCGAACTCAATGGCGAGACCCGCGAGATTTCACCCGGCGCAACCGTGACCGGCCTCCTGGCCGAACTCGGCCTCGACACGCGCAAGGTCGCGGTCGAGCGCAATCTCGAAATCGTGCCGAAATCGCTCTACGCAGAGACCGCCCTTTCCGAGGGCGACCGGATCGAGATCGTCCATTTCGTGGGTGGGGGCTAGTCGCCGCCGCCACCGCCATCGCCCCCGTCTCCGCCGTCATCGTGAACATGCTTCGATGACGTGTCGCAGCTGCCATTTCCTGGATCAGCCCGGCCTTTGGTGCGGCTGATCACCATGGCGAGCGTGGCGCCGACCAGGCCACCAATGAAGAGCGGGAGGCTGTCGTCCAGCGGCCGCCCTTCAACCGTCGGCCACACGGCATAGCCGATATTCGCGGCCGCCACTGCGAGCAGAATGGCCATGACGGGCTTGTTCATCTAAGTCTCCCCCCAGAGCTCCCGGAACAGTACACCCGGAACACGGATGGAATGATGACTGCCAAGATCGCCGAAGACAAACCGCTCGTCGTCGCCGGCCGCGAACTGAAATCGCGCCTCATCATCGGCACCGGCAAGTATCAAAGCTACGAGCAGAACGCCCGCGCGCTCGAAGCCTCCGGCGCCGAGATGATCACCGTCGCGCTGCGCCGCGTGAACCTGTCCGACCCCGACAAGCCGCGCCTCGTCGATTTCATCGACCCCGAGAAATACGTCTTCCTGCCCAATACGGCCGGCTGTTTCACCGGCGAGGACGCCGTGCGCACGCTGCGCCTGGCGCGCGAGGCGGGCGGCTGGAATCTCGTAAAGCTCGAAGTCCTGTCCGACCCGAAACATCTCTATCCCGAGATGGAAGAGACGTTGCGCGCGGCAAAGATGCTGATCGCCGACGGTTTCGACGTCATGGTCTATTGCAGCGACGACCCGGTCTATGCCCGCAAGCTGGAAGACGCCGGCTGCTGCGCCATCATGCCGCTCGGCGCGCCGATCGGCTCGGGCCTGGGGATCCAGAATCCGGTCAATATCCGCCTGATCGTGGAACAGACCTCGGTCCCGGTCATCGTCGATGCCGGCGTCGGAACAGCGTCGGACGCGGCGGTCGCAATGGAACTCGGCTGTGACGGAGTCCTGATGAACACCGCCATCGCCGAGGCGAAAGACCCGATCCGCATGGCCACGGCGATGAAGCACGCCGTCATCGCCGGCCGGGAAGCCTATCTCGCCGGCCGCATGACGAAGAAGAAATACGCCGACCCCTCGAGCCCGCTGAGTGGGTTGATCTAGGGTGCTCGACGAGGAGACACGGCAGCAGTTGAATCGCTTCGCGAAGCTCCTCGAATCCACTTCTGATGAAGAGGCGGTGGATCGAATTCGAGACGAAATCGTCGCCTCATTTTCAGAGGAAAAAATTCGCGAACTTCAACAGAATTTCGCGGCACAGCTGATCTATCGGGACTATCGAAACGCCACGCTCGATGGCGAACACTACCTTTTGCTGTTGATGGGTTTGCCGACCGTAAATCTGCTTGATGGCGTTGGGTATTGGTCCAAACCCGAAGAGCGCACTGCGGTCTTTGAAGGATTGGTGGAGGCGTTCAGGCCTTGTCGCAATTGGCTGATACGGGACTGTGACAATCCTTCGCGACCGGAGTATCGCCTTCGGCAACATTGGCCGCTCAAGGCGATTCTGGAAAAACTCCGTTAGACGCTCCCCGGTTTCGCGTCCACGAAGACCGGGGTTCCGTCCACCCGCGACGCACTCCGTCCAGGGTTCCCGCGCGAACGCTAAACCGAATCCGAGTGCTTGCTTCAGGTCCCCATTTTCATGGGGACCCCAGCTAATCGTTTAGGCGCTTCGACCAAATTCCTGAATCGCCTCCCTCCCCTTGAAGGGGAGGGACGCGAGCGGGCTTCGCAGAAGTCCGGGAGCGGGGTGGGGTGACGGCTCGCTTGATACCCCCACCCCGGTCGGCTGGCTGACGCACAGCCTCCCGGCCCCCCCCCCCCCCCCCCCCCC